>NC_012796.1:3032500-3635000 GCF_000010665.1 Solidesulfovibrio magneticus RS-1 | reverse complement strand
ACCATTATGCTGCCAGAAGACGAATAATCGTACTGTGTTGTGATCGGGATGGGTTTGAATGGACACGCACTAATTCTATACTAAATTGCGATGGAATTGCTGCTAGTCATTTTGAACTGTATTTAACGAAGTGGGGGGATTGTCATCAACCCTGCTACGATTTTAGACCAGAAGTGGTAATCTGAAAAGTCATACCCCGAGATTTTTGGCACCACTCTCATAAAAATAGGGGGTGAGTGGTAAGTGGAGGAATTCTTGCTCGCGGCCAAGATGGGGGTAAAGATTGGTTTGCACGGGAGAGTGTCTGTGTTGACAATGCCATACCGGCTGCATATTACTGAATCGTGATCCTTGAAAAAGGGGCGTCTGCCCCAGGCTAGCTTTCTCCAGAGAGCTAGCTCACGAAGTGTGTATGGTTTTCAGTGCCGAACCTGCTTTTCATTGGAGTTCTCTTTTGACCAGTGGAGAGGGTAAAGGAAAACTCCTTTGCTTTTTCTCTGATCACTGGAGATTATTCCCGATCATTGACCAGCATTGTATCCATTACTCCATTCAACTCGTTTTTCATCTAACGAGGTTAAGATGGAAATGGAAATCGAGCTGTTACGTTTGGTCATGGACAAGTTCCCTTCTCTCTCGGTTGAGCAGACAACTGATCTCGCTGGCAAGTATTTGACAAGCCTCGCCAAGATGCGTGTCGATATTGCTAACGGTCAAGTTGCTTCTTCTCCAGTATCTGGGGTGTCAGACAATGTTGCCCCTATGAAGCTGAAGGTTAATCCTCACAATGCAATACAGGCGGATAAAATCGTCTGTTGCATTTGCGGGGGTGAATTCAAGACCTTGACGAAGGGACACCTGGCAGAGCACGGTTTAACCCGTGATACTTATCTGGACTTGTGCGGGTACGCTAAAAACACCCCGCTGATGTGCCGGGACCAGATTGCAGCGAGAAAAGCATCGGTCCAGGAATCGAAGCCCTGGGAAAAAACCAAGCGGTGGCAAGAAAAGCAGAAGAAGCAGGAAAAGCGGGAGGAGGCCGCGAAAGCGGTTCTGGCCTCCGAGAAGAAGCCGGTAGAGGATAAGGGTCACTCTACTCCCCCCTCCATTACTGCTTGACCCTGGCGCGTTAACCTCATCAGCTTTGCGCTTGGCGAGGTACGTGTGATCGACTGAAACCACCACACGACGTGATTGCCCGGGGCGGCGAAAGCCGCCCTGGGCTTTTTGCATCGGTCGAATCTTCTTAGATAAAAATAAACTAATTCAGATGGTTGACAGAATTTGAAAGATTTTGTGCCAATTTATGACGCTAAATAATTGAAATAATGTATTTTTTGGAGCCGTTGACCGGATTGGCCCTTTTCAATGAAAAACGTAAAATCCTCTCCAGGATGCTCTACGTACATGCGCAGGGATCTGCGCACGCATTATTCGGATTCGCTGGCAAGCCGGTAAGCTTGTCAATACCTCATTGAAAGGACCCATAATTTTTTGGGTAGTTGTCGGCGAACGGGTTGACGATGGTCCATGTTTGTTAGCCCGGTGGCTGCGCAGCTTCCTACGCCTGCATTATTTGGATTCGCTGGCAGGCCGGGAAGCTGGTCACTGCCTCATTGAGAGCACCCATAGTTTTTGAGGTTGGCGCCGGCGAACGGGTTGATCGGCGGTGTCCATTTGTTTCCGTCTGAAAATGGCATTCCGCGTTGTCCTTTGCGCCAGGAGGATGACTTCTTGGGGGTGGGCACGATGAGCATCCATTGGTCAATGGTTTCGGGTCTGTGAAAAAAAGTGAAAGAATATAGAATGTTGCGAGTTTTTTTAACATTCTCCTGCGTCGTATAGAAATGATAGATGCAGAAGGGTCATGAGCATGCCCATCATGAGCTCGTCGCCTGTATTATGCCTCATTTTGAAATATTATGCTGTATTGAGGTAAAATTATGATTGATTTTCGGCTGGAAAACCTTTTCCGGGATCGAAATTTTTCAAATAACATTCCAATGAATAAAAAGAGCAGGTGAGAGAGTTGAATAACACATATAATGAATGTGATGATTGTCCTAATTGCCCTAAGTCCCCTGATTCCCCTGATAGCAGCCACTGTGATCAGTTGGGAAATTTTGCAAATTGTGATGCATATGCGGAATACGCTGAAGGAACAAAAGAAGTATTCAATAGAACAATTCGTCTTCTGTTGGAGAATGAATCTGTGTTGATGGAGGAAATGTCTTCTATTGCCTCTGATATTGTAATCGAAATTAAAAAATCAGATTTCAATTGTTCAAGATTGAATTCCCCTTTTGTTAAGTTAAAAATAGACATCGGTGGAAAGCTGTATGAGTTGAAAAATGATGTCAAATTCATTGGTGCTGAATCTTGGCATCAATTTTTTACTCGTGTTTTCAATGAAGGAATAATTTTAAGAACAATTGAAAATTATATAAGATTGTTCGAAGCCAATATTGATGAAGCGTATCACGAATTGGGTATTGATGCATTACTTAAGCTCGAAAGGGCGAGTAGACAAGCCGGATTAAGCTTTACTGAATTCATGAATGTTTGTATTTCCCAAGATGACTTGGCGTTGCGGAAGAGTAATGATGATGAATGGTCTCGGCTTCTTAAAAGTAGAGAGTCGTTTGGAAAAAATTATAAGTCATTGAAGGATAAGTCTTGCAATTTGGAATTGTCTGAATTGGAAGAATTGAGAAAAGCCTCAGATAATGGATATGTAGTCTCTGGAAAAGAATTAACCGATATTGTTAAAATGAAAAAAAGTAATCAAGATTTGACTGAATTGTTTAAAAATAAATACATTAATGCTGGCAGAATTGCTCAAAAGAAAGATAAATGTCTCACGATTCAGACGGAAGTGGCCAATTTTAGGGAAGAAATCGATCGTATGTATGGCATGTTGAAAAACTCTCAGGAGTCTGATTTGTTGAGCATGGATGTAGACTTGGCGAAAGATTGTCTTGAAAAATTTGATTCGCTGAAAAATATGTTTGCTGTAATTGTTGAAAAATTTGAAAACGATCTTAATAACGTTGCAGACAATAATTTGGAGTAGATTTTGAGAATTTACCTCTCTGGTTTTGGGGTAAAGGAGCTTGAGGAATACACTCGTTGTGTTCCTCAAGCTAAATTAAATATCCTATTGTCTTACTCAGGGAAGGATCCTGATTATAAAAAGTTTTTAGAAGACAAACACGACAATATCAATAGCGTTATTCTTGATTCAGGGGCTTTTACCGCAAATTTTTCGATTACACCAGGTGATTTACCGTTTTCATTTGAAGGATACAAGGCATTTTGTGTAAGGTATAAAGGTTCCTATGACTTCGCATTTAATTATGATATAGATTTTGAAAAAGAGAGTCTGTCGACTAACTATAATTTTTTAGAAATTCTTAAAGATGCTGGAATTCCTGTTGTGCCTGTTGTTCATGATTATACTGGCGGCGAAGTCGACCTGTATATTAAACAAAAATATCAAATAATATCTGCTGGGTATTCAAAGAATGAAAAGAATAAAGAAAATATTAAGAATATTGCGATAAAAATATACAATGCTGGTTGTAAAGCTCATGCTCTAGGTGTCAGTAGTTATGACTGGTGTGCAGATGCTCCAATCCATTATTCTGATTCCTCGTCTTGGTCTAAATATCCTGCTTATGGATTTATCCCTTTCTGGAATCCATCGGTTGCTGATGAAAACAAGACTCATGTTATAAAGTTTAATGATCGCATAAACTCTAAAAGAGCACTGCATAACTATGATAATTATGGATATAGAAGCGAACTTGAGGAGTATTTGAATAAAAGGCTAGGTTATAAATACATCGACCTTCTTTCGCCGAAGAGCATACGGAGAAGGATAGTCTGCATTGACTACTATGTTCAACTTCAGGATGTTTTGACAAAACGTCATGCTAGACTTGGATTTAATACAGATGTTTAAAAGATCAGAAATTTATGCTCTGCTGATTATTACAAGGAGATATGTTCAATCTAGCAATTTATTGTTTCCAGTGTAATTACATTGGCCCCTTGATTTTATAGATTTGTAAGCAAAATCAATTAAAATTCTCAACGGTGGAAAGACAAGTATTTTTATGTCTAAATTTGAAATTCCATTTTGAAAATTTTTTTGGACAAGATTATTTTGTTCTATTTTTCTTTGTAAGTATCCGCAAGATTTGTTTCCATTTCTAAGGACATAAAGAAATAATCTCTTTAGAAACTACTCTAAGGAGATTGTCATGCCTACTATTGTATCCTCAATTTCGCCGCAAGAAAGATTTAAACAACACTTCGATAGAACAATCCGCTGGGGTTCAGGTAAAGTCATTGATAATTGTTCTTTGCCTGATGAAGCATTTGAAAAGTCAAATTATCTCTTATTTCCGAAATCAAGAAGGAATTATCTCTGTCTCGATCTGGATTGGGAAGGTGGTGTCTCAGTTTGGATGGATGAAGGACTTCCTCAGCCGACGATATCTTTTGTAAACAATGAAAATAGCCATGGAACTTTAGCTTATGAACTTAAAAAACCAATTTATTGGCCGTGCAATGAAAACTTCAAGAAAATCAGAATCTCATGTGTAAATTACTTCAAAGCAGTGCTCCATGGCTATGAAAAGAAAACTTCAGCTGACCCAGGATATACAAATGCTTCAATAAAGAATCCATTTTCTTCAAAATGGAAAGTGACTTGGCATAATGAAGCATACAATCTCAATTACTTAGCTGAATTTGTAGAAGTCTCAAGTTGTCATGGATTTAGAAAATATGATAAAGATAAAATCTATGCTGGTAGAAATGAAGAACTGTTTCATATAGCTAGGAAATGGTCAGTTTCAATTGTTAAACAGTTCAATGACTATGATGTATTCCAAGAAGGACTGTATAATTACTTGTTAGAGCAAAACTATTCTGTGATATCTGTAAATTGGAGTTCTAAAGGTCCATTGAGTGAAAGTGAGGTTCTAACTATTTCTAGAAATGTTTCAAGATATATATGGAACAGAAAAGATGATGCCCAGTATAAATATATATTTAAGAACTATGGTGTTATGAATTTAAAAGATATTGATTCAAATGTTAGTGATGATGATAAAGAGACAGTTATTAAAGAGAGACAATCCTTAGGGGCAAAGTATGTCCATGAGATTAGAAAAAATAATACTTTGGAAGTAATATGTAATGCTATTTTAAAGTTGTATTTAAATAATCAAAATTTAAGTTACAATAAAATATCTATTGAAAGTGGTATTGGCTATAAAACTGTTTTAAAATATAAATCTCAAATTATCATGTTTAAAAATCGTCTTTTAGAGAGTAAATCTTGATGTACCATATTACCTAGTCAAAGTTTGTCTTTTTTTGTAAATCATTTCCAAAGATGAATAGCTGATGTCCCCTTTGTCTAAGACAAAACTTTTCTTTGATGAGGACTCAATTAAATGTTATAATTCTTTTAATTCTTCAAATCATTAGAAGGGGTGATTGTGAACTTGGGGTGTCCATCTGGTGTATGGACACCCTGTTGATTTTTGAATAGTCTTCTAAAAGTACAATAATTGCGCGTGATATATAGAAATATTATTTCTAACTATAAGATTTTTTAGTTATTATTTTGTATTGTTCTTTGTTGCTGATAGTTTTATCCGCGAAATTTATGAATAATTTAAGATTTTAGTAAATTATTAATAGCTTCTAGGTGCAGGCTAAATAGCCATGGGTGCCTTACAAAGTCGTTGTTCTAGTGTCCTGCCAGTGGACCTTATCATTCTGAGTGATTTGAGGCTGAAAGAAGAATCTCAGGGGTTATATCAATCATCGTTCTCATCGAATGATTGATCCTGAGATTTTCCAGCCAGTATATTGTGAAATAGCTGGTGAAGTGGATAAGGCCTTAAACTAGCCGGTAATGCCAGATAGGTGTGAAACCAAGGTGGCGCATATGATGAACGAGATTCGTGGCAAATCGAAGTTTACTTGTTAGTGAGTTCGTTTCAATAGACAGATTGTATTGAAATGAATCATGTGTATGCGATTAGGTGTCGGATGGTTTTTGTCTAGAGTTGACTCGACGAAGGGAAGTTCTTGTTTGATCGCTTTGCGTAGGTTTGTGAGAAGACTAATTTCAAATGAGAATGGCAGCGCATCTGTAAGAGATGCAGAGAGATGTTTATGGAAAGAAGTGATGTTGATTAGTTGAGCTAAGATTTAGAATTATTCAGTACTTGATTTCAAGGTGTTGATTGGCAGGGAATAGTCAGTTCGATAATTGTGCTGAAAATGTGATGGTTACAATAAACATCTCTCGGGGAGCCTGATGCGGGAAAACCGCCTGTCAGGAATCCATGGACGCTGATGACGGCGACGTTATCTTCGATCCAGTAAATCATCTTGCGCCGGATAGGTATTTACCTTCCGGCGCAAGGTGATGGTCTGCAAATTACTTATGAGAGGGCCTGGTTCTGCCGGGCCTTCTGTTTTTGGTCAATGGAAAATTCTTAACCCTGGGGAAGCAAAAGGGGAGGCCCCAAATCGCCTGAATACGGGCAGTTCTGGGGTCAGTCTACGGTTTGCTGTCCCCTCAAGGGGAAAACCCCAGGATGGGGCTCCTAGCGCGAATGCACGTTTTTATCCAGGGCAAGAGCTGGTTTGGTTTCAAAAAGAAACAACTTTTGTTGATAATCAAGGGGTAAATAGAGAAATATATTATAGTAAACAAAGGAGACTGTCATGGCCAAGAAGGCTGAAGCCAATTCTTTTGAAGAGGGACACTCCTCTGATAAGAAAAAGCCCGAGTCGCGATACAATCCGAGTCTTTTGCGCGAGTGCATTCAAAAGAATATGGACTCCGCAGAAATCATGAAGGAGTTGGGAGTCACTCATCGACAGACGTTGAAACACTACGTTCTGAAGCTCATGAGTGATGACAAGAGTTACTACGAGGTCAAAGGGCTGTACCTTAAGAATTCGAGTCGGCCGAAGGTGAATAAGAAGTTGGAGCTCAAGGTCTATCTGAAAAATCTTGCTCTCAAAGGGCTGGACGTTGTTGAAGGTGATGAATTTACTGTCACGGTCGAGAATGACATGATCATTTTGACGAAAGTTTAGTCTTCAAAAGTTATTTTAGGTATGGCCATGTCGTAAGGCATGGCCTTTTTTATTTATTGGCAAAGATTTGTTAAAACTGTCAAAAATTATATAGAAATAATACTTATAAGGAATGTACGTTTTTGTGTAGAAACGTACATTGGGTTAGCTTGGGGCGGTATCCGGTTGGAATACAATTGGATTCTGAAAACAGGTTCTAAGGGTAATTTTCACCCAGCATTTTCAAAGCCTGTTTTCCCACTGTCCTGTTGCAAATTCAAGCATTGGAGGCTTTTATGAAGGTTGATCCAATTGTTGATCTGAAAAGCATAAAAAGTATAAAAAAGCTTTTAAGTGATAATCCTCGTGACAAATTGCTATTTGTGATGGGTGTAAATTCAGGATTGAGAGTTCAAGACATTTTGGCTTTGAAAATTGATGACGTTCATGACGTTCCGGTTGGTGAGCGCATTTCTTTGCGTGAAAAGAAGACCGGTAAAGAAAATGTCTTCATTTTGAATAAGGAGATTAAAGCTGCGCTGGATGGGTATCTAAGTAGTCACCAGTTTAATGGCTCTGATTACTTGTTCAAAAGCAGGAAGGGGAAGAATTATCCTCTAACAACATTTGCTGTGACAAAGTATGTGAAGCGCTGGACTGAAGCGATACATTTAACTGGCAATTACGGTGCTCACACGCTTCGTAAAACTTGGACATATCATCAACGGAAAACATTTGGTGTTAGCTGGGAGATATTGTCTAAGCGTCTTAATCATAGTAGCCCTTCGATAACAAGAAGATACTTGGGCATTCAAGAAGAAGAGGTTGAAGAAATTCTGTTAAATACTATTTGATGTGTATTGCTTCAGCCTGCCTTGGGGTTCTTTCAAATCATTGTCTTATTCAATATTCAAGCTTATGCGAGGAATCTTATGGGTGTCTATCAAAGAGATGGACGGTGGATGGTCTATTACACTGATGTAAATGGATCGCGTCGAGATAAATCTTTTGGTCGCGGCGATAATGCTTATGCTGAAGCCTTGGCATTTGATCAAGAAAAGAAAAGTGCTAGCAAACAGAGTAGGGGAGAAGTCTCCTCCTCTGTTTCAATCGAGTCAGAGCAACCTGTCCAGAGTGAAGATGTACCGGTTAATACTTCGCCTTTTGAAATAATCTTCAAGGATCTTGCAGATAAATACATAGAGCACCTTGAAGTTTCTGGTCGGACAGAGACCAATACAAAGAAGTTGAAAAAGATGATAGAGAACCAGTTCAATCCACTCATCGGCGACAAAGTCGTTAATGAGATGACTTATGTTGATGACATGGTTCCATTCATCAAGATTTTTCAAAATACTCCAGGGAAGAGCGGAAAACCTCGGTCTCAATTGACAGTCAACCGTTATGGTGACTATGTCAATGCAATATTCAATTTCGGGGTTGCAATGGGGCTCACTAAAGTGAATCCTATGCGCGGAAGACGGAAGTCAAAAGAGAAGCCTCGAGAGATTCAGCTTACAGTTGAAGATATCAAGCGAATTATGGAGTGTGCAGAGTCTCATATTCGTTGGGCAATGGAAGTTTGCTTCAACCTTGGGACCCGTCCTGGTGAATCAGAATTGCTTGCACTTAAATGGGAGCATATCGATTTTGAAAAAAGTGTTGCGCGTATATATGCTAGTAAAACAAAGACGTATCGGATTGTTCCGATTTCGGCTAAGTTGCTCGAAAAAATGCGGTCAAGGATGGCTGAATCTACCTCGGGATATGTGGTTGATTATCGTGGTGAGCGTATTGGCATGATCCGCAAAGGATTTAGAGGGGCATGTCAGCGGGCAAATATTAACTATCCTGTCCGTATGTACGATCTTAGACATCTCTTTGCAACAACGATGTTGAGTAAAGGAGCTGATCTGGCGGCTGTTTCAAAATTATTGGGGCATTCAATGATCTCGACAACAACAAGTCATTATTATCACTGCCTTGAGGGTGAAAAAGAAAGAGCGGTCAGTCTGCTTCCTGAATTGGTTTGATAAAAAGGGGGGCATCTTTGTAGGAAGATGCCCCTAATTGATGTCGTTGATAGATTCGCTGATTATTTGAATTAAAAATTGTCAATTTTATATTTCAAAACTTACTTAAGAGGGATTTGTTATGTATGTAAAGAATAAGTGCGCTAGTTGTGGAGCTACTTTTGTTGGTGGGCATCACTATCGTTATTGCAAGAGTTGTTATTTAGGCGATAAAAAATTTATTGAATCAATTTTTGAAGAGATTGATCGTAAGCGTGATGTTCCTGTAGAAAATACAGTTGTTGCTGAAAAAAAATGCAAAGAAAATGAACCTGTGTTAAATTGTGAAGCTAGTAATCTCATTGAAAACGAGACCAGTAGGAGTGAATCTTCAGAAGTAATTAATCGTGGTGCTGGTTCGTCTGTTCGTGTGAGACAAAATATCAATGATATTGTAGCGGCGTATATGAAGAAATCTTATCTCGTTCATTCTAAGTGATAGTTGATTCTTCAGAATGTATTTGTTCAGTTGTGTCAATGGTTATTTTGGTTAGTTTGGTTGTTTCAGTAGATTGAGCATTGATTTACATGGAGGCGGGCATTGATTTCTAATGCCTGCCTCGTTTTTTACTTTAAAATTTGTTTGTCGTCCATTCATAAGAACTGATTTACAATCTCGAAACTTGATGGTGGCGGATGTTTGTGATAAATTCTAGTCATGTTTGCCACAACATGCCAAAAAATAACCAAAAACACCGCCAAAAATGCGTATTGTTTTGCCAAAAGAGCTGTTGGCTATTAGCCAAAAAATAGCGCCAAAAATCTAAATTAATCTAATTAATTCAACAAGATGAGCCAAAGGTTGTGTCTTCGTAATCAGCAGGTCTGGAGTTCGAGTCTCCATGCTGGCTCCAGTATTTCAAGGGGTTAGGACCGATGGTCCTGGCCCCTTTTTCTATGTTCAGCGGGTCGTGCCTGTTGGCATCGTTGGCGGACCCGATTTATCCGCAATTCCAAATCCCCCTGTCATCCGGCCCCCCCCCTCACCCGTTTTGTCTCCCCGTTATTTTTCGACCGAGGGGCAGCTATGTTTTTATTTGTATTTTCAGTATGTTGAAAAATTTTGAACGAATTTGAACGCAAAACTTCCGTGGATCATCTGTAATTTCAGCAAGATGCGTCGTATTCATCGAATTTTGATACATTGGGATGCCGGGGCTGGCGGGGCTGATACGTCGAAAATGAACCTGAAAATGAGGGTGTAGTGAGGCACCATGCCGTGCGCAGACGTCTGCGCGTTGGGGGAAGGGATTCATCGGGAATGACATTACCCTGTGTTGTCCGCTATGCGCACCGGTTCATTTTGCGTTAGGGATGCGGCTGCGAATTCTTCGTTGCGTTTTCTATGAGCACAAGGCAAATCAGTGAGGGCATTTTGCCCGTGTAAGTAGAACTCATTGAAGGCCCTAATAGTGTTCATATTTCTCTATTTTTTCAGTATGGTTATTTGTGTTTGCTTGGCACCAGCGAGTGTCTGGTCTCAGGATCCTGGGGTAAACGCTTTTAATCCCGAAGTACGGATGGTTACGCTCGAAGACGGGGGGCGTATTATTCTTTGCGGAGACAATGGAGAGAGGATTGGAGTGATTGATTTGAAAGAAAAAGATACTAAAGATTCAATTTCAAAGGATATTGCTCAATTTCTTGGTGACTAGAAAGAATTGTCGGTCAGTAGGCGACTTAAATCATCAAGACTTGCATTGTCGTGTTTTTGGTGTGCTGGTAGATTTTTATTTTTTTTTGGTTTAGCAGCGTGTATTTGCATCTTTTTGTTGTCTATAGGAATATTCGAAGATGAAGAAGTTATTTAAAAGTTCATCGCAAAATAATGCCAGTTTTTATCTGTTTGGTATTGTTTTGGTTTCAGTTGTTGCTGTTTTTGCGGTGTTTTCAGAGTTAAATGACAGTTTGATTGGTAAGTTTCTGGGTAGTAGTAAGACTAAGACTGTATTAGATGATGGGATAAGAATTGAGACAATAGTTGTCGGTGCTTGCAGTGTCGGATTGCCTGAACGAAAAGGGGCGTTGGATGTTTCCTTGGTAATGGATGTCGCTCAATGTCAGGAAACAACTTTAGCTCGTATACAGTTGACTAATTTAACCGGTAAGGTTCATAAGAACATCGAAATATCGTGTGTGGAGATAGCTGCCGATGGCGGTATGATTAATAGGTCGTTCTTGACTGTTCCAAATGAGATTAAATCTCGAGAAACCATTGTCCTAGATGACCTTGTCTTGAAGTCTATTGATGAAAGAACTGCTAGGATTGAGTGCGCTGTTTTAGGTTCAGACCGTATTTAAACGTGAGATAGTATTCGATTTATCCGCCCTCTTTTTTGCCTGCTTTTCCTTTTCAGTGGCCACGGCGGCGCAGAATGTTCCACCATACTCATTAATTTCAGTGTGTTGACACGATTTGAAAGATTTTGAGCGCAAGCTATGTGTTAATCATAAATTATTCCGGGCTGATGTGTCGAATTCTCCGAATTTTGATACTTTGGATTGCCGGGGCTGGCGGGCTAATAAGTCGAAAATTAACCGTAAAATGAGGGTGTAGTGAGGCACCGTGTGGTGCGCAGATGTCTGCGCGTTGGGGGAAGGGATTCATCGGTGATTCATTTTCGTACTGTTCCCGTCGTGCTGACCGAGTTAAGAGAGGGACGGAAAATTGCTTGATCATGGGAATAATTATGATACACATACTCAGTCGTTAGTGTAGAGGTTAAGTTGAGTTGTTTTTTTCGAGTCTTTTTTGGATACCATTTAGAAACAAAAATATAGAAGTAACATGCTGTTTGTAAATAATAACTCTTCACGAAAAGGGTGAATCGAGTGAGTCATCACGCAATTAGCAACCCATTAAGTCCAGGAATTTCGCCAAAGGCTGTCCTCGCGTTAAAGCGCTGTATAGTTTCAAAATTCGATTCCGAAAATTGGGATGAGGTAACATATCTTATAAATGACAGAGACATTATAAATTCTCATCCAAAACTTCTTAGGAGTCTTAGTTTTGGAGATGACGACTATTCTGGTTGTGTTTTAGGAGTGCTTAGACAATTAATCGATCTTGACAAAAAGAACTTCGATATTCTCGCAGATTATTGCAATCTAAAAGACTGGCTTCAGAATAATGATCCGCAATTGTTTGAAGAGTTATTTGGGCACATCCATCCTAGCCTTTCTGCTGCAGAGAAGGTTGCCCTAGACAATTCATTCAATTTGTCGAAACATATTCAAAGAATTCGCGAATCAATCGAAACGGATCCAGAACTTGCAGTTGGTTCAACAAAAGAAATGCTTGAAAGTGTCATGAAGACAGTTTTGATGAGTTTTGGCGATGGTGATTGCAAAGAAGACCTTCCAAAATTGCTTAAAAAAGTACAGAAGAATTTAAAACTTGATCCATCGGAAATACATGAATCTGTCAAAGGTGCAGAGATTGTTCGTCGCATCTTAAGCAACCTTGGGCAAGTAGTCACAGGCATATACGAACTGCGCAATATTTATGGAACTGGTCATGGAAAAATCCGAAACTCTGGGATTTCACCTCGGCACGCGAGATTAGTCGTTGGAGTCGGTGCAGCACTTGCAAGTTTTCTTATAGAAACAAATGAAATACGAACTGCACCTCCTGAAAAGAATTAATTATATATAACGAACAATGGACAAGCTTTTTTAGACAACGCTTGTTAATTCTTCAATAGTTTTTTTAAGTAAACATATTTCGAGATCTTGTTCGCTTGCCGTATGAAATTGAAAGTAAGATGAGGTGTGTGCTATGGATAGAAATTATATATTGAATTTACAATTCACGACCAATGAGCAGACAAAAATTGTATGTCCTCGATGTGGAGTAGGGAAACTTGCATGTGTCCCTAAATCAATTTTTATGAAAGCAAGCGCAGAAATAGACTATGTTGACCCTGAATCCTGTGATTTTGTTGTGTCTGGAATTCTCGCATGTACATTCGAAGAATGTAGGTACCCAATATCTTTTGCTGGAATTGCTTCAACTGAACCTGCTTACGATCAATCGCCGAGCGGGTGGTCTTATCACGACACTTTGACTCCAAAATTTTTCTTTCCACCTTTGCCAATATTTCAAATTCCTAAAAATACTCCTTCGACGATAGCAGAGGAATTAAACCTGTCTTTCTCTAGTTTCTTTAACGACACTTTGTCGGCTGGCGCACATGCTCGAAATGCTGTAGAAAGATTTCTTGACGAAAATGGTGTCTCGGGAGAAATTAATGCTAAAAACGGCAACAAAACAAAGTTAAAACTTCACAGAAGAATAGAAATTTTTAAAGCTTCTGAAGAATCATTGGCCATGCGACTTATGGCAGTTAAATGGCTTGGGAATGAGGCCGCGCATGGCGGGGTGTTGTTGAAAAAAGATATTCTTGATGTCTATGAAGTCCTTTCATTTGTCATTGATGATATTTACGTCCATCGTTCAAGAGCTGTGCGAACTGGAGAAATAAGTAAGGCAATAGAATGTAAATCCAAGTAAGTATATGACTGCTAATAATCATCCAAGGAAACAATGAAATTCATCTGCTTTCACAACTTTTAAGAACTCTTCAATCGTCTTCACTTTCGGGCATGGATCATACTTGGTCCATTTGCCTGTCCCGCGCATCCAGTAGACTTTCCAGATCTTGGAAGTCTTCACATAGGCCGCTTTGGCAAACCTGCTTTCGATTTTCCGGCTGGCGTCCATGAAATAGGGACGGATTTCGAATAGCTCCATGGTTTGTTGTTCAGGGTCTATCCTGAAGCCCCACTGAAGCTGATCACGAACATGGGCCGGTGGCCCCTGCTCGTCGCAGAATTTCTTCAGGATGCTTTCTAGCCGGTGCTGTTCGAATTCGCTGATGGCCATTTGATCCTCTATGGTGGTCTGCTCCCCGTCTGCGGTGATCACCCTAGCCGTCATGGGGCTTGATCAGCAAGCTATCTAGGGCGTAGATGTTACCCAATAATTTTGAACAGTTGGATTCACGGCCTACGGTCTTTTCCTGGGGCTTTCCCCATGCGGGCTAGAATGCCCTGGCCCCTCCCCCCCCCCCCAAAAAAACGCAAGGGTGGGCCGCCTAGGCCCAATGTCCGATTCGGCCGGCGGCGCTGGGTGGGCCGCTAGTGGAAACGTCCTTTGATAGCTTGCTGTCTCTTTTCCTCCATTAGCAAGGACGATAACTCCTTTGGTTGGCGAAAATATTATCTTAATAGCAGGCAAGGCATTAAAATATTAGTATATATTTTAAAAGCGCTATGACCTAATCTGTCAAAACCACGTCGTAAGGTCCTCTCAGCCAGCACACCTGACCAATCGGGTGAGGCAAGGAGGACGTGATGAACGATGATACTTTTCTTAAAGTCTATCTTTCAAGTGAACAATTGGCTCGGGTAAAAAATCTTTTGCATTACCCCCAGATTTTCGGCAAAATTGATGAAAGCTTAAGGGCTTTAAATTTGGCTTATATCCATGCCGGGCAAACCTATGCCACGAAGTTTGCGAGAATGTTATTTGATCCATCTTTTAGTCGTGTCGTTTCATTAGTCGCTGCTTCAGGTCAGATAAACAAAGGAATTAGATCGGAACCTTCTGATTACATGGCAGCGTCAAAGTTTAAAAAGAAGCGCTTGTTCGCCGCAGTTAATTTAGTTAGGGAGCAATTGAAATGACAATTAACCGTGGTCAAAACGTTATTCGTATAATAGAGACTTTTGATTTGTTAGCTAGGCCGCAAGGGGCTACCTATAGTGAAATTGCTGAAATATTAGACGTTCATGAACGTACCGCCCGAAGGAACGTTGACATCTTAATGCAGTTTGGAATTGAGGTTGTAGAAATAGATAGAGAAGAAAAAGTTTCTTACAAGGTAAGCCATGATTACGTTAAAAGAGTTGGAAGTGCTAAGTTTCCATGTATATTTTTCTCTTTGCCAGAGATTATTGCACTTTATTTGATGAAAACTAACTTTGCGATTTTAAACGGGACACAGGTAGAAGGGCACATCAATAACGCATTTGAAAAGATTGCATCAATGACTACGCTCAAGGTTTCTGAATTGGTAGATTCTATTGAAAAAATGTATATTAAAAACCGCGATTTTGATAAAAATTATGCTGAAAAAGAAAAAATAATTGATGTTCTTAATCAAGCGATTATTACAAAAATGCAATGCAAAATATCTTATCACTCCTTTTCAAAAGACAATACTGCTGAGTACGATATAAGTCCTCTTTGTTTTTTTTACAAGAACGGAGGGTTGTATCTATTTGTTAGATTTAACAATCACAAAGACGTTCGGACAATCGCAGTTGAGCGGATTGAAAAAATAACATTGCTTAACAAAGATTACAAATACCCGCGTGGATTCAATCCTGAAAAATTATTAAATAATTCTTTTGGATTTATATTTGATGATCCAATTTCTGTGAAAATATGGTTTTCATCTAGTCAAGCTAAATACATAGACGAAAGAGCTTGGTCTCCTAGTCAAATTAAAACTAGTTGTCCTGACGGGTCAATCATTTTAGAACTCAACACATCGGGTTGGTTTGACGTAAAAAGATGGATATTAAGTTTCGGCGCAGACGCTAAGCTCCTAGAACCAATAGAGCTAGCTGAAGAATTGAAATATGATCTTCAAAGAGCATTGAGCGCCTACTAGTCTCTTTGTGGCCAGCAACCTTAGAACGTCATTTGCGCAGTTCAAAGCATAATTATAATTCAAGAGGAGATTTGTAATGAATGTTGCAGATAAATTAGCAAAAGAATTAATAGAACAAATCAATGAACTCCCCGTTGCTGAACTGGGAGAAATTATTGTTTTAGATAGGATTGATAGTGATTGTTTAGACGAAATATTAAATCAACCGATTGATGTTTTTGAAGGTCAATCACAGGTGGATGGTGGTTTGTCCGAAGTCGTTCTCCTCGGGTCATATAATCCAATGCATAGTCCTGGTATCATTACTTTATATCGGGATAGTATTAGTAAGTTTTTCTGGTCATTGGTTGCTAGGTGTCGAAAAAAACAGACATTGTACTTGACAAAGGAAGATTTATGCTGCTTGGCCAGACTTGTTTGCTATAAGACCTATTATCACGAGTTGTTTCACTTTAATTGTGACATTCAGCGATACTTATTTGGATCAAAGCGCGAACCGCTTTTGGAAGAAGCGCTTGCTGTAGCTTATTCAAGGCTGCGTATAGTCAAAGATCGGTCGGATGGAAGGAATCCACTAAGCCGAATAAACGGCGTTTTGTATAATATCACTTTAACTGAAGCTTATAAATATTCTTCTCCAGGCTATAGAGATTGGCCAGCTTATTCAGGGGAAACTTTTTTTAAGCTTGGATTCCTGGATTACATACAGCCTCCACACTTCTCCTTCTTGAGATCCAATGGAATTGAGGTCGAACATCTGCTGCAACAAATCTTTGTCTTTAACACTGGGTTTGTTGAGAGAATTATTTAAACAATTTAAAGTCGCGCTTTAACGACCCAACGATAATGACCGAGATGAATCGAAGATTCAATACGGTGCAAAGCAATGCAGAGATCGATATCCTGATTTGGCAAAAACATGCAGCATCTTGGATAATCGTTGCCATTGTTGTCGTTTGTAGTTTTTTAACTAACGACCGCCGCTTCAAAGGTGCCATGGTTATTGAGTTAAAGTCTAGCCCCGTCATTTGGTCATAGGGCGCGAATAAACTATTGTACAGACGAACGTTGTTTTTTGTAACTAATTAATGTAAGGCAAGCTGTATGCATACTTTTCTTCTTTTAACTTTGATGTGCTTACTAATTACTGTTGATGCCTTGGCAGAATCGAGTCGGGTTGCGTCAATTAATAGTGAGATTGCCCAGAAAGCTAAAAGTTCTTGGAAAGCTGGAGATAACAAGTTTACAGGTATGTCCATTGAGGATTTAAAAAAGTGGGCGACCGCTGCCGAGGAGGAGTCTGTTATTCAACCTCAACTCAGCGCAAGGCATAGCTTGCCTGATGATGTTGCCTTAGAGGCACCTTCAAGGTTCACTTGGACAGATGTTGATGGAGTAAATTATGTTACGAGTATAAAAGATCAAGGTTCGTGTGGTTCTTGCTGGGCGTTTGCAGTGACTGCTCAACTTGAAACGCTACTGAGGATATATAACAAGAGATTTGATGAAGCGTCGGCGATGGATTTGTCTGAGCAAGGATTGTTGTCATGTAACAATGTTAGTGCCGGAACATGTGTAAGTGGATATACTTCTCGTGCGATTAATTTTTACAGAGATGTTGGCGCTATCGAAGAAGTCTACGCCCCCTACGTAGAATCTAAACTCGACTGCTCGCTTGCTCTGCAAGGTACTGATTCATATGGGTCTCCTAAGAAATTCAAGCTTAAAGATGGGGTGCTTCAAGTGCCCTGGGAGTATGTAGGGGATCAAGCTACCTATACCGTCGCTCTTGTGAAGAAGTATCTAAGGGACTATGGACCGCTCGTTGTCAACATGCGAACTTACTATGATTTTTATTTCTACGAGTCTGGTGTTTATCACCGTACTAGTGCTGAATATGTAGGGAGTCATGCCATTCTCGTTGTCGGCTATGACGACGATGAGAGGTGTTTCTTAGTTAAGAATAGCTGGGGAGGTGACTGGGGTGAGAAAGGGTTTTTTCGAATTTCCTATGATGATCACGTGAGTGTTGACTCAACAGGTACAAAATTCGGTGGGTATGCATACTACAACACAGGTGTTTATGGAGACCTGCCTTCGGTAGTTAATCCAACAATATCAAATAATTATATTTCTCCAGTGCTCAGGCTGTTGCTGGACTGACTTGACTGTACCCCAAGCATGTGACAAAAATTGGATATAGATCCCGAACGAGGAATAGCCATGGAAAGTAATATTGCAAGCTTCTTTGATGAGATGTCATTTCGTTTAGAAATAATTAAAGACGCAAATTCCAAGTTAAATAAATTTCTGGCACCAGAATTCAATTTTTTAAAATTAATGTATATTGATGAAAATAAAATGTCTGACCTCATTGCCTTTTTGTTAAACCCTTCTGGAAGTCATGGTCAAGAATCAATTTTTCTTATTAAGTTTTTAGAAAGACTTTTGGAACAGTCTAGAATATCTTTAGATACTTCTGGTGTAAAAGTTTCACGAGAGTCTCATACTTATACAATATTTCAAAATCATAGGCGGATTGATATTTTGGTTGAACTCGGGTCTGTGCTGATAGCCATTGAAAACAAATTATGGTCAGGGGAGCAAGACAACCAACTGGCAGATTATTCAGACCATCTCTCAAAACTGTGTGATAATAGCTATATAGTTTTTTTGACTCCATCAGGTCATAATCCTAAAACAATAAACACAGACCAAGCTCCGTCTGGCGTCACCTTGGTTGTTTGGTCTTACTTCGAGGTCGCGACATGGCTAGATGAATGCAAAGCTGTTTGCAATTCGACTAGGGTGTGCTTCTTTTTAGATGAGTTTAAGAATTACATCCTTGAAAATATAGTTCAAGGATGAGGAGGTTTGTAATGTTAGCACCAGAGAAAGACGCAGTAGTTAGTTATGCCCTCGCTAGCAAGAAAAACTTAGAAATTGCTTTGAATGTGATTGAATCTAGGAATCAAATTTTAGTTTCAATTTATAATTCATTTGGTCAAAAATTGAAGAGCGCTTTTTTCAATAGTCTCGAAGATAGCTCGATGTGGACATATAAAAATACTTATGCAGATGAAGGTATTGTGTCATATGCCGGAATTGCTTTTCAGAAACAAGCTTGGGCTAATAAAGATATATGGCTAAATTTAGAGGCGCAGTCTGGCGGAGTAAGAGATTTTATAATTGGATTAAGTAAAGATAAGGATATAGAGGGAATTGTAAATAATTCTGTGGTTGATGAATTAAATAAAGAATTTGGACCAGGGTCTCAGTCAAAATATTGGGTTTGGTTTCAGAGGGTTAAACAGTTTAGTTTTTGGGATGACAAGAAAGTTCTTTTAGCGCTTAAATATGATGATGAACCAGTTTGTTATTTTTCAGATTTATTTTCGAGGATTAACAAGATTTTGATGCCAGCTATTGATGATTATTGCGCTTGAGGGGTGATAGTTGCCAAAGTTTTTGAATGATATTTTTGTTTGTAGCCTTTTATTCTGTTGGTATAAATATAATAATTACGCCCACGCCTCCCGAGATGGAAGGCGTGGGATTTTTATTATGACTCGGTCGAATTAAAATCCTTTAGCTTTTGACTTAGCTTTCGGATTTTTCTTTCCTTTCCCAAGGTCGACGAAGAAGACTCCAGCTTCTCCTTCAGAGACAAGGTATTTATAGGAGCCATCACGGGGAATGGCAGGAATTTTGTCAAGAGTCGAAAAAGCATAGATCACGTCAACTGAAGTTCCCGTAGCGTACACTTTCAGTTCTTCAACGGGAGCCATGCCCTGTTCTTTTTTGCTGGCGACCTTGAATCCGAGCAAGTTGTTGTCTTTATCGTAACCAATGGCAATAAAAGTTTTTCCAGTCTTCAGCTTCATCAGCGTGGAAGCTGCAGCGGAAAAGCTGACCTGTCCACGGCGCATTGAAATGGAAACAGTAGGTCCTGTGATGGGGCCGATAGCAGGCTTGATCTCATCGGTGAAGAACTCAAATCCCATAACTTTCTACCTCGTGGAATACAATTGGATTTTGAAAACAGGTTCTAAGGGTAATTTTCACCCAGCATTTTCAAAGTCTGTTTTCCCACTGTCCTGTTGCAAATTCAAGCATTGGAGGCTTTTATGAAGGTTGATCCAATTGTTGATTTGAAAAGCATAAAAAGTATAAAAAAGCTTTTGAGTGATAATCCTCGTGACAAATTACTGTTTGTAATGGGTGTAAATTCAGGATTGAGGGTTCAAGACATTTTGGCTTTGAAAATTGATGACGTTCTTGACGTTCCGGTTGGTGAGCGCATTTCTTTGCGTGAAAAGAAGACTGGTAAAGAAAATGTCTTCATTTTGAATAAGGAGATTAAAGCTGCGCTGGATGGGTATCTAAATGGTAACTCATTCAATGGCTCTGATTACTTGTTCAAGAGCAGGAAGGGGAAGAATTATCCTCTGACAACATTTGCTGTGATAAAGTATGTGAAACGCTGGACTGAAGTGATAAATTTAACTGGCAATTACGGTGCTCACACGCTTCGCAAGACTTGGACATATCATCAACGGAAGACATTTGGTGTTAGCTGGGAAATATTGTCTAAGCGTCTTAATCATAGTAGCCCTTCGATAACAAGAAGATACTTGGGCATTCAAGAAGAAGAGGTTGAGGAAATATTGTTGAATACTATTTGATGTGTATTGCTTCGGCCTGTCTTCATGTCATTTTAAATCATTGTCTTATTCAATATTCAAGCTTATGCGAGAAATCTTATGGGTGTCTATCAAAGAGATGGACGATGGATGGTCTATTACACTGATGTAAATGGGGCGCGTCGAGATAAATCTTTTGGTCGCGGCGATAATGCTTATGCTGAAGCTCTGGCATTTGATCAAGAAAAGAAAAGTGCTAGCAAACAGAGTAGGGGAGAAGTCTCCTCCTCTGTTTCAATCGAGTCAGAGCAACCTGTCAAGAGTGAAGAGGTTCTGGTTAATACTTCGCCTTTTGAAATAATCTTCAAGGATCTTGCGGATAAATACATAGAGCACCTTGAAGTCTCTGGTCGGACAGAGACCAATACCAAGAAGTTGAAAAAGATGATAGAGAACCAGTTCAATCCACTCATCGGCGACAAAGTCGTTAATGAGATGACTTATGTTGATGACATGGTTCCATTCATCAAGATTTTTCAAAATACTCCAGGGAAGAGCGGAAAACCTCGGTCTCAATTGACAGTCAATCGTTATGGTGACTATGTCAATGCAATATTCAATTTCGGGGTTGCAATGGGGCTCACTAAAGTGAATCCTATGCGCGGAAGACGTAAGTCAAAAGAGAAGCCTCGAGAGATTCAGCTTACAGTTGAAGATATCAAGCGAATTATGGAGTGTGCAGAGTCTCATATTCGTTGGGCAATGGAAGTTTGCTTCAACCTTGGGACCCGTCCTGGTGAATCAGAATTGCTTGCACTCAAATGGGAGCATATCGATTTTGAAAAAAGTGTTGCGCGTATATATGCTAGTAAAACAAAGACATATCGGATTGTTCCGATTTCGGCTAAGTTGCTCGAAAAAATGCGGTCAAGGATGGCTGAATCTACCTCGGGATATGTGGTTGATTATCGTGGTGAGCGTATTGGCATGATCCGCAAAGGATTTAGAGGGGCATGTCAGCGGGCAAAGATTAACTATCCAGTTCGTATGTACGATCTTAGGCATCTCTTCGCAACAACGATGTTGAGTAAAGGAGCTGATCTGGCGGCTGTTTCAAAATTATTGGGGCATTCAATGATCTCGACAACAACAAGTCATTACTATCACTGCCTTGAAAGTGAAAAAGAAAGAGCGGTCAGTCTGCTTCCTGAATTGGTTTGATAAAAAGGGGGGCATCTTTGTAGGAAGATGCCCCTAATTGATGTCGTTGATAGATTCGCTGATTGTTTGAATTAAAAATTGTCAATTTTATATTTCGAAACTTACTTAAGAGGGATTTGTTATGTATGTAAAGAATAAGTGCGCTAGTTGTGGAGCTACTTTTGTTGGTGGGTATCACTATCGTTATTGCAAAAGTTGTTATTTAGGCGATAAAAAATTTATTGAATCAATTTTTGAAGATATAGATCGTAAACGTGATGTTCCTGGAGAAAAACCAGTTGTTGATGTAAAAAATTGTAAAGAAAATGTATCTTTGATAAATTATGAAGCTAGTAATCTCATTGAAAACGAGACCGGTAAGAGTGAATCTTCAGAAGTAATTAATCGTGATGCTGGTTCGTCTGTTCGTGTGAGACAAAATATTAATGATATTGTAGCGGCGTATATGAAAAAATCTTATCTCGTTCATTCTAAGTGATAGTTAATTCTTCAGAATGTACTTGTTTAGTTGGGTCAAGAGTTGTTTTGATTAGTTCGGTTGTTTCAGTAGATTGAGTATTGATTTACATGGAGGCGGGCATTGATTTCTAATGCCTGCCTCGTTTTTTACTTTAAAATTTGTTTGTCGTCCATTCATAAGAACTGATTTACAATCTCGAAACTTGATGGTGGCGGATGTTTGTGATAAATTCTCGTCCAGTTTGCCACAACATGCCAAAAAATAACCAAAAACACCGCCAAAAATGCGTATTGTTTTGCCAAAAGAGCTGTTGGCTATTAGCCAAAAAATAGCGCCAAAAATCTAAATTAATCTAATTAATTCAATATGATGAGCCAAAGGTTGTGTCTTCGTAATCAGCAGGTCTGGAGTTCGAGTCTCCATGCTGGCTCCATGATTTCAAGGGGTTAGGACATAAAAGTCCTGGCCCTTTTTTCTATGTTCAGCGTGTCGTGCCTGTTGGCATCGTTGGCGGACCCGATTTATCCGCAATCCCCAATCCCCCTGTCATCTGGTCCCCTCTCCACCTGTTTTGTCTCCCAGGATTTTCCCGGCCCGGCGTCGCTTTCTGTATTTTATGTGTTATTTCAGTGTATTGAACGAATTTTAACGAATTTGAACGCAGATTCCGCGATGATCGTTAGCAATTGCAGCAGGATGCGTTGTGTTCGTCGAAATTTGAAATTTTGGGATGACGAGGCTGGCTGGGCCGCCGAGCCGAAATGAGTCGAAAAATGAGGCGTGGCGAGGCGCTACACAATGCGCAAAGGGCTGCGCTTTGGGGAGGACGTGAAGATGGGTACGGTTGAGCGCTGCAACCGAACGGTGCGCTACGACTGGTTGAGATAGTGCCGTGTGAAGAGCAAATCCGAGTGTCAATATCGTTAAAATTTAACTGTCACGGTAGTCTCATTGAGAATTGACGTGTCAAGCCATATCTTCCAACCGTGGGTTTTGGCAATAAGAGCTGCCGAGTAGGTGCCAATTCCAGTTCCGCTTTTTTTTCCTGCCGTAACATATTTTTCAAAAAATTTATTTCTTATTTCTAGAGGCACAGAACCTTTGTTGATAATGCTGAGTGATTTTTTTGAAAAAGAAAGCTTCAAGAAAATTGTTTCGTTTAATGGGGAAGCTTCCAGTGAATTTAATAATAAATTTGAAATCATATTATAAAAAAAAGTATCCTCGCAGTCTAATAAAAATGAATCTCTATTAGTTAGAATTTTATCTTCCACAAGAATTTTAAAAGATATACTACTGTTTTTGAATTTGCGACTTAACCCTGAAATAACATTTTTGAGGACTGGAATAATGTCAATTTTTGACAGATTTAGCTCATGAGACCCAATCTCCATCCTGTAAATGCTAACGGAATTTTCGATCATTGATAGAAGTTTGTAACCGGAATCCTGGATTGCACACAGTATATCCCTCTCTTTCTGTGTGAGTTCGTGATTTTCCAGCAAGATGTCGGGTAATCCAACGATACCAATAAGGGAAGACCGTAAATCATGCCTCATTATTTTATCAACATCGTCTCTTATGGCTTCCATCTTTTTTCTTTCAGAAATATCATTGATGGTACCCATGACCCTCAATGGTTTTCCTGTGTGTCATATTGGATTACTTTTCCGCGGCTAAGTATCCATTTATAAGATCCATTTTTACAACGCAAACGATATTCTTTTTCATACAAAGAAGTTTCGCCACGCAAATGACAGTAAAGAGCTTCTAAACAATCTTCTAGATCGTCTGGATGGACGCTTTGCTTCCACCCAGTAGGGGTATTTCTTGATTCATTTTCTTAATAGCCAAGCATTAGATTGCATCCGTGAGAAAAAAATAGGGTATTTTTTGCAATATCCCAATCCCAAATTCCATCGCCGCTTCCTTCTAGAGCGAATTTCCAGCGTAATTCGCTTTCTTTTAACTCTTCTTCGATTGTTTTGCGTTCTGTAATGTCTCTGCCGACAGATTGAATTTCAACGATATTGGAATTCTTGTCAAAAATTGCCCGATTAACAAATTGCATCCACCGAATTTCATTTAGCGCATTAAATACACGAATCTCAATTGTCACAACGGGACTGTCAGGTGAAAAAGTATTAAGAATATTCTGAACCATGTGAATGTCATCGGGAGCAACGGCTGGAGCCCAGTTAGATCCAACAATATCTCCTGCGGTTATCCCAAAAAATCGGCAGTAAATCTCATTGACAAATAAAATAATTCCTTCAGGGGTAGTCCTGCTGATAAGTTCAGTTTGATCTTCTACTACGGAACGATACCGTTCTTCGCTCAAGCGAAGTGCTTCCTCAGCCCCTTTCCGTTGAGCAACAACCCAAACACCTTTTGCAAATAAATCAAGTTGCTGGATGTCAAATTCGGTATAGTCACTTTCTTTATTGCCAACGCCAACAACGGCAACAATCGATTCTCCTTTCCATACAGGTATCGATAAAAAATTGTGGATATCAACATGGCCATCTTGATATCCTTTCTTGAAACGATTTGGGCAAGAAAAATTATTGACAACAATTTCCTTGCGCTGACGAACAACCTCCCCCCATAATCCTGTGTCTTTTAGCAAAAATCTATTAGGTTTGTCAGCGACCTTGCAATGACTCGTTGCGTTTTTTGACCATGAATATAGTGTGAATACTTCTGTGGTCTCGTCATAAAAGTAAATGTAACCGAGAGTGCTTTCGGTTAAAACTAAAGCCTGTTCTAGAGCGAAATCAAAAAGCTCTTGAAGCGAATCAATTTCTAGCTCATATAGTTTTACTAGAGATTCATAGCGTGATGAACAGCGAGTCCATTGGGAACAACGAATAGTATGCGCTTTTGATTCAAGCTCCGCGATGCGTCGACGCGCAGCATCTAATTCAGTGACTAGCTCTTCCTTTGTCTTCTCGGTAACCAACTATAACTCCTCGTCTGTACGAGTTTTTATTGATTTTTTTTGGACCATACCAAATTCAAACGCAGGAGCAAATGGGATTCCTCCCCTATGTCCATCTGGAGCTGACTAGTGATCCGCAGGTCTGGAGTTCGAGTCTCCGTACTTACTCAGAGAAAATCGAGTTATTAGGATTTAAAACTCCTGCCCCCTTTTTCTATGTTCAGGGGGTCGTGCCTGTTGGCATCGTTGGCGGACCCGATTTATCCGCAATCCTCCTCCTGCCGGCTTTTCCTTTTCAGTGGTCCCGGCGGCACAGAATTTTCACCATCTTAAGTAATTTCAGTGAGTTGATACGATTTGACAGGATTTGAACGCAAGTTGCGTGTTAATCGTCAGTTATTCCCAGCTGATGCGTCGAATTCTCCGAATTTTGATACGTTGGGATGCCGGGGCTGGCGAGCTGATCAGACGAAAATGAACCGGATAATGAGTGTGTAGTGAGGCACCATGCCGTGCGCAGACGTCTGCGCGTTGGGGGAGGGGATTCATCGGGAATGACATTACCCTGTGTTGTCCGCTATGCGCACCGATTCACTTTGCGTTAGGAATGTGGCTGCGAATTCTTCGTTGCGTTTTCTATGAGCACAAGACGGAGAGGGCTGTGCGTATGGTTGCGGGACTTAGGGGTTGCATTTATCGCAAAAAATCAGAAATGTTTATGCGGCAATTCTCTGGGCTCAAACATTCCGAAATATCCAATTTATCTGCCCCTTCGGTCCTCTCGTTGACTAGGTCGAGATCGATGACCTTTTGATAATGGTTATTTTTGTCCATGACAATTCTGATTTTAGGCCGCAAAAGGTTAGCACTGTTTTGCTCTGTTACAATTGCTTTTTCTCCGCTACTTAGCAGGACAATAGATCCGACAGGGTAAATTCCGAGAAATTTTATGAACTTATCAACAAGAGCGGGGTAGAATGAGGTTCCTTTGAGGTTGAATATTATGCCAAGAGCTTTGTGAAGATCAATTTTCCTTTTATATGATCGGTTACTCGTGAGAGCGTCGAATACGTCTATTATGCTTATGAGTGATGCGTATGTTGATATCTTTTTGTAGCTAATGCTTTGTGGGTAGCCTCCTCCTGAATGCTTTTCGTGATGTTCATGGGCAGCTTTGCACACTTCAGTCGCAGCATTTTTGTCTTTTTGTAAAATATTAAATCCAAGAGTTGGATGTTTTTTTATTTCCTCAAATTCTTTGGCGGTAAGTTTGTCTGGTTTGTTTAGTATATCTTCGTTGATGTATAACTTCCCAATATCGTGAAATAAGCCTGATAACCCAATGATTTTGATATTATCTTCGCCAAGGCCAATAGCTGATGCAAACGCAATAGAAAAGATAGAGACATTTAAGTTGTGAGTGTACGTATACGTATCATGTTTTTTTAGCTTTGAAATAAATAGAAGCGAGTCAATGTTGTTGTTGATATGTGAAAATATGTCATTAATGCATTCTTCACTTTTACTGAAGTCTATTTTCTTTTTGAATTTTAATGAGTCTACAAGGTCTTTTACATAGTCCAATGAGTTTTTGTAGACAAGTTCAGCCTCCTCTATGTGTGCCCCCATCGAGTCAAAGCTTCTGCCTCCAGACTCTATCTTGTGCTTGGAGACGGAGAGGGTCTCATATTCTTCAATGATTGGAACCTTTTCGCTTGGATTGCTCTTGAAATAACTTCCTTTGTTTGAGTCTATGAAGACGTCTAGATAGCCAGCGGAGATGATATCCTGTATCTGGCTTGTGTTTTCAATTTCACCTTCTTTTGAATAGATATGTGGGTTGTCGTTTTTGGACAACCCTGATTCTATTACGTACATCCCTGGCTTAAGGTTTGTTGTATAAATTTTTTTAATCATGGTATAGCTCTTTGTATATTGTATAGTTGTGCAATGTTCTTGTTGTTGTGTTAAATTTTTTCATGTTTTCTGCATTGGCAATTTCGTTTCTAGAATTGAATTAATTCAAAATGATAAATGTTTGTATTTGTAATTAGTGGTAGAGCGAATAGAAGTTGATTTGCCTGTTCTAGTTTTCTTTTCATGAAAATTCAAAAGATAGTCAAGAGTAAATTCAAGTGTCTGCTATACGTGCTAGAAATACTTCGCGTTGAGAACAAGCTCTCGGCTGTGCAATCAGTTACGGCGGGCACTAAATAATTCTCCAAGAGTGAGTGCGGCAACTATTTTGGTGAAAAATCCGCAATTATAGCTAGTTTTGGAGATAAATACGCCTGGTTCTGCTGAGGAATGCTCAAGAATAATTGTCGCCGATCAGAAGCCGGCTTTCCGGAGAATCTGCTGGAGACGATAGTAAAAAGCGTGCCCACGAGACCGAGGAATCTCATCCATAGGCCAGATACATCGTCCCCTGCTGATCACCCTGACGGCCAAGCCCCATCAGATCACCTCCGGAACCCCGATGGCAGGATTCTCGGTCACTTGGCGGAGTTTATCAACACGCTGTTAGGCACCATGTCGTGAGCAGACATCTGCGCGTTGGGGGAGAGGGGCTGCATGGCCGAGTCAGTAGTGGAGATGCAAACGGACATTGAAGGCTATTTTCATCATTACAATCACGAACGTCCGCATCAAGGACGTGGCATGAACGGCAGGGCGCCTTGCCAAGTTCTCCTGGAGGGCATCCCAACCATCAAGGGAGGCTCCGGGGAAGAACCAATGGAAGCAGCTTAAACGGTACCCCGCCAGGGCGGCACTGCCAGGTGAATACTATCTCTGTACACCCAGCCCATACGCATCCCGCCCAGTCAGTTATGACTCCATTCTCAGGCAAGCCGCATATGCAACAGCGGATAAGGCCGCCCGGTCCCGTCCAATTCCGAGCGTCCAACAACGACGAATCCCCGGCGCAGATAGAATGCCACAGTGCGAGCATTCTGCTCGTTGACGTCCACTTCGCGCGCGCCGAGGGTCTCCACGGCATGGCGCAGAAGCTTCGTGCCGATGCCCCGGCCAAAGGCCTCCGGGGCCACGAACAGCATTTCGATCTTCCCTTCGGCCACGCCTGAAAATCCAAGCGCCCGTCCATCACCGACGCCGTCAAAGGCGCAGGTGAGCGTCACCGCGCCCAGATAGACGTCGCGCACCAGCGGCTTGAAAAAGTGGATGTCCGCCTCGGCGACAAAGTGGTGGCTGGCCCGCACCGAGGCTTCCCAGAGTGCGGCCAGGGCGGGGTAGTCTTCAGGGTGACCGGGCACGATGATGACGGGCATGCCATGCCTTATGCGTTCCATGCTTTGCCGAGCCTCTAACATCATGAGCCAAACGGCGATGGCCCGGTTGCTCTCTCGGGGGAGTCATCCCCTATGGGCTGGTGCAGCCGCTGCAGGGACAACGCGGCCTGGGGCGGCCGCGCGGCAGTGTCGCCGGGCGTGGGGGTTAGCCGAACTCCTTAGGGTAGTCCCCGTACTTGAAGGCGCGGTACCAGAGATCCCGGAGCTGCGGGGTGACGATTGCCAAGGCTTCCAGAATGTTCCTGGTGAATTCGACGCTGCCCAGGCCGCTGGCCGTGGTCACATGGCCGTCGGTGACGGCCAGTTCGTCCACGTAGTCCTTGTCCCCTTGATAACCGGGAACGTGCTCCTGAAGATATTTCAAGGCATTGGACGTGTGCTTTTTGCCGTTAAGGACGCCGGCCTTGGCGAAAACGGTCGTGGCCGCGCAGATCGCGGCCAGGGGGACGGCCTGGCGGTCAAGGGCCTGGAGCAGGGCGTGGAGCGCCTCGGCCGGGTAGGCCTGCTCCCACAGCGTTCCGCCCGGAAGGATGAACAGCCGGACATCGTCGGGGACGACGGCGGCCAAGGTCGTGTCCGGGGTGACCGTCAACCCGCCCATGGAAACGACAGGGGCGTCCGTGAATCCGACAGTCGCCACCGGCAGGTTGCCGATACGGCGCAGTTCGGCCAGCACATAGCCGATTTCCCAATCCGCGTAGCCATCAAAAAGCAGGACGTAGGCTTTCTTCATTGTCTTCCTCCGACTGGCGCGCGTGCTACGATGCCTCACCCGCGGACAGCTTGTGGCAACTCGTCTTGGACACCTCCCATAGTGCGGGGATTTTGGGTTAAGTCCTGTCGGAACTGCGCATCAAAACCATCAGAAACGAAAGTCCCAGGACGGTCTCGATGCCGATGGCGATGAATATGGATTCGTTTACGGTCCCCATCAAGCGTTCGTAAGTTCCCATACAGGCCAAGCCGAGCAGCGTGACCGCCGCCGACAGGCAGACGCACCGCCGCGCCTGAAGGTCTTGCAGACTCCTGGCGCAAAACGTCAGCACCGCCAATCCGACCATGAACATCGCCGCCCGTCTGAGCAGCACGGACGTGGCGGCCGATGGTTCCAACCCCAGGCTCGCGGCGAACGTGACTGGCGTCAACAGTAAGCGCAGAGCTAAAAAAACGAATAAAACGGCAGTGGCGCTGCAGATGGATCTGTAGAACTTCAAGATGCAGTCCTCAGGCTTTTCAACGTGTTGCTGGAACGGCAACTCCCCAAACGCTCAAAATTTCTACGACTTCCGCCAGGGGCAATCCCACGACATTGGTATATGAGCCGCAAATGGTGGTGACAAAGGCCGCCGCGCCGCCCTGGATGGCGTAAGCGCCGGCCTTGTCCATGGGTTCGCCGGTGGCGACATAGGCGGCCAAGCGATCATCCGGCACCACGCCCATGGTGACTTCGGTGGCGACCGTGAAAATCTCGGGTTCCCGGCCGGGGGCGAAGAGGGCGCAGCCGGTCACCACCTGATGGCCGCGGCCCGAGAGCAGCCGCAACATGCGCATGGCGTCGGCGGCGTCGGCCGGTTTGCCGAGGATGGTCTCGCCCACGGCCACCACGGAATCCGCGCCAAGGACCACGGCCTCAGGGTGCGCTTCGGCCACGGCGGCGGCCTTGAGTCGGGCCATGCGGGCGGCGTAGGCGGCGGGATGTTCGTTGACGTCCGGGGCCGGCTCCTGGGCCGGGCTGACGACGATGTCAAAGGGAACACCGGCCAGGGCCAGCAGTTCGCGGCGGCGCGGCGAGGCCGAGGCCAGAATCAATTTTGTGTGCGTAACGCTCATATCACTCTAAAATCCCATATCTTTTAAACGAACACCCAACGAACCCCCGGCAACAACAGGAACAGCAGCTTTTTCCCTTTTACTGCACAACAAGCCAGAGAGCCGCTCCGAACCGCCCCCCTTACCCTTTTCTCCATGTAGGGGGTCCGGGGGGCTTAGCCCCCCGGCCGCCGGAGGCATCTTCCTCTCCCTCTCCCCCCTTAACTTAACTTAAACTTTGGCGTTTCGGTGTTCCAGTCCTGGGTGACGGGCCGGCCGCGTTTGTAGCGGAAGTCGCACAGCGGGTCGCCCTGGGCGATGGTATGCTGGCGGGAGAGTCCCGTGCCCTGGGCCCGGGAGGCCAGGAAGTCGTTTAGGCAGTAGTAGGGCGCGACCTCGGCCACGCCTTGGGCCTTGAAGTATTTGCACGCGCCGCATTCGAGGTAGTCGTAGCCGACGTCGAAGGTTTTGTCCGGGGCGACGTAACGCACGACCCAGTCGCCAGGCAGCAGGCGTTTCTGGGTGGTTTCGGCCCAGAGCTTGATGGATTCCTGGGCGGCCGGGGTGAAAAGGGCCGCGCCCATGGCCTGGGCTTTGGCCGGCGGCACGCTGGCCCAGTCGGCGGCGTAGAGGTCGTAGAGCAGCCGGCCGGAGTCCTTGGCGGTCATGCCTTTTTCGCGCATGGCCTGGCACAGGGCGGTGAGCCAGCCGGCCATGGTGATAAACGGCTGGTTGCGGTTGGCTGTGCCGCCCAGGTCGGGCAGGGTCGGCAGCAGCAGTTCGAAGCGGCGCAGGGCGTCGTCGGCGGCGGCCTTGGCCGTGGGCGCGGGGATGCGGGCGGCCATCCATTTTTCCGCGCCGCCGCACACGCCCTTGAAGTCGGCGATGAATTTGGCCTTGTTGGCCATGTAGTAGCCGGGTTCGGGCGTGGCCGGGGCCGGGCCTGGGGGTGTTCTGGGCGCGGCCTTGGGGTCGGCCGGGTGCTCTTTTTTGGTGGCGGCCCAGGCGGCGCACGGGGTCAGCAGGGTGCAAGCCCCGACGAGGCCGGCCTTGAGCACGGCGCGGCGGGAGAGGCCGGCCGCTTCCTGGGCATGGGAGGCGAAAGGATGGTGCAGCATGGTCCCGATTCCTGTTGCCGGTTGGGTGAAGGTCCAAGGACCGAAGAAGGGCAGGGAGCTGATGTTGTCTCTGAAAAACTCTGGAAAAGGGCTCCGGGGAACACTCCTTATTAAGGAATGTTCCCCGGATGTTAGGCCTTGACCTTCATTTCACCGAGCAGGGCGGCCTTGAGGGTCTCGTCGAGCCCCGGATGGGGGAAAACCAGGGCCTCGGCTTGCTCACGCGTCCAGGCCTGGGCCACCATGACCGTGGCCAGGGTGCCCATGGTCGAGGCTCCATGGCCCACGGCGGTGATGCCGGCCACCTGGCCGTCCTTCCAGACCACCCGGGCGAAGCCGGCGGTGTCGGCATGGGCCTGGGCGATGGGGTTGGCCACGAAAGGCGCTTCGGAGATCGTGTCTCCGGGCGCGGCGATGGCCCCCACCCGCATGATCTCGGGCGAACCGTAATAGCAGCCGGGGATGGGACCCGGCGCGTAGGGTCCGGGCTCCAGGCCGGCGGCGTGGCGGGCGGCGTAGACGCCCTGGCTCGACGCGGCGTGGGCCAGCAGCACCCGGCCGTTGCAGTCGCCCACGGCATAGATGCCGGGCGCGGTTTGCAGGGTGTCGTCGGTGCGCAGCCAAGCCCGGTTGGGGTTGTCGTCAGCGAACATGGCCCCGCATTCGGCCAGTCCCGGCACGATGGTGGCGGCGAAGCGGCCGATGGCCACAAGCGCCTTGTCGGCCACGACGGTCTCGCCGCCGGCCAGGGTGAGCCTGGCCCGGCCGTTCTCGTCGGTGACCAGGCTTTCCACCTTGACCCCGGGCCGGGCGTCGATGCCGGCGCGGCGCATCACCTGGGCCACGACCTTGGACACGTCCGGGTCCTCAGCCGGGGCCAGACGCGGCGCGGCGTCGACCAGGGTCACCTTGGTCCCCAGGCGGTGGTAGATGGTGGCGATTTCCAGGCCGATGGCCCCGGCTCCGACAATGACAAAGCTCTCCGGGGCGGCCTCGAAGTCCAGCACCGGCGCGACGCCGAGCACGGCCTTGCCGTCGGGCTTGACCCCGGGGAAGGCGGCCGGCCGCGATCCCAGGGCCAGAATAAGGCTGTCAAACGGGATGTGTTCCACGCTCCCGCCGCCCGACACCTCGGCCGAACCGGTGGCCACGGCGGTGAGGTTGCCCGTGACCAGCCGCACGCCGACCTTGCCCAGATGCGCGGCCATGGCGTTGTGGGTGGCGGACAGGAGCTTTTTTTTCTTGGCCTGGACAGCGGCCAGATCAGGCGTGACCGTGCCCGAGGCCAGCTTCTGCTTGGCCTGGGCGGTCAGGCACTCCACGGCCAGGGTGGCGGCCAGCAGGTGCTTGGTGGGGATGCAGCCCCAGTTGAGGCAGGCTCCGCCAAGCTTGCCGCGCTCGATGAGCGTCACGTCAAGCCCGGCGGCCGCGCCGGCCAGGGCGGCCTCGTAGCCGCCGGGGCCGGCCCCGACCACCACCAGCCGCTTGCTAGAGGTCATCGGTGATCTCCATGGCCCGGGCGGCGTAGGTCTCGTCCAGCCGGCCCACGGGCAGGGTGGTGGGACAGGCGCGCACGGCCTCGGGATCGGTTTCGGCCTGGGCCAGGATGTCCAGCAGATCGGCCACGAACTGGTCCAGGGTGTCCTTGCTCTCGGTTTCGGTGGGCTCGAACATGAGCGCTTCCTTGACGATGAGCGGGAAGTAGATGGTGGGGGCGTGGTAGCCCTTGTCCAAAAGCGCCTTGGCGATGTCCAGGGCGCGCACGTTTTTCTCGGCCGCCAGCTTCGCGGCCGAGGCCACGAATTCGTGCATGCAGATGCGATTGTACGGCACCTCGATGGCCTCGGCCAGCCGGGCGCGCAGGTAGTTGGCGGCCAGCACCGCCGACTCGGACACGCGAATCAGCCCCTCGCGGCCCAGGCGCAGGATGTAGGCGTAGGCTTTGAGCACCACCCCGAAGTTGCCGTAAAACGGGGCCACGTAGCCGATGGACTTGGGATGGTCGTAGCTTAAGGAGAACCGTCCGGCCTCGTCCTTTTGCACCCGCGAGACGGGGAGATACGGGATCAGGCGTTCGGACACGCCCACCGGCCCCGCCCCGGGGCCGCCGCCGCCGTGGGGCGTGGCAAAGGTCTTGTGCAGGTTGATGTGGACCACGTCGAAGCCGGCGTCGCCCACCCGCAGTTTGCCGAGGATGGCGTTGAGGTTGGCTCCGTCGTAATAGAGCAGCGCGTCCACTTTGCGGCAAAGGGCCACGATCTCGGGCAGATGGCGCTCGAAAAGGCCAAGGGTGTTGGGCACGGTCATCATGACCCCGGCGGTCTCGTCGTCGATGACGGCGGCCAGGGCGGCCGGGTCGATGATGCCGTCTTTCGATTCGATGGTCACGACCTCAAAGCCGGCGATGGCGGCCGAGGCGGGGTTGGTGCCGTGGGCCGAATCCGGGCAGATGATCTTGGTCTTTTTGTGGCCCTTGTCGGCGTGGTAGGCGGCCATCATGAGCGCGCCGGTCAGTTCGCCGTGGGCTCCGGCCATGGGGTGCAGGGTAAAGGCGGCCATGCCGGTGATCTCGCACAGGCAGCGCTCGGTCTCATACATGACCTCCAGGCAGCCGGCCGACATGTCGCCGCCGCCCGGGAGCTGGGGGGTCAGCGGATGCAGGCGCGAGAAGCCGGGCAGGGCGGCCACTTCTTCCGTGAACTTGGGGTTGTACTTCATGGTGCACGACCCCAACGGATAGAAGTTGGAGTCCACGCCGTAGTTCTTGCGCGACAGGGCCGTGAAGTGGCGCACCACGTCGAGCTCGGACAGGGACGGCAGGCCGGCGTCGCCCTCGCGCAGCAGATGCTGGGGGATGAAGTCGACGGGATCGGTCTTGGGCGCTTCGGGCCACACGCCTTCGCGGCCGGGAACGGATTTGGAAAAGACGGTGCTCATAAGGCGTTCTCCAGCCGCCGGGCCAGGCGGTCGATGTCGGCGCGGTCGTGCTTTTCGGTGCAGCAAATAAGGAGCGCGTTTTCCAGTCCCTGGTAGTAGCGGCCCAAGGGGAAGCCCGGCACGATGCCGCCGTCCATGAGCATGCGGGCCACCTGCTTGGCGTTTACCGGGAACACGGCCGCGAATTCGTTGCCAAAGGGCGCTTCGTTCAGCAGCTTGACGCCAGGGATGGCGCCGAGCTTCCAGGCGGCGTAGTTGGCGTTTTCGATGGACCGGGCGGCCTGGCGGGAGAGACCCTCGTTGCCGGTGAGGCAGAGATTAATGAGCGCGCGCAGGGCGCACAGGGCCTGGTTGGAGCAGATGTTGGACGTGGCCTTCTGGCGGCGGATGTGCTGTTCGCGGGCTTGCAGGGTCAGCACGTAGCCGGTGCGGCCGGCGGCGTCCTTGGTGCGGCCGGCGATGCGGCCGGGCATCTGGCGCACGAGGCTTTTCTTGCAGGTCATGATGCCGAGGTAGGGGCCGCCAAACGACAGCGGCAGGCCCAGGCTCTGGCCTTCGGCCGTGGCGATGTCCGCGCCCATGGCTCCGGGGGTTTTGAGCACCGTCTGGAGCACCGGGTAGCAGGAGATGACCGACACCGCGCCCTTTTCCCGGGCGTGGTCGAACAGGGCGGTGAAGTCCTGGACACTGCCGAAGAAATTGGGATTTTGCACGACGATGGCGGCGGTGTCGCCGTCCACGGCGGCTGTCAGGGCCTCGAAGTCGTCCAGGCCGTTTTTATGGGGCACGACGACCAGATCGAGGTGGAGATTTTTGGTGTAGGTGGCCAGCACGATGCGGTAGATGGGGCTGACCGTCTCGCTGACCACGGCCTTTTTGCGCCGGGTGTGGCGCACGGCCATCATCAGGGCCTCGTAGAGGGCTGTGCCGCCGTCGTAGACGCCGGCGTTGGAGCACTCCATGTCCATGAGCCGGCACACCGCGGTCTGGTACTCGAAGATGGCTTGCAGCGTCCCCTGGGAGGCCTCGGGCTGATAGGGCGTGTAAGCGGTGTAGAATTCCCCGCGCGACAGCAGCAGGTCCGAGGCGGCCGGGACGTAGTGGTCGTAGAAGCCGCCGCCGAGAAAGCTCGTCAGATCGGTGCGGTTTTTGGCCGAGAGCTTCTCCATGGCGGCGCGCACGGCCATTTCCGTGGCTCCCTTGGCCAGATCGAAGCTCTGGGGGCGCAGCGCGGCCGGGATTTCGGCAAACAGGGCATCGACGTCGGGCGCGCCGACGGCGTCGAGCATCTCCCGGATTTCCGCCGGGGTGTGGGGGATATAGGGCATGGGGCGCTCCGATTTTAGTGCTCGGCCTTGGCCAGTTCCTCGTACTCCTCGGGCGACAGCAAGCCGGCGGGTTCGTCGGTGAGCCGCACGCGGATCAGCCAGCCTTCGCCGTAAGGATCGGAATTGACCTTTTCGGGAGCGTTTTCCAGCTCCTCGTTGACCTCGATGACCTCGCCGCTGACCGGGCTGTAGAGTTCGCTGGCCGCCTTGACGGACTCCACGGAGCCCATTTCCCGGCCGGCCTCGACGGTGTCGCCTACGGCCGGCAGTTCCACAAAGGTGATGTCGCCGAGTTGTTCCTGGGCGAAGTCGGTGATGCCGACCACCGCGATTTCGTCCTCGACGCGAGCCCATTCATGGGACTTGGAATAGAGTAGATCCTTTTGCATGGCGCTTCTCCCTGGCGTGATGATCGGTCTTAGGCCCGCCCGCGACAGGCCGCGACGGGCTGGCCGTCAAATAGCGCGTTGACAGGCCTGGGGCAAGCGGCGTCGGGGCAATGCTTCGGTTTGCTGCCGAAGAATCGTCGGGCGTGCCCCGGGTTGCGCATTTTCGTGAATCACGGTAACACGGAAGATGCGTCATGGCGCGTTTTTGACTTGTAAGGAAGCTCATTCGTGAACAGAATTGCCGTCCCCGGACCGATCCTGCCCCAGTGGGCCGCCGCGCCCCAATGGGTGGACGGCCGCATGCGCCTGCCGCTGCCCGGCCGCGAATACGTCTTGTGGCGCGAGGCGGACATGGAGTCGCTGTGGGAAGGCCTTGGCCAGGACGGCTTCGGGGCCGACGAGCGGATGCCCTACTGGGCCGAGCTGTGGCCGGCCAGCCTGCTTTTGGCTGCCTGGCTGGAGTCCCGGCCCGACGAACTGGCCGGCAAGCGCGGCCTGGACCTCGGCTGCGGCATGGGGCTATCGGCCATGGCCGGGGCGGCGGCCGGGGCACGGGTGCTGGGCGTGGACCACGAGCCGGCGGCCGTGGCCCATGGCTTGCGCAATGCCCGGGAAAACGGTTTGCCGGCGACCTTCGCCGTCATGGACTGGCGCGCCCCGGCCCTTGTCCCCGGCGTTTTCGACCTCATGTGGGGCAGCGACATTTTATACGAGACGCGGTTTTACGAGCCGCTGACCGCGATTTTCCGCTCCTGCCTGGCTCCGGGCGGCCGCGTCGTGCTGGCCGAACCCTGGCGCGAGGTGTCGCGGGGCGTGTGGGACAGGCTTGCCGCCGACGGCTTTGCCGTCGCCCGGCTGCATGAGGAATCGGTGGCCGTGGCCTCTTGCCGCAGCACCATCAGCCTCTACGAAATCAGACCCTAGTGTTGCGTCCTTAAAAAATACGTCAGTATTTTTTAAGAAAAAACAATGATTCAACGATGGTGTCCTCGAAGAAGGCGTAGGCTTTCTTCGAAGACACGGCACCAGGAGAGGGCGCATGGGACAGACCATCCGCTTTGGCGTGTCGCTCAATTCCGAACTTCTGGAGAAGTTCGACGCGCTGTGCGACGAAAAGAGCTATCAGACCCGTTCCGAAGCCATTCGCGACCTCATCCGGGGCGTTTTGGTGCAAAAGGAATGGGAGCAATCGGACAAGGAAGTGGCCGGCGTGCTGACCCTGGTCTACGACCACCACACCTCCGATCTGGCCCAACGGCTCATTGAGACCCAGCACGAGCAGCACGACGTGATCCTGTCGTCCATGCACGTGCATCTCGACCACCACAACTGTCTGGAAGCGCTGGTGCTCAAGGGGCCGGGCGAGGCCGTGCAGCGGCTGTCGCAAAAGCTCATTTCCACGCGCGGCGTCAAGTACGGCAAGCTGACCCTGGCCACCACCGGCCAGGAGATCGTCTAGCGGCGCGTCCGTATAACCGCTGGCGGCGTTTTGCGGATGACAGAGTAAATTCCTTGTTTTTCCTGAAAAACACCAACGTCTTTTTCAGGAACGAGACATAAAGGCGTTCCCGGCCGGCTTCGTTTTCCGGCCGATGCCAGCCGGAAGGGCAGGACGGCCTGCCGCCGGCTTTACAGGGGCGTCCGCCCGGCGTAGGAAACGCCTCCCCCGCGCCAGACGCCATGGCGGCCCAGGTGCGGGACATCCCTCCCGGAGACACGCCATCATGGCCATGCAAGACGTGCAAAGCGGACCCCCCGAGGTCCCCATCGACCTCGATAGGGTCGGCATCAAGAATTTCCGCCTGCCGCTTCTGGTGCGCGACCGCACGCGCGGCCGCCAGCACACCGTGGCCGACGTGGAGCTGTCCGTCGACCTGCCGGCCCAGTTCAAGGGCACCCACATGAGCCGGTTCGTGGAGGCCCTGTCCGGTTTTGCCGGCGAGCTCGACCTTGTCACCTTCAAGGCCCTGCTCGAAGACGTGCGCGCCCGCCTGGAAGCCCAAAACGCCCACATGACCCTGCGTTTTCCCTATTTTTTGTCCAAGGCCTCGCCGGCCACCGGCGCCGCGGCCCTGATGGACTACGCCTGTCTGGTCTCGGGGGAGTTCGAGGGCGACAAGTTTCGCCTGACGCTGGGCGTGGACGTGCCGGTCATGACCGTGTGCCCGTGTTCCCTGGCCATTTCCGATCAGGGGGCGCACAGCCAGCGGGCGGTCATCTCCATCCGCTGCCGGTTTTCCGGGCTGCTGTGGCTGGAGGAACTCATCGAAACCGCCGAAGCGGCCGGCTCGTCGCCGGTCTACGCCCTTTTAAAACGCGAGGACGAGAAACACGTCACCGAACAGGCCTTCGCCAATCCGACCTTTGTCGAGGATGTGGCCCGCCAGGTGGCCCGTTCCTTGCGGGAGCATCCCAAGGTGACGTGGTTTCGGGTGGAAGTGGAAAGCTTCGAGTCCATCCACAATCACAGCGCCTTTGCCGGCATCGAAGGCCGTAACGCCCGGTAGTCGTTGTCGGATAGGAAATATCCGGATAATTGGTGCGAGGCATGCAATGGCCCTTGCCGGCTGGCCGGGCGACAGGATATGCAATTCTCTATGGGCGGTCAGGAAGCGCTTGCGGCCAACTGCGAGCAGATCATACAACTCGCTCCGGTTTCGATCATGCACATCGACGCCGAGGGCGTCATTACGTTCGTCAACGACTGGCACTTGACCAATTTTGCCCGGGGCAAGCGCGACCGCGATTTTTTTCTTGGCCGAAAGCTCAAGGATATGCCCGGGATCACCAGCTCCTCCATGGGCGGGGAGATCGACCGCATCCTTTCCGGCGAAACCGTCCATCTTGAGGCCGTCTACGTTGACGCCTGCAGCGGCGGCCAGTCCGCCTACCAGAACATCCGGGGCATTCCGGTCATGGAAAGCGGCCGGGTCTCCGGCGGCATCATCATCCGCGAGGACGTGACCAAGATCGTTTTGGCCCAACAGCTGCTCGCGGAAAACCAGGCCATCTTCAAGGCCCTGCTCGACGCCACCCTTGATTCCATCATCCTGTCCGACGTGGACGGCTACATCCTGGTGCTCAACGAGGAGGCGGCAAGGCGTCGGGGCCAGACCGTGGACGCGCTCATGGGCGCGAGCCTGTACAGCCACATGCCCCTGGAACAGGCCGCGACGCGGCGTGACAAGCTGCGCGAGGCCGTGGCCCGCAACGCCATCGTCGGGTATGAGGAGCGCTACGGCGAAACCTGCTATCAGGTGAGCATTTGCCCCATCGCCGACGCATCCGGCCAGGTGCTGTACGTGGCCAGCTATTCCCGGGACATCACAACGCTTAAGGAAACCGAGCACCAGCTTCGCCGGGAACGGGAGCTGGCCTTTTCCTCCAGCCAGGCCAAGTCGCAGTTTCTCGGCAACATCACCCACGAGCTGCGCACGCCCTTAAACGGCATCATGGGGGCCGCCCAGCTGGCCCTGCAGGAAGCGGCCGGGGGCGAGGAGCGGGAGTTGTGGGAGATCGTCGAGGATTCGGGCAAGCGGCTTTTGTCCATCGTCAACAACGTGCTGGAGCTGGCCGACATCGACGCGGCGGCCATCGAACCGGTGCTGGCCACCTTTTCCATGGGCGAGGTGCTGGGGTCGCTTAGCCGCAGCTACGGCGTGCGGGCCAAGGTGCGCGACGTACAGTTTCTCACGCGGCTTGATCCGCGCATTCCCGAGCGGCTGGTGGGCGACGTGTTCCGGCTGCGCCAGATTTTGTCCAATCTGGTCGACAATGCGCTCAAATGCACCAAGAACGGAACCATCGAGGTTCGGGCCAAACTTATCCGGTCGGAGCGTCTCAAGTTTTCCGCCCAATACCGCACGGTGCTGTTCATGGTGCGCGACACCGGCATCGGCATCGCCAAGGAACTGCAGGGCAAGATTTTCGAGGATTTCGAGCTGGCCGAGCACTACCTGACCAAGCGGGTCAGCGGCGCCGGGCTTGGGCTGTCCATCGCCAAGCATCTGGTGCAGCTGCTTGGCGGGCGCATCTGGGTCAAAAGCGCGCCGGGCAAGGGCAGCACGTTTTATTTCGCGGCCCCGTTTTCCCTCACGGATTTCGAGTGCCGGGACGAGTCCGTGGTGTACGCCAGCGAGGACCCGGTGTTTTCGCCCGAAGAGTATACGGTGCTGCTGGTGGAGGACGAGCGCATCAACCGCCTGACCACGGGCCGGGCGCTTTCGCGGCTGGGCTACAACGTGCTGGAGGCGATAAACGGCCAGGAAGCCTTGCAGACGTTGTCCCGGGAGCAGGCCGACATCATCCTCATGGACATCCAGATGCCGGTGATGGACGGCATCGAGTGCACCCACCACATCCGCCACGGCGAGGTGCCGGGGCTGTCCAAGCGCATCCCGGTGGTGGCGCTGACGGCCTATGCCAGCGAAAAGGACCGTGAGCGGTTCTTGCGCCTGGGCATGAACGATTATCTGGCCAAGCCGCATTCCATCGACCAGCTGGCCGAGGTGCTGGAAGCCAACCTCAAGCAGGCCGGCCGAGCCTCGCCCCTGGGACCGAGGATGTAGGCGCGGGCGGGCCGCCTCGTTTGTTTTGGGGCTCCGTCCGCCTTGACCTTCCCCCCGACCGGTGGCAATCCCGGGAAATCGGCGGACTCCCGCCGCGTGCCGCATCCGTCACTCCAACCCGGGAGATAGGCCCCATGCCCACAGTGCGCGACGTCACCTTTGCTCTGCTCAGACGCCTTGGCCTTACCACCGTGGTCGGCAACCCCGGCTCCACCGAGGAAACCTTCCTCAAGAACTTTCCCGACGATTTCACCTATATCCTGGCCCTGCAGGAATCGAGCGTGGTCGGCATAGCCGACGGCCTGGCCCAGGGGCTAGGCAAACCCGTGCTGGTCAATGTCCACACCGGGGCCGGCATGGGCAACGCCATGGGCTGCATCCTCACCGCCTACCTCAACAAGACGCCGCTTATCATCACCGCCGGCCAGCAGACCCGCGACATGCTCCTGGGCGAACCCTTTCTCACCAACATCGACGAGACCATGCTGCCCAAACCCTGGGTGAAATGGAGCTATGAGCCCAAGCGTCCCCAGGATGTGCCCGGGGCCTTCATGCGCGCCTACGCCATGGCCATGCAGCAGCCCCAGGGGCCGGTCTTTTTGTCCCTGCCCCTGGACGACTGGGAAAAGGACATGGACGCCGTGGACGTCTACCGCACGGTCTCGGTGCGCCACGCCCCGGACCCGGCGCGCATCGCGGAATTCGCCGCGCGCATAAATGCCAGCGCGAACCCCGTGCTGGTCTACGGCGCGGACCTGTCGCGAAGCCAGGCCTGGGAACAGGGCATCGCCCTGGCCGAGGCGGTGCAGGCCCCGGTCTGGCTTGGCCCCTTTACCGAGCGCGTGCCGTTTCCCCACAACCATCCGCTCTATGCCGGGGTGTTGCCGCCGGCCGTGGGGCCGCTTAGCAAGGCCCTGGCCGGGCATGACCTCGTGGTGGTCGTGGGCGCGCCGGTCTTTCGCTACTATCCGTGGGTGGCCGGCGAGACGCTGCCGGCCGGAGCCAAGCTTTTGCAGATTATTGACGACCCCTACGAGGCTGGCAAGGCCGTGGTTGGCGACAGTCTGGTTGCCGACAGCTTGCTTGCCGTGGAGGCGCTTTTGCCGCTTGTCGCCAAGCGCCCGGCCCGGGGGCCGGTCCGGCCGGAGCGGGCCAAGGTCGCCGTGCCCGACGACGCGCCGTTGCCGCTGACCCCCAGGCAGATTTTTGGCGTCCTTTCGGAGGTGATCGTCGGCGGCGACTGCATCCTGGTCAACGAGTCGCCCTCGAACATGGCCGATCTGGCGGCCACGCCCCTGGGCGTGGTGACGCAGCCGGACAGCTCCTTTGTCATGGCCTCTGGGGGCCTGGGCTGGGGGATGCCGGCTGCCGTGGGCTTGGCCCTGGCCGAGAAGGCCTCGGGCCGGGGCAAGCCGGTGGTGGCCGTCATCGGCGACGGGTCGTTCCAGTATTCGTTGCAGTCGATCTGGACGGGCGTGCAGCATGGGGCGCACGTGGTCTACGTGGTCCTTCGCAACGACGAGTACGGCATTCTCAAATCGTTTGCCCGGCTGGAAGAGACGCCGGGCGTGCCGGGGCTGGATCTGCCGGGCCTGGACATCGTGTCCCTGGGCAAGGGCTACGGCGCGGCCACGGCCAAGGTCGACACGCCGGCCGCCATCCGCGAGGCCTTTGCCGACGCCCTGGCCTTCAAGGGCGTGTCGGTCATCGAGATCGCGGCCGACAAGCATGTCGGCGACCTCATCCCGAAATAGCGCCGCTTTTCACGGCGTCTCAACGACGCGGGCCGCTCCATGCCTGGAGCGGCCCTTTTTTCATCCTCGCACATCCGTTCTCTTTGCCGTCCGCTCGTCAATACATGTGGGGGGGCTGGGGGCCTCAGGCCCCCAGCGGAGAGGTCCAGGAGAGGCGGCGCCTCTCCTGGCCGCCGGAGGCATTCACCGCTCAAACGACCCGGGCTGGTGCAAAAAAAACGTGGCCTCGGCGCGGGTGATGTCGTTGTCGCAGGGCGGGGCCAGGGCGCGCAGTTCGGCTTCGTCGCGGCCGAAGACGTAGGAGGTCAGCGTGTAGAGCATCTTGCCGCGCGAGAGAAACGTCTGGCGCACGAGTTGGAGTTTGATGCCGCCGTTGCCGTCGTCCACCCGGCGCAGGTAGATGGCGTCGTAGCTGCGCCGGCCTTGGATGGTGGTGGGGCGGCAGGTGACGTTGAAGCCTTTGAGGGTGTCGGCGACGTAGGCCTTGACCAGTTCGCAGTTGGCGAAATCCGAGGTGGTGGGCAAAAATTCCGTGGGGCGAACGCTGACGCAGACGTAGAAGCGGCACTCGCCATGGCGGGCTTCCACGGAGACCTGGCAGGCCTCGGTTTTGTCTTCGGTGACGGTCCAGCCCTTGGGCGGGATGAAGCTGAAGAGATAGGGCTTGTTGACGTAGCGCACGGGCGACTCTGGCGGATCGTAACAGGCCGTGAGGCAGGCGCAAAGGAGCAGGCCGAGGCCGGGCGCGGCAAGGCGCGGGAGAAGGCGCATGGCCGGCTCTAGCATGGGGGGCGGCTGCCTTCAACCGGTTTGCGCCTTGGCGGCGCTTGCCCATGGGGCCGGGCTGCATTATGTGGAAGGGACGGACCCCAATCCCAAGGACGGGAGGGCAGCCCATGACCGACGCCATATCCGCCGCCCAGTCGGCGCTCAGCGCTTTTTCCACGTCCATGGCGGTCACGGCCAACAACGTGGCCAACGTCAACACCGACGGCTACAAGTCCCAGGATGCCCGCCTGGAGACCGGCCCGGACGGGCAGGGCGTGCGCGTGTCCGACATCGTGCGCGACGCTTCGCCCGGCGGCTATCAGCCGGAATCCGTCAGCGCCTACAACCAGGCCGGGGTGTACGAGCCTTCGGCCGGGCTGGTGGAGACGAGCAACGTGGATCTGGCCCGGCAGACCGTGGACATGATCCAGACTTCCCGGGCCTTCGAGGCCAACGTCGTGACCATCCGCAGCCAGGACCAGATGCTCGGCACGCTGCTGGACATGCGGGTCTAGGTTCGCGTCCCTAAATGGCGCGCGGGCGTTTGGCTGGCAGCGCCTTGCAACAGCCGTATATATTGAAAAAACGCTGATGGAATTGGCCGGTGCGCCGAATGCGCCGTTCTTTTTCCTGTCAGTAAATTGACAGCCCCGGAACGAAGCTATAGACCAGGGGAAACCGCCCGGATTGGCGGCGCTTTCTTCCGGAGGCCAGATGGAACTGAACCTTTCCGGCATGGTCGGGCAGAGTGCTTGCCTTGCCGAGGTCCTGCGCGTGCTGGCCAAGGTGGCCCCCACCGACTCCACGGTGCTGGTCACGGGCGAATCCGGCACGGGCAAGGAACTGCTCGTGCGGGCGTTGCACGCCAACAGCCGCCGGGCCGGCAAGCCCTTCGTGCCGGTCAACTGTGGGGCCATCCCGCGCGAACTCCTGGAATCCGAGCTTTTCGGCCACGAAAAGGGGGCGTTTACCTCGGCCGTGCGCACGCGGCAGGGGCGGTTCGAACTGGCCGAGGGCGGCACGATTTTTCTCGACGAAATCGGCGAGATGGACTTGAGCCTGCAGGTGAAAATCCTGCGGGCGCTCCAGGAGAAAGAGTACGAACGCGTCGGCGGCGACAAGACCCTCAAGGCTGACGTGCGCATCGTGGCCGCCACCAACCGCGACCTGGAAACCGAGGTGGCGGCGGGGCGGTTTCGCGAAGACCTTTACTACCGTTTAAACGTCATCCCGCTCCATCTGCCGCCGCTACGCGAACGCGGCCAGGACATCCTGCTTTTGGCCGACTATTTCCTGGGCCGTTTCTGCCGCCAGAAAAGCCGGCCCACCTTGACGTTTTCGCCCGAGGCCCGGGGGCTGGTGCTGGGCTATCCCTGGCCGGGCAACGTGCGTGAGCTGGAAAACTTCATGGAGCGCCTGTCCATCCTGTGCGACAGCGAGGTGGTGGGCATTGAGGACCTGCCGCGCAAGATTCTCGACCATGCCGGCGTGGCCCCGCCGCCACCGCCGGTCGCTCTGGCCGAGGCCGGCTTCCGCTGGCCGACCCTGGCCGATCTGGCCGAGAAATCCATGGGACTCAAGGACTTCATGGACACCCTGGAGGAAAAGCTCCTCATCGAGGCCCTGGGCAAGGCCTCGGGGGTGAAAAACCAGGCGGCGGAACTGCTCGGCATCAAACGCACGACGCTGATTGAAAAGCTCAAAAAGCGCAACATGGCCGGCGATTGAGGCCCAGGCCGCACCTTGCTGGCGTCTTTCCCGGCTGCCCCGGGAGCATTCCCAAACCATCAGGGATGACGCGGGGTTTCACCGAGGGGCGCGTTTCGTTTGCCGCCACCGCGGCAGGGGTAACGGCGAGGGCAAAATGAGCATGGTCCTTGCAAGAAAACCCGGCGTGAGCCTCTCCCTTCGCGCCGCCCTCTGGCGGCTTCTTCTGGCGGTCGTCGTGGCCGCGCTGTCCGCCGGATCGGCGGCGGCCTTGTCCGTGTCCACGGTCACCAAGGCCGACACGGACTCGCTTTTGCTCCAGTTTTCCAAGCGTGGAGGCTATCCGGCCATCAGCCGCACCGGCCCGGTGGAGATCAGCCTGGCCTTTCCGGCCGGAACCCTGGCCGGCGAAACGCCGCCCGGGCCGGCCGATTTCAATTCCTCGCGGCTTTTGGAAGGCGTGCGTCTGGAAGGCGACACCGTCATTGTGCGCCTGAAATCCGACGCTTTCGGTTTCGTGGGCTGGCCCGAGGGCGACCAGGGACTCAAGCTGCAAGTTTACCGCGACCCGGCCGGAGCCAACTGGTCGCCAGGCGCGCCTTCGGCTACGCCCAGCACCACCTGGCCGCCGGTCGATCCCGTCGTCAAGCCGTCCTCGGCCCTGACCCTGCCCGTCACGCCGCCCAATCCCAAGCCCGGTCCCCTGGATTTGCCGCCGCTGCCGCCATCGCTGGCTCCGCCAGCCGCCGAGCCGGCCAAGGCCGGCCAGCCCGAGGCTGCCAAGGAAGCCTTTTACGCCGTGCCCTCGTCCATGCGGGCCACGGCCCTTCGCGTCAGCCCGGACAAGGCCCCGGTGCTGCGCCCCGACGGCATGGCCCGCGCGCCCTCCCCGGCCCTGACCGAACAGCCGGCCGGCGGCAAAGGACAAGTCCCGAGCGGTGGCGGCGAACTGCGTCAGGCCGTCAAATTGCCGCCGATTCCCCCGGCCCTGGCCGGCGACGAGACCCGCGCCCCGGTGACGCCGCCCGCCAAGGACCAGAAACCGGCTCCGGCCGCCAAGGCCGAGGCCGCGCCCAAACCGCCGGCCGCCGACCACGCCCCGGCCAGCGCCGAGGCCACGCCCCCGGCCCAGGAAGAAGACCACGACGCCAACACCCTGGTGGCCGCCCAGGCTGAACGGCTGGCCGGCAACTTCTTCGGGGCCAACAACATGCTGCGCAGCCTGGTGCTGAGCCCCAAGCTCAAGCCCGACGTGCGCGAAGAGGCCATGCACACCCTGGCCGGCGTCCAGATGGACCTGCACAAGGACGATCTGGCCGGCCACTATGACGAAATTCAAAAGGCTTTGAACGAAGCCATCAACGTCAACCCCAACTCCTACCGGGTGCCCGAGACCCTGCTGCAGCTGGGGATGCTCAACCTTCGCGTGGGCAACATCCCCGAAGCCAAGGGCTACTTCAACGTGCTCACGCGCAAGTATCCCACCGACGCCAGCGTCCCCATGGTCAATTTCGCCTGGGGCGAATACTATTTTGATCGCGGCGAGTACAAGAAGGCCGAGGAAGAGTACAAAAACGTCGTCGAAAAGTTCCCGGAGAGCAAGTTCGTGCGCGAAGGGGCCATGGGCATGGCCAAGACCCTGGTTCGCCTGGGTCGCTACAAGGAAGCCGCCCAGATAGCCGACTACATCGATAAACGCTGGCCGCGCTATTATACGGAGTTTCCGCAAATTCTTCGCATCACCGGCGACATCGCCTACAAGAACGGCGATTTCAAGAAAGCTCGCGACTGCTACATGCTGTTCTACAACATGGAGCCGGATGCCAAGGACGCCGATCTGGTCCTGGCCAAGCTCGGCGACATCTACGCCCGCCTGGGCAACAAGCCCGGAGCCGTGGATTTCTACAATTTGGCCATCAAGGACTACCCGGACAGCGAAGGGGGACTCGTGGCCAAGATGCGCCTGGCCGAGCAGGGCGTTCACGACCAGCCCACCATCTCCGAGATGTTCCCGCTTTTCGACAAGCCGCAGTACGGCAGCCCCGAGGAAATCTACCGCAGCATCATCCGCGACCATCCCCAAAGCCCGCTGGCGCCCCTGGCCCAACTCAAGCTGGCCATGTGGCTGCTGCACCAGCAGAACTATCCCGGCAGCCTCAAGGAATCCGCCGCCTATCTGGAGCGCTACCCTCAAAGCGAGCTGGCCCCCAAGGCCGAGGAGACGGCCATCACCGCCTTTGAGCGCATGGCCGCCGACATGCTGGCCCACAAGGACTATGACCGGCTGGTGGCGGCCTACAAGGAATACCGGCTGATCAACACCAACCGGGGGTTGCTGTCGGACACCACCCGCCTGGGGCTGGCCCTGGCCTACCTGCGCACCGGCGATACGGCAAACGCCATCAAGGAAGCCTCGCCCTACATCGGTCCCAAGGAGTCCGACAACGGCAACTGGGCGCTGACCATGGCCATGTCGGTTTACCAGAACGACCGCAACTGGCGCGAGATCGTGGAGCTGGCCCGCAAGGTCCAGGGCTGGCGGTTTTCTCCCAGCCAGCGCCGGGGCCTGGAATATCTGGTGGCCGAGGCCCTGGAAAATCTCGGCGAAGCCTCCCGGGCCTTGCCCCTGTGGACCAAAATGGCCGGCGACCGCGATCTGGAGGCCGAAAAGCGCTGCTATGCCCTCTATTTCGTGGCCAAGGAGGCCATGGCCAAGAAGGAATGGGAAAAAGCCCAGCTCTACGCCGGCGAGGCCGATTTCATGTTCAAGGAAACCGGCCGCGACCCGGACAAGCGCAAGGCCGCCGTCAACATCCAGATCGAAGCCGCCCGGGCCCTTGGCGACTATTCCAAGGCCCTCAAGCTGGCCGAGGCCTACGCCAAGCTGTGCAAGGAAGGCGATGACGACTATGCCGGCAACCGGATGCGCATCGCCGCCATCCAGCGGGCCATGGGCGACGTCGAGGGCTGGCGGGCCACGCTGACGGCCATGCGCGACGCCGCGCCCGAATCCCTCTACGGCCGCATGGCCGCCTCGGATCTGGCCGCCAGCGGCCTGCAAAACCGCCTCGACGCCCTGACTCGTCCCCAATAGCCGCCCGCGCCCTTGTCATTCGCTGCGCCCGGGGCTAGAGAGAGGATGCCGCCGTTCCGTTTTGCTGCCGGCGGCAAGGAGCCGGTCATGCCCGCATCCGCGACGTCCGCCGCATCCATTCGCCAGCCCGTGGTGGCCGGGCGGTTCTATCCGGCCGATCCCGCCGCCCTGGCCCGGGAAACGGCCGCCTATCTGGCCGAGGCCGGCGCACCTTCGGACAAGCCGACCCTGCTGGCCATGGCCCCCCACGCCGGAGCCGTCTACAGCGGCCCGGTGGCCGGCAAGACCCTGGGCGCGGCCAACCTCGCCGACACGCTGCTGCTCCTTGGCCCCAACCACACCGGACGGGGGGGGCGATTGGCCGTGTGGTCGGACGGGGCCTGGCGCATCCCGGGCCGGGACGTGCCCGTGGAGGCGGCCCTGGCCGAGGCCTTGCTCGCCGCCGCGCCCGGGCTTTCGCCGGACCGGGCGGCCCATCTGGGCGAACATTCCCTGGAAGTGCTGCTGCCGTTTGTAACTGCCGTGCGGCCGGGCTGCCGCATCGTGCCGGTGGCCGTGGCCGAGTCGCGTCCGGGCGTCCTGGCCGAAACGGCCCAGGCCATGGCCGAAGTGCTGGCCGCCTGGTCCGGGCCGGTCTCCATCATCGTCAGCTCCGACATGAGCCATTACCTGCCCGAAGCGGCGGCCAAAAAGCGCGACTCCCTGGCCCTGGCCCGGGTTCTCGCCCTGGACCCGCAAGGGCTATTGGACGTGGTGCGGCGCGAGGACATCAGCATGTGCGGCGTGCTGCCCATGACGCTGGGCCTTCTGATCGCCCAGGCGCTCGGGGCCACCTCGGCCCGGCTGGCCGCCTACGCCACCTCCGGGGAGGTCAGCGGCGACTACGACCAGGTGGTGGGCTACGCCGGGGTGCTGGTGGAATGACGGCGGGTGGCGAGGCTTCTCGCGGGGCATGGACTCCGCCCGCGCCAGCCGCTATAGCAAACAAACGGCCTGCCGTCATGGGGCCGGGCAACCATGACCAACGCCATTTACGAGGTATTATGAAACCGTTATCGCGTCTTTCCGGTCCGCTGCGCCTTGTCGTCGCGCTGGCCCTGTCGTTGTCGCTTTTCGCCTGCGCCACCTATACGCCGCCCAATCCGCAAATAAACGGCGTGGTCGATCCGGCCATGCTGCCCAGCGCCGTGCGCACGCCCCAGTGGGATCTGGGCGCGGTGCGCTACGTCTGGGGCGGCAAGGGCATCAACTATTACGAGGCCGGGCTGACCCCGGCGCTGCTTTTAGTGCGCAACAAATCCGGGGCGAGCCCCATCGTCTACGCCGAGGAGTGCCGGGGCATCGGCCCGGGCGGTGTGGAGTATCCGCCGTACCCGGTGGCCCAGGCGGCCGAGGTGGTGTTTGCCTCCACGGCCTACAAGAAAAGCGCCGAGGCGGCGGTGGTGGGGGGGCTGACCGGCGCGGCCGTGGGCGCGGGCCTTGGCGCGCTTATCGGCTCGGGCTTCAACTACGGCTGGGGAGCCGGTCCGGGCGCGCTTATTGGCGCGGGCATCGGCGCGGTGGGCGGCGCGGCGCTTTCCCAACAGCCGAGCATGGAGCAGTACCGGGCCACGGTCTACCAGGACATCGCCACCTACGCCTGGCGGGCCGCGCCCATCGCCCCCGGCGGCCTCATGCCCGGCTACCTCTACTTCCCGTCCAACCTCGGCATCCATTCCCTGCGGGTGGTGCTGCGCTACGATCAGCACGCCCAGACGTTTATCGTGCCCATCAACAACCCAGTTTGGTAGTTTTTCCCTCCCGCTGCAACGCCAAGCCCGGCCCGGAAGCGATTCCGGGCCGGGCTTTTTTATTGTGGGCAACGTGCCGGACAGTGCGGAAAGTCCGCTCCCAGGCCGCAAAAAAAGGGGAGCCCCCGTACGGAGGCTCCCCTTGTCATTGGCAGGGAAAGCGCGACTAGTCGCGGGGACCGCGATCGCGGTCGCGTCCGCCACGGTCGTCGCGACGCGGGCCGCGGTCATCACGACGTGGGCCGCGACGATCGCCGCCGTCGCGGCGGGGGCCGGCGGTCTTGGCGTAGTCGGCCGGATCGTAGGGGATGCCGCGTTCTTCGTTGAGTACGGCCTTGCGCGACAGACGCACGCGGCCGGTAGGCTCGACGTCAAGCACCTTGACCTCGATTTCCTGGCCCATCTTGACCACGTCGGCGGGGCTGGCCACCCGCTCCACGTCGAGCTGAGACACGTGGACCAGGCCTTCGAGGCCCGGCAGGATCTCGACGATGGCGCCGCAGTCGATGATCTTGATGACCCGGCCTTTGTAGTTGGCGCCCACGTCGGCGTGCTGGTCATAGTAGAGCACCCGGGCCTTGGCCTTTTCCAGGGACTCCAAGGTCGGGGCGAAGATGGAGATCTTGCCCGTGTCCTCGATGTCGATGGACGCGCCGGTCTCGGCGGTCATGGCCTTGATGTTCTTGCCGCCAGGTCCGATCACTTCGCGGATCTTTTCCGGGTTGATGTGCACCACGGCCAGCTGCGGGGCCAGGGCCGACAGTTCGGGGCGCGGCTCAGGCAGCACGGCGGCCATGCGGCCCAGGATGTGCAAACGGGCGTCCTTGGCCTGATTGAGGGCCTGGCGCATGACAGCCTGGGGGATACCGGTGATCTTGATGTCCATCTGGATGCCGGTGACACCGTCAGCGGTGCCGGCCACCTTGAAGTCCATGTCGCCCATGGCGTCCTCGTCGCCGAGGATGTCGGTGAGCACCAGGAAGTCATCGTCTTCCTTGATAAGGCCCATGGCGATGCCGGCCACCGGGGCCTTGATGGGCACGCCGGCGTCCATCAGCGCCAGGGACGCGCCGGCCACCGAGGCCATGGACGAGGAGCCGTTGGACTCCATGACCTGGGAGACGATGCGCATGGTGAAGGGGAATTCCTCGGGGCCGGGCAGCACCGGCAGGATGGACCGCTCAGCCAGGGCGCCGTGGCCGATCTCCCGGCGCGACGGGCCGCGCAGCATTTTGACTTCGCCCACGCAGTAGGGCGGGAAGTTGTAGTGGAGCATGAAGCGCTTGTACGTCTCGCCATTTAACGTCTCGATCTTCTGCTCGTCGCCGGTGGAGCCCAGGGTGGCCACGCACAGGGCCTTGGTCTCGCCGCGGGCGAACAGGGCCGAGCCGTGGGTGCGGGGCAGCACGCCGACCTCGATGCCGATGGGGCGCACCGTGGTGGTGTTGCGGCCGTCGAGGCGGATGCCGGTGTCCTTGATGAGCTTGCGCAGGAGTTTTTTCTCCATGCTCTCCAGGATTTCGCCGGCCTTCATCTTGTACAGCGGCGTCTCCGGGTAGGCGGCGACCACGGCTTCGATGACGGCCTGCTTGACGGCCTTGCGGGCTTCGCGACGGGCCATCTTTTCCTGGATGGTGAAGGCTTGCTTGAGTCCGGCTTCGGCCGTGGCCGCAACCAGGGCTTCAAGCTCGACGATGGGCGCGGGCGGGGTAAAGGCGATCTTGGGCTTGCCGGCCTTTTCGCGTAGCTGCTCCTGAAGGTCAAGCAGCGGCAGGATGGCTTTGTGGCCGAATTCCAGGGCGTCGGCCAGGAGCTCTTCGGAGACGAAGCGTCCCGCGCCTTCGACCATGACCACGGCGTCGCGGGAGGCGGCGAAGACCAGATTGAGGTCCGCGCCGGCCGCGATCTGGGCCACGGTGGGGTTCAGGACAAACTGGCCGTCGATGTAGCCCACCCGGCCGCCGGCGATGGGGCCCTGGAAGGGAATCTTGGAGAGGTGCAAAGCGGCGGACGCGCCGGTCAGGGCCAGAACATCGGGTTCGACCTCGCCGTCGGCGGACAGCACGGTGGCGATGATCTGGACTTCGTCACGGAAGCCCTTGGGGAAAAGCGGCCGGCAGGGGCGGTCGATAAGGCGGCACACCAGCACCTCGCGCTCGGAGGGGCGGCCGATTTCGCGGCGGAAGTAGGAGCCCGGGATGCGGCCAGCGGCGTAGGCCATTTCCTGGTAGTCGACGACCAGGGGGAAAAAGCCTTTTTCTTCGGCCAGGGCCTGGGTGCAGGCGGTGACAAGCACCACCGTGCCGCCGGACTGGATCCAGATGGCGCCGTCGGCCTGGTTGGCTAGGCGGCCGGTTTCGATGGTCACGGTCTTGTCGCCGATGGCGGCTTCAAGCCGGATGGGGGAAAACGTCATTGTCATGAGGACCTCGTTGGATGGTGGGAAGGAAGGAAGCGATTGCCCTCCCGCCATGCAGCAGGCGCGGCGGCAGCCGGGACGGTCTGGAGTCCCGGGAGCGGGCGCGCATAATGCATGCGCGGGAAGGCGGGGCCCGGCGAACCGGGCCCCGTTGTTGCCGACTACTTGCGCAGTCCGAGCTTCGCGATGAGGTCGCGATAGCGCTGGACGTCAGTTTTCTTCAAGTAGTTTAGAAGCTTGCGGCGCTGGCCGACCAGCTTCAAAAGGCCCGTGCGGGAGTGGAAGTCCTTGGGGTGGCTCTTGAAGTGACCCGTCAGGTAGACGATGCGGGACGTCAGCAGGGCGACCTGGACCTCGGGAGAGCCGGTGTCGCCGTCGTGCTTTTTGTGTTCGCCAATAACCTGCGCCTTGTCTTCGGCAGTCATGACCACAGCGATATCCTCCTGGTTAGGGGGTGTCATTGGTGGCGGGGGCGTCATTGCCGCCGCGCCGGGCCGGTTGCGGGTCTCCGAAAAGACCGCGCACGATGGCCCACCTAAGCCGGCCGCCCGTCGCCTCGGCCCTGGCCAGAGCCAGGGGCAGGCGCGCTTCGTCCACGAGCAGGGCGTGGGTCCCGGGGGCGAAATCCCCCGTGACCGGGACACGGATGCCCCGGCGGACGTCATCCGCCGCAGCAGGGCCAAGCGTTGTCGTGGGCCAATGGGGCAGGGCTTTGTCGAGGGGAATGATCCGCTCGGGCAGCGACTGCGGGTCGGCCAGGACAGCGTCGAGGCTGTGCGCCTGCGTCAAGGCGAAGGGGCGGCTCTCCTCCCGGGTCAGGGCTGTCATGATCGCGCCGCATCCCAGTCGCATCCCCAGGCTGTGGACCAGGGAGCGTATGTAGACGCCGGCGGATACCCGTACCCGGAAGGTTGCCGACGGCAGGTCGACCGATTCGGCCTGCGCGTCGAAAACGGAAATATCCTTGACTTTCACCGGGGCGGCCAGACCCTTGCGGGCTAGTTCGTACAGGGGCCGTCCCTGGTGTTTGGCCGCCGAGTAGGGCGGCACTTCCTGGCTGGTCAGTTCCGTCCAGGAAGCGATGGCCTCGGCCAGGGCCGAGGCAGAAACATGATCCCAGGGCGCCTCGGTCGTCACGGTCCCTTCGCAGTCGTAGGTGTCGGTGGCGACGCCCAGGCGCAGCGCGCCCAGATAGGTCTTCTCGCCCTCCATGACGTAGGGGGCGATCTTGGTGGCCTCGCCGAGAAGGACCACCAGCACGCCGGCCGCCAAGGGATCCAGGGTGCCGGCATGGCCGATCTTTTTCTGACCCAGGCGCTTTATGGCCGTCAGGCACCGGGTGGAGGTGGGGCCGGAGGGCTTGTCCAGCACCAGCACGCCGTGGAGCTGCGGCAGCGGGTACTTGTTCTCAGCCACGTGCCGGCTCCACAACCTTGGTCAAGGCCTTGATCAGCGTGGCCTCGGCTTCGTCCAGGGGCGTCTCCAGCTTGCCGCCCGAGGCGTTCTTGTGTCCGCCGCCGCCAAAAGCGGCCGCGACCTGCTGGATGTTGACCGGACCCACCGAGCGCAGGGAAAATTTGACGCCGCCCTCGGGCAGCTCGCGCACGAGCACCGCCGCCTGCACGCCCTTGATGCGCAGGGCGTTGTTGATCAGCCCCTCGCAATCCTCGGGACCGGTTCCCGTGCGGGAAAACATCTTCTGCGATACCCTGATTGCGCCCACCTGTCCATGGCCGTGCAGGGACAGGCTGCCGAGCACCTCGCTCCACAGGCGGATGCGGTTCATGCTCCACTGGTTCTTGATGCGCGCGCCGACCTCGCCGACGTTAAGTCCACCCCGGATCATCTCGGCCACCAGCTCCAGACAGACGGCTGTGGTGCCGCTGAAGCTGAAAAAGCCGGTGTCCGTGGCCATGGCCGTGTAGAGCGCTTCGGCTATGGGGCCGACAAGGGGCACGCCGAGGTCCTTGGCCAAAAGCGCGACCATCTCGCCGGTGGCTCCGCTGGCCGGGTCGATCCAGTTGACGGCGCCGAAGCCGGGATTGCCCAGGTGGTGGTCAATAACGGCGGTGCGGGCCGGGTCGAGATGGCCATCCAAGCCGCCCAGGCGCGGCGCGTCGCCGCAGTCGAGCACAATGGCCAGATCGTAGTCGTCGCAGGGCGGCCGGTCCAGGAGCGGGGCCGGCAGTTCCAGCCAGCCATACTGGGGCGGGGCCGGGGAATCGTTTATCAGCCAGAAGGTCTTGCCCAAGGCTTCGAGGATAAAGCCCATGGCGGCGGTGGACCCCAGAGCGTCGCCGTCAGGCGAGGCATGGGCGGCCACCAGGAAGGACCTGCCGGCCCGGATGCGGCGGACGATCTCACTCCTGGGGTCGGGCATAGACCATGTCCTCCAGGTAGGTATCGCGGGAAAAACGCAGTTCGGGCACGAACTTCATGTGCAGGCGCTGGCCAAGCAGCGTGCGCAGGAAGCCGCGCGCCTGGTCCAGGGCCTTGGCCGCGCCGGCCAGACGCTCGGCGTCGCCGCTAAGGGTATAGAAGACCTGGGCCACGGACAGGTCGGCGTTTAAGGTCACGCCGGTTATGGTCACGAGTTCCAGGCGGGGATCGCGGACGTCTTCAAGAAGGGCTGTGGCCATTTCCCGGGCGATCTGATCGGCAAGCCGGTGCGAGCGGCGCGAGGCGGTGCGTTTCATAGGAGTCTTTATGGGGGCTAGAGCGTGAGAATTTCGATGTCGTCGTAGACCAGTTCGGCCAGGGCGGCGGCTTCGACCATGTTGACGGCCTTTTGCAGGAGGCCCCGGACGTGGGTTGCGTCGCCGGACACGGCCACGGCGGCAAGGACGAGGGTGTCCCAGGATTCCTGCATGGCCACTTCGGCGACGGCCACGTTGAATTTGTTGCGCAGCTTTTGCTTCAGGCTTTGGGCCACGCGGCGCTTGCCCTTGAGGGAGTCGTTGCCGTGGAGGGCGAACTGGAGGGTGAGGACGCCTACGACCATGAATCCTTCCCCGCAAGCCGGGGAGCGGTTGGAAAATCGGTTGTCACAGGGGCGTTCCGACCGCCGCCGAGGCGGCGGCCGGAAATCCCGTCGGCAGGGCAAGCCCGCCGCGTAACGTCGTTACAGGGTGGCCTTTTCTTCCACGGACTCGAAGGCCTCGATGACGTCGGCGACCTTGATGTCGTTGAAGTTTTCCAGGCCAACGCCGCATTCGTAGCCCTTGGTGACTTCCTTGACGTCGTCCTTGAAGCGGCGCAGCGAAGCGAGCTTGCCGGTGTAGATCACCACGCCGTCGCGCACCAGGCGCACGCCGGCATTGCGGGTGAGCTTGCCGTCCATGACGCCGCAGCCGGCCACGGTGCCGACCCGGGGCACGCTGAAGGTGTCGCGCACCTCGGCCTGGCCGAGGTACTGTTCGCGGATCACCGGGGCGAGCATGCCGGACATGGCGTCCTTGATCTCGCTGACGACCTTGTAGATGATGTCGTAGAAGCGCACGTCCACGCTCTCGCGCTCGGCCATTTCCTTGACCTTGATGGTCGGGCGCACGTTGAACCCGATGATGATGGCCGAGGAGGCGGAGGCCAAGAGCACGTCGGATTCGGTGATGGCCCCGGCTCCGGCGTGGATGATGTTGACCTTGACCTTGTCGGTGGAGAGCTTTTTGAGCGCGTCGGCAATGGCTTCCAGGGAGCCCTGCACGTCGGCCTTGAGCACCAGATTAAGCGTCTGGGCCTCGGCCTCGGGGCGGCTGGCCAGGAAGGTTTCCAGGGTGACCTTGGAGGCCTTGCCCAGTTCGCGTTCGCGCTGCTTGGTGGCCCGGGTCTCGGCAATGCGGCGGGCGACCTTTTCGTCCTCGACGCCGACGAACTCGTCGCCGGCCTCGGGCACGCCCTCAAAGCCCTGGACCTCGATGGGCATGGCCGGTCCGGCTTCCTTGATCTTGCGGCCCTGGTCGTCGAAACAGGCCCGCACCCGGCCGGAGAACACGCCGCAGACAAAGGCGTCGCCCTGGTGCAGGGTGCCTTCCTGGATGAGCACCGTGGCCACGGGGCCCCGGCCCTTGTCCAGGCGGGCTTCGACGATGTGGCCCCGGGCGCGCTTGCCCGGGTTGGCGTGGAGCTGGAGCACCTCGGCCTGCAGGAGAATCATTTCGAGCAGTTCGTCGAGGCCGAGCTTCTGCTTGGCCGAAACGTTGGCGAAGATGGTGTCGCCGCCCCATTCCTCGGGCACAAGGCCCAGATCGCCCAGTTCGCGCTTGACCCGGTCGGGGTTGGCGTCGGGCTTGTCGATCTTGTTGACGGCCACGACAATGGGCACGCCGGCCGCCCGGGAGTGGTTGACCGCCTCGCGGGTCTGGTCCATGACGCCGTCGTCGGCGGCCACGACCAGGACCACGATGTCGGTGACCTGGGCGCCGCGGGCGCGCATGGCGGTGAAGGCTTCGTGGCCCGGGGTGTCGAGGAAGACGATGTCGCCCCGGTTGGTGGTCACGTGATAGGCGCCGATGTGCTGGGTGATGCCGCCGGCCTCGCCGGACACGACGTTGGAGGCCCGGATGGCGTCCAAAAGCGACGTCTTGCCGTGGTCGACGTGGCCCATGATGGTGACCACGGGCGGACGCGGGCGCATGTCCTCGGGCTTGTCGGCTTCAGCGCTGATGATGTAGTCGTCCTCGGAAAAGCCCGAACGTTCGACTTCGAATCCGAACTCGGCCGCGGCCAGGGTGGCGGTTTCGATGTCCAGGGACTGGTTGATGGTCACCAGCGCCCCAAGGCCGAGCAGGACCTTGATGAGATCCTGGGCCTTGGCTCCCATCTGGCGGGCCAGATCCGAGACCCGGATGGTTTCTTCCATGCGGATCTTGCGCTTGGCGGCCTTCATGGGCTGGGCCCCGGCGTCGGACTTGGAGGACAGGAAGTCGTCGCGGGTCTTTTTGCGCTTGAACTTCGAGCCGCGACCGCCGGTGCGATCCTGGACCTCGGAGACTTTCTTCTTGCCGCCGGGACCGGCGGCCTTGCGGCGGTCGCCGTCGGCGCCCGGTCCGGTAAATTCCACCACGCGACGATCTTTCTTGCGCTTCTTGGAAGCGTCGTCGCCGGCAGCCGGCGGCATTCCGGGCACGGGCCGGCCGGCCGGACGCGGCGCGCCCGGGGCAAAGCCGCCCGGAGCGCCGGGGCGGCCGGGGCCGCCGGGACGGCCGGGACCACCGGGACGGGGGCCGTCGGCAGGAGCCGGCCGGCGCTCGGGGGCCGGCGGCCGCTTGGGATCGGGCATGGAAATGATGCGCACCTTGGGCGCGGTGGAAGCCGGCTCGGGACGCCGGGGCGGCTGCTTGGCCGGCTGGCCAGCGTCGGAGGCCACCGGGGCGGCCTCGGTGTCGGGAGCCGTTTCAGGGGCCTGGGCGGTCGCCTCGGGAGCCGGGGGGGTGTCCTCGGCCACGGGCGCGGCCGGCGTCGCCGCCGCCGGGGCCGGGGCTTCGGCCACGGGTTCGGCGGCCACGGCGGGGGCAGCGGGCTCCTCGGCCTTTTCCGGCTCGGGGCGCTCGATGATGCGGGCCGTTTGGGCCGGGCGCACGATACGAGCGCCGCCCGTGCGGGGAGCCGGGGCGGGGGGAGCGGGCTCCTCGTCGGGGGCCTGGGCAAAGGCCTCGAAATCTTCGGCCTGGGGCTGGTACTGCACCTCTACGGGCTCCTCATGTTCCGGCTCGGCCGGGGCCGTCGCGGCCACGGGTTCGTCGGCGGGAGCCGGCGATTCGGGTTCGAAGTCCCGGGGGGCTGGCGCGGCGTCGGCCGGGGGGGGGGGGGCGGCCTTGCGGCGGCGGACGATGACGCCGGGTTGGACCTCGGTGTCGATGACCTGGGTGCGGCCGGAGCTGCCCTGGCGCACACGGGCGCGCAATTGGGCGGCTTCCTCGTCGGTCAGCGTGGCCATCTGGCTTTTGACCTGGATACCGAGTTCGCGCAGGAGATGCAGCATGTCCTTGCTGGACAGGGCAAGCTCCTTGGCAATGTCCTTCATTTTAATCTTGTTCACCTTGACCCCCCCCTCCGTCGCCTGGGCCGACCGGAGTATTTCAAAAATTTCTCGGCGCATGCGGGGTTGGCGCAGAGATAGTGCCCGCGTCCGGGCTGGATGGCCCGGGGATCGGGCGCAAGGCCCGCTTCGCCCCCGGCCGTCGCGACGTGTCTGACCAGTTCGCTTTTCGGAAAGCGCTCCCGGCAGATCACGCACATCCGCACCGGCCACGGCGGCCGGGCATGGGACTTGCCGCGCGTCATTTGGCCTCGTCCGCGTTGATTTCTTCCGTGCCGGTCGCGGCATCGCCTTCGGCCGCGTCGTCAACCGGCGTCTCCCCGTCAGCCGGAGCATTGCCCTCGTTCGGGGCGTCCTCGTCGGTCGGGGCATCCTCGTCGTCAGCCGGCGCGGGCTTGTCGAAAGCGCCCATCAGCTTGAGGGCGGCGCGCAGATCGTCGCGCTTGGACGGCGTCATGCCGACGATGGCGTCGATGGCCTCGTCGTCGGCCTCGGCCAGCTGCTCCATGGAGACAAATCCGGCGGCGATGATGTTGTCCACGTGGATCTCGGCCACGCTGGCTAGCTGCTCCAGGAACTTCTTGGAGGCATTGGCTTCACGGAACCGGGATTCGGTGACGATGTCGATCTTCCAGCCGAGCAGTTTGGCGGCCAGTTTGACGTTTTGTCCCTTGCGGCCGATGGCCAGATTGAGCTGGTCGTCGGTGACCACCACTTCCAGGGACTTCTCGTCCTCGTCGACGGAAATGCGGGTGACCCGGGACGGCGACAGGGCGTTGGCGGCGTAGCTGGCGATTTCGGGGTTCCAGACCACGATGTCGATGCGTTCGCCGCGCAGTTCCTGCACGATGTTCTGGATGCGCGAGCCGCGGATGCCGACGCAAGCGCCGACCGGATCGACGTCGCGATCCTTGGAGATGACGGCCACCTTGGCCCGGGAGCCGGGATCGCGCGCCACGGCCACAATCTTGACCGTGCCGTCGGAAACTTCCGGCACTTCGCGGGCGAAAAGGGCTTTCATGTAGTCGCCGTGGGTGCGCGACACGATGATCTGGGGTCCGCGCCCGGAAGGCAGGACTTCGATGATAAAGGCCTGGACCCGGTCGCCGCGCTTGTAGCGCTCGCGGGGGATCTGCTCTTCCTTGGGCAAAAGCGCCTCGGTGCGGCCGAGGTTGATGATCCAACCGGCCCGGTCGCGGCGCTGGATGATGCCGGAAATGATTTCGCCCTTACGGTCCTTGTATTCCTCGTAGATGATCTCCTGCTCGGCGTCACGCATGCGCTGGATGATCACCTGCTTGGCGGACTGGGCGGCGATGCGGCCGAGGTCCTCGACGGCGAGCTTGAAGCCCATCTCGTCTTCCAGGGCCACGTTGGGGTCGATGGCCTTGGCGTCGGACAGGCAGATCTCGGCGGCCGGGTCGGCCACGTCGTCGTCTTCCACCACGACCTTGAACTGGTAGACCTCGATCTCCCCCTGCTCGTCGTTGTAGCTGACCTCCACGTCGAGGTTCTCGCCGTACTTGCGGATCACCGACGAACGGACGGCTTCTTCCAGGGTGTCCACCAGCAGGTCGCGGTCGATGCCGCGATCCTTGCTGATCTGATCGATGGCTTTTTTCAGTTCGGTCATGAGGTTGCCTCCGAGTTGCCGTACGGCCCGCCGTCGCCGTCGGCCTCTCCTTCGGGTGTGGCGTCAAAAGCGTGGATGAGGCGGATTTTGTCCGCCTCGGCAAAATCAAACGAAATCGAAAATTCCTTGGCCCCGGGGTCCACGGTCATGGACACGGTCTGGTCCGAGACACCGGACAGGATGCCCTTGAAACGCTTGCGTCCCTCGCGGGGCACGGCCAGCTTGGCCTCGATCTCCCGGCCGACGTAGGCGAGCAGTTGGCCGGCCTCGAAAAACCGGCGCGACAACCCCGGCGAGGAGACTTCCAGCACATAGGGGTTGTGGAAAATTTCATCGACCTCAAGAAGCGCGCCGAGGTGGCGGCTGACTCTGGCGCATTCGTCGATGGTCACGCCCAGGCGTTCGGGCGTGCGCGGCGTGTCGGCGGCCAGATCGAGATAGAGGCGCACGAGCTGGCGATGGCCGGCCGAAGCCAGCTCCACCCCCCAGACCGCAAGGCCCAGGGTGGCGGCGTAAGGGGCGATAAGATCCCGGACGGCATCGGCCACGGCGTTTTTCTGAAGCATGATTTCCTTGTCAGCAAAAAAAAAGTGGACCGATCGTCAGGCCCACCTCGTCACGTCAACCATTCGGTTGGGAGACTCAGGTTTGGAGCGGGCGACGAGGATCGAACTCGCGACACCAAGCTTGGGAAGCTTGTACTCTACCAGCTGAGCTACGCCCGCTCGAATGGGAGGAAATACCACTTCGCCGAGGTTTGTCAAGCTGTGCGAGGCCGGCCCGCGAAAAAAGACGACGGCTCGGCCGGGTTTCGCCCGGTCGGGGCGGCCGAGGCTGGCCCGCATGTTGCAAAGCACTGCGCCGAGGAGGACCGCTTCCATGGAAATGAGCATGTACAGCGCGGTTTTCGGCGCACTCTCAACGGAAACGCGTCTCAATATCTCCGCCAATAATTTGGCGAACGTCAACACCACGGGCTACAAGCGCGACCGGGTCTCCTTTGAAGACACCTTTTACCGCTACGCCCACGACTACCATATGGATCCCCGGGGCGACATTCGCCAGAAACAGCTTTTGCCACGGGCCGACCTCATTGCCAAGCCCCGCCTGGCCATGCAGCAGATCGACTTCGCCCAGGGGGCGTTGACGGCCACCGGCAACCCGCTGGACCTGGCCATCCAGGGACCGGGCTTTTTCAAGGTCTCGGCCGGCCAGGGCAACTCCTACTACACCCGAAACGGGGCCTTTCACCGTTCGGCCGAGGGGATGCTCGTCAACGACCAGGATATGCCTGTCCTGGGCGGCGGCGGCCCCATTCAACTGCCAGAGGGCCGGATTTCCGTGGGCGGCGACGGCGCGGTCTACGTCGATGGGGCCCAGGTCGGCCAGGTGGACGTGGTCACCGTGCAAAATCCTGACGCCCTCATGAAATACGGGGCCAACCTCTACATGCCCCAGACCGGAGCCACCGTCCAGGAAGGGGTCCTGCGGGCCGGAACCACCGAAGTGGCCCAGGGCTTTCTCGAAAAGCCCAACGTCGAGGTGGTGGAAGAGATGGTCTCCATGATCGAAACCCAGCGCACCTTCGAAGCCTATCAGAAGGTCATGAGCAGCTCCAACGAACTTGACACCAAGGCCATCCGCGTCGGCACCGACAAGATGTAAGGCCAAGGATCCGGAGGGATACTGTTATGATGCGATCATTGTGGACGGCCTCCACCGGTATGGTGGCCATGCAGATGCAAATCGACACCATGTCCAACAACCTGGCCAACGTGAACACCGTAGGCTTTAAAAAGAGCCGGGCCGAGTTCGAGGACCTCATGTACCAGACCTTACAGGTGGCCGGCACCGAGACCGTGGGCGGCAACCGCCTGCCCACCGGCCTTCAGGTCGGCTTGGGCGTCAAGCCGACGACGGTGCACAAGTTCTTCACCCAAGGCGACATGCAAAACACCGGCAACCAGCTCGACATCGCCATCCAGGGCGAGGGCTTTTTCAAGGTCGACGTCAACGGCCGCGAGCTCTATACCCGGGCCGGTTCGTTCAAGCTCAACCAGGACGGCACCATCGTCACGGCCAATGGCTATCCGCTCCAGCCGGCCTTTTCCGTGCCCACCGAAACCAAGACCATCACCATCACCGAAAACGGCCACCTGTCCTGCCTCGACGCCAACAGCGCCGAGCTGGCCGCCACCGACATCCCGCTCTACACGTTTATCAACAATGCCGGCCTGACCGCCGAAGGCCGCAACCTCTATTCCACCAGCCAGGCTTCGGGCGCGGCCAACGAGGTCACTCCCGGCAACCAGAACGCCGGCACCCTGGCCCAGGGGTTCCTGGAAATGTCCAACGTGGAGCTCGTGGACGAAATGGTCGGCCTCATTGTCGGCCAGCGCGCCTACGAGGCCAACTCCAAGTCCATCACCACGGCCGACGGCATGTTGCAGACCGCCGTCAACATCAAGCGTTAAGCGGACGTCCGTCGTCCGGTTCCGTTATTTGGGGCTCGTCCCGCCGCCGCCGCCCGCAACCGGCGGGCGGCGGCGCGGGGAGGGCCCGACAGCCAAGGAGGTCGCCATGAAACGCCGCGCCATCACCATTTTCGCCGTCGCCGTCCTGGCCGCCGCCTGGCTCCTGGCCGCCCTGCCGGCTGGGGCCGGATTGTGGCGGATCGCCGTGCGCGAGGCGGCCACGGCCGCCGGCGAGCGGGTGCTGTTGTCCGAAATCGCCGAACCTTCCGGCGAATTCCCGGCCGACGCCTGGGCCGTGCTCGGGGCCACGCCCCTGTGGTACGCCCCGGAGGCCGTGGGCCGCGTATCCGTCATCCCTTCGGCCAAGGTCATGGAAGGGCTGCGCTATTACCTGCGCGACGCGCCGGTGGAATACGCCCTGCCAAGCCAGCTGACCGTACGGCGGGGGGGGCGGGTGGTCTCCGGCCAGGAGCTGCGGGCCATGGCCGTCGAAACCTTGACGCCCAAGGTCGCGGCCCTGGGGGCCGAGGCCAAGCTCTTGTCGGTTTCCGCCCCGGAGCATCTTTTCATCGACGACAACGCCAGCGTCGGCGTTGAGGCCGCCGAACTCCAGCCCGGCCGCACGACCTTTCGCTACGTGGTGACCGGACCCGGGGCAAGGATCTTGCAACAAGCCCCGGCAGAGGCCGTGGTCGAACATTTCGGCCGGGTGCCGGTGGCCATCAAGAACATTCTGCCCAAGGACGGCGCCGCCATGGAACAGATCGCCTACGTCTACGAACGCCGCAACCTGGCCGGGATCAAGGGCCGGGTGTTCGAGCCGGGCGACGGGCAATGGCGGGCCAGAAAGGGCGTGGGCACGGGACAGGTCCTCATGGCCGACGACATGGAACCCATGCCGCTTATCGTCCGGGGCGATCAGGTCAAGCTCATCTACCAGGGCCGGGCTGTGCGCCTGACCATGCTGGCCGAGGCCATGACCGACGGCGCGCCAGGCGGCAAGATCACCGTGAAAAACAGCAAGTTCGCCAAGGAAATCACCGGCCTCGTCAAGGACAAGACGACGGTGGTGGTGCAGTAGGAAGCCTAGAGTCCCTTCGCACGGACCGCGAAACGCAAAGGAACACGCGCCATGAGACGCACACCGCTTATCCCCCTGGCCCTTATCGCCGCCGCCGTGGTCGGCTGCGCGCCGGCCACCAAGCAGGCCGCCCCGGCTCCCCAGATGACGCCGCCCGTGGCCAAGGCGCCGCCGCCGGCCGACAACCCCGGCTCCATCTACAGCCAAAGCCAGCCCACCTTCCTTTTCGACGACACCCGGGCCCGGCGCATCGGCGACATCCTGACCGTCAACATCGTGGACACCTCCAAGTCCGACCTCAAGGCCGAGACCAAAAACGACCGCACGGCCAGCAACGAACTCGGGGTGCAGAACTATTTCAGCAACAAAAACGTGGCCGGCAACCTGTCCGGCCAGCTCGGCGGCCCCAACTTCGGCATGAACGGGCTTATCGGCAGCGACCCCATCGTCAAGACCAACACGGCCCAGAAGTTCCAGAGCAAGGGCGAGACCAAGCGCGAATCGGCCGTCACCGCCTCCATCGGCGCGCGCATCGTCAACATCCTGCCCGGCGGGGTGATGCAGGTCGAAGGGGCGCGCCAGACGCGGGTCAACGACGAAAACCAGATCATCGTCATCAAGGGGTTGGTGCGGCCCATCGACATCGGCCCCAACAACACCGTGCTGTCGACCATGCTGGCCGACTGCCAGATCGAATACTACGGCGAGGGCGACCTGGCCGACCGCCAGAAGAGCGGCTGGCTTACCCGCATCCTGGACAACGTCTGGCCGTTCTAACCCGGCGCGACACAAAACACTGCTTCGGCCGTCCCTGCCGCCTGACTCAGGCCGCACGGACACGACAAGAAGGATTACCAAGGGGAGCGTATGGACATGCAACCCAATGCAAACGCCCGGAGGGCGAAGACACGGCGTCCGGCCCTGGCCGTCATGACGGCGGCAATGCCGGACAGCCTGCCGGCCATGCTGGCCGTGCTCATCCTGGCCGCCTTGGTGCTTGGCGTGGTCCACACGGCCCACAGCGCCCGCATCAAGGACCTGGCCACGGTGTCGGGCATGCGCAAGAACCAGCTCGTGGGCTACGGCCTGGTGGTCGGGCTTTCCGGCACCGGCGACCAGCGCGGCTCGGATTTCACGGTCCAGTCCATCTACAACATGCTCGACAAGATGGGCGTGCGGGTGGACAAGGCGACGCTCAAGCCCAAAAACGTGGCCGCGGTCATGGTCACGGCCCAGATGCCGGTGTCGTCCAAGGCCGGCAGCCGGCTCGACGTCACGGTGTCGTCGATTGGCGACTCCACGAGCTTGCTTGGCGGCGTGCTGCTGGTGACGCCCTTAAAGGGCATTGACGGCAACATCTACGCCATCGCCCAGGGGTCGGTGCTGGTCGGCGGCGTGTCGGCCCAGGGGGCCGGGGCGTCGGTGTCCAAAAACATCACCACCGTGGGCATGGTGCCCGGCGGCGGCAACATCGAACGCAGCGTGCCCTTTGCCTTCAACGACCAGCCCGATCTGACCCTGTCGCTGCGCAATCCCGACTTTTCCACGGCCACCCGGCTGGCCAAGCGGGTCAACGAATCCCTGGGCCAGGCCATGGCCACGGCCATCGACGCCGGCACCATCAGGTTGGCCGTGCCGCCGGAAAACCAGGGCAACCTGGCCATGCTCATGGCTTCCATCGAAAATCTCGACGTCACCCCGGACCACCGGGCCAGGGTGGTGGTGGACGAAAAGACCGGCACGGTGGTGCTGGGCCAAAACGTCCAGATTTCGCCGGTGGCCGTCACCCACGGCAACCTCCAGATCCAGGTCCAGGAATCGGCCGACGTGTCCCAGCCGTTGCCGTTCTCCAACGGCCGCACCGTGGTCACGCCCGAGACCAATATCGCGGTCAACGAGGAGAACAGGAAGCTCAAGATGATCGAGGGCGCGACCCTGCAAGAACTGGTCGAAGGGTTAAACGCCCTGGGGGCCACGCCGCGCGACCTCATCAGCGTCCTGCGCACCTTGGAAGCCTCGGGGGCGCTCTCGGCCGACCTCGAAGTCAACTAGTCCGGCCGCTGCCGGGCCGGCGCGCGCCGCGCCGTTCGCCAGAAAAGGCATCGCCGCCCCGGCGTCCGTCACGGACCGCCGGGGCGTTTTGTTGCGCAACCGGCGGGGCAGGGGAGGGAGGAGGCCCCTTCACCCATACGAGGGCCGGGAGCCTCAGGCCCTCAGCGGGGAGGGCAAGGCAGAGGCAGCGTCTCTCCTGCCCGCCGTAGTATCGGTGGTTTCCGTCAAGGGCCGTTCGCCTCCGTATGGGCCTATCCTCGCCGAAGCCCCTTAAACATTTCTCCATGTGGGGGGTCTGGGGGCCTTAGGCCCCCAGCCGCCGGAGGCTCTTCTCTCCCTCTCCCAGCCAAACTGGCCCGCAATTTGCCTTACCAGGGGTGTCGGGGCCGAATGGCCAAAAAACCGACGCAGCAACGCGAGGATGACTGCCATGAGCGTTCCCGAGGGCATGGCCGATGTGGCCGCCACCGCCTCTTTGCACAGCGACGTCGCGCAGAAGCTCGAGATCGACGCCCTGCGCCAGACGCTTTCCGGCGGCAAGGACAAGGAAGCCAAGCTGCGCGAGGCCTGCCAGGGCTTTGAGTCGGTGTTCATCTCCAAGCTGTTTTCCCAGATGCGGGCCACGGTCCCCAAGGACGGGCTTTTGCGCGGCCAGTACGAGGACCAGTATTATTCCATGTTCGACAAGGCCATGTGCGACAAGATGGCCGAGGCCGGCGGCATTGGGCTGGCCGACATGATGTACCGCCAGCTCAAGGGCAAGGTGCTTGGCGGCGGCGAGAAGGCGGGCATCGGCGACGTGTTGCCGGCCAACCGGCCGACGGGAACCCATGGCCTGGGCGTGGCTTCGTCCAATCTGACCGTCACGGACGCGACCCTGCCGCGCGGCGGCCGGCCGGTCCAGGCGCAACAGCTTTCGCCGGCCGTGGCGGCGGCCCTGGCCCGGCCCGGGGCGGCGGCCCATGGCCAGTCGGCCATGCCGGCGCTGAGCCCGGCCCACGAGCCGGCCGAAGGCAGCCGTCAAAACGATGACGGACTGGCCGAGGCCCAGGCGGCCCGGCCCATGGCCGCGCCGACCCGGGGCGACATCACCTCCGATTACGGCTGGCGCACCGATCCCTTCAAGGGCGGCAAGGCTTGGCACGCCGGCATGGACATCGCCGCGGCCGAGGGCGATCCGGTGGCCGCCTGCTGGGACGGCGTCGTCACTTATGCCGGAACCAAGGGCGGCTATGGCAACGTGGTGGAGGTGGAGCATCCCGGCGGCTGGAAGAGCGTGTACGGCCATTTGCGCGGTTACGCGGTGCGGCCGGGCGACAGCGTCCAGGCTGGCGGAAAAATTGCAGAGGTAGGAAGCACCGGACGCTCCACCGGGCCGCATTTGCACTTCGAACTGCGCCGGGGCGGCGACACGGTGGACCCCCATGGCCTGCTGGCCGTTTCGGGAGTCCTGCAGGGACCGCTTTAATTTGCTGGAATTGCGAATAAAATCGAGGAACGCCATGAAGGGTCAGATACTTGCGAACCTGCGCCGGCAGCTTGGAGCCGTCGCCCTCCTGGAAAGCCTTCTGGCGGAAGAATTTTCCCATCTTTCCACGCGCCAGCCCGCGGCGGTAGCCTCGGTGGAATTTTCCATCCAGGAGTTGCTGCGCCAGATCACGGCGGAGCGCCACAGCCTCCACGCCCTGTACGCCGCCCTGGACCCCCAGGCCAAGCGGTTGGCCGATCTGGTCGGACAGCTCGACCCCCAGACCCGGGAGGCGGCCCTGGGCCTTTATGAGGCCATCGAAAAGACCGAGCAGCGCTCGGCCAAGCAGGCCTCGCGCAACTATGCCATGGCTCTTGGGCTGTATGACGTGACCAAGTCGAGCCTGGACAACCTGCAAAAGCTCATGACCCCGAAAAAGGGCGTCTACGGGGCCAGGGGCCGCATGGCCTCGGCCACGCCGCCTCCGGGCATGATCAGCGGGAGGCTCTGATGTCCGGCATCACTTCCCTGCTGTCCATGGGGGCAGGGGCCCTTCGCGCCAACCAGGCGGCCTTGCAGGTCACCGGCAACAACATTTCCAATGTTGACACCGAGGGCTACAGCCGCCAGTCGGTGGTGCTCAAGGACGGCCAGTACGTCAACACGTTCACCGGCCAGGTCGGCACCGGCGTGGTGGCCCAGGAAGTGGTGCGCGCCCATGACAAGTTCGTCGAGGCCCAATACCTGACCAAGGTGTCGGCCCGGGACCGCTACCAGACCCTCTACAACGGCCTGCAAAGCGTGCAGAATCTCGTCAACGAGTCCAACACCGATGGGCTCAACACGTCGCTGAGCACCTTTTTCGACGACTGGGGCGACCTGACCACCAATCCGGAAAGCGCCGCCGTGCGCCAGACCCTGGTGGACGACACCGAGACCCTGCTCAGCACCCTGCGCTCCGAGGCCGATTCCATGCGGCAGCTCGAAGATCAGGCCGATCAAAGCATCGCCGCCGGCGTGGACAAGCTCAACGAACTGGCCAAGGACATTGCCGACCTCAACAACCAGATCAACCAGACCCAGATCGACGGTAAGAGCAATCCCAACAATCTCTACGACCTGCGTGACGTCAAGCTGCGCGAGATGGCGGGCCTTGTCGATATCAACGTGATCGATAACGGCAAGGGCGACATCACGGTCTACACTACGGCTGGACAGACCGTGGTGGACGGGGTGGTGGCCTTTGACTTCAAGTTCGAGCAGGGCCAGACCGTGCGCCAGCTTTCGCCCACGTCCCTTGGCCCTCCCGTCAGCGACGTCCAGGCCTACTACGACGGCGCCGACAACGACGAATACACCCTCAAGGTGGTGTCGGGCGGAGCCGTGGGCGGAGGCGCGGCCTTCCAGGTGTCCCTGGACGGCGGCCGCACCTGGTTGACCAACGACGACGGCACGACGGCGGTCTATCAGGCCGAGGCCGAGGGCTCCAAGGTCCGGGTTGGCGACCTCGACATCTGGTTCGCCAATGTTGACGACCCAGACACCCCGGCGGCCGACAACCTCAATGTCGGCGACACCTTCACCCTGGTCCCGAAAAAGGCCTTGTACTGGTACACCACGGCCGGCACGGCCGAGAACATCACCCCCCAGCAGTACGCCGACGGCACGGACAACACCCGGCGTCTCACCGGGGGGGCGCTGGCCGGCGCGTTCCTGTTCCGCGACGAGGAGCTCGGCGAGTTTCAGGACACCCTCGACGCCTTTGCCAAGAGCATGGTCTGGGAAGTCAACCGCATCCATTCCCAGGGCGCGGGCCTGACGAATTTCAGTACGGTCCTGGGGACCAACGCCGTTTCGTTGACGAACGTGGCGCTTGATTCCCGGTCTTCGGGCTTGGATTTTGGCGACAGGCTCCAGTCCGGCGCGTTCATGCTGTATGCGTACGACGCCAACGGCAATCTCGCCGTGGACGGCAGCGGCAACCCGGTCCAGGCGTCCATCGCCTTCACCCCCGGGGTCACGACCCTGGATGATCTGGTCACGGCGATAGACAACGCGTTTTCTCCGCCAGCCTTTTCCGACACCTATCTCGACGCGTCCATCAGCAACAACCGCCTGTCCATCAGCGGGGTCAACGGGCGTACCTTCCAGTTCGGCGACGATTCCTCGGGTGTTTTGGCCGCCCTTGGCGTCAACACGTTTCTCACCGGCTCCCGGGCTTCGGACGTGGCCGTCAACGATGTCGTCGGCACCGACCTCAATCGGATCAACGCCGGCCACGTGGGCGCGGACGGGCTGGTGGCCGTGGGCGACAACCTCACGGCCAAGGCCATGACCGAACTGGAAAACACCGCCATTTCCTTTTATGTCGCCGGCAAGACCACGGTGAACCAGACGCTTACCGACAATTACGCCTCCCTGGTGTCCAAGATCGGTTCGGACACCGCCGCCGCCTCGTACCAGGCCACCTACCAGGCGGCCTTGGCCGCCGAGCTCAACGAGCAGCAGCTCTCGACTTCCGGCGTCAATCTCGATGAGGAACTGACCAACATGATCAAGTTCCAGCATTCCTACCAGGCCGCGGCCAAGCTCGTCAGCACCGCCAATTCGATGTTCGAGACAGTCCTGGGGCTCAAAAACTAGGCTCCCGGAGGTTCACCATGGTCATGCGCGTCGCCCAGCAAAGCATCTACGGCTCCATCGTCCGGCAAAACAATGCCGCCTTGAGCCGGCTCATGGAGACCAATCTCCAGTCGTCCACCCAAAAGCGCATCAACGCGCCCTCCGACGATCCCAACGGCGCGGCCTTGGTGCTCCAGACGCGCTGCGACATCAGCCAGCTCACCCAGTACAAGCGCAACATCACCAGCGCCGAAGGCTGGCTGACCCAGTCCGACAGCGCGCTGACCTCGGTCAGCACGCTCATCACCTCCATCAAGGGCTATGCCGAGCAGGGGGCCACGGGGTCCGTCACCGAGGAGAACCGGGGAGAGATCGCCTCGGCCGTGCGCCAGTATTTCCAGCAGCTCATCTCCCTGGCCAACACCGAGTACAGCGGGCAGTCCCTGTTCGCCGGCCAGAAGGTGGATACCGAAGCCTTCTCCGAGGCCCTGTGGATGAACTCCAACGACGAGACCTTCAATGCGGCGGTCGCCGCTTCCAACGGCGGCTTCACCCTCACCGGCTCCAGCAATTCCACGCTGCTGGTGCAGTTCATGGGCACCGACACCGCCGGACACCAGCCGGCGTTTTCCTACTCCGCCGACGGCGGGACCACCTGGACCACCGGCTCCTACAATACCGCCACCACCGACGATCCCCAGGAACTCAACCTCGGCGGCGTGACCATGACCCTGGACAACGACGCCCTGGACACCGTCACGGCCTGCGCCGACCACGAGGACGAAAACGGCACCTGGATGTGGATCCGGCCCACGGCGGTCTACAACGGCAACACCAACGACGGCGTGACCGTCATCGACGCGACCAACTCCGGGGCCACGGCCTCGGCGGCCGGGGTATTTTCCGGCAACGTCGCCGTGCGTCTGGACGAGGACTGCGATTTCAGCGCGCCCTTTGCCTATTCCTACAGCACCGACGGCGGCCGCTCCTGGGTGTCGGGCAACACCTCGGGCACGCCCAGCGGCACGACGGTGAGCCTGCCCGTGCCCGGCGGCTCGCTGACCCTCGACAGCGCCGGCACCGTGGTTTCCGGCAGCCAGTTTTTCATCCAGCCCAGCACCGCCGACATCAGTGTGGCCATTTCCCCCACGGACTCGGTCACGGTCAACGGCGTGGGCAAGGACATCTTCGGCGGCGTCTACAACGGGCAGGCCGTGACCTTCGAAGGCTCGGTCGATGCCAACCTGTTCGAGACCGTGGGCAAGCTCGTGGGCTACCTCGAAACCAACAACCAGCAGGGTTGCCAGGAAGCCCTGGACCAGCTGACGGCGTCCCAGGAGCAGGTGCTCACCGTGGCCGCCTCGGTTGGCGCGCGGGAAAACCGGGTGACGGCGGCCGGCGTCATGGTCGACACCCTGGCCGAGAACGCTGGGGATACCCTGAGCAAGACCGAGGACGCCGACTTGACCGAGCTCATCACCAAGCTGGCCCAGCAGGAGCTGGCCTATCAGGCCGTGCTCAAGTCCTCGAGTACGGTGATGAACCTGTCCCTGGTCAGCTATATTTAGCAGCCGCGGCCCCAGGCGTTGACAAAGGCCGGCCCTCACGGCTAGAAGGGTCGATAACCGGGCGCGAAGACGGCATTTTTCGCGTCCAGAAACACAAGTGGGGGCGTGGGCGTTCATGCTCATCTTGACCCGGAGGCCGGGCGAAAGCCTGCACCTCGGAGACCATATCAAGATCACCGTCCTGGGAGTCCAGGGCAAGCAGATCAAGATCGGGCTGGAAGTGCCCGACGACATGCAGGTGTATCGCGAAGAGGTTTATCTGCGGGTGCTTGAACAGAATCGGCAGGCGCTTTGCGCCATGGATTCCGATGTCCTGGCGGCGGCGAAGTTATGGCCAAAAAAAACGAACGAATAGTGGAAACGCGCCTTGGGCGCTTGACGTTGCCGGAAGAACGGGTGCTGCAATTCCCCAGAGGCCTCATTGGCTTCGGGGATCAGCGGGAATTCACCCTTATCCAGGTGCGCGAGGACTCCCCGTTTTTGGTGCTGCAAAGCCTCGACAACCCGTCGCTGGGGCTGCTCGTGGCCGATCCCTACTCGTTTATGACCGAATACGAAGTGGTCATCGGCGAGGCGGACCGGCGGCTTTTAGGCATCGACTCCCGGGAGCAGGCCACTGTCCTGGTCACCGTGACCATCCCCCAGGGGATGCCCGAGCGTACCACCTTAAATCTCAGCGGCCCCATCGTGGTCAACAACGAGGCCCGCGTCGGCCTGCAGATTCCCCAGACCGACTCCCGCTACCCGGCCCATTATACGCCGGGCATGGCCACTCCCAAAAAGAGCTGACGCCTTCCCGGACCCGCCGAGGCGGTCCGAAAAGGCGTCAGGAAATACTTGTCCGTTAGTTCGCGTCGCCGCGTCGCCCGAGGGCTTCGCGGCGCGTTTTTTGGCGCGTGCGGCCTAGCCGAACAACTCCGACTCCATGGTCAGCAGCTTCTCGGCGATTTTCTTGGAGTCCGGCTGGTAGGTGCCGGCCTCCACCTGGGCCTTGAGGGCGGCGACCTTGTCGGCCCGCGATTCCGGGGCTTCCTGGGCCGTTCGGGTGGCCACGGATACGAGCCTGCCGCCGTCGGAAAGCGTCACCCGGTCGGCCGACGAACCGGACGCGCCGCCGGAACTGCCCGCCTTGCCACGCGAAACGCTTGAAGATTCGCCGGAGTCGCTACGCCCGACACGATTTTGCCCATAGGGCTGATTGATTCCGAAGATGTTCTTGATGTCCATGGCGACCCCCCTCCCGCGTTATCCGCACTGTACTTATCGGCAGCGGGGGGACCGATGATTAGAGCATGGTTGCGTCAACTTTTTCCAGAGCCAATTCCCACAACCGCCGCATGGCGGCCGCCTTGGCCTCGCCGACAAGAGGTTCGGCCTGTCTCCCCGGGTCCTTGCGAAAAATCTGCATTTCCTGTTCTTCAGGAGGATAGGCGAACACCACGGGGAAGCCGAGTTCCTCTTCCAGTTCGGCCTTGAGCTCCTCGACCACCGGCGTTTCACTGCCGGCCACGATGCAGTTCTCCACGATCTCGGCCGCCACCCGCCCCACCAGTTCCCGGCGCTTGGCCTCCCGGGAAATCTGGGTTTCCTCGTCATCGACGGGCTGCAGCGACCGACGGAACCGGGCCAGCCGCCGGGCCGTGGTCACCTGCCGTCCGTAGGTGCGCAGCATGGCGCTGACCTGATAAGGGATGGCGGTCACGGCGAATGGCTCCTTCTCTGGGGTCTTATCGGACGCTTCGCCCTAACCTTTAGAGGGAGCGGCAAAAAAAATCCATGCCCAATCGCCGGGAAACCCGGGGCCGCCTTCCTTGTATCGCCTGCCCCTTTGCCTTATAACACGCTTCCCCCGGCCTGATCGGGGCAACAACAACCGGACCCACATCATGTCGCCTTCCATACGCACTGTTCTCGTCATCTACAAAGCCGACCACGACCAGGCCCGGGCCATGGCCTGGACCGTGGCCCAATGGCTTGCCGCCCGGGACGTCGTGTGTCTCGTGCGGGAAAATCTGCCCGACGCCGCCCACGCGGTCCTGCCGGCCGGGGCCGTGGTGGCCGCGCCGCCGGACCTGGCGCTCATCCTTGGCGGCGACGGCACCATGCTCTCGGCCGCCCGCAAGCGCGTGGTCGACGGCGTGCCGCTACTGGGCATCAACCTCGGCCGGGTGGGCTTTATGACCTCGGCCGGCCTCGCCGACTGGGAAGCGGTGCTCGGCGACATCCTGCGCAACGGCTTTGTTGAGACCCGCCGCCTCATGATCGAGGTGGCCGTCATCCGCCGGGGCGAGACGGTCTTTTCCACCATCTCGGTCAACGACGCCGTGATCAGCCGCGGGGCCATGGCCCGGCTGGCCGCCTTTGACGTGACCCTTGGCGATACCGACGTCTGCACGCTTCGGGCCGACGGCGTGGTCATTTCCACCCCCACCGGCTCCACCGCCTACTGCGTCTCGGCCGGCGGGCCGCTCATCTACCCGGGCCTGGACGTCCTGTGCGTGGTGCCCATCTGCCCGTTTTTAAGCGACTTCAAACCCGTGGTCGTGCCGGCCGACGCGCCGGTGCGCCTGGCCCTGTCGGCCCCGGAAACCAACATGTACCTGACCTGCGACGGCCAGGAACTCTTTGCCCTGGACGACCACGACGTGGTGCTCGTCACCAAGGCCGACCGCTGCCTGCGTCTGGCCAAGCGCCCGGGGGAAAGCTATTTCGAGCGCCTGCGGCTCAAGGGATTTATTAACCGCCCATGATCCAGGAAGTCCCCTCCGTTCTGCCCGTCCCCGGCCAAGCCCCGCGCTACGGCGTCGATCCCATCCTCGACGCCTGGCTTTTGCATTTCATGACCGAGAACAACCTCGAACACTCCATCGACCCGGAAAAAAACGCCTCCCCCGAGCAGCTGCGCTTCATGGTGGCCCTGGCCCCGGACCAGATCTACGTGCCCTGCACCGACGCCATGTTCGGCCATCTGCTCACCGAGCAGGCCGATCCGCTGGTGGTGGCCGAGTACGACGCCCGCCTGGCCCGCATCGACGGGCTCATCGACGCGTTTGTCCCCGACGACTACACCCGGCGCAAGATCCGCACCCTGTGCCAGCTCAAGTACCGCCAGGCCCTGGTCAAACCTACGCTGATTCCCTCGCGCCTGGGCAAGCGCCTCAACACCATTTTCCTCACCCAGTCGGGCCTGGACGACCCCTACCGGGAACGCCGCCGGGCCGCCAACCGCCGGGCCTTCGCCTTCATCCAAAGCGAAACCTTTCGCGGCATGCTCCACGCCTGCCCGACCGATCTGCCCGGCTGCGGCTCCATCCCCGAGCTGCGCCATGTCCTGGACCTGCTGGAGCTCAAGCGGCTGTTCGCCATGTCCGTCATGCCCGAAGTCTGGGAGGGCGACGGGGCCTGTCCCGGCCCGGAAGCCCTGGACGCGGTCATGGAAAGCTTCCCGCCGGAATTTTCCCGGCTGGAGACCATGCTCGATCCCCGGCGCGGGGCCAGGCTCAAGATCCTTTATCTCATCGATACCGCCGGCGGGGTCATGTTCGACCTGCTGGCCGTGCGCACGCTGTTGCGCATGGGCCACCGGGTCATGCTGGCCTTCAAGGAGGGTTTCTACTTCGAGGCCCCGACCATCTGGGACACCGACGGCGACCCCATCCTGGACACGGCCCTGGCCGACGCCCATTTCCTCACCGACCAGCGCATCACCAAAAACGAGCTGCTGCAGGTGATCCGCGAAAATCCGCTCACCGTCATCTCCGACGGCACCCGCGAGCGGCTTAATCTCTACCGCGTGTCCGTGACCTTTGCCCGGGCCTGGAAAGAGGCCGATCTCGTGGTGGCCAAGGGCGAACGCAACCATCGTCGGCTCATCCTCACCAGCCACCAGTTCACCCGGGACGTGGCCGCCTTCTACCGCCTGCCCGGCGACGGGCTGCGTTTCGACTTCAAGCCCCGCGCTCCCGGAGCGGTGTCCTTTACCGAGGCCGAGATCACGGCCAAGGCCGAGGAGATCATCCTCGGCATGCGCCAAGCCAAGACGGCCGGCCGGTCAGTGATGTTCTACAGCGCCATCATCGGCTCGGTACCGGGCCAGACCAAGGTGGCCATCGAGCTGGTCACGGCCTTTGTGGCCTACCTGCGCCGCAAGCTGCCCGGGGTCTACATCATCAATCCGGCCGAGCACTTCGAAGAGGGCATGGACGCCGACGATTTGATGTTCATGTGGGAAAAGGTGCAGCGCAGCGGCCTTATTGATGTGTGGCGGTTCCAGACCCACTTCGACATCGAAAAGAGCTTCGAGCTCATCGGCCGCAAGGCGCCGCCGGTCTGGGCCGGCAAGGACGCCACCTTCTCCACCGGCTGCACCAAGGAGATGCGCATCGCCCTGTCCATGCAGCAGCGCCACCGGGAAATGCAGATCATCGGCCCGGACCCGGAAAAGTTCTTCCGTCGACGCGAATACGGCGTTGGGCGGTTTTGCGACGCGGGGATCGATTGTGGGTAGGGGGGAAAGAGGCCTCCGGCGGCCGGGGGGATGATCCCCCCGGACCCCTGCAAAGGGAAAGGCGGGGCGAGACTCCATAAAAAAGGGCCGCAGCGCAATGCCGCGGCCCTTTTCTGTGGAGGGAGCGTTTTCCGGTTTCGGGAACGGGAGCGGTTTTCGCCTGCCCTGGTCTGCTAGCCTTTCAGCTTCGCCGCGATGTCGGCGGCGACCTTTTCGCCCGACAGCAGCATGCCGCCGAAGATCGGCCCCATGCGGTAGGAGCCGTAGCTGGCGTTGGCGGCCATGCCGGCCACGTACAGTCCGGGGAAGATCTCGCGGGTGTTCTTGACGGTGTTGATCTCGGCCGTGTCGGCCCACATGGACTGTTCGCCCTCGATGCCGCCCGAGGGCGTGTTGAGGCGCACGTCGTTTTTGCGCACCAGGGTTTGCAGCACTTCCACGGCGTGGCCGGTGGCCTCGACGAGGTATTTGGACCCCAGCACCACGGGATCGACGTGCAGGCCGGCGATTTCCACGGGCGAGGAGTTGATGACGATGCCGGTGACGCGTTTGACGCCGTTTTCCTCGCGCAGCATGACGTCCTCGACGCTCATGCAGTTGAAGATCTTGGCGCCGGCCAGGCAGGCGGCCGAGGCCAGGGTGGTGGTGGCGGCCACGGCGTCGGCGGTGAAGTAGTTGTCCTTGTAGCGTTTGACCGGCACGCCCACGTCGGTGAGCAGGTGCACGCTCTCTTCCTGGACGACGATCATGTTAAACGTCATGCCGCCGCCCCACATGCCGCCGCCAAGGGACAGCTTGCGTTCGAACAGGGCGACGTTGAAGCCGTCGGCGGCCAAAAGCCGGGCGGCGGTCATGCCCGAGGGGCCGCCGCCGACGATGGCGACGTCAAGATCAAGGCTCGATTTGAACTTCTCGAAATAGGTCTCCAGGATGGCCTGGGTGATGATGCGTTCGTCGAGAGACATCTGTTGGGTCCTTTTCGCTTTGGGTTGCGTACTACTTCCCGCCGATGACGGCGCGAATGGACTCGACATAGGGCGCGGTCAGGACACCGCGCTCGGTGATGATGCCGGCGATGAGTTCGGCCGGGGTGACGTCGAAGGCGTAGTTGTAGACCGGGACGTTTTCCGGGGTGATGCGGTGTTCGCCCACATGGGTGACTTCGCGCGGGGTGCGGTCCTCGATGGGGATCTCGTCGCCCGTGGCGATGCGCAGGTCGAAGGTGGAAGCCGGAGCGGCCACGTAGAAGGGCACGCCGTGGGCCTTGGCGGCCAGGGCCACGGTGTAGGTGCCGATCTTGTTGGCGGCGTCGCCGTTGGCGGCGATGCGGTCCGCGCCGACCACGACCTTTTGGACCATGCCGCGCTTCATGAGATGGCCCACGGCGTTGTCGCAGGCGACGGTCACCGGGATGCCTTCCTTGGCCAGCTCATAGGCGGTCAGGCGCGCGCCCTGCAAAAACGGCCGGGTCTCGTCGGCGATGACCTGGATGCGCTTGCCCTGCTCGAAGGCGGCCCGGATGACGCCCAGGGCCGTGCCGTAGCCGGCCGTGGCCAGGGCGCCGGCATTGCAGTGGGTGAGCACGGTGTCGCCGTCGGCAATGAGGTCGGCCCCGTTTCTGCCCATGGCCTTGTTGATCTCGATGTCTTCGCTGTGCATGTCCTGGGCCAGACCCAGCCAGGTCGAGAGCAGCGTCTCCAGGGAGACGTCGCCCATGGACGCCCATTTTTCCCGCATCCGTTCCACGGCCCAGCGCAGGTTGACGGCGGTGGGGCGGGCCTGTTCCAGCTCGACGAGGAGTTCCCGCAGGCGGTCCTTCCAGGCGTCTCCGGCTTCGGCCGCTTCGCGTCCGGCCAGCCAGCAGCCGTAGGCGGCAGTGACGCCGATGGCCGGCGCGCCGCGAACCACCATGGTTTGCAGGGCGTAGACGGTGTCGGCGGTGTTGCGCACCACGAAGCATTCCTCGCGGTCGGGCAGGAAACGCTGGTCAAGGAGGAGCAGGGCCTGTTTGTCGACGGAAAAGGCGATATGGTCGGTCATGGCGGCTTCCGGGATAAGAGTGTCCAAAACGCGCCCCGCGCCGCCTCCGGGCGGTCGGGCAGGCCCTGGCGGCCAGGGCAGCATCAGTCGCAAATTTGGCGTGTTGCGTTTCACCCTGGCCCGGGCGGCCGCCCAAAAGGCGTCGCCACAAGCCACGCGCAAAACCCTTCCGCGCAACGCTCCGGGCGGTTCGCCGCGTCATGAGGCTGCGCCGCGTCCGAGCAAAAAGGGCGGCAGGCCGCGTTCACCGCGGCCGGGATTCCTTTCGTCTTCGGAGCGCGGCCCTAGCCGAGCTTTTTTTGCAGCAGTTCGTTGACGAGCCCCGGGTTGGCCTGACCCTTGGTCGCCTTCATGATCTGCCCCACGAAAAAGCCCATGAGCTTGGTCTTGCCGCCCCGGAAGGCTTCCACCTCGGCCGGGTTGGCGGCCAGCACGGCCTCCACGGCAGATTCCAGAGCGTTGGAATCGGAAATCTGCGACAGGCCCTTTTGACGCACGTAATCGGCCGGGTCAAGGCCCTGGGCAAAAAGGTCGGGGAAGATTTGCTTGGCGATCTTGCCGGAGATTTCGCCGGAGTCGATGAGCTTTACGAGGGAGGCCAGTTTCTCGGGGGTGAGCTTGGCGTCCCGGGCGGCGACGCCAGCCTGGTTGAGTTCGCGCAAAAGCTCGCTTTGCATCCAGTTGGCGGCCTTTTTGGGGTCGGCCCCGGCGGCCACGGCGGCTTCGAAGTATTCGGCCATGTCGCGCTCGGCGGTGAGCACTTCGGCGTCGTAGTCGGACAGGCCGAAATCGGCGACGAAGCGGGCGCGGCGGGCTTCGGGCAGCTCAGGCAGTTCGGCGCGCCATTTATCCAGGGTGGCGGCCTCGATGCGCACGGGCACGAGGTCGGGGTCCGGGAAATAGCGGTAGTCGTGGGCCTCTTCCTTGCCGCGCATGGAGGCGGTGGTGTTTTTGGCGGCGTCGTAGAGGCGGGTTTCCTGGATGACCTTCCCGCCGTCGTCGAGGATGTCGGCCTGGCGTTCCACCTCGTATTCAATGGCTTTTTGGACGTGGCGGAAGCTGTTGAGGTTTTTGAGCTCCGCCCGGGTGCCGAACTCGGCCTGGCCCACCGGGCGCAAGCTCACGTTGGCGTCGCAACGGAAGGAGCCTTCTTCCATGTTGCCGTCGCACACGTCGAGGTAGACGAGGATGGCGCGCAGGGCCTTTAAGTAGGCCACGACTTCCTCGGGGCCGCGCATGTCCGGTTCGGAGACGATCTCGATAAGCGGCACGCAGGCCCGGTTGAGGTCCACGTAGCTTAGGTTGTCGGCGGCGGAGTGGATGTTCTTGCCGGCGTCCTCTTCCATGTGGATGCGGGTGATGCCGATTCGCTTGGCCGTGCCGTCCACGGTGATGTCCACATGGCCGTGCTCGCAGATGGGCTGCTCGAACTGGGAAGTCTGGTAGCCCTTGGGCAGATCGGGATAGAAATAGTTCTTACGGGCAAAGACCGAGACCGGATTGACGACGCAGCCCGTGGCCAGGCCCATCTTGGCGGCATACTCGACGACCGTGGCGTTTAAGACCGGCAACACGCCGGGCATGCCCGAGCAGACTGGGCAGACATTTTCGTTGGGATCAACGCCAAAGCGGGTGGAACAGGAGCAAAAGATTTTGCTTTTGGTTTTGAGCTGGGCGTGGACCTCGACGCCGATGACCGTTTCGTACCTGGCCATGAAAGGGGCTCCTTGCAGCGGCCGCGCAAGCCTGCGCGGGGCGAAATTTCGCTGGCGGGTGTACCCCGCTTCCGGCAAGCCGGTCAATGGCACGCCAAGGCGCAACTTGGTCCGGCAAACGGTTGTAATTTTGGAGCGGCGGGCCTACAACGGGCATGGACGCGCCCGCCTGCGCCGGCTGGCGGCGGGGATGTCCCACCATATTACAGGACGCGAGGCATGCCATGGGTCGAATCGACATGTTGACGGGACGCGGCGGACGCGTTGCCGGTTTTGTTGCGGCGGTTTGCTGTTTGGTCGTGTTGGCGCTTTTTGCCCCCGGGCAGGCGGCGGCCCAGGATTATGACTCCATGATGCCGGAGCAGCTGGCCAAGGAGCTGCGCAAGGCCGAGACCGAGTACCGCAAGGTGATGGAAGAGGTCCGGGCGGCGGAAAACGAGCGCATCGCCCGCAAGGCGGCCGGCGCGGCCGACGCGGCCCTGGCCGAGGCGGACGCGGCCCTCAAAAGCCTGCTCGGCAAGGCCGAGGAATTCAAGATCAAGGCCGATTACCTTGACGAACTCTACGAAGTGAAGCGCAAGGAATACAAGAACAAGTAATCCTGGTGCAGGGTGTCGGCAAACGGCCGCCGCCGGAGTCGCGCACTCCGGCGGCGGCCGTCTCTTTTGGCGGGTTTGTGACAGGATTGTAAAGAACTGATGCGGTATTGGCTTGCCAAAATCATGAACATTGTCTATGAAGTGATCGTGGAAGTTGTATTGTTGCTGCACGAACCAAGGAGGAGGAGCATGAAAAAGTGGATTTCCGCTGCACTGTTGGCCTTGACTCTGGGGATGTGTTTGGCTCCAACCGCCGCCATGGCGGCTGATCCGGCATCGACGCTGTATCAGAGCATCGTCGATGCCCTTGGCAACAACAACGGCAAGTTTGAGACCGTCGACTTTTTCCTGATCTGGCTCGACTAGTCGTATTCAGCTTCGCGTTGTACGGGGCCGCCTGAGCGGCCCTTTTTTATTGTGCGTGACCTGCGGCCGGACGTCTTTAGCGGTGCAGAACCATCGAGCTGGCGTCGCATTCTCTCCCGGACGCGATGCCAGGGGAAAACACCTCATGCTGGGCGGGAAATATAACCAGCCGTGCTGTTTGAAAGACAGACCAATCAATCAGGCTCTGTTCATTGCGCCGTTTGCCTGGAGAAGCGGAAACGGCGTCAGGCCGAAAAGGCGGCCAGCGCAGCGGGCGAGCCGGCCATGAGCGCCTTGGACGTCCCCAGAGTCGTTTCCACGGCATTGGTGGCGTAGCGCGCAAGCATCCCCAGGGTCGCATCCTGGGGGATCAACGCCTTGCCGGCCAGGCCGGCGTAATCCTCGGGATACCAGCTGGCGTAAAAGACCGACGTCTCCGAGCCCGGAGCCGCGCCTTCGAGCACGGTGCGGTCGGCGTCGTAGACCCAGGCCGTGTCGCCCTCGGGCGTCACTTCCACCAAGGTCCCGGCGTCGCCCACGGTGGTGAGGGTGTTGCCGTCGGGCAGGCGCTGGGCGCCGCTCATGCGGGCGGAATAATACGTGGTCGGCGTCTGCGCCGTGTAGGACCAGCTCGCTTCGGCCGGGCCGTAGGTTCCGTCGGAGGACAGATAATAGATCCCGTCCCCGGCCGTGGGCACGGCCAGTTCCAGCACCCGGGAATACTTGCCGCCCAGGCGCTCGGCCCCGTTGTCGAAAACCAGGATATTGCCGGCCCCGGGCAGGCCGTCGTCGATCCACTTGGCGTCGTGCTGGCCGTTAAGCTCCCGGTCGGCCCGGGTTCCGGCCCGGTAGGCCTCGGGATTGCCCCAGCGGTAGAGCAGGTCGCCGCCGTGGCCCCAGTCTCCGCCCGTATGGCCGGCGGCCTCGGCCGTGGTGGTCGTGTGGTCGATGATCCAGATTTCGTTGTAGTTGCGCACGCTAACGAGCACCTGTCCGGTGTCTTCGTCGTAGTCCACGCTGTTCATGTGGGTCCAGCCGTCCGGGAAGGACGGCCGGCCCTCGTAGTTGAAGTCCACGAGTTCCGGGTGGGCGGCCACGTTGCCGTACGTGCCCTTGCCGGGGGTCACGTCCTGGACGATGTGGTCGATGGCCCGCCACTCCCAGACCACCTCGCCGCCGGAAAGGCCGTCCGGCTTCACTTCCACGAGCTTGTCGGCCACGAGATAGCCGTCGCGCAGCTTGGCGGGATCGCGGCCCAGGGCCAGGGCTTCGTCGGCGGTGATGATCTCGGCGGCGATAAACAGCACGTTGCCGTTTGGCAGGACGGTGAAATCGTGGTGCTGGAATTCCTCGGCGTCGTTGTAGAAATACTGCCAGACCAGGTTGCCGTCCCAGTCGTATTCTTCGATGACGCCGCCGGAACCATGGATGTAATGGTCGTTGGCCACCTTGCCGGCCCGGAAAAGATGGCCGTCCTCGGTGAGCGTGGCCGTCAGCCCGGCGTTGAAGTCGCTTTTCCAGGTATGGACCACCGCGCCGCCCCGATCGACCAGATAGGTGAACGTCGATTCCTGCGGGGCGACCAGGACGTAACCGGAAAGCACGGACTCGCTCATAAGGCCTCGCCGAAAGTGGTTGTGGTCAAACGGCCCGGGCCAAGCGCCGCATCAGGATCATGCCATGGCCGCCGGCATTTCGGAAGCCTTGCGGCCGCGCCAGGCGGCGGCGAAGTCGAGATAGCCGGCCACCCGGTTTTGCCGGTCATAGGCCGGGGATTCCTCGGGGCGCGGGGCAATGGCCCAGGTCCAGGTCCGGTCCGGCGGCGGCAGGGCCACGCCTTCCAGGGCGTCGCAGCTTTCGAGCACCTTGTCGCCGTCCACTCGCTCCCAGGCCGTGTCGCAGCACAGGCAGACCCGGCCGGGCAGCCCGGCCAGCCAGTCGCCATGGGCCATGACGATTCCCGTGTAAAAGGCCTGCCGGGCCTCGTCGGGCAGGCGGCGGCCCAGGCGTGAATAAAACGGGATGGCCAGCTGGGAGGCCAGATTGACCGAGGCCGTGAAGTCCGGGGCAATGCCGGGCAGCGGATCAGGCAGGGGCACGGGGGAGGGCAGGGCGGCCCGGCCCTTGGCGACGTCGCGGGCGACCCCGGCCAGACCCGTCACGTCGGCGGCGACCAATCGCACGTTAGGCAACCCCTTGGCCAGGGCACGGGCCTGCCAGGGGTGGTGGGCATCGACCAGCACCACCTGGGCAAACTGTTCGGCCAGCTCGGCCACGGGCACGTCCAGGCAGGCCCCGGAACCCAGGACCACGGCGGTGTCGCGTTCCGGGGCCAAGACGGCGGCGTCGAGGACCAGCCGCCTGGTGGCGGCCAGATGCGGTTCCCAGGCCGCCCGGCAGCGGCGGTGGCGGGCGGCGATGGACACGGCCTCCCGGTCCTGGCCCAGGCTGCGGGCCAGACGCGCACCCCGGTCGCGCCACAAAGCGAACAGTTCCCGAAGCATGTTCCCTCCGTCAAAGTAGTGTAAACCAACCCGGCGAGAGCCGGCAAGAGGGGCGGAACCTTGCCCGCCGCCTCGCTTTTCTTGACACCCCCCCGGGCCGGCTCCTAGTGTCGCACAATGCCCAATCGGTTCGCCCGAAACGCGGCGGGCCGGCAACCCAAGGAGGTATCCATGCGACGCATCCTGTGGACGGCGGTCCTGTGCGCCTGGCTGGCCGCCGTGCCGGCCGGCCGGGCAGCCGCCCAGACCGCCCCGGCCGAACCGGCCAAGGCCGCGGACATCACCCCCGAGGCCAAGGCCCCGGTGGAGGCCATGTGCGCCTTTCTGGCCGGCAAGAAAACCTTCACCTTCTCCGTGGAAATAAACGAGGAACAGGTCTACCCCAGCGGCCAGACCGTGCAGCTCACCCGCTTCGCCGACGTGGCCGTCAAACGCCCGGACAAGCTCTATTCCCGGGTCACCGGCGACGAGCGCGACCGGGAGATGGTCTACGACGGCAAGACCGTGACCATGGCCGACTACGACCGGGGCGTCTACGCCGTGGTGGACGCGCCGCCAACCATCGACGCGACCATCGCCATGCTGGCCGACACCTACGGCATCGTCGCGCCGCTGTCCGACCTGCTCTACGCCGACCCATGCCGGGAAATCCTGGCCAATGTGCGCACCGGCGACTGCGTGGGCGTGCACACCGCCGGCGGAGTGGCCTGCGACCATCTGGCCTTCACCCAGAAAAACGCCGACTGGCAGCTGTGGGTGGAAAAGGACAAGACCCCGCTGCCGCGCAAGGTGGTCATCACCGATAAGCACGTCATGGGCTGGCCCCAATACGCCGCCGCCTTCTCCGACTGGAACATGACGCCCAAGCTGCCGGCCGATCTTTTCACCTTCAAGCCCGGCAAGGAGCTGCGGCGCATCGAACTCAAACCTCTGGCCGAGGGCCAGGCGGCCCAGGGAGGCGGCCATGAATAGCCCCACCCGACGCGCCCGGCTGGCCGGGACCATCCTGGCCCTGGCCGCGGCCCTGACCCTGGTCTTCGATGTTCCCGGCATCGTGGCCCTGTCCCATCTGCTGACGCCCGAGGCCCAGGCCCGGGGCGGCGGCGGTGGCGGTCCGCGCGGCGGCGGCGGGGGAGGCCCCCGCCCCGGCGGCTTTGGCGGCGGGCCACGCCCGGGCGGATTCGGCGGCGCGCCGGGAGCCATGGCCCCGCCAAGCGGCGGTCTGCGCTTCGGCGGCGGCCCGCCCATGGGACCCACGCCCACGGTCCGGCCGCCCGCGCCCGGCGGCATGGCCAAACCCAATTTCGCGCCCATGCCCGGTCCGGTGCCGGTGGCGCCGGGCATCGCGCCGCGGCCGCCCGTGGCCGGCCCGGTCCCCGGCCCTGGAGTGCGGCCGCCCGCGCCGGTTCCCGTCCCCGGCCCGGGCTACGGTCCCCGACCCATCGCGCCGGTCCCGGTGCCCGGCCCCGGCTATGGCCCCCGGCCCATCGCGCCCGTGCCGGTTCCAGCCCCCGTGCCGGTGCCCGGACCGCGCCCCTGGGGACCGCCGCCGCCCATCGCGCCCGGCCCTTGGCTGTGGGCCCTGCCCGCTGCCGCCGCCGCCGTCACCATTGCCGGCATGACCTACTATAACGTCAACAACACCTGCTATATCGAACAGTACCAGGGCGACCGCGTGGTCTACGTCCCGGTCAAGGGGCCCTGCCCGCCGCCGCCGCCGTATTGAGCCGGCAACAACCCCACGAAACACACGCCGATGTCCGGGAGAGGGAAACCTCTCCCGGACCGCTCCGCCGCCGCCAGATCCAGCCAAATCCGTTGGCTCAAGGGGATGGGGACGATCCGAAACTCTTGCCCGGTTCCCGGCCTGGCGGACGCCGTGGGCTTGACCGGCCCCGAAGCGTTGCATAATGGCTGTTGACATGTCCCCCCAAGCCATGATGAAGAGACTGGTTCGCGTCGGCGAATGCAGCCGGCCTGACCGAGCCCCGACCGGCCGGCACGCCAGACCCGCTCCGGCGGCCGGGGACCATCCCCCGCGCCAGGCCGCCCCCCAGTCCCTCAAGGAGATCCCATGCCCCCTATCGTGGCCATCGTCGGACGGCCAAACGTAGGCAAGTCCACGCTTTTCAACCGGCTGACCCGTGGTCGCCGGGCCATCACCCATGACCTCCCCGGCGTCACCCGGGACCGGTTGGAGGCCCCGGCCGAGATCGAAGGCCGCTTTGTCACCCTGGTCGATACCGGCGGCATGGACTACGAGGCCGAGGAAAGCCTGGCCAGACAAATCGTCGAACAGGCCGAGGCCGCCCTGGTCACGGCCGACGTGGTGCTGTTTCTCGTGGACGGCAAGGCCGGCCGCACCGCCTTGGAAGACGATCTGGCCGAGCGTCTGCGCCGGCTGGGCAAGCCCGTCATCGTGGCCGTCAACAAGGTCGACGGCCTGGAGCGCGTGGCCGCCATGACCGCCGACTTCCACGCCTGGGGCCTGCCGCTTCTGGCCATTTCCGCCGCCCACGGCCAGGGCATGGCCGAGCTGGCCGAGGCCATCGCCGAGCGCCTGCCCGAAGCCGAGCCGTACGACCCGGACGCGCCCCTGGTCCAGACCGTGCTGCGTCTGGCCGTGCTCGGCCGGCCCAACGCCGGCAAGTCGTCGCTCATTAACGCCCTGGTCGGCGAATCGCGGCTCATCGTCAGCGACATCGCCGGCACCACCCGCGACGCCGTGGACGTGGTGGTGCATCAAAAAGGCAAGCGCTACCTGTTCGTGGACACGGCCGGCGTGCGCAAGCGCACCCGCATCACCGACGGCCTGGAGCGCTACAGCGTGGCCAAGGCCCTTTCCAGCGCCAAGCGGGCCGATGTGGCCGTGGTCGTCATCGACGCCACCGGCGGCGTCGGCGTCCAGGACAAGCGGCTCATTTCGTTTCTGGACAGCGAGCGCAAGGCGTTTTTGGTGGCCGTCAACAAGACCGACCTCGTGCCCCAAAAGGACATGCTGGCCCTGCAAAAGGACATCGCCCGGGAACTGCGCATGTGTTCCCACGTGCCGGTGCTCTATATGTCGGCGGCCAAGGGCAAGGGCGTGGCCAAGGTGCTGCCCCAGGCCGAGGCCATCTGGGCCGAGTGTCAGATCCGCATCGGCACGGGCGAGCTCAACCGGGCCATGCGGGCCTCGCTGGACAAGCACCAGCCGCCCCTGGTCAACGGCCGGCGGGCGAAGTTCTACTACCTGACCCAGGCCGCCGACGCGCCGCCGACCTTCGTCTTTTTCGTCAGCGACACCGAGCGAGTGCGCGATTCCTACATCAAATACCTGGAAAACAGCCTGCGCAAGCTCTTTGGCATCGCCACGGCCCCGGTCAAGGTCGTCTGCCGGGCCAGCCACAAGCCCAAGGACGAGCGGTAGAGGAGCGACCGCGAAAAGCGCCTATGGCGGTTCGTAGACAACAAACCAAACCCATTATTATTCCTAAAAAAATACTGTTGTATTTTTAAGGGACGCCCGACCGCGAAAAAGCCCCTTGCCGCAACCGCGCCAGGGGGCTTTTTGTAGGACGCAGCCAACCCGCCGCTCCCTTTGCTCTCTCACGCCTCCAACCATCCCCCTTTCAGGGAGGGTCCGGGAGGGGGTCACCCCCTCCCGGACGCCGGAGGCATCTTCCTCGTTTTTCTTATCCCTTCGCCTTGCCCTGGGCGGCCACGGCGGCGGCTTTGCGGGCCACGGCTTCGGCGTCGCCGAGGTAGAAGTGTTCGAGGGGTTTGAGGGAGGCGTCGAGTTTGTAGATAAGCGGCACGCCTGTTGGGATATTGCATTCGCTTATGGCGTCGTCGCCGATGGCGTCGAGGTATTTGACCAGGGCGCGCAGGGAGTTGCCGTGGGCGGCCACGAGCAGCCGCGTGCCCGAGGCGATGGCCGGGGCCATGACGTCGTGCCAGAAGGGCATGACCCGGGCCACGGTGTCCTTGAGCGATTCGCAGCGCGGCAGTTCGGCGTCGGTGAGGGTTGCATAGCGCCGGTCGCGGCCGGGGAAGCGTTCGTCGGCGGGGTCCAGGGCCGGGGGCGGAGTGTCGTAGCTTCGGCGCCAGACGAACACCTGCTCCTCGCCGTACTGGGCGGCCATTTCGGCCTTGTTAAGGCCCTGGAGCCCGCCGTAGTGGCGTTCGTTTAAGCGCCAGGATTTGGTGACCGGCAGCCACAGGCGGTCGAGGCCGGTCAGGAGGATGTCGAGGGTCATGACGGCCCGGGAGAGCACCGAGGTCAGGCAGGCGTCGAAGTCGTAGCCGCCGTCGCGAAGGAGGTTTGCCGCCTGGGCGGCTTCCTCCCGGCCCTGGGGCGTCAGGCCCACGTCGGTCCAGCCGGTGAACCGGTTTTCGAGGTTCCACACGCTTTGGCCGTGGCGCACGAGGACCAGGGTATGCATGGCGCTCTCCCGGGGTTGCCGTCGGATTATTTCGTCTTGGTCTCACCCGTCGTGGGGCACTCGAAGGCGTCGGTGTTCATCATGCGCATGGCGCACATGGCCCCGCACATGGCGCATTCCTTTTCCTGGCTGTGCTTGGCCCGCCGGGCGCGCACCATGTCCGGGTCCAGCGACAGTTCGGTCATGGCTTCCCAGTCGAGGTCGGCCCGGGCCTGGCTCATGGCCAGGTCGCGGCCGGCGGCGTGGGGGCGGCCCAGGGCGGTTTCGGCGCTCTGGGCCGCGATGAGGCTGGCCTTGATGCCGGCCCGCACGTCCTCGACATTGGGCAGCGTCAGGTGTTCGGCCGGGGTCAGGTAGCACAGGAAATCCGCGCCGAAGTAGGCGGCCAGCGCCCCGCCGATGGCACCGGCGATGTGGTCGTAGCCCGGCGCGCAGTCGGTGGTTAGCGGGCCAAGGACATAGAGCGGCGCGCCGTGGGTGAGCCGTTTGATGCCCTGGATCTGGCCTTGGACGAGGTGCAAGGGCACATGCCCGGGGCCTTCGATCATGGTTTGCACGCCGCGTTCCATGGCCCGCACGGCCAGTCGGCCGAGATTGATGACCTCTTCCCACTGGGCTCCGTCGCCGGCGTCGGCCCCGCAGCCGGGCCGCAGGCCGTCGCCCAGGCTGATGGTGACGTTGTGGGCCAGACAGATGTCGAGAATGTCGTCGTAGTGCGTCAAAAAGGGGTTTTCCTCGCCGTGACGCCGCATCCAGCGGCCCAGGATGGAGCCGCCGCGCGACACGATGCCGGTGACCCGGCCGCCTTCGGAAGCCAGTTCCACGCCCCGACGGGTGATGCCGCAGTGCAGGGTCATGAAGTCCACGCCTTGTTCGGCCTGCCGGGCGATTTCGGCCAGGATCTCGGCCACGGTGAAGTCGCTGGGGTCGCCGCCCTTGGCGATGTGGCGCTGGGCCACGCCATACAGGGGCACGGTGCCCAGCGGCAGGTCGGTGGCGGCCAGGATGTCGCCGCGAATGGCGTGCAGGTCGCCGGCCGTGGACAGGTCCATAAGCGCGTGGGCTCCGGCGGTCTTGCACAGCCGGACCTTATCCATTTCCATGGCCACGTCGGTGACGAACATGGAGGTGCCGATGTTGGCGTTGACCTTGACCTTGGCCGGCTGGCCGATAATGGTCGGGGTGACGTCCTTGTGGGCCGGGTTGGCCAGGATGACCATGGTTCCGGCGGCGACTCCCGCCTCGATGGTTTCCGGGGACAGGCCTTCGGCGGCGGCGAGCTGGCTGGAATGGGCGCGGAAAATAGCGGCGAGCTGGGTGTTTTTGCTGAAGATGGACATGCTGCTTCCTTGTCGCAGGTGGAGTTGGGGAGTTGTCTACCACGGCGGGCGGCAAAGTCCAAGCCGGTCGGTTTGAAATCATGTGCCACGAAGGGCTTGCCAAGGGCATAAAAAGGCGTTAGTTCATCTCGCTTTCCCGGAAGGGACATTCAAGGAGTCGAGCCATGAAGAAAGATATCCATCCCAAGACGTTCAAGGCCACCATCCGCTGCCACTGCGGTTTCGAAGCCCAGGCCCTGTCCACCAAGGGCGAGCTGGTCCAGGTCGAAGTCTGCTCCAACTGCCATCCGTTTTTCACTGGCAAGCAGCGCTTCCTCGACACCGCCGGCCGCATCGACCGCTTCCGGAAAAAGTACGCCAATTTCGAGAAAAAGGCCTAGTGCGGCCTATGCCCGAGACCGTCGGGCGGACCACCCGCCCGGCGGCCCCTTGCGGACCCCGGCCATGAAACGTTTGCTGCGTCTTTTGCCGCTTCTCGTCGCTTCGCCCACCGTTGGCGGCCAGGCTGTCATGGAGGGAGTCATGATGCGCGACCGGGAGCGGCTGGCTATCGCCGTGCGCAAGCCCGGCGGCGACATCCTGCTCGATGTGCGCCCCTGGTTCTCGCTGACCGCCTCCAAGTGGCTCAAAAAGCCGCTGTTGCGCGGTTTTCCGGTGCTTCTGGAGACGTTGGTCAACGGCATCAAGGCGCTCAATTATTCGGCCCAGGTCGCTCTTGAGGACGAAGAAGACGGCGTGGAGATGGGGCCGTGGGCCATGGGGTTGACCCTGGCCGCCTCCATCGGCTTCGCCTTGCTGCTTTTCGTCGTCACACCCCACCTGTTTTCGCTGGGGATGCGCGGCATGGGCCTTTCCGGCGGCGTGGAGGACTTAAGCTTCCACGTCTGGGACGGGCTTTTCAAGATGCTCCTGTTCCTGGGCTACGTGGCGGCCATCTCCTATCTGCCGGACATCCGTCGGGTGTTTCAGTACCACGGGGCCGAACACAAGGTCATCTGGGCCTATGAGCAGGGCGCGCCGCTGACCCCCGAAGGCGCGCGGGGCTTTTCCCGCCTGCATCCGCGTTGCGGCACAGCCTTCCTGCTTTTCGTCCTGGCCATCTCCATTGTGCTTTACGCCTTTCTCGTGCCCTGGCTCATGACGTTTTACGTGCCGGACAACAGTGTGCTCAAGCAGGCCTATATCGTGGTCATGAAGCTTGTGCTCATGGTTCCGGTCAGCGCCCTGGCCTACGAGGTCATCAAACTGGCCGGCAAGTTCCACACGAACATCGTCTGCCGCCTGATCTCGGCCCCCGGGCTTTTCATGCAGATGCTCACCACCAAGGAACCCGACGACGCCCAGATCGAGGTGGCCCTGGCCGCCCTGGACGGCGCGGTGGCCGAGCGTCCCGTCGCCTGATAGCGCGGCGGCCGCGTCCCCGGACCGAGCGTCGCCCCTCGGGCGAAACCACGAACGCCTTTATTGCGAATCGTATTAAACACCACCGCTTTGGCGCGCGACGCCCGGTCGGACTCTGCGCGAGACGACCGTCGCCCCAAACGCCCCGCCCCGGAGAAGCCCCATGTTCGCCAAGCTCGAAAGCCTCGAACGCAAGTACGAGGATCTGGAACGCCAACTGTCCGCGCCCGACGTCGTCTCCGACCAGGAGCGCTTCCGTAAGCTGTCCAAGACCCACTCCGACCTCAGCGATGTGGTGGCCGCCTTCCGGGAGTACAAAAAGATCGCCCAGGACCTGGAAGACAACCAGGAAATGGCCCAGGACCCCGATCCCGAGATCCGCGAGCTGGCCCAGGCCGAGACCAAGGCCCTCAAGGAAGCCCAGGTCGAACTGGAAGCCCGGCTCAAGGTGCTGCTTTTGCCCAAGGATCCCATGGATGAAAAAAACATCCTGCTGGAAATCCGGGCCGGCACCGGCGGCGACGAAGCGGCCCTTTTCGCCGGCGACCTCTTCCGCATGTACACCCGCTACGCCGAGACCAAGCGCTGGAAGGTCGAGATCATGAGCCAGTCCGAGACCGGCTCCGGGGGCTTCAAGGAAGTCATCGCCTCCATCTCCGGCGACAAGGTCTACAGCCGCCTCAAATACGAATCCGGCGCCCACCGTGTCCAGCGCGTGCCGGCCACCGAATCCCAGGGCCGTATCCACACCTCGGCCGTTACCGTGGCCATCATGCCCGAAGCCGAGGAAGTCGATGTCGCCATCGACCCCAACGAGCTGCGCATCGACGTCTACCGCTCCAGCGGTCCCGGCGGCCAGAGCGTCAACACCACCGACTCGGCCGTGCGCGTCACCCACATCCCCTCCGGGCTGGTGGTCATCTGCCAGGACGAAAAGTCCCAGCACAAAAACAAGGCCAAGGCCCTCAAGGTTCTGCGCTCTCGCCTGCTCCAGGTCGAACAGGACAAGCAACGGGCCGAACAGGAAGCCGCCCGCCGCTCCCAGGTCGGCACCGGCGACCGCTCGGAACGCATCCGCACCTACAACTTTCCCCAAGGCCGCGTCACCGACCACCGCATCAACCTGACGCTCTACCGCCTCGACGCCGTCCTGGAAGGCGACCTCGACGAACTGTGCGGCGCGCTCATCGGCCACTACCAGGCCGAGGCCCTGAAGGCGCAGGCGGATGCTGCGTAAAAGGGGAAGAGAGAAGAGTGCCTCCGGCGGCCAAAGGGGCTGAGCCCCTTTGGAAACCCCACCCGGGGAGCTGGGGGCGTAGCCGTGTTCTCAGGGGCGCGCGTACCTGGGCTGTTGTGAGCGGCCCGGGCACGCGCGCCCCGGCGCATTGGAGGGAGAAGATGGCGAAAGCGCCCACGGTTCGCGAGATCCTGGCCAAGAGCGAAGCCTTTTTCGAGGGCCGGGGCCTGGACAGTCCCAGGCTCTCGGCCCAGCTCCTGTTGTCCCAGGCCCTGGGCCTGGACCGCCTCGGCCTCATTCTGGCCATGGACCGGCCCCTGACCCCGGAAGAACTCGACCTCGTGCGTCCCCTGGTCGCCCGCCGGGGCAAGGGCGAACCCGTCGCCTACATCCTGGGCGAGCGCGAATTCTACGGCCTGGATTTCGCCGTCACCCCGGCCACGCTCATCCCGCGCCCGGAGACGGAGCTCATCATCGACCGGTCGCTGGAACTGTTCCCGGCCGGCGAGCTGACGTCGTTTGCCGACCTCGGAACCGGCTCGGGCTGTCTGGCCGTGACCCTGGCCGTGCGTTTTCCCGGCGCGACGGGCCTGGCCCTGGACCTGAGCCCCGAGGCCCTGGCCGTGGCCCGGCAAAACGCCGTCCGGCATCAGGTGGCCCAACGCCTGACCTTTTTTGAAGCCGACTTCGCCGATCTGCCGGCCCATGGCGAGGGCTACGGGCTGGTCGTGTCCAATCCGCCCTACGTCAGCGCCGCTGAATACCGGGAGTGCTCCCGCGAAGTGCGGGAGTTTGAGCCGTCCAGCGCCCTGACCCCGGGCGAGACAGGGCTTGAGGCCGTGCCCACGGTGGCCCGGGCCGCCTTGTCGCGACTGGCCCCGGGCGGGACGCTGCTGGTCGAGATCGGCTGGAAGCAGGGACCGGCCGCCGCCGCCTTCCTGGCCGAGGCAGGATTTACCGACGTCGTCGTGCGCCGCGATCTGGCCGGCCTGGAGCGGGTGGTGGAGGGGCGAAAGCCGTAATTCCGGCCCGTTTGCCTCGGCCTCACCCTGGACATTATTGACGCGCGGCCGCGTAGCGTCCTCGTCGCTCGGCGACGGTCAAGCCCGGCGCGGACAGGGCCGCGACGCTACGGCCGCGTCCCCACGCTCGGCGCGAATCCCTTCCCCAATTCCGTCAGCCCCGTGCCGTCCGCGTTCATGCGGTAGAGGTGGTGCGTCCCGTTGGCGGGCTTTTCCGGCAGGCCCGAAAAATAGATGCGCTGGCCGTCCGGCGTCCAGGTCGGGGTGACCGCGACAAGGTCCCGGGGCGTGAGGCGATAGCTCGTGGCGCTGCCCAGGTCGCACAGAAACAGTGCGCTGCCGGAGTCATTGAGCCAGCGCTCCATGGCCGGCGAGGGGTTGACGTCGCTTGCGGCCAGCACCAGCGTGTCGTTTGTCGGACTTGGCAGATACTTGTCGCCGCTGGAATCCAGGGTTGGGTCGAGAAAGGCCGAAATCGGCGTCTGGCGCAGCACACGGCCGCCCGCATCAACCAGGCGCAACTGGTTGGCCTCGCCCTCGTAGACGAAAAACGCCAACGTCTTGCCGTCTGCGCCGAATCCGTCGAACGCCGTGGTGACGGGCAACCAGGCAACGACCACGGCTGGTTTGGCCTCGGGCGCGGCGAGGTTCACGCTTTCGATGCGGTCGCGCGGGTTTCCAGGGACGCGGCGGTCATCGACACGCCAGGCCAGCATCAGGCCCTGGGGCGAAAAATGGATTTCGCGCACGGCCTGCGGCGTGGTCGGAAACCGACGGGGCTTGGCCTTGCCCGTCAGATCGACCACGGTCACGCCGCCTTCCGCCTCTGGGCAATACGCCAAAAGCGTCCCGTCGGCCGACACGGCCGGGCTGGCCCCCTTGGCCACGCGCCGGGGCTTGGCCGCGCTTGCCCGCACCATGATCCACGGCTCGTCCTCGTAGGCTACGATGTCCCGCTCGGCCAGGGCCGGGTCGCCCGGGGCCGGGGCCCAGGCCGGACGGTGCGCCTGGGTCTTGCCGGGCTGCGCGGCCAGGGCCGCCAGAGGCAGGCGGTACAGGCGGCCCGGGAAATTCGGTTGTCGGGGATCGGGCCGGGCCACCGTCGCCCAGCCGTCCTTGACCTCCAGCACAAAGACCGAATCGCCGACGGCCAGGGCCGGCGCGCGCTGTTTCCGCCCGTCCGCGAGACGCGCTTGGGCGGCGTCGGTCACGGTCATGTACGGATCGCCGTTGACGTGAAGCGACTGGGCCGGCCCCAGGGTCGGCACGAGGAGCAAAGCGGCCAGCAATGCCGCGCACATCGAAGGCGGGACCGTCATGACAGCACTCCTAAGCGGCGGCAGTGGGGGGCGCGTCGCCCAAAAGCGCCTTGAATTCGGTTTCGTCGAGCACTTCACGCTCCAACAATTCGCCGGCCACCCGGTCGAGCACCGCCATGTGGCCGGTGAGGAGCGCCGTCACCCGCTCGTAGGCGGTTTCCAGGATGGTTTTGACCTCGGCGTCCACCCGGGCTGCCGTGGCTTCGGAATATTCCCGCCCGGCCAGGCCGCTCTGGTCGGCCGAGAGAAACACCGGCCGGTTTTGGCGCGGGTAGGTGGCCTGGCCCAGGGTTTGCCCCATGCCGTATTCCGTGACCATGGCCATGGCGATGTCGGTTGCCCGTTGCAGGTCGTTGTGCGCGCCCGTGGACACGTCGCCGAAAACGAGCCGTTCGGCCGCCCGACCGCCGAGAAGTACGTCGATTTTGCCGAGCAGCTCGGTCTGGGTCATGAGGTAGCGGTCCTCGGTGGGCAATTGTTGGGTCCAGCCCAGGGCCCCGATGCCGCGCGGCACGATGGAGATTTTATGGACCGCATCGGCCCCGGGGGTGAAGGTGGCCACGATGGCGTGGCCGGCCTCGTGGTAGGCCACCACCTTTTTTTCCTGGGGATTGATCACCCGGTTCTTTTTTTCCAGCCCGCCCATGATGCGGTCCACGGCTTCTTCCAGGTCGTCCATGCCCACGGCGTCTTTGTCCTTGCGGGCGGCGAGCAGGGCGGCCTCGTTGATGGCGTTGGCCAGATCGGCCCCGGAAAAGCCCGGGGTCTTGCGGGCAATGATGGAAAGATCGACCTCCGGGGCCAGGGCCACCTTTTTGGCGTGGACGCGAAGGATCTGCTCACGGCCGATGACGTCCGGCCGATCCACAAGCACTTGCCGGTCGAAGCGTCCGGCCCGCAACAGGGCCGGATCCAGGGTCTCGGGCCGGTTGGTGGCTGCCATGATGATGACCCCGACCCGGGGATCGAAGCCGTCCATCTCGACAAGCAGCTGATTGAGGGTCTGTTCCCGCTCGTCGTGGCCGCCGACGATGGCCCCGGAGCGGGATTTGCCGATGGCGTCGAGCTCGTCGATGAAGATGATGCACGGGGCCTTCTCCTTGGCCTGGACAAAGAGTTCGCGCACCCGGGCCGCCCCCACGCCCACGAACATCTCCACGAATTCCGAGCCGGAGATGGAAAAAAACGGGACTTGCGCCTCGCCAGCCACGGCCCGGGCCAGCAACGTTTTGCCCGTGCCCGGCGGGCCGACCAAGAGCACTCCCTTGGGCATCTGGCCGCCCAGTCGCTGGAAGCGCTCCGGGGTTTTGAGATAATCGACGATCTCTTCCAGTTCGGTCTTGGCCTCGTCGCAGCCGGCTACGTCGGAAAACCGCGTCTCGATGTCCTTTTCGGCGTAGACCCGGGCCTTGTTCTTGCCAAAAGCCATGACGCCCTGGCCGGGGTTGAGGCGTTGCATCATGAAGTACCAGATGCCGAAAAAGAGCAGGATGGGAACGATCCAGGACAGGATGTCGCGCAGGAAGGTGGATTCGGGTTGGGCCCGGAAGACCACGTTGTGCTTGGCCAGTTCGTTGGAGAGGTCGGTGTCCACCCGGCGGGTGACGAATTCCTGGGTGGCGTCGTTTTCGCCGTCCTTGCCCGTGGCCTTCATGGCCCCGGCGATGACGTCGCCGGTGATGGAAACCTCGGTGATGTCGCCGGCTTGCAAACGAGTGAGGAATTCTGAGTAGGGCAGATTCTTGGGGCCGTAGCTGGTGACGATGAGGTTGTTAAGCAGCAGCACGCCCCAGATGGCGATGAGCACGTACCACAGGGAGAATCGATGGTGTTTTTCCATATTTTTCATGAAGCGCTCGAAGGTGAGAGGTGGGAATGGGCGGTATTTGGTCTGAATATAGGGGAGGAGGGTGCTTGTGACAATGTTGGCGTGGGGGAGGGAAAAGAAAAATGTGGGAAATGCAAAAAAAGCCTTGCCAAGGGTCCGGGTTGGGTCTAATAACTCTGCTTCGCGTCTGGGTGAAACCACACGCGGCGATCTGGTGACAAAAAAAGGCTTGACCGCAACGACGAGTTTCGCTAGTTACCCGCTTCTCGGTTGGCTGGCGTAGCTCAACTGGCAGAGCAGCTGATTTGTAATCAGCAGGTTGCGGGTTCGAGTCCCATCGCCAGCTCCAAGGTTCGGAGGGGTTCCCGAGTGGCCAAAGGGAACAGACTGTAAATCTGTCGGCGTATGCCTTCGGAGGTTCAAATCCTCCCCCCTCCACCATATAGCGCGAATGCAGTAGGAGACAGGTAGAGCCTGTCGCATGAACTACATGTGACATACGCGGGAATAGCTCAATTGGCTAGAGCATCAGCCTTCCAAGCTGAGGGTTGCGAGTTCGAGTCTCGTTTCCCGCTCCAAAGCCGCCCGTGTCCTACCGCTAGACGAAGCCCACGTAGCTCAGTCGGCAGAGCACTTCCTTGGTAAGGAAGAGGTCGCCGGTTCGAATCCGGCCGTGGGCTCCATATCTTCGACCACTAAAAATCCTGAAGAGCACCAGCTGCAGGGGGATGACATGGGCAAGGCGAAATTTGAACGCAACAAGCCGCACGTCAATATCGGCACCATCGGTCACATCGACCACGGCAAGACCACGCTGACCGCCGCCATCACGCGCCTGGCCAGCCTCAAGGGCAATGGCGAGTACATTCCCTTCGACCAGATCGACAAGGCCCCCGAAGAAAAAGAGCGCGGCATCACCATCGCCACGGCCCACGTCGAATACCAGACCGACAAGCGCCACTACGCCCACGTCGACTGCCCCGGTCACGCCGACTACATCAAGAACATGATCACCGGCGCGGCCCAGATGGACGGCGGCATTCTCGTCGTCGCCGCCACCGACGGCCCCATGCCCCAGACCCGTGAGCACATCCTGCTCGCCCGTCAGGTTGGCGTGCCCCAGCTGGTCGTGTTTATGAACAAGGTCGACCTCGTTGACGACCCCGAACTTCTTGAGCTGGTCGAACTGGAAGTGCGCGAACTCCTCTCCAAGTACGGCTTCCCCGGCGACGACATCCCGGTCATCAAGGGCTCGGCCCTCAAAGCCCTGGAAGCCGCCGATGTGAACAGCCCCGAGGCCGCGCCCATCTTCGAGCTGCTCGACGCCTGCGACTCGTTTATCCCCGAGCCCAAGCGCGACATCGACAAGCCGTTCCTCATGCCCATCGAAGACGTGTTCTCCATCTCCGGCCGCGGTACCGTCGTGACCGGTCGTGTCGAGCGCGGCATCGTCACCGTGGGCGACGAAGTGGCCATCATCGGCATCAAGGACACGGTCAAGACGACCTGCACCGGCGTCGAGATGTTCCGCAAGATTCTCGATCAGGGCCAGGCTGGCGACAACGTCGGCGTGCTCCTGCGCGGTATCAAGCGCGACGACGTCGAGCGCGGCCAGGTTCTGGCCAAGCCCGGCTCCATCACGCCGCACCGCAAGTTCAAGGCTGAAGTCTACGTCCTGAACAAGGAAGAAGGCGGCCGCCACACCCCGTTCTTCACCGGCTATCGTCCCCAGTTCTACTTCCGCACCACGGACATCACCGGTGTGGTTACCCTGAACGAGGGCGTTGAAATGGTCATGCCGGGCGACAACGCCACCTTTAACGTGGAACTGATCGCCCCCATCGCCATGGAAAAGGGTCTGCGCTTCGCCATTCGCGAAGGCGGCCGTACCGTTGGCGCGGGCGTCGTTTCCGAGATCGTGGAGTAAGCGATGCGGATCAACGTCCAGCTGCAGTGCACCGAGTGCAAGCGCAAGAACTACGCCACGGAAAAGAACAAGAAGAACACGACCGGCCGTATGGAACTGAAGAAGTATTGTCCTTTCGACCGTAAGCACACGGTCCACAAGGAAACGAAGTAGGTTCCGGTCGTTAAACGCAGGGCAGTAGCTCTAACGGTAGAGCATCGGACTCCAAATCCGAGGGCTGGGGGTTCGAATCCCTCCTGCCCTGCCATTTTCAAGCAAGGCGTAGGTCATGGCCAAAGACAAGACCCAGGCGGCCGACGGCGCGGAAAAGCCCGCCAAGGCCAAGGCCTCTTCCGGCAAGGTCCGGGAAGAGGCCGGCAAGGACGGGGTTTCCCTGACCGGCCGCGTTGATCAGGCCAAGGAATTCTTCGAACAGGCCAAGGGCGAGCTGCGCAAGGTCACTTGGCCCACCCGCGAAGAAACGGTGAAGACCGGGATCGCGGTCCTGGTTTTCAGCGTCGTCATGGCCATCTACCTGGGCGTCGTCGATATGGCCCTTTCCCGGCTCGTCGCGCTCATCCTTTCGTAACGGACACCACTATCATGGCTGAAAACGACGGCGTCGTCGACGAGCAATCCAACGCTCGCTGGTATATCGTCCACACCTACTCGGGCTTCGAGAACCGGGTGGAGCTGACGCTGCGGGAAATGATGCGCACCGGCCAGGATGGCGGCAGCATCAAGGAAGTGGTCGTCCCGACCGAGAAGATCATCGAACTGGTCAAGGGCGAGAAGAAAACGTCCACGCGCAAGTTCTATCCCGGCTACGTCATGGTCAAGATGGCCATGGACGACAATTCCTGGCACCTGGTCCAGTCCATTCCTCGGGTGACCGGCTTTATCGGGGGCAAAAACCAGCCGACCCCCATGCGCGACAGCGAGGCCCAGAAGATCCTCAGCCTGATGGTCAGCCGTCAGGAGCAGCCCCGGCCCAAGTACCACTTTGAGCGGGGAGATGATGTCCGGGTCATCGACGGCCCCTTCGGCGGGTTCAACGGCGTTGTCGAAGACGTCAACTACGACAAGGGCAAGCTTCGCGTTTCGGTCTCCATCTTCGGCCGTCAGACCCCGGTGGAACTCGATTTCGTGCAGGTAAGCAAAAATTAGGGCCTGGCCCTTTTTGTAAGGATAATCGCAATGGCCAAGAAGATCACCGCCAAAGTCAAGCTGCAGCTCCCCGCCGGTTCGGCCAACCCGTCTCCGCCGGTCGGTCCGGCCCTGGGCCAGCATGGCGTCAACATCATGGAGTTCTGCAAGGCGTTCAACGCCAAGACCATGGAGCAGAAGGGCACCATCATTCCGGCGCTGATCACCATCTACGCCGACCGCTCCTTCACCTTCATCACCAAGACTCCCCCGGCGTCCGTGCTTCTGGTCAAGGCCGCCAAGATCGACAAGGGTTCGGGAGAGCCGAACAAGAACAAGGTCGGAAAGGTCACCGCCGCGCAGATCGAAGAGATCGCCAAGCTCAAGATGGTGGACATGACGGCCAAGGATCTGGAAGCCGCTTGCCGCACCATCTCCGGCACCGCCCGCAGCATGGGCATTGAGATCGTCTAACCGGCACGACCGCAAAAGGAATTTCCGCAATGGCCAAGCACGGGAAGAATTATCGCGAGGCGATCAAGGACATCGACCTCACGGCGAAATATGAAGTGAGCGAAGCCATGGCCCTGACCGTTCAGACGGGCAAGGCCAAGTTCGACGAAACCGTCGACGTGGCGCTCAACCTCGGCGTCAACCCCAAGTACTCCGACCAGATGGTGCGCGGCGCGGTGTCGCTGCCCCATGGCCTGGGCAAGACCATCCGCGTGGCCGCTTTCTGCAAAGGCGACAAGGAAACCGAAGCCCGCGAGGCCGGAGCCGACTTCGTCGGCGGCGACGACCTCATTGAAAAGGTGAAAAACGGCTTCCTGGATTTCGACAGCGCCGTGGCCACCCCGGACATGATGGCTTCCGTGGGCAAGATCGGCAAGATCCTCGGCCCCCGCGGCCTCATGCCCAACGCCAAGACCGGCACCGTCTCCTTTGACATCGGCAAGGCCGTGTCCGAACTCAAGGCCGGCAAGGTCGAGTTCAAGGTCGACAAGGCCGGCGTGCTTCATGTGCCCCTGGGCAAGCGGTCCTTTGGCCCCGAGAAGCTGCTCGACAACTTCCGCGCCGTCATCGACGCCGTCATGCGCCTGAAGCCCTCGGCCGCCAAGGGCACCTATCTCCAGGCCATGGCCCTGGCCACCACCATGGGTCCCGGCATCAAGGTGGACACCCAGTCGGTGCGCAAGCTGCTTGAGGGCTAACCGCTTCCGATCCGATAAAGCATGATCCGTCCCGTGCCAGAGGTGCGTCCTCTGGCCGGGACGATTTTTCGATATACAACAGGGCATCGAAGGCGAGTCAAAGACAGCGGGTGGGGACGTTCCCCTTAATTTCCCGCCGAGACCCCGCTTTGGCTCACTTGAAGGCCCGCCAACCCGCATGTGGAGGTAGGTACCGTGCAACGTGCGCAAAAAAACGAGATTATCGAAAAACTGCGCGCAAGGGCGGACCGGGCCGGCATCGTGGTGGTCACCGACTTTCGTGGCATGACGGTGGAGGAGCTGACGGAACTGCGCAGCAAGCTCCGCGCCGCAGGGATCGACTATCAGGTCGTGAAAAACACCCTGGCCCGGCTGGCGGTGAAAAATGGCGTCCATGACGCCCTCAAGGACCATCTCATCGAGAACAACGGCATCGCCTTCGGGTACGAAGACCCCGTCGTCGCCGCCAAGGTCCTTGTGGATTACGCCAAGACCAGCAAGAAGTTCTCTGTCAAGCTCGCCTGTCTCTCCGGAAAGATCATCGACGCCGCCGGCGTCGCCGAGCTTTCCAAGCTGCCGAGCAAGCCGGAACTCCTTGCCATGACCCTTGGCACCATGAACGCCGTGCCCACGAACTTCGTCAGCCTGTTCGCGAACGTCATTCGCGGCGCGCTGTACGCCCTTACGGCCATCAAGGAAAAAAAGGAAGCGGCCTAAAGCCTGCTTCCGCCAAAGCGAACCTTTTAGGAGGAACATTCCATGTCCGAGATCACCAAAGAGCAAGTTGTCGATTTCATTGCCAATATGACCGTCCTTGAGCTCTCCCAGTTCATCAAGGAGCTCGAAGAGAAGTTCGGCGTTTCCGCCGCCGCCCCGGCCATGGGCATGATGATGGCCGCTCCGGCCGCTGGCGAAGCCGCTCCGGCCGAGGAAGAGAAGACCGAGTTCGACGTCATCCTGACCAATGCCGGCGGCAACAAGATCGCCGTCATCAAGGTCGTGCGCGCCCTGACCGGTCTGGGCCTCAAGGAAGCCAAGGCCAAGGTCGACGAGCTGCCTTCCTCCATCAAGGAAGCCGTCTCCAAGGCCGAAGCCGAGGACGCCAAGAAGCAGCTCGAAGAGTCCGGAGCCACCTGCGAAATCAAGTAGCTTGCCGTTTTCGGCCGCTTGTGACTACAAAGAGCGCCCCCTCCGCGAGGGGCGGGGCGCTCTTTTTCCCTTTTTGTGATTTTTCGCTTTCCGCTTCCCCCCTCGGTGGGGTAGACCCGAGGTTCAGGGACAAACCAGGCGCGACGCGCGCTCCGCAAGGCCAATGACAGGCGTCCCGCACGCCACGCATCTTTCCAACGTCGTAGCCCTGCAACAGAGGACACAATGGCCCAGCTGACCAAAAATTTCGGCAAGATCGTCAAAACGCTGACCATTCCCCATCTGCTCAATCTGCAGATCGACTCCTACGAGCTGTTTCTGCAAAAAGATATTCCTCCCACCAGCCGGGAGGACGCGGGACTTGAAGGCGTCTTCCGTTCGGTCTTTCCCATCGAGGACTTCAATCGCACCGCCTCGCTGGAATACGTCAGCTACGAAATCGGCGAACCGAAATACGACGTGCCCGAGTGTATCGCCAAAGGCCTGACCTTCGAGGCGCCCCTGCGCATCAAGGTCCGCCTGGTCGTGTACGACGTGGATGAAGAGACGGAAAACCGCACCATCCGGGACATCAAGGAACAGATCATCTATTTCGGTACCGTGCCGCTTATGACCGAGAAAGGCACGTTTATCATCAACGGCACCGAGCGCGTCATCGTCAACCAGCTCCAGCGCTCCCCGGGCATCATCTTCGAGCACGACTCCGGTAAAAGCCACACCAGCCGCAAGGTCCTCTATTCCTGCCGCATCATCCCCATGCGCGGCTCCTGGCTCGACTTCGACTACGACCACAAGGACATCCTGTACGTGCGCATCGACCGCCGCCGCAAGATGCCCGCCACCATCCTGTTCAAGGCCATGGGCATGTCGCGCGCCGACATCCTGCGCTATTTCTACGAGGTCGAACACTTCACCTTCGAGCCGCATCACGTCTTCCGCCAGGTCCTTCCCGATTTCTACCGCAAGGAGAAGGCCTATTCCGAGATTCGCGACAGCGAGGGCAAGGTCATTGTCGCTGTGGACAAGCCCATCACCAAACGGGCTTGGCGGCTCATGCTCGAAGCCGGCATCGAGAAGGTCGAGGTCGATCCGGCCACGCTGCTGGGGCTGTTCCTGGCCGAGGACCTGGCCGATCCGGCCACCGGCGAAGTGATGGCCGAGGCCGGAGACGAACTCAACGCCGACCTCATCGAGAAGCTCAAGGACGCCGGCATCGTCGAGCTCTCGCTGCTGCACACCCGGGGCGTGGACACCTCGTCGTCCATTCGCGACACGTTGGCCCTCGACAAGACCATCGACACCATCACGGCCCAGGTGGAAATCTACCGCCGCCTGCGTCCGTCCTCGCCGCCGACTCCGGAAATCGCGGCCAACTTCTTTGAGAACCTGTTCCGCAATCCGGACTACTACGACCTGTCCCCGGTGGGCCGCTACAAGATCAATGCGCGCCTCAAGGTGGATCAGCCGCTGGATTTCCGCACCCTGGCCAACGACGACATCCTCAAGGCCGTCAAGCACCTGACATTCCTCAAGGATTCCCACGGTCCGGCCGACGACATCGACCACCTGGGCAACCGCCGGGTGCGTCCCGTGGGCGAGCTGGTCGAGAACCAGTACCGCATCGGGCTTGTGCGCATGGAGCGTGCCATCAAGGAGCGCATGAGCCTTCAGGAAGTGGCCACCCTCATGCCCCACGACCTCATCAACCCCAAGCCCGTGGCCGCGGTCCTCAAGGAATTCTTCGGCACCTCCCAGCTGTCGCAGTTCATGGACCAGACCAACCCGCTCTCGGAAGTCACCCACAAGCGCCGCCTGTCGGCCCTTGGACCGGGCGGCCTCACCCGCGAGCGCGCCGGCTTCGAGGTCCGCGACGTCCACACCTCGCACTACGGCCGCATCTGCCCCATCGAAACGCCGGAAGGCCCGAACATCGGTCTTATCGTGTCCTTGACCACCCACTCCAAGGTCAACGACTTCGGCTTCATCGAGACGCCCTATAAGGTCGTCAAGGACGGCCAGCTCACCGGCGAGACCATCTACCTCGACGCCACCCGCGAAATCGACGAGGTCATCGCCGGCGCCAACGCGCCCCTGGACGAGAACAAGGCCTTCATCAACTCCATGGTCGGCGCGCGCATTCGCGGCGACCAGGTGGTGATCCCGCGCGAGCAGGTCACCTTGATGGATATTTCGCCGAGCCAAATCGTGTCCGTTTCGGCCGCGCTCATCCCGTTCCTTGAACACGACGACGCCAACCGCGCCCTCATGGGTTCGAACATGCAGCGCCAGGCCGTGCCGCTTTTGCGCTGCGAGCAGCCGCTGGTCGGCACCGGCATGGAAGGCGCGGTGGCCAAGGATTCCGGCTCCTGCATCCTGGCCGAGGGCGAGGGCTTCGTCCACTACGCCGACGCCGAGCGCATCATCGTGTGCTACGACGATCCGGCCGTGGGCACGGACACCGGTTCGGCCAAGACCTACGAACTGCTCAAACACCACAAGTCCAACCAGAACACTTGCTTCGGCCAGGTGCCGCGCGTGCTGGTCGGGCAGCGGGTGGTCAAGGGCGACGTCCTGGCCGACGGCCCGGGCATCCGCGACGGCGAACTGGCCCTGGGCAAGAACCTGCTGGTCGCGTTCATGCCCTGGTGCGGCTACAACTACGAAGACTCCATCCTCATTTCCGAAAATGCGGTCAAGGACGACACCTTCACCTCGGTGCACATCGAGGAGTTCGAGGTCGTGGCCCGCGACACCAAGCTCGGACCTGAGGAAATCACCCGCGATATTCCCAACGTCGGCGAGGAGATGCTCAAAGACCTCGACGACTGCGGCATCATCCGCATTGGCGCCCGTGTGGCCCCGGACGACATCCTGGTCGGCAAGATCACGCCCAAGGGCGAGACCCAGCTGACCCCCGAAGAAAAGCTCCTGCGGGCCATCTTCGGCGACAAGGCCCGGGACGTCAAAAACACCTCGCTGAAGGTTCCGCCCGGAATCGAGGGCACGGTCATCGACGTGCGCGTGTTCAACCGCCGCTCCGGCGAGAAGGACGACCGCACCCGCCAGATCGAGGACTTCGAGCTGGCCCGCCTGGACACCAAGGAAGGCCAGCACGCCGCCGCCATCGCCGCCAACGTGCGTCGCCGGCTGTGGCCGGTGGTCTCGGGCAAGACCGTGTTCCAGACCATAAAGGGCGTGAAGAAAGGCGAAGTGCTTCTCGAAGCCAACCACCCCATGACCCAGGAGGTCCTGGAGGCGCTGCCGGTCAAGAAATTGTCCGGGCTTTTTACCTCCAAGGAGACCAACGAGGCCGTGGCCGAGGTGCTGGACGAGTACGACCGCCACATCCAGTTCATCAAGGGCCTCTACGACCAGAAGCGCGAGAAGACCACCGAGGGCGACGATCTGCCGCCTGGCGTCATCAAGATGGTCAAGGTCTACGTGGCGGTGAAGCGCAAGCTCAACGTCGGCGATAAAATGGCCGGCCGCCACGGCAACAAGGGCGTCGTGTCCTGCATCCTGCCCATCGAGGACATGCCCTTTTTCTCCCACGGCCGTCCCGTGGACATCGTGCTCAACCCCCTGGGCGTGCCTTCGCGTATGAACATCGGCCAGATCCTCGAAACCCACCTGGGCTGGGCCGGCATGGAGCTTGGCCGCCAGTTGGCCGAGATGGTCGATTCCGGCAAGGCCATGGAAGGCGTGCGCGACCGGGCCAAGGCGGTCTTCGACACCGAAGAGACCACGGCCCTTATCGACGGCATGTCCGACGACGACCTGCGTGATGCCCTGCGCGCGCTCAAAAACGGCATCGTGGCCAAGACCCCGGTCTTTGACGGCGCCACCGAAGACGAGCTGTGGAGCTGGCTCAAGCTGGCCGGCCTGCCCGAGGACGGCAAGGTCACCCTCTACGACGGCCGCACCGGCGAGGCTTTCCACCGGCCGGTCACCGTGGGGTGCATGTACATCTTAAAGCTCCACCACTTGGTCGACGAGAAGATCCACGCCCGTTCCACTGGCCCGTACTCCCTGGTCACCCAGCAGCCGCTGGGCGGCAAGGCCCAGTTCGGCGGCCAGCGTCTGGGTGAAATGGAAGTCTGGGCCCTGGAAGCCTACGGCGCGTCGTACCTCCTGCAGGAGTTCTTGACCGTCAAGTCCGACGACGTCGGCGGCCGCGTCAAGATGTACGAGAAGATCGTCAAGGGCGACAATTTCCTGGAAGCCGGGTTGCCCGAGTCCTTCAACGTCTTGGTCAAGGAACTCATGTCCCTGGGCCTCGACGTGGACCTCATCCAGGACGAAAAAAAGATCGCTAAGGCTCCGCCGCGGCGCTAGCGGCGCACCCGGGACCCCTGCGCCGGCCGCCTTTGGGATGATCTCCCGAAAGCGGCCTGGCGCGGGGCCGCCCCCTGGTCCGCTCGCCCTCAAACGCCCCGGGCCTTCGACATAAGCTTCACGTCCCAACCAGCCCGCCGGCCATCCGGCGGCGCAGCCGCGGGGAAGTCCTCCCGCCATACGAGGTGACCGTATGTCCCTGGACGAATTGTTCAGCATGCGCGGCATCGGCCAGACCGCCGTGTCCAGCCGTACGCTCAAATCCATTCGCATTTCCATCGCCTCTCCCGAAAAGATCCGGGAATGGTCGTTTGGCGAAGTCAAAAAGCCCGAGACCATCAACTACCGGACCTTCAAACCCGAGCGCGACGGCCTGTTTTGCGCCAAGATCTTCGGACCGGTCAAAGACTACGAGTGCAACTGCGGCAAGTACAAGCGCATGAAGCACCGCGGCATCGTGTGCGAAAAGTGCGGCGTTGAAGTCATCGCCTCCAAGGTCCGCCGCGAGCGCATGGGCCACATCGAACTGGCCGCCCCGGTGGCCCATATCTGGTTTTTGAAGACCCTGCCGTCCAAGATCGGCACCCTGCTCGACATGACCATGGTGGACCTGGAAAAGGTTCTCTATTTCGACTCCTATCTGGTGCTCGACCCTAAGGACACCAACCTCACCAAGTTCCAGGTCATTTCCGAGGAGCAGTACATCCAGGTCATCGACCACTACGGCGGCGAGGACGCTCTGGTCGTGGGCATGGGCGCGGAAGCCGTGCGCGGCCTGCTTGAGGAGATCGATCTGCTGACCCTTCGCGCCGAGCTGCGCGAAGAGTCCATGACCACCAAGTCGCAGACGAAAAAGAAAAAGATCATCAAGCGCCTCAAGGTCGTCGAGGCCTTCATCGAATCGGCCAACAAGCCCGAGTGGATGATCATGGAAGTCATTCCGGTCATCCCGCCCGAGCTGCGCCCCCTGGTCCCCCTGGACGGCGGCCGCTTCGCCACCTCCGATCTCAACGACCTCTACCGCCGCGTGATCAACCGCAACAACCGCCTCAAGCGGCTCATTGAGCTTGGCGCGCCGGACATCATCATCCGCAACGAAAAGCGCATGCTCCAGGAAGCCGTGGACGCGCTTTTTGACAACGGCCGTCGCGGCCGGGCCATCACCGGCACCAACGGCCGGCCGCTCAAGTCCCTGTCCGACATGATCAAGGGCAAGCAGGGCCGTTTCCGTCAGAACCTGCTTGGCAAGCGCGTCGACTACTCCGGCCGTTCGGTCATCGTCGTCGGCCCCCGGCTCAAGCTCCATCAGTGCGGCCTGCCCAAGAAGATGGCCCTGGAGCTTTTCAAGCCCTTCATCTATTCCAAGCTGGAAGAGAAGGGCCTGGCCACCACGATCAAGACGGCCAAGAAGATGGTCGAGCGCGAAGAGCTGGTGGTCTGGGACATCCTCGAAGACGTGGTGCGCGAGTATCCGATTCTTTTAAACCGCGCCCCGACGCTGCACCGCCTGGGCATCCAGGCCTTTGAGCCGACGCTGGTTGAAGGCAAGGCCATCCAGCTGCATCCGCTCGTCTGCTCGGCCTACAACGCCGACTTCGACGGCGACCAGATGGCCGTCCACGTGCCCCTGTCCGTGGAAGCCCAGATCGAATGCCGCGTGCTCATGATGTCCACCAACAACATCCTGTCGCCGGCCAACGGCACGCCCATCATCGTGCCGTCCCAGGACATCGTCCTGGGGCTGTACTACCTCACCATCGAGCGCAGCTTCGCCAAGGGCGAGGGCAAGATCTTCGCCGACACCGGCGAGGTCATCTGCGCCGTGGACGCCGGGGTGGTGAGCCTGCACGCCCGCATCACCTGCCGCATAAACGGCGAGCGGGTCAAAACCACGCCGGGCCGCATCATCGTCGGCGAACTCATGCCCGAGGGCGTGCCCTTCGAGCTGGTCAACACCGTGCTCAACAAGCGCAGCATCGGCAAGCTCGTGGGCGACACCTACCGCATGGCCGGCACCAAGGCCACGGTCATCCTGTGCGACCGCTTAAAAGACCTCGGCTACGAGTACGCCACCCGAGCCGGCGTCTCCATCGGCGTCAAGGATCTGGCCATCCCGTCCACCAAGGCCAAGCTCCTGACCGCCGCCCAGAACGAAGTGGACGACATCGAAGTCCAGTACGGCGAGGGCATCATCACCCGTACCGAGAAATACAACAAGGTCGTCGACGTCTGGACCAAGGCCACCAACGACGTGGCCACGGAAATGATGAAGGAGATCTCCTGGGATACGCTCACCGATGAAGCCTCGGGACGGGTGGAGAAAAACACCTCCAGCAACCCGATCTTCATGATGATCCACTCCGGATCGCGAGGCAACCAGGACCAGATGCGCCAGCTGGCCGGCATGCGCGGCCTCATGGCCAAGCCGTCGGGCGAAATCATCGAGACGCCCATTACCTCGAACTTCCGCGAGGGCCTCTCGGTCGCCCAGTACTTCAACTCCACCCACGGCGCTCGTAAAGGTCTGGCCGACACGGCGCTCAAGACCGCCAACTCCGGTTACCTGACCCGCCGTCTGGTCGACGTCGTCCAGGACGTCATCATCACCGAGATCGATTGCGGCACCGTCGACGGCCTGGAGATCACCCACTACGTCAAGGCCGGCGACATCAAGCAGCGCGTTCACGAGCGCGCCCTGGGCCGGACCTGCATGTTCGACGTCTACGATCCGGTCACCGACGAGGTCATCATCCCGACCAACGCGCTCATTGACGAGCACTACGCCCAGGTCATCGAAGACAAGGGCTTCAGCTCGCTGATGATCCGCTCGACCCTGACCTGCCAGTCCAAACACGGCGTGTGCGCCATGTGCTACGGCCGCGACCTGGCCCGGGGACACCTGGTCAACGTCGGCGAGACCGTGGGCATCATCGCCGCCCAGTCCATCGGCGAGCCGGGCACCCAGCTCACCATGCGCACCTTCCACATCGGCGGCACGGCGGCGCGCGAAATCGCCCAGTCGTCGGTGACGGCCCAGCACAGCGGTCGCATCGTGCTCTCGCGTGTCAAGTCCATCGTCAACCAGCAGGGCCACACCATCATGATGGGCAAGTCCGGCCAGGTGTCGGTGGTCGACGACCAGGGCCGCGAGCGCGAGCGCTACAGCCTGCCGTCCGGCGCGAAACTCTACGCCGTGGCCGGTCAGGAAGTGAAAAAGGACCAGCTGCTGGCCGAATGGGACCCGTTCAACGAACCGTTTGTCACCGACGTCGCCGGCGTGATCAAGTTCACCGACATCGTGGAAGGCAAGACCTACCAGGAGAAGGTGGACGACGCCACCAAGCGCGCCACGCAGACCATCATCGAATACCGCACCACTTCGTACCGTCCGTCGGTCTCCATCGTGGACGAGCGCGGCAATCCCAAGTTCCGACCCGGCACCAACACCCCGGCCATCTTCTCCATGCCCGTGGGCGCGATTCTCATGCTGCGCGACGGCCAGGAGGTCTTCGAAGGCGACATCATCGCCCGTAAGCCCCGCGAATCGTCCAAGACCAAGGACATCGTCGGCGGTCTCCCGCGCGTCGCCGAGCTCTTCGAAGTCCGCAAGCCCAAGGAAATGGCGGTCGTCTCGGAAATTGACGGCCTGGTCTCCTTTGGCCCGGAAACCAAGGGCAAGCGCAAGATCATCGTCACCCCCGAGGCTGGCGATCCCAAGGAATACCTCATCCCGCGCGGCAAGCACGTCACGGTCCAGGAAGGCGACTTCGTGGAGGCCGGCGAACTGCTGACCGAAGGCTACCCGGAATTGCACGATATCCTGAAGATCAAGGGCGAGAAGTTCCTGGCCAAGTACCTTGTGGACGAAATCCAGGACGTGTACCGGTTCCAGGGCGTGGGCATCAACGACAAGCACATCGAAATCATCGTGCGCCAGATGCTGAAAAAGGTCTCCATCCTCGATTCTGGCGAGACCAACTTCCTCATCGGCGAGCAGGTCGACAAGATCCGCTTCATGGAAGAGAACCTCCGGGTCATGGAAGAGGGCCTCAAGCCCGCCATGGCCGAACCGCTGGTGCTCGGCATCACCCAGGCCTCGCTGTCCACGGATTCGTTCATCTCGGCGGCCTCCTTCCAGGAGACCACCAAGGTGCTCACCGAAGCCTCGCTCATGGGCAAGGACGACTCCCTGCGGGGACTTAAGGAAAACGTCATCGTGGGCCGGCTCATCCCGGCCGGCACCGGCTACCGTCGCTACATGGACAGCGAAATCGCCGTGCCGCGCCAGCCCGAGCGCCCCGACCGGTTCCTGGAAGAGCTGGAAGAAAGCCCCATCGTCGGCAGCATCGATCTCGACTAGCCGTTCAGGGCGTCAAACGACAAGCCAGGGGACTCCGAAAGGGGTCCCCTTTTTTACGTTGTCGGCGTCGGTTGTGCCAGGGCGAGAGGAGGAGTCCGCCAGCCAAGTCCGGCGGCCGGCTCGGGCGACGAGGTCAGGCGGCCGGAGCAGGCGGGTAGGTGTGCAGCACGAGGCGGTCCCGGCCGGCCGCCTTTGCCTCGTACATGACGGCGTCGGCGGCGCTCACCATGTCCTCGATGCCGCCTTCGACCACGACGAAAGAGACCGCGCCGATGCTCAGCGTGACCGGCCAACGCCGCTGGTCCATGGCTTCCCGGATCTTGTCGCGCAAGGATTCCAGACGAGTCTGGGCGTCCTGCGCCGTCATACCCGGCATGATGGCCGCGAACTCGTCGCCGCCAAGCCGCGCCAGCAGGTCCTCGTACCGGAAATGGGCCCGCATGGCGGCGGCCACGGTCCGCAGCAGGTCGTCGCCCACGGCGTGGCCCAAGGTGTCGTTGACCTCCTTGAAGCGGTCGAGGTCCATGAAGGCCATGGTGACGGGCAGGTCATGGCGTTTGGCAAAGGTCAGGATGGTCGCGCCCAATTCCAAAAAATAGCGTCGGTTCCACAGCCCGCTGAGCAGGTCCTGGCGCGAGTTGTCCCATTCCTGCTGCAAGGCCCGGCGCAGCCGTTTCATGAGTACGATGACGCAGCCGATGGTCACGGCCCGGGTCGTGGTGTTGCAGACAAGGGGCAAAAGCCCCGACTGGCCGCCGTCCAGGCGGATGTCCGTATACGCCCACTCGGCCAGGCAAAATACGGTGGTGCAAACGCAGGCGATGTTGCCCAGACACCAGGCCGAGACCAGCAAGGGCAATGTATAGAGGCTGTTGAACTCGTAGGCGAAGCCGGTGACGTAGTGGAGGCGGGCGATGAGGTCGATCAGCACGAAGCAGGCGGCGGTCAAAAAACACTTTTGCGTCGTGCTCGGCTGCCAAAGGATATTGGGTGACATACGCATCCAGGGTGTCGCCAGTTTGGGGATTTTTGTTTACGAAGAGCCGATGTCGCCCCAAAGATTGTCCTGTCCGGCATTATGCAATATCCCGATGTTCTCGACAATTGCCATGGAGCTTCACCGGACAAAAAAAATGTATTTTGACCGTCGGTCTGGTAAAGTGGCTTTCCGGTTGCGAAAGGGGCGAGATTGGCGCACAGTAGTGGTGGAAAAGATAGACAGTTGAATCATAAGTATGGTTACGTGATCTTTTCAGGATGCGGTCAGGCTGAGGCCAGACGGCAGCTTCCGGTCAACGTCAACCCGATGGCAACGGCCTTGGATTTTGGCCGGAAATTTTTCAGTTTTGCAACATGCATAGTCTGGTATGCTGCAGAGACAAGAAAACGGATTGACGGCCATGCTGCGAACCTGGACCGGAATACTCTTGACCGTGCTGACCGTCGTTGTGCTCAGCCTGTGCAAGGTCTATGGCCTCACGATTCCCAATCCGGTCCTCATTTTTGCCCTATCTATCGCCCTGTCGGCCTTTCTCGGCGGTTGTCTGGCCGGTTTTTGCAGCGTGGCCATTGCTTTGGGCTATGTGCTGGTGGACTGGTCCCAGCCAGAAGCGCTTTTTCGCTACAGCCCGGTCAATGTCCAGCGACTGATCGTTTTTCTGGCCACCATGCCGTTGCTGGCCCTTCTCGTGTGCCGGCTTCACCGAAGCAATCACGAGCGCCTGGCCGCCCTCTCAGCCCGGACCGAGGAGCTGGAAGCCAGTCGCAAGCGCCTCCAGCGGGCCGAACTCGTGGCCATGACCGGCAACTGGGAAGTGGATGTGGCCACCGGCGCGCTCTCCACCTCCGAAGGGGCGCGGCGCATCTATGGGCTTGGCGACAAAGAGATGACCCTGGACGAGGCCAAGGACCGGCCCTTGCCCCAGTATCGCCAGATGCTCAACGCCAGTTGGACGGCGTTGCTCGCACACGGCGAACCCTATGCTGTGGATTTCCAGATACGGCGGCCAACCGACGGGGCGCTCATCGACATCCACTCACGGGCCACCTACGACCCCGCCGCCGGCACGGTGTTCGGCATCATCCAGGACGTCACCGCCGCCAAGCAGGCGGAAGCGGCGCTCATTGCCGCCCGGCGTCGGGCCGATGAAGCCAATGCGGCCAAGAGCCTGTTTTTGGCCACCATGAGCCATGAGGTGCGCACGCCCTTAAATGGCCTGCTCGGCATGTTGCAGGTGCTGGAAGAAGCCGAGCTCACCCCTGCGGACCGGGATTGCCTGGGGGCTGCCCTGGCGTCGGCGCGCCATCTTGGCGCGCTGGTCTCGGACCTTTTGGACCTCTCCCGCATCGAATCCGGCCGTCTGGAAACCGTCCAGGAGGCGTTTTCGTTGCCGGCCGTCATCAAGGAAGCCTGCGCCCCCCTGGCCGCCCTGGCCCTGGCCAAGGGGCTGGCCTGGAGCCTCTTCCTGGACGAAGCCTTGCCGGAACAGGTGACCGGCGATTCCCAGAAATTGCGCCGGGTGCTCAACAACATCATCGGCAATGCCGTCAAGTTCACCACCAAGGGCGGGGTGCGGATCGAGTTCCGGCTTGTCCGTGCACGGGGTGATAAGGCCCTGGTGCGTTGTCTGGTTTCCGACGACGGCCCGGGCGTTTCCGAAGGCTTCCTGCCGCGTCTGTGCACGGTGTTTTCCCAGGAGCAAGGCCAGCAGGTCGCGGCGGGGCCGTCCGGTGTCGGCCTGGGATTGTCCATTGTCCGGGAATTGATGCGTCTTTTGGGCGGCGAGGTGACCATCGACAGCCGAGAGGGGGAGGGGGCCGACGTCTATCTGACCTTCGAATACCGGCTGGCCGCGTCCTGTCCGTTGCCGGACCGTGATGCCGCAGCACTCGCGCCGACTGGACTGCGGGTGCTGGTGGCCGAGGACGACGCCATCAGCCGTCTGGCCTGTCGCCAGTTGCTGCGGCGTCTGGGGCATGTCGTCACGGACGTGGCCAACGGCGCGCTGGCCCTGGCCGCCCTGGTCGAGGCGGATTTCGATCTGGTGGTCATGGACCTGCAAATGCCCGAGATGGACGGCCTGACGGCCATCCGGGCCATTCGCGGCGAACCTCGCTTCGCGGCCAAGGCCGGGGTTCCCATCGTCGTCATGACGGCCTGCGCCTTTACCGAGGACCGTGACCGTTGTCTGGCCGCCGGAGCCGACGTCTACCTGTCCAAGCCCGTGGAAAAGGCCGCGCTGGGTCGTGCCATCGAGGCCGCCCTGGCCGTGGGGCGGGGCAGGGGATAGACCGTTTCCCTCTGGTCTGGCCGGGCTTGTCAGGGGCTTTGTTTCGCGGCATGGATGGCGCGGGGGAGGAGTGAACATGGCCGGTGGTTGGACAGCGGACGGCGCGGTGCAGGACCAGATCGCCCATTCCGTGGAAGACGAGGCGGCCCGGGCGCGCAGCCGGTTGCCGCGCGGCGAAAGTTTGCTTGTCTGCGAGGCATGCGGCGAGGCCATCCCCGAGGCCCGGCGCAAGGCCCTGCCCGGGGTGCGGCTGTGCGTGGCCTGCCAGGAGGAACGCGACGCCGACGACGGCGCGGCCAGCCTCTACAACCGGCGCGGCAACAAGGACAGCCAGCTGCGCTGAGGCCCCGAGCCCTCTTGGACTTCTCGGCCGACAGAGAGCCATCCCACGCCGAAACCCCCTTAAACCTTTCTCCATATGGGGGGGGGCTGGGGGCCTCAGGCCCCCAGCCGCCGGAGGCATCCCTTCCGGTTTCTTCCTAACTCGACGTGTCGAGCAGCGAGCCGGTGTCGCGCAGCAGCAGGTTGAGCAGGATGTCTTCGGTGGAGGTGGTGGGCTGTTGGCGCCGGGCTTCCACGGCCTGTTCCAGCAGTTCGGACTGTCCCTTGAGGTTTTCGGCCTGGTATTCCAGCCCGCTTTGGCGGTTGGTGTAGATGTCGTTGATGATGGTGGTGCTGGTGAGCTTGTTGGTGACTCTTGACAGTTCCGTGGCCCGGTTGGCGGCGTTATTTAGATTGGCGCTGGTGAGCTGCGTGAAGTTCAGGGCGTTGAAGTCCTGGAAATTGACGTTGAAACCGCCGTTTTTGTAGGCCTGTATGTAGACGTTGCCGTTTGAATCGATCTGGTCCGTGTTCCACTTCGTGCCGTCAAGCAGCGATATGCCGTTATACTCCGTTTGCGGAATGAGGCTTAATATCTCACTGCGCAGGGAATTGTAGGTGCTGGTCTGGGCGGCTGTTGGCGTGGTGCTGATGGATTCGATGATGGCCTTCATCTCCTCCAGGTTGCTCTTGATGGTGGATACGCTCTCGTTGGCGATGCCGACCATGGCGGCTGCTTCCGAGACGTTGGCGGCATTTTGCAGCGTGGTGCGCACGTCGGCCCGCAGGGTGCCGGTGATGGCCTCGTCAAAGGGGTTGGTGCGCGGCACGACGTTGCGCGGGGCGAGCATCATATCGCGCAGGCTTTGCCCCACCGGTCCCGACTGGAACAGGAAGTTGCTCAACAGGCTTTGCTGCATCATCTGCATCGAGGTGTCGATGAGCAGGCTGCGTTCGTAATCGCTCAGCGCCATGGCTGTCCGCCCCGTTAAATTATCCCTTTACGTCGTCATCGGCCGTAACCGGGGGGAACTTTAGGCGTCATAAGGAAATTCCCGGCCGGGGCCGGGAACGTGGGGAAACGCGATATCGGGTGAGTCAGGCAGGGGCGGCAGGCAAGGCCGGCGAAACCGCCTGGCCCTGGCCGCAGGGCGTGTACGAGTCCGGGAACCGGGGCGAAACGGTCCCGCCGCCGCCGCTTGCGGTAGCCGTGCCGGCACGTGAGCAAACTTCGGCGCGCTGGCACGGCCATCAGGTGGCGACGTCGTCGGAAGCGGCCGATGCCTTACGAGGTTGGGCAGGGGCCGCAATCCGGGGCGTAGCGGTTGACGATGGGCAGCCGCCAGTCCTTGCCGAAGGCTCGGGAGGTGATCTTGGGGCCGGGCGGGCTTTGGCGGCGCTTGTATTCATTGCGGTCCACCAGCCGTGTCACCCGGTCCACCACGGCCGGGTCCAGGCCGCGCTCCAGCATGGCCGCCGGGGACAACCCCAGCTCCACGTAGGCCTGCAGGGTCGGGTCCAGCACGTCATATTCGGGCAGGGAGTCGGAATCCTTCTGGTTGGGCCGCAGCTCGGCCGTGGGCGGCTTGACCAGCACCCGCTCGGGGATGACGTCGAGGCCCGCCTGTTCGTTGCGCCAGCGCGACAGGGCGTAGACCAGGGTCTTGGGCACGTCCTTTATGACGGCGTAGCCGCCGGCCGTGTCGCCGTAGAGGGTGGAGTAGCCCACGCCCACCTCGGACTTGTTGCCCGTGGTCAGCACCAGCCGGCCGAACTTGTTGGACAGGGCCATGAGCAGCGTGCCGCGAACCCGCGGCTGGAGGTTTTCCTCGGTGACGTCAAAGGGCCGGTCGCCGAAGATGGGACCCAGGGCGTCGAGGAAGGCCTGGAAGATCGGCTCGATGACCACGGTCTTGAGCTCAATGCCCAGGCGCTCGGCCAGGGCCTGGGCGTCCTCAAGGCTGTCGTCCGAGGAAAATCGGGTGGGCATGGCTACGCCCAGCACGTTTTCCGGCCCCAGGGCGTCGGCGGCGATGATGGCTGTCAGCGACGAATCGATGCCGCCGGAAAGTCCCAGCGCCACGCCGCAAAAGCCGGACTTGCGGACGTAATCCCGAGTGGCCGTGACCAGGGCGCGATAGACTTCGGCCACCGGCTCCAGGGGAGCGGCCATGGTCGCCTGGGCCAGGGCCGGCCGGGCCGGCGCGGCCAGGGGAGAAAGGGCCGTGCGGACCGGGCGGCAGGCCGGGGCCGGCTCCCATTTGCGGCAACGCGGATCAAGCAAGCGCTGGCGGGTGGGCAGATCGACGTCAAGATCACACCAGACCATGTCCTCGTCGAATTGCCGTCCCCGGGCCAGGAGCGCGCCGTCCGGGGCGAAGACCAGGCTGTGGCCGTCGAAGACCAGCTCGTCCTGGCCGCCGACCAGGTTGGCGTAGGCCACAAAGGCCCCGTTGTCCGCCGCTCGGGTGGCCAGCATCCGCTCCCGGGACGTCCCCTTGCCCATGTGGTAGGGCGAGGCGGAAATGTTGATCAAAAGCCGCGCCCCGCCATGTTTGGCCTGCTCGGTGGGCGGACCGTCGGGATACCAGATGTCCTCGCACACGGACACGCCGAAAATAAGGCCCCCCCGGTCGAAGACCGTGGTTCCCTGGCCGGCGGCGAAATAGCGGTTCTCGTCGAACACGCCGTAATTGGGCAAAAACCGCTTGGCAACGATCCCGGCCACGGCCCCGTCATGGGCGACAATGGCGGCGTTTACGAGGTCGCCCTCAAACCAGGGGCAGCCAAATATCGCCGTCAGCCCCTGGCTCTCCCGGGCGATGTCCCTGGCGGCGGCCATGCAGGCGGCCACGAAATCGGGCTTGAGCAGCAAATCCTCGGGCGGATAGCCGGCCACGACCATCTCCGGGAAAACGACGATGTCGGCCCCGCCGTCCCGGGCCGCCGTCAAGCGGGAGACGACGTCGGCGGCGTTGGCGGCCACGTCGCCGACGGTGGGATTGAGCTGGCACAGGGCCAGGCGAAGGGCGGGCATGGCGGCCTCCTTGGCGGTCAGGTTCCGGGAATCTCTAGCTCTTCTTGCCCCGGCCGGCAACCGTGGCGGGACGGGCCAGGGGGCTTTGGCGGCATTTGGTCTTGCCGCCCATCTCCCTACCGGGTATGTCTGAAACCATGCATAGTCCTGTATCGCCGTTTGGCGGCGGAGCAATCGCTTTCGATACGGCTGCCGGCAGACGGCCAGCCCTGGCGGCTCGAAGTCGGAGCGGAGGTGGTTCTTGAAGGGTTTTCGCGCCCCTGGCGTTGCGCGCCCAGGTCTGGCGCGGCGTCCGGGGCCTTTTCCTCCGAGATGCGGCCTCCTGGCTTTCGTCTTGCTGACGTGTCTGGCCTGGCTGGGCTTTCTGGCCTGTCTGGCCGGTCCGGCCCGGGCCGAACTGGCGAATTTCACCCCCGAGGAGCGGGCCTATATCCGCGATCTCGGGCCGGTGACGGTCTGCGTGGACCCGGACTGGCCGCCTTTCGAGCGTTTAAACGCCCGGGGGCAGTATGAGGGCGTGGGGGCCGACCTGTTCCGGCTGGCGGCCGAGGTGGCCGGGCTGCGTTACCGCATCGTGCCCACGGCCAATTGGGACGAGTCCGTGGCCGCCTCCAAGGACGGCCGCTGCCGGCTTTTGGCTTTTCTCAACCAGACCCCGGCCCGGGACGAGTGGCTGCTTTTCACCCCGCCGCTTTTCACCGACGCCAATGTCTTCATCACCCGCGAGGAGCATTTCTTCATCGCCGATCCGGCCGAGCTGACCGGAGAGACCATCGTCTTTCCCTCCGGCACCTCCATGGAAGAGCGGGTGCGCCGGGACTATCCCAACCTGCGCATCTTAAACAGCGCCTCGGAGCGCGAGGCCCTGGACATGGTGTCCGAGCGCAAGGCCGACATGACCCTGCGTTCCCTGGTGGTGGCCGCCTACACCATCAAGAAGGAAGGGCTTTTCAACCTCAAGATCGCCGGCAAGCTGCCGGGCTACGACAACGCCCTGCGCATCGGCGTCTCCAAGGACATGCCGCGCCTTCGCGACATCCTCAGCAAGGCCGTGCGTACCATCACCCCGGCCGAGCGCGAGGAGATCGTCAACCGCCACGTGTCCATCAACGTCGAGACCATGACCGATTACGGGCTCATCGGCCGCATTGCGGCAGGCTTTGCCCTCATCGTGGCCATCGTCGTGGCCTGGAACCTGCGCATCAACAAGCTTTACGCCGAGCTGGAGCGCCGCTCCCGCACCGATCCCCTGACCGGTCTGGCCAACCGCACCCATCTCGACGCCGTGCTGCGTCAGGAGGCCGACCGGGCCGAGCGCTACAACCGGCCCTTTGCCGTCATCCTGTTCGATGTGGACCTCTTCAAGGCCGTCAACGACGCCCACGGCCATCTGGTCGGGGACAAGGTGCTGAAAACCCTGGCCGAAGCGGCCCAGGCGACCGTGCGGGCCAGCGACATGGTGGGCCGCTGGGGCGGCGAGGAATTTCTCGTCCTGTGCCCGGAAACCGACGCCGCCTCGGCCCTGGTCCTGGCCGAGCGCCTGCGCTTGGCCGTACGGGGTGAGCGCTTCGAGACAGGCACGGTCCAGACCGTGAGCCTGGGCGTGGCCGCTTTTGCCCCGGGCGACTGCGTGGACAGCCTGCTGATCCGGGCCGACGACGCCCTGTACAAGGCCAAGAACGCCGGCCGCGACCGGGCCATGGCCGCCTGATCGCCGGCCGCCTCCGGCCTTCTCCTGCCTCCTGCAGCCCGCCCGATTGCCACGCAACCCGCCCTTGCCGCGCGGCCCGCCCCGGCGGCGCGGCAAGGGGCTGCTCAAGGCCGCCGCAGGCAAGTCTTTTGCTTCGCCTTCGCCGCTGTAGGCGGCCCGGCCCCTTGGTGGCGGCGCAAAACCGTGTTAGGCTCACGGGAATCCCGGACCAGCCTGCGTTTGTCCTTTGCCTGCGCGTGGCCGGACCGGCGGCGCGTGTGGGCGGACGGAGAGCGGCGGCAACGGCAACCGGGCGGGGTGGCGGATGCGGACCGAGGGGACACGAGCGGCGGCGCAGGGCGTGGAGCAGGCGGAAAAACAGGCCGTGGCCCTCCTTTTTCAGGAAGGGCGGTTGGGCGAAATCGTCGAGCGGGCAACGAAACTCACCGTGCTGCACCCAGGCGACGCCTACGGCTGGACCGTCCTGAGCGCCGCCATGCTGCGCCAGGGGCGAAACGAGCAGGCCATTTCCCCGCTACGGCGCGCCTTGACCATCGCCCCGCAGCAGGCGGGGCTGCACAGCAATCTCGGGCTGGCGCTTTTCGGCCTGGGGCGAACGGAGGAAGCCATGGCGTGTTTCGACCGGGCCCTGGACATCGATCCCGAGGCCGTGGGGGCCAGGAACAACCGGGGCAACGCCCTGGAATCCCAAGGCCAACTGGAAGAAGCGTGCCAGGAATACGAGGCCTCCCTGGCCATCGCTCCGGACCAGCCGCGCACCCTCTACAATCTCGCCAATACCCTTTACGCCCTGGGCCGGCCGGCCGAGGCCGTGCCGCGTTACCAGGCGGCCCTGGCCCTGTGCCCGGACTACGCCTACGCCCTGGCCAACTGCGGCGTGGCCTTGACGGCCCTGGGGCGCGCCGCCGAGGCCGAGGACTACGCCCGGCGGGCGCTGCGCCTGGAACCCGGACTGGTCGAGGCCCGTATCCTGCTGGCCAATACGCTCATCGCGCGCGGCTACCCGGCCGACGCCCTGACCGTGGTCGAGGCCGGCCTGGACCTGACGCCGGGGCCGGAACTGCGCCGGCTCTTTGTTGCCTGTTTGCGCGGCCAGCCGGCCCCGGCTGCCGGCACGCCTCGGCGCGAGCGGCTTCTGGCCGCCCTGACCGACCCTTGGACCCGGAGCGTCGAGGTGGCGGGCGTGGTCTCGCCCATGCTGGAAGCCGATCCGGTCATCGCCGGCTGTCTGGAGCGGGCGCTGGCCGCCTGGCCCGGACGGCTCACACCCCAGGATCTCTACGGACCGGCCAGGCCCGGGGCCGTGGCCGGGGACACGCTGCTGCGCGCCTGGCTCGACGCCGGCCCGGCTTCTTCCCCGGCCCTGGAGCGATTCCTGACCCTGGCCCGGTCCTGCCTGCTGGCCCAGGCCGCCGCCGACGAACCCCACGTCCGCGACGTCACGCCCGCCGATGAGCGGGTGACGGCCTTCCACGCCGCCCTGGCCCGGCAGTGCCGGGTCAACGAATATGTGTTTCATGTGTCAGCCGAGGAGGAAGTGGCCGTGGCCGTGCTGCGGGACTGCCTGGCCGACGCCCTGGCCGGCTGCGGACTCATTGCGCCGTCCTGGGTGCTGGCCGCCGCCGCCTACGGGCCGCTTCGGGCCGTGCCCGGCCATGCCGGGCTGCTGGATCGCCCCTGGCCCGAGGCCGTGGGCCGCGTCCTGACGCAGCAGCTTGTCGAGCCGGCGGCCGAGCAGGAGCTGCGCGGCCGCATTCCGGCGCTGACCCCCATCGAGGACGACGTGTCCCGGCTGGTACGGCGGCAGTACGAGGAAAATCCTTATCCCCGCTGGGTGTTGCCGGCCCCGGCCGAAGCGCCGGTGACACTGGCCGCCAATTTACGCGAACGCTTCCCCCAGGCCGATCTGGCCGGCGTGCCCGACGGGCCGTTTCTTGATGTGCTGGTGGCCGGCTGCGGTACGGGGCAGCATTCCCTGGAAACAGCCCGGGCCTATCTCGGCGCGCGGGTGCTGGCCGTGGACCTGAGCCTCACCAGTCTGTGCTACGCCCGGCGCAAGGCCCTGGAACAGGGCGTGGGCAACATCGAATACGCCCAGGCCGACCTGCTGCGTCTGGGCGGGCTGGGGCGCGACTTCGATCTGGTGGAGTCTTCCGGCGTGCTGCACCATCTGGCCGATCCGGCCGGGGGCTGGCGGACGCTTGTCCCCCTAGTGCGCCCGGGCGGGGTCATGCGCATCGGGCTTTACAGTCGCCTGGCCCGGCGCGGCATCACCAAGGTGCGCCAGATGATCGCCGACCGGGGCCTGTCCGCCACGCCCGAGACCATCCGGGCCTTTCGCCAGGAACTGTTGGACATGCCTTGGGAACCGAGCTGGGGCCGCTTTCTGCTGGGGGATTTTTTCAGCGCCAGCGGCTGCCGCGACCTCCTGTTTCATGTCCAGGAACATTGCCTGGACCTGCTGGAGATCAAGACCTTCTGTCTGGAAAACGGCCTTCGCGTCATTGGCCTGGAAGCCGAGCCGGAAGTGGTCGCGGCCTACCACTCCCGCTTCCCGGATGATCCGGCCGCCGTCAATCTTAGCAATTGGCACGCCTTTGAGGCCGACAACCCGGACACGTTTCTCAATATGTACCAGTTCTGGGTGCAAAGGACGGGCTGATCGCATGGATGAGCGGGCAAGCCCGCCGCCGGAGGCGCGGGATGCGGCCATGGGAGGCGGCGAGGGCAAGCCGTGGATGGTGCGCCAGGCCGACATGGGCGAGGCCGGGGACATCGCGGCGCTGATTGTCCTGGCCTTCGGCGACGTGGCCCGGCGTTTCGACCTCAATGCCGGCAACTGCCCGACCCATCCCTCGCTCATGACCCGGGAGCGCATTGAGCGCGGCATGGAGCTTGGCACGACCATGTTGCTGGCCTTTGACGGGGGAACGCTTTGCGGCTGCGTGGGCCTGCGCCGGCCGGTCGAGGGGGTCAGCATCCTGGAACGACTGGCCGTGGCCCCCGCCTGCCGCCGCCTGGGGCTGGGTCGGCTGCTGGTCGGCCGGGCCTGCTCCCTGGCCGGGCAGGTCGGCGCGGAGCAGGTCGAAATCGGCATCATCGCCAAACAGCACGAGCTGCGGCAGTGGTACGAAACCCTGGGCTTTCGGGCCGTTCGCGCGGCGCGTTTCGAGTCTCTCCCCTTTGAGGTCTGCTATCTGCGAAAGGCCGTCGGGGCCGAGGCCTTGGGCTAGCGCGCCGCTTCGTGGCCCGACCGGCCGGCGTGTTTCTGATGCGCCGAACGCCGCTTAGGGCAGCACTTTCCCCGGGTTCATGATCCCGGCCGGATCGAACGCGGCCTTGATGCCGCGTTGCAGTGACAGGCTTCGCGCCGACAGCTCCATGTCGATAAACGGCCGTTTGGCGATGCCGATGCCGTGCTCGCCGGACATGGTGCCGCCAAGGGCCAGCACCTCGGCGATAAGGTCCCTGGCCAGGGCCAGGGCCCGGTCGCGGCTGCCGGCTTCGCCCGTGATGTTGACATGGATGTTGCCGTCGCCGGCATGGCCGAAGGCGTAGACCGCCAGCCCATGACGCTGGCCCAGGGCCGGCAAGGCGTCGATGAGGTCCGGGATGCGGGCGATGGGCACGGCCACGTCCTCGGACAGATAAAAAGGCGCGCTCTCGTGGATGCGGGTGGAAATCTGGCGACGAATGCCCCACAGCTCCTCGCGCTTGGCGCTATTCTCCGCCGGCAGCACGGCCAGCGCTCCGCCATCGCGGCACACGGCCTCCATGCGCCCGATGTCCCGCGCCGCCTGATCCGGATCGCCGTCAGCCTCGAAAAGCAGCAGGGCCGCTTCCGGGCCGGGCAGATCAAAGGGCAACAGCTCGGCCACGATGCCCAGGCAAGCCCGGTCCATGAGCTCCAGGGCGCAAGGCGAAACACCGGCGGCCATCACCGCCGCCACGGCCGCCACGGCCGCACGCGCGTCAGGGAAAAGCGCCGCCGCCGCGCGGACCTGGCGCGGATGCGGAATAAGCTTCACCGTCAGCTCGGTGATGATCCCCAGCGTCCCCTCCGAGCCGACCATAAGCCCGGTCAGGTCGTAGCCCACCACGCCCTTGCGCGTGGCCGTGCCGCAACGGACCACCTCGCCGTCGGGCAAGACGGCCGTCAGCCCCAGCACGTAATCGCGGGTGACGCCGTATTTCACGCAGGCCGGACCGCCGGCGTTGGTGGCGGCGTTGCCGCCAAGGGTGCAGGTGGTCAGGCTCGCCGGATCGGGCGGATAAAAAAGCCCCGCGTCCTTGGCCGCCTGGCGCAAGGTCTGGGTCACCACCCCGGCCTGGACCACGGCGCACAAATTGGCCGTGTCCAACCGCTCAATGCGGGCCATGCGCGACAAATCGACCACCACGCCGCCCGCAACCGCCAGACAACCGCCCGCCAGCCCCGTGCCGGCCCCGCGCGGCGTCACGGCAAAACCGTGCTGGCCGGCCAGCACCATCAGCCGGCTCACGTCCCCGGCATCGGCCGGAAAAAACACCGCCTCGGGCGGGATGACCAAACCGGCGTCGTCCTTGGCGGCGGCGTCCCTGGCCGCGGCGTCATAAACAAAGCCCGGCCCCAGTTCGCGCCCCAGCGCGCCCAGCAATGCGGCGTCCATGGTGTGTGTCCTTTTTGGAGAGGAGAGGGGAAAACGGAGAGGAAGATGCCTCCGGCGGCTGGGGGCCTGAGGCCCCCAACCCCCCCGACTGAAGAAATTTTTCAAGGGGGTTCGACGGCGATTACATCACCCACGAGGGCCGACATATTCTCGCCCATCCCCCTTAAACCATTTGGGGGGTCCGGGGGCCTCAGGCCCCCGGCCGCCGGAGGCATCTTCGTCTTCCTCCTACTCGCGTTTGCTTTCGAAGCCTGGGATCTCCAGTTTCTTTTCGGCGATTTTGAGAAGGAAAGAGGCGATGGTGACCAGGGCCAGGTAGTACAGCCCCACGACGATGAAGACTTCGGTATTGCGGAAGCTGGACTTGGCCAGGCTGCGTCCCATGCCGGTCAGGTCGCTGACGGTGATGATGGAGGCCAGGGACGAGTATTTGATGAGGTAGATGATTTCGTTGCCGCAGCCCGGCAGCGCCCGGCGGAAGGCCTGGGGCAGCACCACGGAGGTGACGGACTGGAAGGGCGTCATGCCCAGGGCCTGGGCGGCGCGCAGCTGGCCGCGTTTGATGGAAAGCAGCCCCCCCCGGATGTATTCGGACTGGTAGGCGCCGCTGCACAGGGCGAAACCGACAATGGCGGCCCACATGGGCGACAACACCAGGGCGAAATCGCCGATGCGCACATAGGGCAGGGCGAAGTACCAGAAATAGAGCTGCACGACCAGCGGCGTGCCGCGAAACAGCGACACATAGGCGTCCAGGGTTTTGACCACCGGGCGCGGGCCGTAGACCCGTAGCGCGCCCACGGACACGCCGATGGCCACGCCAAAAAGCGAGGCCGGCACGATGAGCAGGATGCTGGTCCACAGTCCGGCGTCCAGGGCCGGGATGATGCGCTCCCAGGCGAAGGCGAAAAAATCGTCCATGGGCGTCCTTAGGCCCGGGGAGCCGGGGCGATTTCGCAGTGGCCGTCGCCGGCCAGTTCGCTGAGCTTGGCGCAAAATGACTGGGTGCGGCTGCCGGAGTCGCGGGCGAGCAGTTGGGAGGGCGCGCCGCGTTCCACGATGCGTCCGCGTTCCATGAACAGGAATTCGTCGGCCAGGGAGGCGGAAAAGCTGATCTGGTGGGTGGCCATGACCATGGTCATGCCGAGGTCGGCCAGATCGCGGATGACGGTGAGCACTTCGCCGATGAGTTCCGGGTCCAGCGCCGAGGTGGGTTCGTCGAGCAGCAGCACCTTGGGGTCCATGGCCAGGGCCCGGGCCACGGACACGCGCTGTTTCTGGCCGCCGGAGAGCTGGGCCGGGTAGAGGGTGGACTTGTCGGCCAGCCCGACCCGGGCAAGTTCTTCCATGGCCCGGTTGGTGGCGGCCCGCTTGTCCAGGCCCTTGACCTTCACAAGCGCCACCCGGACGTTTTCCAGGGCCGAGAGGTGGTCAAACAGGTTGAAGTCCTGAAAGATCATGCCCACTTGCTGGCGCAGGGCCAGCAGTTCTTTCCTGCTTTTGCCGTCCACGGCCTTGCCGTCCAGGGAGATGGTCCCGGAGTCCGGGGGCGACAGGAAATTGATGCAGGATAAAAGCGTGGACTTGCCGGCTCCGGAGGGGCCGATGAGGACTTTTAAGTGCCCCTTTTTGACGGAAAACGAGACATCGTCCAGGATGCGTTGGCCGCCGATGGTCTTGACGATGTTTTCCACGCGCAAAATGACCGGATCGTCCATGCTACAGGCTTCCCTGGTGCGCGTATCCGGGGATGCGCACCTTGGCTTCGAGGCGTTTGAGGGTTTTGATGCCGGCCCAGGTGAGGAAGAAAAAGAGCGCTCCGGCCAGGATGGAAAGCGGCAGCGGCTGGTGTGTGGTGGCGGCCACGGAGCGGGTGCGGGCCATGACTTCCAGGACGCCGATGGTAAAGGCCAGGGCGGAGTCCTTGAGCAGGATCGAGTATTCGTTGGACCAGGCCGGGATGGCCAGGCGCAGGGCCTGGGGCAGGATGATGGAGCGGATGGCCACGGCGTCGCTCATGCCCAGAGCCCGGGCGGCCTTGAGCTGGCCGGCGGGCAGGCTGGCCATGGCTCCGCGGAAAATTTGTGACTGGTAGGCGGCGCTGGTCAGCCCCAGCACGATGACCGCCGAGAGGAATCCCGAGGACAGCGGCAGAAACGACAGGGCCGGGATTTCGCTCAGGTAAGCCATGATGCCGAAGTAAAAGAGGTAGAGCTGCACGAGGATGGGCACGCCGCGAAACAGCCAAACGTAGCCGGCCACGGCCTTGCGGGTGAGCGGATGGCCATAGACATGGAGCACGGCCAGGGGCACGCCGAGGACAAAGCCCACGAGCATGGCTCCGAGAATAAGCCCTGCCGTCCACCACAGCCCGCCGAGAATGTAGGGCATGGCCTCCCAGCTGGCCTGCGCGGCGGTGATAAATCCTTCCATGAAATACGTCCGGGGGAGCGCCCCGGGCCGCGCGTATGGCGCGCGGCCCGGGAGCGTTGCGGGAAAGCGGGCTTGCTAGATGCCGTACTTGGCCTTGAGTTCCTTCCAGTAGGGGTCGGCCATGAGGAGCTTGAGGCCCTCGTTGACCTTGGCCTGGAACTCCTTGTCTTCCTTGCGCATGGCGTAGCCGTACTTTTCGGGAGCGGCGTCGAAGGTGCCGGCGATTTTGAAGCCGGGGGCCTTCATGACTTCGGCGGCGATGGTGCTGTCCATGCCGGAGCCGGCGATGCGGCCGATCTTCACGTCTTCCATGGACAGGTCGGTGGAGTCGTAGGGCACGAGCTCGAACTTGTAGCCGGGCTGGCCGACGAAGCCTTCGAGGAGCTTGGCGGTGACGGTGCCGCGCTGGACGCCGATCTTTTTGCCGGACTTGAGGATCTCGGCAAAGGGCGTGGCTTCCTTGTCGCCGACGACCAGGACCTGGGTGACTTCGTAGTAGGGGATGGAGAAATCGACTTTCTGGGCGCGTTCGGCGGTGGCGCTCATGCCGGAAGCGATGATGTCGATCTTTTTGGCCAAAAGGGCGGGGATGATGCCGTCCCAATCCATGGGCTGGTGTTTGACCTTGAAGCCCATCTTTTTGGCGATCCAGTCCAGGGATTCGACGTCGAAGCCGGTGGGTTTGCCGGCCTTGTCGACGAAGCCGAAGGGCGGAAAGCCGAAATCGATGCCGTTGACGTAGACTTTTTCCTCGGCCTGGGCCAGGCCGCCGAAGCACAGGACAAAGGCGGCCAGGGCGGCCAGAAGAAGGCCAAAACGTTTGCGCATGGTTCGCTCCCGGGGGTTGAAGGTGGCGGACGTGGTGACAAAAGCCATATCCTGGCGTCGCCGGCGGGCCGGCGCGACTGGCGAAACGGCAATTCGCAAGCAAAAAAAGTAACAGACAAGCCCCTGTCGATCAAGGCCGGCGTCCGGGCAATGGAAGGGAGGAACAGGGACGGTCGTGTCCCAGCGCGCCGGGAGACCGGCGTCAGCGGGAAGGCGGGGACGGGGCTTTGCCGGCTAAACGAGCTGCGTGCCAAGCACCCGGTTGCGGCCGGCCATCTTGGCTTCGTAGAGCTTGCGGTCGGCCAGGCACAGCAGATTCTCGGCGCTGCCTCCGGCCTTGGGCACGCAGCAGGCCGCGCCCAGGGTGATGGTGACCACCTTGGAAATGCACGAGCCGTCGTGGGTCAGGCCCAGGTCGGACACGGCCAGACGCATGGCCTCGGCCAGATGCATGGCCCCGGCCAGGTCGGTCTCTTCCAGGATGACGACGAACTCCTCGCCGCCAAACCGCGCCGCCAGATCCCCCGGGCGCTTGAGCACTCCGGCCAGGGTGGCGGCCACGGCCTTGAGGCATTCGTCGCCGGCCATGTGGCCGTAGGTGTCGTTGTAGGCCTTGAAACAATCGATGTCGGCCATGAGCAGACTCAGCGGCGTCGCCCCACGCATGGCCTGCCGCCAGGCCCGGTTGAGGCAGTCGTTGAAGCGGCGGCGGTTGGCGATGCCGGTCAGGCCGTCGCGCATGGACAGCGTCTCCAGCAGATCGCCCCGGCGCTTGAGTTCCACATGGGTGCGCACCCGGGCCTGGACGATGGGGACGCTCACCGGTTTGACGATGTAGTCCACGGCCCCCAACGCCAGCCCCAGCGTCTCGTCGGCCACGTCGCCCTTGGCCGTCAGGAAAATGATGGGGATGTTGCGGGTGGCCGCCCGGGCCTTGAAGCGGCGGCAGACTTCGTAGCCGTCCATGTCGGGCATGAGGATGTCGAGCAAAATAAGGTCCGGCGCACTCTCTTCCACCAGACGCAGGGCCTGGGAGCCGCTGGAAGCGATGCGTACTTCGTATTCGCTGCGCAGGGCTTCGGTCAAAACAGCCAGATTGGAAGGGGCGTCGTCAACGATGAGGATCGTTGCCGGGGCAGTGGGCAATTCCATGCAGTAGGCTCCGCAACTTGAGGCGAGTAATGCTCTCTAGCCTCTCGTTGTGGGGAAGGCAAGGCCGTTATCGGTTGGCCAAAGCCGGATGTCTGTTGGTGAGCCATACCCCGGCCAGCACCAGTGCGCCACCCACGGCCAGGGCCGGGGACAGCGGCTCGTCCAAGAGCGCATGGCCAAGCACCACCGCCACCACCGGCACGAGGTTGATAAACACCCCGGCCTTGGTCGGGCCGATGGCCTTGACCCCTTCGTAATACCAGGAAAACCCGTAGCCCGTGGCCAGGATGCCAAAAAAGGCCACACAGCCCCAGGCCACCGGTCCGGCCACCGCCACGTCGCGCCACAGGCCCGAGGCCAACGCCGGCGGCAAGAGCATGGCCGCGCCCAGGATGCATGACCAGGCCACGGCGCTGTACGGGCCCACCCGCTCCATGGCTTTCTTGCCGGCCAGGGTGTAGGCGGCCCAGGCAGCCACACAGCCGAAAATGCACAAATCGCCCGTCGAAAGCCCCTTGGCCAAAAGCGACGCCGGATCGCCGCCGGAAACGATGCAGCCCACCCCGGCAAACGACGTGGCGATGCCGGCGATCTTGAGCTTCGTGAAACGCTCACGAAAAAGGACGCCCGAGAAAAGCGCCACCACCGATGGGATGCAAGCCACGATGAGCGCCGCCCGGCCGGCCGGCACGGTGCGAAGCCCGGCGAAAAACAGCGCGTTGTAGGCAAAGATGCCCGTGGCGGCCAAGGTCAGCAGCCAGGGCAGGTCGCGCCGGGCCAGCCTTGGGAACTTCCCCTCCATGCGGGCAGTCAGGAAATAGAGGAACACCGAGGCCAGGGCGAAACGCAAAAACGCCGCCGAAAACGGTCCCATGTAGGTGGCCAGCACCCGGCCGGCTACCCAGGTGCCGCCCCACAGCACGGCCGAACCGACGAGCTTGCAGTAGATTCGCGTCATGGCCAGGCTCCTTTCCCCTTCGGGGGGAGCTTGTTCGCATAATCACTTGCAAAAGTCATGCGTTACGGCGTTTACCCGGCCGATTTTCCGGGGTAGGCTGCCCCAAAACCGGAGCAGCCATGGAACCCATGAACTTCAATTTCCAGTGCGGCGACCCGCCGCCGCCAAGCGGCCTGTCCATCGGCATCGTCGGGGCCGGCCCGTCGGGCCTGGCCGCCGCCGGCTACCTGTCGTGCCTGGGACATGCCGTCGAGGTCTACGACAAGATGCCCAAACCCGGCGGGCTCATGCTTTTCGGCATCCCCGGCCACCGCATCCCGCGCCAGCGCATCGAGGCCGGCACTCTGCGCATGGCCCGTCAATACGGCGTGGTTTTTTACACCCATACCAAGATCTGCTGCAGCGCGCCGCTGTTCGAGGAAGAGGGCGACCACTTCTGCACCGAGGTCAAGGGCCTGGGTGAGATGATCACCAAGCACGAGGCCATCATGATCGCCACCGGCTCCTGGCGCTCGCGCAAGCTCGGCATCCCCGGCGAGGACCTGCCCGGGGTGTGCTCGGGCCTGGAGTTCCTCTTTCCCATCCGGGCCGCCCACTACTGCGCCCCCGGGGTCAAGGCCCCGGACGTGGCCGGCAAGAAGGTCGTGGTCATCGGGGCCGGCCACTCGGCCGTGGACGTGGCCCACGGAGCGGCCGCCCTGGGCGCGGCCTCGGTGGACATGCTCTACCGCCGTACCCGGGCCGAAGCCCCCTGTGGCCGGTTGGAGATCGAACGCCTGGAAGCCGCCGGCGTGGTCTGGCACGAAGGCTGCCTGCCCGAGGCCGTCCTGGGCGAAACCGCTGCCACGGGCATCGTCTGCAAGCAAGGCGGCCTGGAGCGCGGCTTCGAGGCCGATCTTGTCGTCGCCGCCATCGGCGAGGTGGCCACGCCGCCTTTCGCCAAGGAACTTGGTCTTGAATCCGTGCGCAAGGGCGAAGTGCGCTGGCTCAACATGACCGCCATCGAAAACGTGTTCGTGGCCGGCGATGCCCTCACCGGCCCAAGCAAGATCGGCAAGGCCATCTATTCCGGGCTGCGCGCCGCCCGCTCCCTGGCCCAGTGGCTCGACCTCAAGGCCCAGAACCGCCAGACCGAATTCACTGGCGACGAACTCATCAGCCGCGAAGCCGAACGCTTCCCCGGCGGCGATTTCCGCGACGCACCCAGGGTAAGGGGAAGATAATTAAAGACGAAGATGCCTCCGGCGGCCGGGGGCCTGAGGCCCCCGGACCCCCCATATGGGAAAGGGGGACGATTGCAGCGGGAGTGACAATGGAAGAACAGAAGACGTTGTATATTGATTACGGCAAGTGCATCGGCTGCGAGACGTGCGAATACGTCTGCCGCTTCGTCCACGACATGCCGCGCATCCACATGATCCGCACGACCACCGGCTTCATGGCCCCGCTGTATTGCCGGCACTGCGCCGAACCCAACTGCGCCAAGGTCTGCAAGCGCGGAGCCATCGTGCGCGACCGCGACGGGGCCATGGTGCTGGACCCCATGCTCTGCCGGGGCTGCCAGTCGCGCCAGTGCATGCTGGCCTGCCCCTATATGGCGATTTTCGAGACCGACAAGGGTGTGACCGTGGTCAAGTGCGACCTGTGCGCCGCCCGCCGCCAGCGCGGCCTGGAGCCGGCCTGCGCCGCCATGTGCCCCTGCGGAGCCATCGAATACGTGGACCGGGCCACGGCCGAAACGCTGCCCGACGAGGCAGCCAGGGCGGCCGAGCAAAGGGTGCTCGACTTTGTCAAACCCCCGAAAAACAAGCCCGACGAGTGAGTTGCCTCATAAAAAAAGCTTGACCCGGCGCGCCAGGACGCGGCACCTCTTCGGTCAAAATCGACATGACCGACAATCCGGCCGGTGATCACACGGACCCCGGCCGACAAGGAGCACGCCATGACCACCGCCGACACGGACCTGTCCCCGGAGGCCGCCAAGGCCGAGGCCCTGCACCAGAGCGCCCTGGAAGCCCTGTCCCGCAAGGAAATCGAGACCGCCCGGGAAGGCTTCGCCAAGGCCCTGGAACAGTTCGAGGTCCTTGGCGACGACATCGGCGTGGCCATGACCAGCCACAACCTGGGCCTGACCTGCCAGGAAGCCGGCGAACTCGACGAAGCCCGGGCCTGGCTGGAAAAATCCCTGGCCATCAGCGAACGCGAGGACCTCGACGGCGGCATGACCGTCACCTGCCACCAGCTCGGCGTGGTGGCCCAGCTGGCCGAGGACAACGACACGGCCATGGAATGGTACATCCGCGCCCTGGCCCTGGAAGAAAAGAGCGGCAACGTGGCCGGCGAAGCCAAGACCAGCCACCAGCTCGGCATCGTCAGCCACCTGCGCGGCGACCTGGAAGCGGCCAAGGCCTGGTACGCCCGTTCCATCGACTGCTTCGCCAAGGTCGGCGACGAGCACAGCGTGGCCAATACCCAAAAGCTCCTCGACTTCGTCACCGACTACCAGCGCCAGGGCAGCCACGAAGGGCACGCCGGACCGTGCGGCCGGCCGCAGTAGGGGGGAGGCGTTTTGGGTTCTCTTTGCTGCCTGTAATTTGTAAAGTTTGGAGTATGTCATGTCGCATACAGTGGCCCTTGTTTGTCCTCATTGTTGCACAAAAAATGTAGCTTTTCAGCTTGTCTCTAGTGTTATTCTTTCAAAAAATTCTCAGGATAATCGAGTATACTACTTGTCTTTTTTCCAATGCGCGTATTGTAAAGAAGGTGTTCTTATTAGGTTTAGTAATGTAATAAGTGCGCCACCTCCAGAGAACGTAACCGACATAGGCCGTTATAAGGTGGAGAGAATTTATCCAGAGATAAGCCAAGTAAAGGCCCCGAAGTATGTCTCTGAGAATATTAAGCGGTTTTTTGTTCAGGGAGTCGATAATTTGAAAAGGAGTAATTATGATGCAGCAGGAATGATGTTTAGAAAAGTTCTTGATGTTTCGTTGAAAGAACAAAGTGAAGACGGCAGCGGGACTTTATATCAAAGAATTAAGCGTCTAGCTGATGGGAATAAATTGACACCATCAATGGCAGAATGGGCACACCAGATTAGGATCGATGGCAATGAGGCTGCTCACGATGAAGCTCCGCTCTCTCGTGAAGTTGCTGAATCACTTCGGGATTTCACAGAACTTATGTTAATGTATTTGTATACACTGCCTGGAATGTTGGAGGAGAGAAGGGCTGCGCATGGTGTTGCTATAGTGAGTTCTTGATGAGTTGCCTCCATCGTCGCGCTAGTCTTCTAAATCTAAGGATAGCTGATACATGCCACAAAAAAAGCCGCCCGGCGTCTGCCTGGGCGGCTTTTTCGCGTCCGGCGGGCGCGGTAAGCTACAAAATCTGCTCCAGGAACTTCTGGGTGCGCGGGTGCTGCGGATTATTGTAGAACTGCTCGGGCGTGGCGATCTCCAGAATCTGGCCGCCGTCCATGAAGACGATGCGGTCGGCCACTTCCCGGGCGAAACCCATTTCGTGGGTCACGCAGACCATGGTCATGCCTTCCCGGGCCAGCTTCACCATGACGTCGAGCACCTCGCCGATCATCTCCGGGTCCAGGGCCGAGGTCGGCTCGTCAAAGAGCATGATCTTCGGGCTCATGGCCAGCGCCCGGGCGATGGCCACGCGCTGCTGCTGGCCGCCCGAGAGCTTGGCCGGGTAGACGTCGGCCTTCTCCAGGATGCCGACCTTTTCCAGCAGCCGGCTGGCCATGGCGTCGGCGTCGGCTTTGTCCATGCCCTTGAGCTTGATGGGAGCCAGCGTGATGTTTTCCAGAACCGTCTTGTGCGGGAAGAGGTTGAAGCTCTGGAACACCATGCCCACTTCCATGCGCACCTTGTTGATGTCCACGGACTTGTCGTCGAGATCAAAGCCGTCCACCACGATCTTGCCCGAGCTGATGTCTTCCAGGCGGTTGATGGTGCGCAGCAAGGTGGATTTGCCTGAGCCGCTGGGGCCGATGATGACGACCTTTTCGCCGGGGGCCACGTCCAGGCTCACGTGGGACAGCGCGGCCACGTCGTCGAAGTACTTGCTGACGTCCGATATGCGGATGATGGGGCTATCGTTTGACATGGTGCGACAGACGCTCCTCCATGAAACTCACCAGTTTGGAGAGAATCAAGGTGATGATCAGGTAGACCACGGCCACCATGGTGAACGTCTCGAAATACAGAAACGATTCCGAGGCGAACTCGCGGCCCCGGCGCAGCAGGTCGGCCACGCCCAGGATGGAGACCAGGGAGGTGTCCTTTAACAGCGCGATGAATTCGTTGCCGACCGGCGGCAAAATGGTGCGCCAGGCCTGGGGCAGGATCACGTAGTACATGGTCTGGGACCGGGTGAAGCCAAGCGACCGGGCGGCCTCGGTCTGGCCCACGGCGATGGCCGTGATGCCGGCCCGGAACACCTCGCCCATGTAGGCCCCGTAGCATACGCTCATGGAGATGACCGCGGCCAGGAGGTCCGGCACGTGCACCACACGCCCAAGGGCGTAGTAGATGTAGAAAAGCTGCACCAGAAGCGGCACCCCGCGCACCACCTCGACATAGGTGGAGGCCACGAGGTTGATGTACTTGTTGCGCGAGATGCGCCCCAAGCCGGTGATGAGTCCGATGACCAGGGCCAGGGCGATGGCGCTGACGGTGACCTGGAAGGTGACCAGGATGCCGTCCGGGATGAACTTGAAAATCCGCAAATACGGATCGGGCTTGAAATAGAGCAGGCAGCCCAGCGTGATGAGCGCGCCGATAAACGACAGCCACCAAGCCGAGACCAGCCCTTTGTCGGATGGTTTGGGGATGGCGGCCCCGTCGCCGACGTCAATGACGATGGGCTGGGTTTCTTCGACGACGCACTTGCCTTGGTGTTTCATGCGGCACTTCCACGCGGCGCGTCCGCCGGCCCCGCGTGGGCGGCCGGCGGACGGAGACGGTTAACCGGTCGGGCCTAGTCGGCCGTGCCGAGCCATTTCTTGAGGATTTCCTTGTCCAGACCCTTGGCGGTGACGGCGGCCAGACCCTTGTTGATGAGCTCCAGGGTCTCCTTGTTGCCCTTCTGCACGGCCACGCCGTACAGTTCGTCGTCGGCCGGGATGATGCAGGCGATCTTCAGCGCGTCCTTGTAGTTGTCCTTTTTCAGGGCATACAGCTTGGCGACCGGATCATCGCAGACCACGCCGTCGATGCGGCCGTTGTACAGGTCTTCGAAGGCCAGGCCGACTTCGTCGTAGGACTTATCCTTCACGCCTTCGGTCTTTTTGACGGCAAAGTGGCCGGTGGTGCTGATCTGGGCGCCCAGGGTCTTGCCCTTGAGGTCCTCAATGCACTTGGCGGCGGACTTCTTGGGGATGACCAGGGCCTGGCGCACCTTCATGTACGGGGTGGAGAAGTCCATGGTGTTCTTGCGCTCATCGGTGATGGTGACCGAGGAGCAGATGGCGTCGTACTTGCCGGCGGCCAGACCGGCGAAGATGCCGTCCCAGGCCACGGCCTTGAATTCCGGGGTGAATCCGGCTTCCTTGCCGGCGGCTTCCATAAGATCGACGGCAAGGCCGGTGATCTTCTTGTCGGCGTTCACGAACTCCATGGGCGGCCAGGTGGCGTCGGTGGCGAAAACGATGGTTTTGGCCAGGGTCGGGGAGGCCGTCATGGCGACAAGCGCGAGGGTCAGGACGAGTTTTTTGACCATGGAAAACTCCTGTGGCTGCGGTTAATAGGAAAAAGGGAACGTACCCTTAACGCCGGGAAAGTTTGTCACGCTCTTGTGGCCGAATCTTCAACAAAATTCAAGACTCGGCCGCTCGAAAACCGGGAGCTTGGCCCCTGTCAGGAACCCTGGGCGGGGTTCCAATTTTGGCAAAACCCGGCCAGGCGTTCGCAATTTTGCCGGAAATCGACCCGGCCAAAACCGATGCGAAAATGTTTGGCCCAGGCGTCGCCGTAGAGGCTGCCGGGCAGGAGCAGCACGCCGGTCGCTTCGAGCAGCGCCTGGCAGAAGGCGTCGGTCGATCCCTGGCGCAGGGCCGGGAAAGCGGTCAGGCCGCCGCGCGGGGGCGTGAAATCGAACAGATCGGCCCGGGACGTGAAGAACTCCGTGAGGGCGCGCCGATTCGGCTCCAGGATGCCGGCCATGCGGGCAAGGAGCTTGCCCCCGGCGGCCAGGGCGCAGGTCGCCAGGTATTCCGACGGGGCCGAACCGCAGATGGACAGGTAGTCCTTGACCGAGGCCATGCGGGCAAGCAGTTCCCGGTCGCGGCAGGCTGCCCAACCCACCCGAAGCCCGGCCAAGCCGTAGGATTTGGACAGCACCCCCAGCGACACCGCCCGGGGATCAAGGTCGCAGGCGGCGGGCAGGGGAGCGACCCCCTCGGCTTCGGAGCAGCGGTAGACCTCGTCGGAAAAAACACGCACCCCGCGCGCGGCCGCCGCCGCCAGGATGGCCGCGAAATCCTCGGGCGCGGGCATATAGCCCGTCGGATTGTGGGGGAAATTGACCACCAAGGCCTTGACCGTCGGCTCGGCCAGCAGGGCCTGCAGTTCGCCCAGGTCCGGGGCGAAACCCCGGGCCGGGTCCAGCCGCCAGGGCAGGACGCGCGCGCCAAGGCTTTGGGCCACGTCGGAAAGCGACTGGTAGCGGGGATCGACCACCACCACCGTGTCGCCGGGGGTAAGGGTGGCGGCCATGAAGGTGAAGATGGCCTCTTCGGCCCCGACGTGGACCAGCACGTCGTCGGGTTGCGTGGACTCGTAGAGGTCGGCCACGGCCTGGCGCAGGGCTGGCGCGCCCTTGGATTCGGTGTAGCCCAGGTGAACCCGGGACAGTCCGTCGGCCGCGCCGGGCACGAGGTCGAGAAGCTCCCCAACGGACAGCGACTCGCCGTCGGAGCAGCACAAAAGATGCGGGGCGGTGAACTCGTGGCGGGCGAAAAAACGCTCCAGGCGAAAGGGAGGGAGTTGCACGGCGTTGCGGTCCTTTTGCAGTGAGGATAGGGTCCCTGGGAAAAAAGGGACAAGGGGTCATACGCAGGATCGGAGCGACCGGCAAGATGCTTGGGGCGTCCGTGGCGTCACGCCTTTGCCGTGCCGCCGCCGCCCGCCCGCGATTGTCGCCGGCTTCCGATTGTGCTACCGGGACGAACCTATGGCATTCGACATTGCCCAGCTCCTGCGCACCAACAAGACCCTGGCCATTTGGGCGGCCTTTTTCGGTCTGGTGTGGCTGACGAGTTACTACGGCCTTTTCGGGCTGGTTTTCACCACCTACATCCTGTGCTTCCTGTTCAGCGGCCCCATCGAGCAGCTGGCCGCCAGGACGCGCTGGCCAAGATCGCTTTGGACCACGGCGATCTATCTCATCTTTCTGGCCGTGGTGCTGACCATCATCAGTTCGGTGGTGCCCAAGATCGGGACCGAATCCGCCGCTTTCCTCAAAAAGCTCCCCGACACCCTGGAGACCCTGCGCAAGCACCTCGACCAATGGGCCTGGCTGGCCCCGGACATGGCCGCGCCCATCTCCAAGGTCAAAGATTACCTGGCCCTGGAAGCCCTGGTCGGGGTCAAGGCCGAAACGCTTTTCGCCCTGGCCGTCAATTCGCTCAATCAGGTCACCACCTACGTCTCGACCTTTCTGCTGGGTACGCTTTTCAGCTTCCTCATCATGCTCGACTTCCCCAAGCTGCGGGCCAAGACCATCTCGCTTCGCGATTCGCGGCTGCGCGACATCTACGACGTCACGGCCCGCAGCGTGGTGCGCTTTGCCATCGTGGTGGGCATGGGCTTTCGGGCCCAGATGATGATCGCCGGGGTCAACACGGTGCTGACCGCCCTGGGCATGTATCTGCTCGGCATCCAGCCGGTGGGGCTGCTCTCCACGGTGGTCTTTTTCTGCGGCCTCATACCGGTCCTCGGAACGTTTATCTCCTCGGCCCCCATCGTGCTCGTGGCCGTCAATACCGTGGGCCCCAGCCACGCCCTGTGGGCCATCGTCATGATCATCGTGGTCCACACCATCGAGACCTATATTTTAAATCCCCGCATTGTGGCCGCCATGTTCAAGATCAGCCCCTTGGTCACGCTGATCATTCTCTATGTGGGTCATAAGCTTTTTGGCTTGTGGGGCATGGTGCTTGGCGTGCCGGTGTCGGTGTTTATTTTCCGCTATGTCATCCTCGGGCAGGACCTGGAAACCGGCAAGGCCGCGCCGTGTCCGCCGTGTTCCACGGAGGCGGTCAAGGAGGGCGGGCGTGGCTGATCGTTGCCGCAGGCTGGCGTTGGTGCTTGGCTGCCTTGTCGGGGTGGCCTTGGGACAGGCCGCCATGGCCCGGGCCGGACTGGAGGAAGGGCGCGCCGCCTGGCGCGACGGCGACCATACCCGGGCTTTCGAGGAGTTTTTGCCCCTGGCCACAGCCGGCGACGTGACCCTGCAAAACCAGATCGCGGCCATGTACTACATGGGCCAGGGCGTGGCCCAGGATTACGCCAAGGCGGCGGAGTGGTTCCGCAAGGCGGCCTCCGCCGGCAGCCCCGAGGCCCAGTACTGTCTGGGCAAGCTCTATTACTACGGCCAGGGCGTGCCCCAGAATTTCGAGGAAGCGGTCAAACAGCTCACCGAGGCGGCCCAGGGCGGCAAGGGCGGGGCGCAATATCTGCTGGCCACCTTGCAGCTTTACGGCAAGGGCGTGGAGGCCAATCCGGTTAAGGCCTACTTCTGGACGCTCTTGGCCGTGGCCGCGCCGGACACGCCGGCCGAGGACAAGAGCGCGGCCCAGGCCCTGCGGGACCAGATCGGGGCCACCCTGAGCAAGCGCCAGATCGATTCCATGCAGGCCATGGTCAACGCCTGGACGCCGCGTAAGACGCCGCCCGCGCCCGCGCCGGCCGCCGCCCCGCGCCGGGGCGGCTGAAAACGGCCGCCTGAATCAACGCCGCCGCCCGCCCCGGGCGGCGGCTTACGCCAGACGATCCCATCCGCCGCCGGCTTCGCCCCGGGCGGGCGCCGCCAACGCCGGACGAGGGCTTCGGGGTTTTTATTCCCTTGGCCCGTCTGAGCCCTGCCCGCAGCGCACCTGCCTTTTGACAGCGCTCCGCATCGCCATCTTCCCTGCGTTTCCAGACAAACGCTTTCGGTTTCCGGCAAGACCGTTCGGGCCGTCCCGGACATGTTCCGGCCCGGCTTGGCCGCCTTGTCGCCGGCGACCGTCCCTGGCGTCATCCCGGACCGTGGCGCGGGGGCAGCAATCTCGCAAAGTTCTGGAAGTCGGAGACGGCTCCGTGCTATGTGGATGATGGTCAAAAGGCATATCCGGCGGATAGCGCCGTCTTTTCGAGTCATTCCAACCGCAAGGAGCGTAACAACATGAAGTGCCGACTGTTTAAACGGATGCTGCCCCTGTGGGCCGTGTTGTCCCTCCTGGCCGCAACATCCGTCCAGGCCAAGGAAAATGTCATCGAGGCTCTGCCTCTTGCCGTCGAAGCGTATGTCTACGGCTATCCGCTGGTCACCATGGAAATGACGAAGCGCGTGCTCACCAATGTGGCCAAACCGGAGGCCATGGCTGCGCCCATGGGCCAGTTCCTGCGGCTGCGGGCCTATCCCGCCGTGGAAGACCGGCAGGTGACGGCCCCCAACGCCGACACCCTCTACACCACCACCTGGCTCGACGTTTCCAAGGAGCCCTGGGTGATCAGCCTGCCGGAGGCCAGCGGCCGGTACTATCTCTTCCCCATGCTTGACGCCTGGACCAACGTCTTTGCCTCGCCGGGCAAGCGCACCACCGGAACGGGGCCGCAGCAGTATGCCATTACCGGGCCGGGCTGGAAGGGCAAACTTCCGGCCGGAGTGAAAGAGTACAAGTCGCCGACGGCCCTGGTCTGGGTGCTTGGCCGCATCTATTGCACCGGAACGCCCGAGGATTACGACCTCGTGCATAAGATGCAGGACGCCATTACGGCGGTGCCGCTTGGTTCCTACGGCAAGCCCTACACGCCGCCGCCGGTCACGGTCGATCCCGCCATCGACATGCGCACCCCGGTCCGGGAGCAGGTCAACGCCTTAAGCGCCGTGGACTACTTCAATCTGCTGGCCAAGCTTCTCAAGGACAATCCGCCCGCGCCGGCCGACAAGGCCATGGTCGCCAAATTGGCCAAGCTCGGCATCGAACCGGGCAAGCCGTTTGACGCCGCCAAGCTCGGTCCCCTGGCCAAGAACGCCCTGGCCATCGTGCCGACGGTGGCCCAGGAGCGCATCAAGCTGTGGATGAAGGAAGGCATTTTGACCGGTGAAAACCGCTTTGAAAACGGCTGGCTGATCCTGGGCAAGTGCGGTTCGTACGGCACGGACTACGTCCAGCGGGCCATGGTCACCTATTACGGCCTGGGGGCCAACCTGTCCCAGGACGCCGTGTATCCGACGTCGGAAGGCCCGAGCCTGGTTGGAACCTATTCCGGAGAAAAAAAGTACGTCATGCGTTTTCCCAAGGGCCAACTGCCGCCGGTGGACGGCTTCTGGTCGCTGACGATGTATGACAAGGATTATTTTTTCGTCAAAAATCCCATCAACCGGCAGAGCATCAGCGCTCGCGACAACCTCAAGGCCAATGCGGACGGTTCGGTCGATCTGTATATCCAAAACGAGAATCCCGGCCCGGACAAGGAGTCGAACTGGCTGCCCGCGCCCAAGGACACCTTCGTGCTCATGCTGCGGATGTACTGGCCCAAGGAAAAAACGCCGTCGATCTTGAACAACACCTGGAAGGTCCCCGAGGTCAAGGCCATTAACTAAGCCTTGTCCCGGAATGCAAAGGGGCCTCTCCAGATGGAGAGGCCCCTTTTGCAGACATTTTGCCTATGCGTAGGCTCGCTGTTGTCCCCCTGGCTGATGGGCCAGAGGCAACGGTCTCTTAAATCCCCCGGCCGCCGGAGGCATCTTTTCTTTGTTTCCCTCTCCATACTTATTTACACGGCGCGTCCGCGCCGCTTTCGGCCAGGGCCTGGGCCAGCAGCCGGTCGGCCAGTTCCTGGATGGTGTGGCGGGCCGGATCGAGGCCGATGGAGACGGCCAGTTCGAGGATCTTGTCGCCGGTCTTTGCCGCGTGCCGAATCTTTTCGTAGTCCATCGCTAACCGCGCCGCGCCTGGGTTGAGGGAAGGCCGGAGGATTCCGGTCTGATCCAGCATACGCCCTTGGTGGGGCGGAGGCAACGGCCGAAGGGTGGGCGGGGCGGGCCTAATTCTTGACGATGCGCCGGATGTCACCGGACGAGATGGCCAGGGGGCGGGTGAAGAGCAGGCCGAATTCCTGGCCCTTGATCCAGCGCACGACGCTGGGGATGTATTGGGCCAGTTCGCCGAAGGGCTGGAGCTGCGGATTAAAGGCCACGGTCTGGTCCACGGCAAGTGCGACGGGCATGTCTTCGTCCAGGCAAAGCCGCGCGCCGTCGCGACTTAAGTCGCGGATGAGCACGTCGGCGCAGCTCGTGGCGGTTTGCAGCCGTCCCCGGTGGAGCAGGGCGGTTTCTTCGATGCGCACGCGCTTGGCGGCGCGCCGGTCGCCGCAGTCGCGGCAGCGCCAGTAGGAGCTGTCGGCGTCGGCCAGGGGCGTGAATTCCTGCCAGGTCGAATGGCCGCAGCGGGGGCAGTTTCGGTATTCGAGGAGCGCCATGGTCGGGCCTTGGGTACGTCTGGCCGTTTACGGGACAAGCAATTGCCTGAAAATGGTTATCATGCCATCGTTGGCGGCACAAGCATCGCCCCTGGCCGCCCGCGTCTTGACGGCCCGGATGCAAGGCTTATCCATGGAAGGTCGGCCCCGTGCCGGCAAAGGAGCGCCTATGGCAGGCCTACTGGCCAGGCTCATGGAAATGGCCGGCAAACGCGTCGACCTCGTGGTCACCGAGGTCGACGACATTGATAGCTGGGGTTTTTTGCTGTTTCGCGACGGCCGCTACCACATTTACGTCAACCGCTCGATTCGGGATTTTCGCAAGACCATGATCCTGGTCGATGAGTTGGGGCACTACGCCCTGCGGCGGCGCATCGCCAAGCGCGAGCGCCTGCCCGGCGGGGCCGAGAATCTGGTCGAGCGCATCCGCCAGGACAAGGCCTGCGACGCCTGGGCGGCCAAATTCAGCAAACGGCTGCTCTATTTCGTGCGCCGGGGGCTGCACGGCGGCACCTCGCGCCGGCCCCGGCAGGGGCGCTACGATCCATCCTGGCGGCTGCCGGTCAAATAAGCGGGATACGCCTTGGGTCGGGAACCGCCCCTGGACGGAGAAGGCGTGTTGCGTTCGCGATTTAGGGGACATGGCTTCACGGGAGGAGAACGCGGGTGAAGGCGGACGCCGGTAGTGGCGTCAGGCTGTCAGAAGTCGTCTGACAACCGTGCAAACAGGGCGGCCAGCCGGTGTTCGTAGCGATGGCCGGCGGCGATGGCCTCCCGCCAGGACGCGGCCAGATCGGCCCGGCGTTGGGGCTGGGCCAGCAGGTTGGCGGCAAGCTTTCCGGCCTGCCCCGGTGCAGCGTAGCTTACGGGCGCGGTCAGAGCGGCCGGGAACAGGTCCAGGCCCGGGGTCGCGTCGGTGACAAGACAGCCGCCAGCCGCCCAGACGTCGAAATGGCGCTGGGTGAGCCCCCGGGGAAGCAGCAGGCTGGTGGCGTTGAGCGTCACCCCGCCCCCGGCGTAGAGGCCCGGCAGCGTGCCGTAGTAATCTACCGGCGGGAACAGGGACACGCCTTCGGGCAAAAGCTCGCGCCAGCCTTCGTCGCCGTAAACGACCAGCGGCATAGCCTCGGCCACGGCGGCAAGCGCCCCGGCCCGCAGGGCCAGGGAGGCTGTCTCGGCCCCCAGCCCGGCGGCGCGGCCGGCCTTGCCGGGCCAAAGCGCGCCCAAGCCGAGTTTTTCCGCCCACCAGAAGTAGTCCGGCCGGCCGCCGGCCGCGACCATGGCCCGGGCCGTGTCCGTCAGCCCGTCCGGCAGCCGGCAGCCGGCGAAAAAAGCATCGCGCCCGGCAAAGGCGCTGCGCCCGACAAAGACCGCCCCGTCGGCCAGCTCCGGCGTCGGCGCGGCCGCGAAGAAATGGGCGCTTGCCCCAAGCGGCAGATGCAGGGTCCGGGCGGCCCCAAGACGGCGCAACGGTTCGATAAAGCTGTCGTCGGTGACGGCCAGCAGCGCCCGCTTCCAGAAGCCGCCGCGAAACCGGCCCAGTACATGGAACGGGTTGTCCACGAACCAGATGGCCAGGGGCACGCCGGCCTCGGCCAAAAGGGCGGCGGAAATTCCCTCGTCATCCAGGCCGGCCCCGTTTATGGAGAGCAGAGCGGACGGCGTCTGCCGGGAGAGCAGGGCGGCCAGGGCGGCCGGGCAGGCTTCGGGGGCGATGTCGAGGGCCGGTCGGCCAAGCACCGTCAGCGCCCGGGCGATTTCCGGCTCAAGCAGGCCCTTGGCCGGGCGCGGCAGGATGACCCCGGGGCTGCGCGCGGCCCGGTCCGGCCCGGGGAGCAGAGCCAGTTGGAGGCGGGCCAGGACCGGCCCCCAAAATGACGGGAAGAGCCGGCTGTTTTGACGATAGAAAATCACGCGGGCGGCCCGGACGCGCCCGGGCGTCAGATCGCCTGGGGTCAGGCGTTTCCAGCCGGCCGGCAGGCGCGCAAGCCAATCCGGCCCCATGGCCGCCTCGAAGGCCGGGCATTCGAGCCAGTCGGCCGGCTGCCCGCCGGCCAGGGCCACGGCGACGCCCGGATCGGGTCCCAGGCCCAAAAAAAGCGGCCGCCCGCCCGCTGCCAGGGCCTCAAAGGCGGCTTCCCCGGCGGCCAGTGTGCGGCGTGCGCCGGTCTCGTCGATGACCACGGCGCGGTTTGGGCGGTCCATGTGGGCCATGGCGGCGTCTTTTCCTTGAAAGCTTGTCCGGTAAACGGTATCCGGGTTGCCCGTCATGAAAACGTACCGCGACCACTATTTCAACAAGGCCAAGCAGGATAACTATCCGGCGCGCTCCGTCTATAAACTCGAGGAGATCGAAAAACAATCGCGCCTGCTTACCCCCGGCGCGGCCGTCCTCGATCTTGGAGCCTGCCCCGGCTCCTGGTCCCTCTACGCCGCCAAGCGGGTGGGGCCGTCCGGCCGGGTGCTCGCCGTCGACCTCAACCCCGCCGCCACGGCCTTTCCGGGCAACGTCACCTACCTTATCGGCGACATGCTCGAACCCGGGCCGGACATCGCCGAGGCCTTCGAGCGCTTCGGCCCCTTTGACGTCGTTCTAAGCGACATGGCCCCCAAGACCATCGGCCACAAGTTCACCGACCAGGCCAGATCGTTGGAGCTGTGCGAGGCGGCCCTGTCCGTGGCTGTCACGCGGCTTAAGCCCGGCGGCGCGTTCGTGGTCAAGATTTTTCAGGGGCCGGATTCGCCGGCCTTCCAGAAGGGGCTGCGCCAGTATTTTTCCGCCGTGCGGGTGGCCAAGCCCAAAAGCTCCCGGGCCGAGAGCAAGGAAATCTTCTTCGTGGCCACGGGCTTCACTGCCCCCGTGGGCCAGCCCGACGATCCCGCCCCCTCGCCCTTGCCGCCAAACGACTAGCCGCGACGCTTCATTTAATAGGCGCGACCAAGGGGCCAACCCTCGCCCCTTGCGGCGGCAGCGGGCCGGGACCACCCGGACCGTCGACATGACCCAGCAAACTACACGGGTAACCCCCGAGACTTTTTCCAGGAGGAACCATGGCCGGACATAGCAAATGGCATAACATCCAGGCCCGCAAGTCGGTGCAGGACGCCAAGAAGAGCAAGTTTTTCACCAAGGTGACCAAGGAACTCATGCTGGCCGCCCGGGCTGGCGGGGCCGACACGGCGCTCAACCAGCGCCTCAAATCCGCCATCGCCGCCGCCAAGGCCGTCAACCTGCCCAAGGACAAGATCGATCAGGCCATCAAGAAAGGCACTGGCGAGCTTGCCGGCGAAAACCTGGAAGAAGTCCTCTACGAAGGCTACGGCCCGGGCGGCGTCGCCATCCTGGTCGAAGCGGCCACCGACAACCGCAACCGTACCGTGGCCGAAGTGCGCCACCTGCTGTCCAAGGGCGGCGGAGCCATGGGCGAATCCGGCTGCGTGTCCTGGATGTTCTCCCAAAAGGGCGTCTTCTCCTTCCCCAAGACCTTCACCGAGGACCAGCTCATGGAAGTGGGCCTGGAACACGGGGCCGAGGAAATCATGGATGAAGGCGAGGTCTGGGAAGTGCATTGCGCCCCGGCCGACTTCGAACCCCTGCGCGCCGCCTTCGAAGCCGCCGGCATGGTCTCCGAGGACGCCGAAGTGGCCATGGTGCCGGCCAACATGGTGGCCCTGGACCTGGAAGCCGGTCAGAAGCTGCTCAAACTTATCGACATGCTCGAAGACAACGAAGACGTCCAGAAAGTCCACTCCAACGCCGATCTGCCCGACGAGATGTTTGGGTAAGAGAAGAGCGAAGAGGCCTCCGGCGGCCGGGGGCCTGAGGCCCCCGGACCCCCCGATTGGGAAAAAGGGTAAAGGGTGCTGGCGGTACTGTGACGGAGATTGTTCAGGAACCGGGAGGGTTAGCCTCCCGGTTCCTGTTTGAGGCCCTGGGGGCTTTCTTCTCTTTGGCGAAAACGGTAGACCACGGCATGGCAAACACCGGCGACGGCATCATCCTGGGACTCGATCCCGGCTCGCGGGCCACGGGCTATGGCCTGGTGCGCGAACGCTCGGGCGTGCTCGAACTCGTGGATGCCGGCGTGGTGCGAACGACCAGCCAGCCCGATTTCCCCAGCCGCCTGGGCGTCATCTTTACCGCCGTGGCCGAACTCATCCAACGCCACGGCCCGGCCGAGGTCTCGGTGGAAAACGTCTTTGTCTCCAAAAACGCCGCCACGGCCCTCAAGCTCGGCCAGGCCCGGGGCGCGGCCCTGGCCGCCTGCGCCGTGGCCGGCCTTAGCGTCCATTCCTACGAACCGACCGTAATCAAGCAAAGCCTGGTGGGCACGGGACGGGCCGAGAAGTCCCAGGTGGCCTTCATGGTGGCGCGGGTGCTGGCATGTCGGGAAACTTTCGCCGTGGACGCCACCGACGCCCTGGCTGCGGCCGTGTGCCACCTCAATCAACGGCGGCTAACCCGCCTGTGCGGGGCCAGATGATCGGCTATCTCGAAGGCCGGGTCGTGGCCCGGCGCGACCGGTTTGCCATCGTGCTCACCCCGGGCGGCGTGGGCTACGAACTGGAACTGCCCACCCCGGTGGCCGCCGCGTTGCCGGCCCCGGGCGGCCAGGTTTCGCTTTTTGTCCATACCGTGGTGCGCGAGGACGCCCTGGAACTCTTCGGCTTCGCCAGCCTCGACGACCGCGAGACCTTCCGTACGCTCATCGGCATCTCCAAGCTCGGCCCGCGCACGGCCCTGGCCATCCTGTCGCATTTCACCGCCGACGATCTGCTGCGGGTGGTGGCCTCCGGCGACGCCGAGGCCCTGGTGCGGGTGCCGGGTATCGGCAAGAAAAGCGCCCAGCGCATCTTTATCGAGCTTTCCTACAAGCTCGAAGGCCGCGCCCCGGCGGCCGGGCTGGCCCCGTCGGTTCCGATCCCCGGCGGCGTGGCCGGCGACGTCGTGGCCGGGCTGACCAACCTCGGCTATCCCGAACCCGAGGCCCGGCAGGTCGCGGCCGAGGTCCTGGAGGCCGAACCCGACCTTGACGTGGCCGCCGCCCTGCGCCAGGCCCTCAAACGGCTGGCCTCGGCCAAGAAGTGAGCATGGACGACAAGGATTTCTGTCCGCCAGAAGGGCTCATCCCGGCCGCGCCCTCGCCCGACGACACCATCCGGCCGTCGCGGCTGGCCGATTTCATCGGCCAGGATGACCTGCGCGCCAACCTCAAGGTCTTTTTGCGCGCCGCCCTGGAGCAGGGCCGCACCCTGGACCACAGCCTGCTCTACGGCCCGCCGGGCCTGGGCAAAACCACGCTGGCCCAGATCATGGCCTCGGAACTGGGCGTCAATCTGGTCCAGACCACCGGGCCGGTGCTGGAGCGCTGCGGCGACCTGGCCGCCATCGTCACCAACCTGCGCCGGGGCGACATCCTGTTTATTGATGAAATCCACCGGATGCCGGCGGCGGTGGAGGAAATCCTCTACCCGGCCATGGAGGATTTCAAGCTCGACCTCATCATCGGCCAGGGGCCGGGGGCGCGCACCGTGCGCATCGACCTCGAACCCTTCACCCTGGTCGGGGCCACCACCCGGCTTGGGCTTCTCACCTCGCCGCTGCGCGACCGCTTCGGCGTCATTTTTCGCCTGGAATTCTACGGCCCCGACGAGCTGGCCCGCATCGTCACCCGGGCGGCCGGGATTTTAGGCATCGCCATCACCCCGGACGGAGCCCTGGCCATCGGCCAGCGCTCGCGGGGCACGCCGCGCATCGCCGGCCGGCTGCTGCGCCGGGTGCGCGATTTCGCGGTGGTGGCCGGAGCGCAAACCCTGGACGGCGAACTGGCCGCCAAGGCCCTGGCTCGCCTGGACGTCGATCCCCACGGCCTGGACATGATGGACCGCAAGATCTTGGAGACCCTCATCCACCATTATGAAGGCGGGCCGGTGGGGGTCAAAACCCTGGCTGTGGCCCTAAGCGAAGAGGTGCGCACCCTGGAGGAGATCTACGAGCCGTATCTCATCCAGTGCGGGCTTATAAAGCGCACCCCGCGCGGCCGGGTGGCCACGGCCAAGGCCTATGCCCATATCAAGGGGAAATTGGGCTAGTGTCGCGTCTCATAAAAAATACCATAGTATTTTTAAAATATTAATGGTTTAGACTGTTGTCTTCGAAAAGCTCTGTGTGGTTTTCGTGGACGCGACACGAGCGCCGGGCCGTCGGCCAACGCAGGAAGCGAAGCAGGCAATGGTCTTTCACGCGACGACATTGATGGGACCACTATCCCGCCAAGGCCAGCCCCGATGCGGGATTCCAAAGGGCGGCAGCCCTTTGGCCGCCGGAGGCTTTTTTTCTGACGAATCTCTAGCACGACGAATCTCTACCAAGGACGCAACATGCCGCCGACTCGGCTTGCCGTGACGTTACTGGCCCATACCCCCGACGCGTTGGCCCTCATTTATGCCGCTTTTCGGCAGTGCTACCATGCCGGCGACGTGGCCGATCTGTGGCCGCGCCTGCTGTCCGGCGACATCGCCCCGGACAAGCAGGCCGCTTTTGTGGCACGGATACTGGAGTCCGGCCACGAATCGCCCATCGAGCACGTGTCGTTCACCTTTGCGATTTCCGGCGTGTCCCGGGCGCTGTCCCATCAGCTCGTGCGCCACCGCATCGCCAGCTATTCCCAGCAGTCCCAGCGTTACGTGGACGCCCTGGGCTTTGATTACGTGCTGCCGCCCCAGATCGCGGCCATTCCCGAGGCCAGGGCGCGGTACGAATCGGCCATGGAGCAGGCCGGGACGGCGTATGCCGAGCTGCAGGAGATCCTGGCCCGCCACGGGCGCGGGGACAAGGCCAACGAGGACGCCCGGTTCATGTTGCCCAACGCCTGCGAGACCAAGGTGGTCGTGACCATGAACTGCCGCTCGCTGTTGCATTTCTTCGAGCTGCGTTGCTGCACCCGGGCCCAGTGGGAGATCCGGGCCATGGCCCTGGCCATGCTGGACCAGTGTCGGCAGGCCCTGCCCGTGATCTTTGCCGGGGCCGGGGCGCGCTGCGAGCGGCTTGGCTACTGTCCCGAGGCCGAGCGCTTCACCTGCGGCCGCTATCCCAGACTCGGGCAAATCGGTCCCCATTCCGCCTAATTCCCGAAATCCGGCTTTCTTTGTCTGATTTTCAAGCCCGCCACGCCAGTGGCGGGCTTTTTCGTTGTGGCGTCCGAAGAGCCGGGAAATGCGGGATAAAGTTTTTTTATGAATGAAATTGTGTGGTTGTTCGTGTCGTGTGCATGTTGCCGAAACCTGTTGACGGCCGGCAAAGGTAAGGGCCGAGCGGGTTTTGGCGGTGGTCAACCAAAAAGTGGCCTGTTGGAAGACGAAATATTTTGACTTCAAGTGACATGGATTGAGATAATGACGAGAATACCTGTGGAAAACGCTTTCACAGGTGTGCATAATATGGCCCGCTGCCGGGAAACCCTTGCGCCATGCGGCTTGAGGGCCTGCCACGAAAGCCCACGTTTCACGGGGGTTGGCGAGAAATGAACCAGTTTCCAGGTGGTTGCGCTGTAGAGAACCAAAGAGACGCCCCCCGGAATCCGGAGCCTAATCGTCCTTTGCCCGGCCACGGAGCGGCCGTAGTGTGCGCGCCATGGAAACGATTTGGTCACAAACCAAACAACTGCTCGAAAAGACCCTGAGCCCCGGACTGTTCAACCTCTGGATCAAGCCCCTCGCGGCCCGGGCCCGTGATGGTGCGCTGGAACTTGTCGCTCCCAACGCCTTTGTGGCCACCTGGGTGCGCGAACGACTGACCGATTCCATTGCCGAGGCCGCCGCCGTGGCCATGGGCGCGCGTCCCCAGGTGTTTGTGGTCGAAGCCTCCAGGGCCGCCGCCCCGGTCGCCGCCTCGGCTGGGCTGGCCCCGGCCGCCTCCGGCCGCCCCCGTCGCCAGCCAGGACAACGCCCGGCCGGCCCTCGGCCCGTGGCCGCACCCCTGACCCTGCCCGTGGCCCCCAGCGCCCCGCCGGCTTTGGCCGACCGGTTCCGCTTCAGCTACGACGAGTTCGTGGTCGGCCCGTCCAATGAGATGGCTTACGCCGCAAGCAAGGGCATCTGCGATCTGTCCTTGTCGGCGGAGCAGCTGTTCATCAGCTCGGCTCCGGGCCTGGGCAAGACCCACCTCATCCAGGCCATGGGCCGTCGCATCCTCGGCGGCCAGCCCGGACGTCAGCCCCGGGTCGCCTATCTGTCGGCCGAGGAGTTCGCCAACCGGCTGGTCATGGCCATCAAGACCAAGCAGGTGGAGCAGTTCAAGGCCGCCTTCCGGGAAAACGTCGACGTCCTTTTGCTGGAGGATGTTCATTTCTTCCGCGACAAGCCGCGCATCCAGGACGAGCTGCTCAATACCCTAAAAGCCCTCAACGCCCGGGGCTGCCGTCTGGTCTTTACGAGCTCCTTTTTGCCCAAGGAGCTTTCGGGCTTGGACAGCCAGCTCCTGTCGCGCATCAACTCGGGCTTTTTGGCCGTCATCGACAAGCCCGACCTGGACATGCGCCGCCGCATCCTGGCCCGCAAGGCCGCCGTGCATCAGGTGCTGTTGCCCGAGGAAGTGTCCACGCTTCTGGCCGACAAGCTGCCCTCGGATGTGCGCCAACTGGAGAGCTGCCTGCAGAACCTCGTGCTCAAGGCCAAGCTCCTCAATTGCCGCATTTCCGTGGACCTGGCCTGGGATGTGCTGCGCCACTACGACGTGGCCCAGGCCCCGGTCAGCCTGGACGACATCGTGGGCTACGTCTGCGACGTCTACCGCCTTTCGCCCGACCAGCTCAAGTCCAAGTCGCGCAAGCGCCAGTACGTCCTGGCCCGCAACACGGCCTTCCTGCTGGCCCGGCAGCACACCGACCTGTCGCTGGCCGACATCGGCGTGCAGTTCAATCGCCGCCATTCCACGGTGGTCAAGGGCATCACCGCCCTGGAGCGGCATCTGTCGCTCAAAACCCCGCTTGGGCGCGAGCTGGAGCGCACCATCGAGCAGATGCGGGGATGAGGAGCATCAAGATTTCCCAGCCAGGCCCCCATCACGGGCAGTCCTGCCGCAAACTCCGGCGACCGGGATACCCGGTTACGCCCCGTGGAGCCGGCAGGCAGTCTCACACACGGTTACCACTCGCCAGCTAGGGGGAGGCCGCCATTGGCCGGGCGGGCGTCGGACGCAAGTTCGACGCCCGTCTTTTTTTGTCGGGCCGCCGCCTTTTTCCCCTGCGGGGGGCGGTGGCGATTCAGGCAAGTTATTCGTCAGAATAATGTTGAAGTATTAATCAGTTGGCGGTTGGTTGTAGCCTGATTATCGGTACAGCTGCCTGTGTCGACTCTATCTGGTTTGAAACGAGTTGGATTTAGTTTAAGCACGAGTAGCACTTTCCCCAAACTTTCCCCTTGACCTCCCCGGCCAGAAATGGCGATTTTATGAAATATTGCAAAGGTACCTCGTCGCCATCGATCCGAAGACAGGCGTTATCGTTGCGAATTGCTACGGCTCGTATGTAAACCCGGACATGCCCGTGAACAGGGAAAGTGCTCCACAAGCGCTCGTCGAAATCATCAACATGAAGCGGACCGCAGTTGCGTATAAGGAGACGTTGTGACGATCCTCGTCGACGAGTTCTTGAGCGTCTACGACAAGACCGGTCCCGGCAAGAGCAATTCCAAACCAGGAACCTGCCAGAAGTGTTCAGGTTCGGCGCGCGTCCCCATTGGTAGTTTCGCTCTCCGCTTATCCACACTAACGAGAGGAGCCATCATGAAGCGTATGCAGATCGTATTGACGACCCTCTTCACCGCTGCCACGCTGGTCGCTGCGGTGGCCTGCCACTCCACGGCACAAGCACAAGCCAAACTGGAAGCCCAACCGGTGGTCAAGCTGACCGATCCCTGCCCGATCAAGGCTGAGAACTGGCGCGGCAGGGCTTTCTACGAGATTCTGTTCATGTTCCGCCAGCCCGACGGCGGCGGGATCGGCAACTACTTTAACTCTCTCAGCAACGACCTTCCCGCGCCCAACGAGGAGATGGACGCCCGCTTCCGCGCTCTGCGTGCGGAGACCTTGATGAAGGAGTACGGGAGCAACGGTGTCTTTTTCAATGGCCCGCGCCGTTTGGTGGCGAACACCGTAAGCGGGATGTCCTGGGATGGCTGCAAGCAGAGAGTGATCGCCGGGATTCCCTTGAAACTGGACGGCATTTTTGAAGTTCCGAATTTGGAAAAGTTCGCTTCCGGAAAGATGCCGACCTACGAGCCGATGGTCTCCAAACGTACCAGCAGCTTTGTTTTCCATGCGGGTGAAACGGTGTATGAACTGATCACGCCCGAGGGCGCCGTATACACCATGTTCAGTCTGTCGCTGAAGATCGATCCAAAAAACACCATCGAAAACCTGCCCACCCTGGGCAAGCGCCTGACCTTGCCTAAGGGATGGCAGTTCAGATCACGCAAGTTGGACAAGGAGTTGAATCTGACGGCCGCCGCCGACTCCAACCCACCCAATACCGTCGTTCTCGACCAGTTTGAGGGCAACTACCAGTACAACGCCGGCGCCAGCGCCAAAAAGTAGCCTGTGTGCCGCCCGGCGAAGGCAGTGGCCTGCGGCCTTCGCCGGCGGCGCCGACCGTTCCGGTGAAGGAGCCTGAATCGACCGTTGGTCGTGACAAAAGCTGATCCGAGATACCTTCGTCGGCAGGAGCAGGAAAACCAGCGGCTTGGGCCGCTAAAGCTGGTCACGTAATAGCCCAGGCCAGACATTGGGTCCCCCCCCCCCGGCCGCCGGAGGCATGCCTTTCTCCCCGCTTTCCCCCTACACCAGCCGAAACGGCGCGGTGATGGTAAACGTGGAGCCCAGGCCGGGGGTGCTGCGGCAGGCGAGGCTGGCCCCGAGGAGTTCGGCGTGTTTGCGGGCGATGGTCAGGCCGGCCCCGAGACCGGGCTTGCACCGGGTGAGCACGTTTTCGGCCTGATAAAACGGCTCGAATACGGCATCCAGGCGATCGTCCTCGATGCCGTGGCCGGTGTCGGCCACGGCCACGCTCAGCCGGCAGGAACCGTCGGCGGCGGCTGCCGCCGAGACCGCTACCTTGATCCCGCCCGTGGCCGTGAATTTGACGGCATTGTCGGTCAGGATGGTCACGATGCGGCCAAGGCGTTCGCCGTCGCCAAGCAGTTCCCGGGGCAAATCGGCCGCCGTGAGCAGCTCGAAAGCCAACCCCTTGTCGCGGGCCGCCTGGGCCAGGGGGGCCACGGCCTCCTCCACCGTCTTGACCGGGGCGAAGCGGGTCATGTGCAACATGCCTTGGCCGTTTTCCAGGCCGGCCAGTTCCAGCAGCTCCTGGACTTGGGCGTTCATGGCCAAGGCGGCGGCCCGGGCGTCGCCCGTCAGGGAACGCTGTTCCTCGTTCAGACGGGTGGAACCCAGGATCTCCAACATGCCCAGGACGCCGTTTAAGGGCGTGCGCAGTTCGTGGCTGAGGATGGACAGGAAGGTGGTCTTGGCCTGGTTGGCTGCTTCGGCCTTGGCCTTGCCGGCCAGGATGGTGGCCGTGCCGACGCCGGTGCAGGTCGCGCCCACCAGCCAGATGAGGGTGTAAAGCCCGGCCGTGCCGCCGACGGCGGCGGACTGGGCGGCCAGGAAATGCCCGGCCGGCAATGTGACGCTGATGCCGCCGCGCACCTCGCCGACGGCGTAGCCTTGCTTGGCGTGGCAGGGCAGGCAGCTCTCGGTCACGAAAAGCGGGGCCATGTAGCGAAAGACCGGGCCGGCCGGGGTTGCCCCGATGTTGTGGGCCTCGGTGTCGCCGCTTTCAAAATCGGCCAAGGCTCGGGCTTCCCAGCTGGTGGGGCTGTTTTCCGGGCGCAGGGGATTGAGGCTGGTGAGATGCAGGCCAAGGCCGTCGCGTTGGGCCGCTGCTTCGGCAATCTGGCGGGTCATGAAGGCCGGGTTGACCCGGGTCAGCGTCAGGCCGTCGAGGGTGGTCACGGTGCGCCGCTCGTCGGGGAGATAGGGATTGGGCTGGCTGTTCGGGGTCACCGGCACGTAGACGCCGCCGTGCTGGGCGTTCCATTCCCGGGTGAGCACGATCTGCTGGAAAATGCCCCGGGCCGCCTGCAGCATCATGGCTTCGGCGCTTTGCCTATCCGACAGGTATTGGATGGTGAACAGCAGTCCAAGCAGGAGCGTCCAAGCCAGGACGGCCAGGGCGGGGATGCGTACTTCACGTCGGACCATAATCCGATATAGCTGATCAACAATTGCCGTCAACTCCCCCGGCCGTCGTTGCCAAGGGGGCCGCCTCGGGCTATCCCCAAGCCAGTCGATTGTTGCCAACTCCAACCCCTCGGGACATCGCCATGCCGTTCGCCGCAGCCGTCTTCGCCGATCTCGCCCGCATCCGTCAAAACGCGCCGCTGGTCGTCAATATCACCAACAACGTGGTCACCAATGCCACGGCCAACGCCCTGCTGGCCCTGGGAGCTTCGCCGGCCATGACCCACCATCCGGCCGACGCCGCCGAACTGGCCGCCCTGGCCGGGGCGCTGGTGTGCAACATGGGCACCCCGGGCGGCGAGAATATTGAGGCCATGCTGGCTGCGGGCGGGGCCGCCAATGCCGGCGGCGTGCCCGTGGTCTTTGATCCCGTGGCCGCCGGCGTCACCTCCCGGCGACGCGAGGTGGCCGGGCGGATGCTGGAAACCGTGCGGCTGGCCGCCGTCCGGGGCAATGCCTCGGAAATCCTCGCCCTGGCCGGCGAGGCCGCCCTTTCCAAGGGCGCCGACAGCCAGCACGCCAGCCGCGAGGCCGCGCCGGCCGCCGTGGCCCTGGCCCGGTCCCTGGGCTGCACGGTGTGCGTCAGCGGCGAGGTGGATGTGGTGACCGACGGCGAGCGCGTGGTGGAGCTGGCCGGGGGCCATGCCATGATGACCCGGGTCACGGGCCTTGGCTGCACGGCCACGGCCTTTGTGGGCGCGTTTTTGGCCGTCAATCCCGACTATTTCGCCGCTACCTGCCACGCCATGGCCGTCATGGCCGCCGCCGGCCGCCTCGCCGCAGCCGGCGTGGCCGGTCCGGGCAGCCTGGCCGTGCGTTTCCTGGATGTGGTCTACAGCCTCACCGAGGCCGAAATCGCGGCCGGGGCGCGGGTGAGCGCATGAAACCGAACTTCGATCCAACCCTCTATCTCGTCACGGACCGGGGATGCCTTGCCGGTCGCGACCTGCTCGACGTCGTGGGCCGGGCCGTGGCCGGCGGGGCGAAGCTCGTGCAGCTGCGCGAGAAAAACGCCTGCACCCGGGAGTTCGTGGAGCTGGCCCGGGCGCTGGTAGGCCTTGTGCGCCCCCTTGGAGCCAGGCTCGTCATCAACGACCGGGTGGACGTGGCCCTGGCCTGCGACGCCGACGGCGTCCACGTGGGCCAAGACGACATGCGCCCGGCCGACGTGCGCGCGCTCATCGGCCCGGACCGCCTGCTGGGGCTTTCCGTCACCGGCGAGGACGAGGCCCGGGCCGCCCGTGGAGAGCCGGTCGATTACCTCGGGGCCGGGCCGGTTTTCGCCACGGCCACCAAAAAAGACGCCGGCGCGCCCCAGGGGATTGAGGGCTTGATCCGCATGATTGCCCTGGCCGAGGTGCCGGTGGTGGCCATTGGCGCGGTGACGGCGGCCAACGCGGCCGCGGTCATGGCCGCCGGCGCGGCCGGACTGGCCATGGTGTCAGCCATCTGCGCCGCCCCGGACCCCGAAGCCGCCGCCCGAGAGCTGCGGGTAATTGCTGAACAGGGGCGATAACGGGGGGCGAGGGGAGATTGAAGAATGCCTCCGGCGGCTGGGGGCCTGAGGCCCCCAGACCCCCCGCATGGGGCAACAAAAAAGCCCGGCGCATGCGCCGGGCTTTTTTCGCATCGCCAACAGGCGGCGCTTACTCCAGATCGATAATGACCGGCCCGAGGTTGGTCCCCATGGGGCGCGACAGGAACTCCTCGCGCTTGATCTCCTTGCCGTCGTAGAGCATGCTTTCGATGTGGATGACTTTTTGCAGCCAGACGTTGTTTTCGATAGTCTTGGGGATCTCTGTCTCCACAATGCGGGCGGTGATCTTGTCGATATCGATCTCTTCGACGTCGCTGAAGGAATACGTGTGGATGTATTCTTCATTGTAGCCGAAGCAGTACAGCAGATTGTTTTTGACGTAGGGCTGGAAAATCTTCTTGGCCGGGTAGCTCTTGACCTCGCAATTGATCTTGCTTAGGCTCACCCGGAGCTTTTCTTTTTCATTGACAATAATGTAGACCACGGGGCGGTTGCTTTCCAGCAGATCCTCGCCCGAAGAGTGGAGATTGTTGTCCACGCCGTGGTAGATGTATTCGATGTAGCGTTCCCGGTTGGCTTCGCGGGCCTCGCGCACCACTTCCTTCTCAATGTAGGAATAGAAAATGCGCTGACCGAAACCCTTGATCTCAATGGTAAACTTCATGCTCCGCCTCCTGAGCAACTTCCGTGGTGTTCCGGCCTTGTCCGGGAAACGGCCCCAGTCCTTGCGGCCCGATTATCTTATGGATGTTACGCGGCTTTTGCCGCGCGGTCAAACGCTCCTGGTCGCCCTGGCCGTCGCTTTGGCCGTCTGTTGCATCTTTGACGCCGCCTTGGCCGCCGCGCCGTCCGACGCCGTGACCCCGCTTCTCGGCACGCCCTACCGCGACGACGGCGTGGACGACCCCGCCGGCCGTCATACCCTGTTTGCCGACCAGTCCAGAACCTTCCCGGATCGGGGGCTCAATTGCAGCGGCTTCGTGGTCACGGCCTCCCGGGGCATCCTGGGCCGCCCCCTGCCCCTGGACGCCATGCGCCGCGACCGCAAGAGCGATTCCGGCCCGGGCGCGGCGGCCGGCGAAGACTGGGACTTCGGCTACGACCTGATCTTAAACGTCACCGACGGCCTGCCCCGTCGGCTGCTTGTGCCGGGCCCGGGCCTGCCGCCGGCTCCCGAGGCTGTGGACGCGGCCCGGTTTCGCGGCTTTCCCCTGCACGACGCGGCCGCCTGGGCCGCCGTGCTGCCGAAGTTGGCTCCGGGCGAGGTCGCTTACGCGGCGCTGAGCAAAGAGATCAAAGGCCGCCTCTATTACTACCACGTCGGCGTCCTTTACCGCGACGCCGCCGGCAAGGTCCGCTTCGCCCACGCCACTCCGGGCCGGGGCAGCCATGAGCTGATGCTGTCCGAGCCGGCCGGCATGGCCGCTTTTCGCAAGGCTTTTGCGGAAAAGACCTTTGGCGAGAAATGGATTTTGCTGGTGGCCGCGCCCTTGCCCAAATAGCCGGGCGGCCGGGCCGGCGTCAGGTCCGGGGCTTGCGGCCCCGGGCCAGGAAGAAGGTGAGGCTCGAAAAAAACGTGCCGGCCGCGTCGCGGCGGCGCAGTTCCGTCAGAAACGACCCCGTCGCGCCCTGGGGCAGCGCCCCGGCGGCCACGGCTCGGTCGGCCGTGTCGGACAGGCTGTAGACCGCCTCGGCGGCGGCCAGTTCGCGCAGCACAAGCGACCGCCCGATCACCTCGATTTCCTTCAGGCCGGCCTCGGACAGCAAGCGGCCGAGTTCTCGGCCGATCCAGCCGCGGCGGAAGCTGTCGCACCAAAATTCCGCCAACCGCCGGGCCACAGCCGTATGGCTGGAATCCACCACGAACGTGCCCCAGTCCGGCTCCACGGCAACGACTGCCCCGCCCGGGCGCGTCACCCGCGCCATCTCGGCCAGCACAGCCCCAGGGACGGGCACATGTTGCAGGGTGCGCTCCACCCGGCAGCCGGCGAAGGCTCCGTCGACAAAGGGCAGGTGAGCGCCGTCGCCGGCCACGAAGACCGGACGCACGGCGGCTTGACCGGCTGCATTGGCCGCCCGGGCCAGCATCACCCGGCTGGCGTCCAGGCCCACGGCCAAACCGGACGGGGCGACGCTCCCGGCCATGGCCGTCGCTTCCCCGCCCAGGCCGCAGCCCAGGTCCAGGGCGGTGTCGCCGGGGGCAAGGCCCAGCCAGGCCAGGCTTTCGTCCTTGATGGATCGCATCCCCGGGGCGGCGGCGAGATAGCGCAGGCAGCGCACGAAAATGTCTGGATCGGCCGCCCGGTCGCAGCCGGCGAATCCCGTGGCCAGACAGTCGCTCACGGCTTGCCCCGGCCCGGAGACGGCCGGGCAGCGAAAAGGCGCGCCCCCCCGGGAGCGTCTTCCAGGCGCAGCCCCATGGCCTCGATGTCGCGGCGCAGGGCGTCGGCCCGGGTGAAGTCCTTGGCCGCCCGGGCCTGGGCTCGGGCTTCGATGAGCCGCGCCGCCTCGGCCGGCCAGTGGGGGGGCGACAGCGGCAGCCCGGCCGGGTCGAGCAGCCCAAGGGCGGCGTCGGCGGCGGCCAGGGCGGCCAGATGGCGGGCGGCGTCGGCGCCGCCAAGCGTTCCTGCGGCCAGTCCGGCGTTGGCCTGGCGGGCGAAGGCGAAAAGAGCCGGCCAGAACTGGGCCACGGACAGGTCTTCGGCCAGGGCGGCCTCCAGGGCCGCTTCCAATCCTTCGGCCTCGGCCTGGGCCGCGCCCGAGGGTTGTCCCTCTCCGGCGGCCAGGGTCAGGCCGGCGGCCAGTTCCTGGATGCGCGCCCGGTTGCGTTCCCACATGGCCAGGGCCTCGGGCGCGGCGCAAAGGGGCTTGTGGTAGCTCGTGGAGAGCAGCCAGGCCCGCACGGTCAGGGGATGGACGCCGTAGCCAAGCAGATCGGCCAGGGTCGGCACGGCCTCGGCCCCTTCGCGGCCGCAGATGCGCCCGCCGACCAGCCAGACGGCCGGGGCCAGCCCGGCCCCGCCAGCCCAGACGGCGCGCAGGTTCTCGATATGTGGGAAGGTCTTGTCCTCGTCGGTGGCCACCACCGTCACGGCCGGCAGGGCGCGCACGGCCGCCGAGGCCATCTGGAGAAACCAGCTCGGCCGCACGTTGCCCCAGGCCGTGGCCCAGACGTCGCCGGCCTTGAGATCCTTGAGGCTCACGCGCTTTAAAAGCGTGAAATCCCGGGGATGGTCCTTGGCGTAGGAGTCGAGATCCACGGTCTTGCCCAGGCACAGCTTGGTCATGTCCAGGCCGAGCAGGCCGCCGTAGGCCTTGTCCCGGGCCACGTCGAAGTAGACGCTGCGCAGCTTCTCGTAGGCCAGGCCCTTGTCCATAAGCTTTCGGGCCAGGGCCATGGCCTCGTCCATGGCCTCGCCGGCTAGGGGAAAGACCGCGTCGGCGACGCCCAGGCTTTCGGCCAGGGCGGCGACCTGCTCCCGGGCTTCGGCAGCATACTCCCGGCACTTGCGTCCGGCCGCCCGCGAGGCATCCAGGCAGCGGTCGTCCAGGTCGGCCAGGCCCACGGCCAGGGTCGGCCGGCCGCCGGAGCGGGAAAGGGTGCGCCGCAGCACGTCCAGGGTGACGATGCGCCGCCAGGCGTCCAGGTCGCCGGGTTCGGGCAGGGGCGGGCCGAAGGTGAAAAGCCCGGGCGCGGCCGCGGCCGGGTCGAGATGGACCGGATCGGGCTGGCCGACGCTGGTGAGCGCCACGCCTTTTTTCTCGGGCGCGGCAAAAAGGGTGGTGGACAGGTAGCGCTCGCCGCTGTCGGCCAGGATGACCACGATGAGCCCCTCGGCCAGTTCCCCGGCCAGCCGCGCCGCCGCCGCCATGGCCGCGCCGCCGCTCATGCCGGCCAGGATGCCTTCGTCCCGGGCCAGACGCCGAGCCATGGCAAAGGCGTCCTCGTCCTCTACCGGCACGATGGCGTCCAGGGCGTGCTTGTTAAATATGCCCGGAGGATAGGACTCCTGCATGTTTTTAAGGCCCTGGATCTTATGGCCGGGCCTGGGCTCCACCGCCGCCACGGTGATGGCGGGGTTGAGTTCTTTCAATTTCTTGACCAGCCCCATGGCCGTGCCCGAGGTGCCCAGGGCGGCCACCACGTGGGTGACGGCCCCGCCCGTGGATTCGAAGATCTCCACGGCCGTGGCCGCGTAGTGGGCTTCGATGCTGGCCGGGTTGTTGAACTGGTCCATGAGCACGTAGCGGTCGGGTTCTTCCCGGGCCAGGCGGTAGGCTTCCTCGATGGCCCCATCGGTGCCCCGGTTGCCCGGGGTGAGCACGATTTCCGCGCCGTAGGCACGCATGATGCGCTTGCGTTCCTCCGAGGCCGAGGCCGGCATGAGCAGCTTTAGCGGGTAGCCCTTGACGGCGCAGACCATGGCCAGGCCGATGCCGGTGTTGCCCGAGGTGGCCTCGATGACCGTGCGCCCGGAGGTGAGTTCCCCCGAGCGTTCGGCCGCTTCGATCATGGCCAGGGCCACCCGGTCCTTGATGGAGCCGCCGGGGTTTCGCGACTCGATCTTGGCGCAGATGGTCACGCGCGGATTGGGGCAAACCCGGCGCATCCGCACCAGCGGTGTCTTGCCGACCAGGGACAACACGGAATCGTGGATCATGGCGCGCCTCTCGGAAATTTGGCCCGCATTCGTCCGGGCAGGGTCCGTGGTAGGCAAAAAACCGCCAACCGGCAAGAGTGGCAGGAAATTTGCTTGGGCTTGGTCAGTTCAACCAAGGAAGGGGCCATGGAGATCAACAAGTACCTTGCCGACAACCTGGCGTATCTGGCCGAGACCGGCGACCCGGTCGGGCGCTGGCTGGCCGAGGAAAATCCCGATCCGGCCATTGTCCACGAGCGGCTGCACCGCAACGCCTCGGGCATCGTGGATTGGCGCATGGACGACGGCGTGGGGCTGTTCGAGAAGCTGCCACCGCCGTTTTTCTACCGCGACTGGCGGCCCAAGGAGCAGCTTGAGGGCGCGGGAACCATCATTGTCGGCGTGGGCATCGGTTATGGCCTCAACCACGTGCTGACCGGCACGCCGGATTCCCACAAGGTGCTGGTGGCCGAACCCCGGCCGGAGATGCTCCTGGCTTGCCTGGGCCAGACCGATTACCGGCCTTATCTGCGCCATGGCAAGCTGCGTTTCGTGCCGCCCCGCGCGGCCGACATTGAGCTGGCCATCCAAAATTTTGACGTGAGCTTCCTGTTTTCCCGGGTCTGGCTGCGAAACGATCTGGCCTGCCAGCAGATAGGGCCGGAATATCCGCGCCTGGGGGCGCTGGTCAAAGCCAAGATGGAAAGCCTGTCGGTGGAGCTCACCACGCTGCGCCACAAGCAGGAAGTCATGGTCGGCAACGAACTGCGCAATTATTCCCGGGCCATGGACGAAGGCAGTCTGGCCCGCATGGCCGGTATGGCCAAGGGACTGACGGCCGTGCTGCTTGGGGCGGGTCCGTCTCTGGCCGGGTTCGCGCCGGTGCTGCGGGAGCATCGCGACAAGGGCTTTTACGCCGCCGCCCTCCAGACCCTGCCGGCCCTGGAGCGGCTGGGCATCAAGCCTGACCTGTGTCTGGCCATCGATTTTAACGACAACATGATGCAAAGCCTGGATAATTTGCGCGACCTGTCGTTTGCGGCCGATATCCCCTTTGTCTATTCCACCAAGATGGACCCGGCGGTGGTGGCCCGTTATCCCGGGCCGCGCATCCCGCTGTGGACCCAGGGCGGCATCGGCACCTACGTGCTCAAGGACCAGGAACTGGTGCTGGACGCCGGCGGCAACGTGTCGGTGACGTTGGAACGCCTGCTGGGCTGGGCCGGGGCCGAACGCTTCGTGTTCGTCGGCTGCGACCTGTCCTGGCAGGGCGAACGCACCCACGTGGACGGCCACCACAACGCCGTCTGGGTGCACACCTACAATCCCCGCGACGACGTGAAGCTCAATAATCTGCACGGCCAGACCATCTACACCCACATGGGTTTTTTGGCTGCCAAGCGCGACATCGAAAAGGACATCGCCGCCTCCTCGGCCGGGTTTTTCAACCTCTACGGCGGCGGCGTGGTCATCGACGGTGCGGTCAACTTGGGGCCGGCCGATCTGGCCTCGGGGGAGCTTTTCGCCAGCCGGGGCGCGGCCAAGGACGTGTTTCTCTCGGCCCTGGCCCGGGCGGCCAGTCCGCGCGTGCGGCCCATCTTCGCGCCCAAGGCCGCGTCCTGGGCGACGTCGCTCAAAAACGCTTCCCGGCGGCTGGAAAAGCTCATGCGCAAGGCCGACAAGCACCAGCAGGAGATCAAGGACCTGCTCTCCCAGATCCAGTTCTTTACCCGCCACGATCCGCTCTACATGCCCTATCTCTACAACGAGATCATGGACTTGGCTGGGCTGGTGCAGACCAAAAAACGCTATGGCGTCAAGGAACTGACGGCATTCAAGGCCATCCGGGGCCGCATTCTGGAAAAGACCCGGGAGATCGACGCCTGTCTGGCCCCGTCGGGGTCCTGGGCGGCCTGAAGCGAAAATTTGACGCAAAACGAGACGCGGCCGCGCTCCGAAAGGGCGCGGCCGCGTTTTTTCGTGATCCGGGGCAGGGATGGCGACGGTTGCCGGACGCGACACTAGCCGAAATCCGGCCAGTCCTTTTCGAAGCGGACCTTGCCCTTGGTCTTTTTGTATTTGCGCATGAGCACGTACAGCGCGCCCGCGCCGCCGTGGCGGGGCAGGGCGGTGGTAAAGGCCAACACCACGCGCTTTAAGGGGTCGTGGGTGAGCCAGGACTTGAGTTCTTCCTTGAGCACCGGCAGCCCCCCCGGGGAATTGGCCCCGCGGCCGGGAATGAGCAGCAGGCAGCGCTTGCCGGCCAGATACTGCTCGCGCATGAAATGGAACAGGGTGAGCTTGGCCTGATCGGCGTTGAAACCGTGGAGGTCCAGATGGGCCTCGGGCGAGAACTGGCCGGCCCGCAGTTGGCGGTAGATCTTGGGGTCGAGGTCGGTGATGAAGCCCTGGACGTATTCATCGCTGTATTCCAGGGTGAATTCCACCTTGCCGTCGACGAGATCGCGCAGGGCGGTGAGCGCGTTTTGCTCCTCGTCGGCCGGGGAGGGGGGGGCTGGCGGCGGCGCGACGGGACGCACGTCACGGCCGCCAATTTTTTCCCGGTCGAGCTTGGCCACGCCGGACATGGCCCGCAGGAAATCCGATTCGTCAATTTCCTCGGGAGCGGTCGGTTTGGCGGCGGCAGCGGCCACGGCCTTGGACACGGCCGGGGGAAGGTCCTTTTTCCGGGCCACCTTGACGCCTTTGAGGGAGTCGGCAAAGGGGCGAAAGGCGGTGGGGTCGTCTTTTTTCGACATAGGAGGGGCAGGCTAGCGGCTTGGGGCGGCCTTGGCAAGCGCGCCTCTGGCCTTTGCCGCTGCCCTGGTGTAGGTCTGACAGGGCAGGGAGTTCGCCGAAAAAATGGTCCGGCGGTTGACGCGGCAGGACCTCGACTTATTATGTAAACTTGCCGGGCCACCAGCCGGAAATGGGAGATACTGCCCCTATGAGCGTTGCATACAAGGATTACTACAAGCTCCTCGGCGTCTCCAAGACCGCCAGCCAGGATGAAATATCCAAGGCTTTCAAGAAGCTCGCCCGTAAGCACCATCCCGACCTCAACCAGAACGACCCCGAGGCCGAGAAGAAGTTCAAGGAGTGCAACGAGGCCTACGAGGTCTTAAAAGACCCCGAAAAGCGCAAGCTCTACGATTCCCTCGGAGCCAACTGGCAGGACGGCCAGCATTTCCAGCGTCCGCCGGGGTTTGAAAACGTCCGCTACAATTTCGGCGGCCCGGGCGGCCAGCAGTTCGACGCCGGGTCGTTCTCCGACTTTTTCGAAACCATCTTTGGTGGAATGGGCGGCGGCATGGGCGGCGGCGCGTCCGCCGGCCGGGGCGGCCGGGCCGGAGGGTTCACCGATTTCGGCGGCTTTGGCGGCGCGGGCGGCTTTGGCGGGGCCGGCGGCTATTCGCGCGGCCCCACCCGAGGGGCCGACGCCAACGCCACCCTGGAGCTGACCCTGGAGGAAGCCTACAAGGGCGGCGGCAAGGAAGTGGCCTTTCAGGAACAGACCATCGGCCCGGACGGTTCCCCGCGCCTGGGCACCAAGCGGCTCAACGTCTCCATCCCGGCCGGGGTGCGCGACGGGGCCAAGATCCGTCTGGCCGGCCAGGGCAATCCCGGCCGGGCCGGCGGCCAGGCCGGCGACCTGTATCTGAAGGTCAAGATCCTGCCCCATGCGCTGTTCAAGCTGGAGGAGGCCAACGTCATCCTCGACCTGCCCCTGGCCCCCTGGGAAGCGGCGCTGGGGGGCAAGGTGCGGGTGCCGACCCTGGACGGCGCGGTGGAGATGAACATCCCGGCCGGCTCGTCCTCCGGGCGCAAGCTGCGCCTGCCCGGCAAGGGCCTTTCCGGCAAGGGACAGCGCGGCGACCAGCTCGTGCGGCTCATGGTGCAGGTGCCGACAAGCGCAAGCGACGAGCAAAAGGAACTCTGGGAAAAGCTCGCCGCCGTGTCATCGGATTTCAGCCCCAGGAACTTTTAGGGAGCGAGGGAGGCCGCCATGGAAATCAAGCACGTCGTCATCGCCGGCAGCGTCCCCGCCCGGTCCGAAAAGCTGAGCTTTGCCCAGCTTCAGGAACTCACCGGTCTGCACCCGACCGTTGTCGGCGAACTCATCGAACTGGGCTGGATCACCCCCGAGCGCACCACGGCCGAGGCCTATTTGTTCCGCAGCCGCGACGTCTATCGCCTGCGCAAGCTCGACCGCATCCAGCGCGATTTCGAACTGCCGCTCCTCGGAGCCAGCATCGTGGTCGATCTGCTGGAACGCATCGAGTATCTGGAAGGCAAGGTCAACGAGCTGCATCGACTGCTGTAGCCTGTTTTTTTACGCTGCAAGACTATGGTTGCGGCGGGGAAAATAAATTTTTGCAGAGTTGTTGCCAAGCTCCGAAGCGATCTTATCTGTTGGACAGCCACGGAGGAGGATACGCATGGATCTCAACAAGTTTACGCAAAAGTCGCAGCAAGCCATCGGCGAGGCCCAGGCCGTCGCCGTTCGCATGGGCCAACAGCAGGTCGACGCCGAGCACCTGCTCTATGCCCTGTTGACCCAGGACCAGGGGCTGGTGCCCCGCATCCTGGACAAGGCCGGCTACAACAGCCAGGCCTATCTGGCCGAGCTGGAACGCGGGCTGTCCCGCCTGCCCAAGGTCAGCGGCCCGGGCGCGCAGCCGGGGCAGGTCTACGTGACCCCGCGCCTCAACGAAATTCTGGTCAAGGGCCAGGATCTGGCCCGCCACCTCAAGGATGAATACGTCAGCGTGGAACACCTGTTCCTCGCTTTTTGCGACGAGGGGCCGTCCACCCTGGCCGGCCAGGTGAACAAGGCGCTTGGTATCGATAAGAACCGCATCCTGGCCGCTCTGACCGAGATACGCGGCGGCCAGCGCGTCACCTCGGCCGACCCCGAAGCCACCTACGAGGCCCTGACCAAGTACGGCCGCGATCTGGTGGACGCCGCCAGAAAGGGCAAGATCGATCCGGTCATCGGCCGCGACGAGGAGATTCGCCGCGTCATCCGCATCCTGTCGCGCCGCACCAAGAACAATCCCGTGGTCATCGGCGAGGCGGGCGTGGGCAAGACGGCCATCGTCGAAGGCTTGGCCATGCGCATCGTCAACAAGGACGTGCCCGAGGGCCTCAAGGAAAAGACCATCTTCGCCCTCGACATGGGCGCGCTTATTGCCGGGGCCAAGTACCGGGGCGAATTTGAGGAACGCCTCAAGGCCGTGCTCAAGGAAGTGCAGAGCTCCGAAGGCCGGGTCATCCTGTTTATCGACGAACTGCATACCATCGTCGGCGCGGGCAAGACCGAAGGCTCCATGGACGCGGGCAACCTGCTCAAGCCCATGCTGGCCCGGGGCGAACTGCACTGCATCGGCGCCACGACCCTGGACGAGTATCGCAAGTACATCGAAAAGGACCCGGCCCTGGAGCGGCGCTTCCAGCCGGTCTTTGTCGACGAGCCGACGGTGGAGGACACCATCTCTATCCTGCGTGGCCTTCGCGAGCGCTTCGAGGTGCACCACGGCGTGCGCATCAATGACTCATCCCTGGTCGAGGCGGCGGTGCTGTCCCAGCGCTACCTGCCCGACCGGCAGTTGCCGGACAAGGCCATCGACCTCATCGACGAGGCCGCAGCCATGATCCGCACCGAGATCGATTCGCTGCCGGCCGAGCTCGACCAGATCAACCGCAAGGTCATGCAGCTGGAAATCGAGCGCGAGGCGCTTCGGCGCGAAACCGACAAGGCCTCCCGCGAGCGCCTGGAAAAGCTTGAGGAAGAGCTGGCCAATTTGAAGGAAAGCCAGGCCAGCTTCATGACCCAGTGGGAAAAGGAGAAGGGGGCCGTGGAGGTCCTGCGGCGCGTCAAGGAAGACATCGAAAAGACCAAGCTGGCTATCGAGGAGGCCGAGCGCGCCTACGACCTCAACAAGGCGGCCGAGCTGCGCTACGGTCGCCTGGCCGGTCTGGAGCGCGATCTGGCCGGCCAGGAAGCGGCCATCGCCAAGGCGGCCGGCGGCACGCGGCTTATCCGCGAGGAAGTCGCCCCGGACGACATCGCCATGGTCATCTCGCGTTGGACCGGCATCCCGGTGACGCGGCTGCTGGAAAGCGAGCGCGAGAAACTTCTGCGCCTGGGAGAGGTGCTCCATGACCGGGTGGTGGGCCAGGACGAGGCGGTCACGGCCGTGGCCGACGCCGTGCTGCGCGCCCGGGCGGGGCTGAAGGACCCCGGCCGGCCCATCGGGTCATTCATCTTCCTTGGCCCCACGGGCGTGGGCAAGACCGAGCTGTGCAAGACCCTGGCCGCGGCGCTTTTCGACACCGAGGACAACATCGTGCGCCTGGACATGTCGGAATACATGGAGCGCCACACCGTGGCCCGGCTCATCGGCGCGCCTCCGGGGTACATCGGCTACGACGAGGGCGGCCAGCTCACCGAGGCCGTGCGCCGCAAGCCCTACAGCGTGGTGCTCTTTGACGAGATCGAAAAGGCCCACAGCGATGTGTTCAACGCGTTGCTGCAAATCCTCGATGACGGCCGGCTCACCGACAGCCATGGCCGCACCGTGGATTTCAAGAACACGATCATCATCATGACCTCCAACCTCGGGGCCCAGTACATGCTCGACGGCATCCTGCCCTCGGGCGAGTTCAAGGAAGGCGTGTCCGAGTCGGTCATGAACACCTTGCGCGGGCACTTCCGGCCGGAGTTCCTCAATCGCGTGGACGAGGTCGTGCTCTTCAAGCCGCTGTTGCGCGAACAGATCGCCGCCATCGTGGAACTCATGCTCGGCGGGCTGCGCGCCCGTCTGGCCGACCGCAAGATCAGCCTGGCGCTGTCCGACGCGGCCAAGGCGTTTATCGCCGAGACGGCCTACGATCCGGTCTTCGGGGCGCGGCCGCTTAGGCGCTATTTGCAGGCCCACATCGAAACGCCCCTGGCCAAGGCCCTCATCGGCGGCCAGGTGTCGGACGGCCAGACCGTCACGGTGGACATGCAGGACGGGGCGCTGGTCTTCGTCTAGGCCGCCCGGCGCGAGAAAAATAGCCAACGGGCCGCTTCCCTTGTTGGGGAGGCGGCCCGTTTTGTTGTCTGGGCAGGGCGTCGGGCGGGAGAGGGGCACGAGTCGACGCCCGTGAAGAGACTGTCTATTTTGGTCCGGGAAAAGGCCGCTGACGGCGCTTATTCCAGGGCCACGAGGTCGAGCTCGCCAATCAGGCCCACGAGGTCGCCGAGCTGGACAAAGACGCCGCGCACGCCGCGCCGGGCCATGCCCTTGGCGGCGGCCAGCACGCCTTCCATGTCCTCGGCCGTGACGAGCAGGTTGGCCAGGGCGGTGGCCGCCGCGTCGGCCACCGCCCCCCGGTCGGCCACCACCGTCACCATGTCGGCTCGCCCTAAGCTCAGCGACGGCCCCACCGTGGCCGAGGAGGCGCACACCGCCGCCGGCAGGCTGGCCGCGTCGAAGCGCAAGGCCAGCCGTGCCCCTTCCACGGGCTTGGCCAGCAGGGCCACCAGCCGTTCCTTTTTGCCGTGCAGATAAACGTCGCCGCCGTTTTCCACCAAGAGCTCCGGGGAGCGGCCCACGAACCGGTCGGCCACGGCCTGGGCGAAAGCCCCGGCCACGGCGGCCATGGGCCCCACGCCAAACCGGGTCGCCGCCTCGGCCATGTCCTGGGCGATGGCCGGCGCGTCCGGGCCGGCCGCCACCGGCGTCAGGCTGCGCTGGAAGTCGGGATGCAGGAGCAGATACGTGGACAGGCCGGCCCGAAGCTCGGACACGTAGTCGGCCATGTCCCGAGCCAGATCGTGCTGGGCCGTGACGTAAAGATCGGTCTGGGCCACCACCACCTGGAAGCTGTGCTCGCCCGGACGGCGGGCGGTCCGGCGGCGGTAGTCGCGCACGGGGTCGAGATGCGGCTGGTCCATCATGGCGGCTCCGGTTGGGGAAAGCGTCCCAAGGCCGGCGGCCTTGGCAGCGCGGCCCCCGGCATGTAGTGTCGGGGCCATGACGCATGATGGTTTCCTATCGTCGGCCGGCCCCCTTGTCACGGTCATCATTCCCACCCGCGACCGGGCCGAGTTGCTGCCCCGGGCCGTGGCCTCGGCCCTGGGGCAAACCTGGACCGCCCTGGAAATCCTCATCGTGGACGATGGCTCGGTGGACGACACGGCCGGGGTGTTGGCCGGCTTTGACGATCCGCGAATCCGGGTGCTGCGCCGCCACACGCCCGGCGGCGTGTCGGCGGCCCGCAACGAAGCTGTGCGGGCGGCGCGCGGCGACTATCTGGCCCTGCTGGATTCCGACGACGAATGGCTGCCCAAGAAGACCGAACGCCAGCTCGCCTACATGGCCGCCACCGGCCACGCCGTCAGCCAGACCCAGGAAATCTGGATGCGCGGCGGCAAGCGGGTCAACCCCACCCATATCCACAAAAAGCCTGACGGCTGGTTTTTCGAGGCGTCGCTCGGCATGTGCCTGGTCAGTCCGTCCACCACCATTTTCAGGCGCGGCGTCATCGAGGGGGCGGGCTTTTTCGACGAGAGCCTGCCGGCCTGTGAGGACTACGACCTGTGGCTGCGCATCATGCTCACGCGCCCCATCGGGCTTTTGGACGAATATCAGGTCGTGCGCCACGGCGGCCGGGGCGACCAGCTCTCCACCCTCTACATCGGCCAGGACCTCTTTCGCATCCGGGCCATGGTGGGCTTGCTGGGGCGGCCGGAAACAACTGCCTGGCACTTTGCTTGCATTGAGAAGGAGTTGCGACGTAAAACCGCCATTTACGCCGCCGGCTGCCTCAAGCGCGACCGGCCCGAGGAGGCCGCCCGGGTCTCGGCCATGGTGGAAGCGGCCCTGGACACCGCCCGGACCGGACTGGCCGGGGCAGGCGGCAAGACAACGGCCGACAGGCCGGCCACGGCGGCCGGCTGAGTCAGCCGGCGCGGCCGGATAGGCCCTACGGCGACAAACGAGACAGGCATGAACGCACCCGGCAAGCCGCGACAACACCACCCCAACCCGGCGGCTCCAAGCCGTCCCGGGTTTGCCTGGCAGGGCAGGTTGGCCGGCCAAGGCCGGCATTGCCCCCCGGTCGCCGTCCGCGCCGCGTTATTCGGGCGCGATTTCCCGCTTGCTGATGGCCTCGGCCTTGATGCGGGTCAGCGTGTGGGTCAGCGCGGCCAGGACGTTTTCGCGGATGTCGCCGGCGGCGATGATAAAAAGCAGGTCGTCGCCGGGCACGAAGACGCCGGCGTTGGCCGTGACCAGCACCCGGAACATGCCGGGCATGGCTTCGCCTTCGCGGCGGATGGCCTCGACGAGTTCCTGGTTCACCGTGACTTCGAGCTTGCCCACGGGAGCGCCGTTTCGCGACGTGGCCCGGGCCACGCCGTTGTGCACGAGCACCATGCCGACCTTTTCCAGGAAGCCCGGCTCGGTTTTGAGCGAGGCGATGGTTTTTGAGATGTCCATAAGCGGCAAGTAAGGGAGAACAGCCCCGTTGTCCACGTTTTACATCGCCAATCTGCTGGAGAAGCTGCCGCAAATCCCGACCACGCGCATGGTGCACAACGCCATCTGCGTCTGGATGACCTGGGACGGCGAGCTCGACCCGGGCGTGCCCACCATGCTCGAAGAATACGGCGGCCTGCGCATGGCCGACGCCTACGGCCAAGCCCTGTGGTTTTTTTGCGGCGATGAGGGATTGCGGGCCCTGGGGCGCATTCTCGTGTGGGGCAAGGTCAATCCCATGCGGCTTTTCATCGAAGTGGTGCCGGCGGCCATGCTGGTCGGCCCCAAGTTCGACCGGTCGCTGACCATGTCCGTGGAACTCTCGCGCCAGCACGTCTCGCCGGGCGAAACCCTGGAAGTCCTGCTCCATCCCAATTTGAAGTCCCAGGTGGCCATGATCCCGGGGCTGTCGCTCCAGCCCGTCAAGCCGACCATGGGGCTGGCCCGGGTGGCTTTCGAGCGCCTGGACGCCGATACCGCCCTGGCCTACGATCCGGGGCTCATCTGGTACTGCGTGCTGCGCCCCCTGGGCGACCCCTTAAGCCGCAACACCGCTGAGGGCTGGCGCAACATCGCCGAGGAACTCCTCGACATCGTCGAACGCCTGGGCGTCAAGTTTACCCGCCATGAAGGCTTTCTCCTTTTCGAACTTTCGGGGCTTAAAAAGCTGCGCACCTGGGCGCGCGACACCATCGCCCGCATCATGCGCCTCAAGGAGGAGGGCGAGTCCGGCCACTATTGGCCAAGCGTCATGGTCGCCGCCTCGTCCAAGGGCCGCACCCTGGGCAAGGACCTGCCGCGCCGCCTGGGCCTGGACTGGGACCAGATGAGCCCGGATTTTCCCCACATGAGCTACCGCACGGCCTTTTTATTGGGCGGCGATTTCGTCATCCACGAGGCCCGCACGCTGTCCCGGGGCATCAATATCGAGGACTGGTGCAACGTGAGCCTGGCCCGGGTCGAGGCGGCCGACGAGGCCGCGGCCGACGAGGCGACCCAGGGCGAGCTGGCCGTGCCGCTGCCTTCGGCCTTGTCCGGCGGCGACGCCAAGCCGTGCTTCTACTGCGGACTCAATAACCACGAGCCGCGCAACTGCCCGTCCAAGCAGCTCATGGCCCTGGATCCCGGCGTGTGGGAGCGGTTTGGCGATGTGGACATGGGCAGCCTCGAAGCCTTGTCCGAGGGCCTCGAAAGCGCACTGGCCGCCGATTTCGCCGCCGAGTCGGCCCGGCTGCTCGGCGGGAGCGACGCGGCTTCGCTGTATTACCAGTCCATCTTCGAGACCGACATGCCCTTCCAGTTGCGCCTGCTGGAGATCGTGTGGCGCAGCAAGGGCAAGACCTTTCCCGATGGCCTGAGCCAACTCGGCCAGCGCGAGGGCGATTTCATCTGGGGGGCGCTGTCGGCCCTTCGGGCCGGCGACGGCGAGAACTACGACGCGCTCATGGCCGAGGCCCTGTCCAAGTATCCCCGGGCCTACCAGCCCAAGTCCCTGCAAGGCTTCCAGGCCCTGGAGGCCGGCGACTGGACCAAGACCGTCTATTATTGGCAGGAATCCTGCCGGCTTTGCTACACGGCCCTGCAGCGCGGCTATTTCCATTTTCTCGAAGGCCGGGCCTGGGAGATTCAGGGCGACTGCCACCGGGCCATCGCCCAGTATCGTGAAACCCTGCGCGAAAACCCCAAGTGGATCGAACCGACCTACCGCCAGGGCGTGTGCCTGGTGAAAATGGGCTTCATTGACCAGGGCTTGCAGTATCTCCTGCCCCTGGTGGCCGCCGACGCCCCGACCTTCCATCGGGTGATGCTCGATCCCGAGCTGGAGCGGGGCCGGTTGCAGGTGCTTGGGGCTTTGTGGCGCATCTGGAACGCGGCCCGGGATGAAGCCAAGGGACGGCAATTGGTCCTGACGGAGTTGTCCGAGGCGGTACGCGGCCGGTTTCTTGACGAAGATCCCTACCTGGCCGAGGCGGCCGGCCGAGCCGAGGAACTGGGCAAGCTCGGCAAGGTCAGCAATTATGTGGCCTTCAAGCGGTTTGTGGCCGGGGTGGACGTCTTCGAGGGCGAGGTCAAAAAAGCCATTGAGGCCGAGCTGGCCGCCATGCGTGCCCGCCAGGACCGGCAGGTGGAGGACCTGCGGGCCATCCAGCGCGAGGCGGCCTGGTTCCCGTTTCCGGCCATGCTGCGGGAGTTCAACCGTGACTTCAACTACTGCGCCACAAGGCTCAACTGGATGCGCACGGCCAAAATGGACGAGGCCGAGAATTTCCGCAAAAGCCGCGAGACCATGCCCGAGGTGGACGAGCGCATCCAGACCTTGCGCACGCGGCTGGTGACGCTGCGGGTCGTGCGCGACACCACGTTTTTCGTCATGCTTTTCGGGCGCAATTTCATGTGGATGGAAGTGGCCAGCCTGGGGCTGTCGCTTATCGTCGTGCCGCTTATGGTCTATTTCTTTCAGCGCTACGGCCAGGGCTGGGTGGCCGATATGATGGAGAACCAGAAGTGGCAGTTGCAAAAAGGGTTGGTGGTGATCTTGACCATCGCCGCCCTGGCCCTGGCCGCCATCAACACCGCCCTGACCTTTGATTCGAAAAAGCGCAAGCTGTTCAAGTTGGCCGAAGAAGGCAAGCTGCCCAAGAAAAAGCCGAAGAAGAAAAAGCCTAAGCCCGCCCCCAAAGCCAAGGCCAAGCCGGCCACCAAGGCCGCCACACCCAAGAAGTAGGGGAAGGGCGGCGCTAGACCGCTTCCCGCCGCGCCTTGTGGGCCGCCACCTGCTCGCGCACCCGGCACACGCCGCAGACCTCCCCGGACGACGGGAAACCGCACTGTGCGCAAGCGTACAGCGTATCCTGCCCCTCGCCCCGGGACGCGCCGGCGAAGTGCGGCCGGCCCTGGGCCAAAAACGCCTCGTAAAACGCGATCTTCTGGCCGGGGCTGCGGTCTTCCAGGTCGGCGATGAGCTTTTTGTGGCCGGTGAAGCTGGCTCCGCCGCTGTAGGGGCAGGCCGCCTTCCAGTGGTCGATGCCCTTTAAAAAGCAATACGCCGCCGTCTCGAATTCGGTCAGCCGGTAGAGGGGCTTTATCTTGCGCACGAACTTGCCCTCGCCGGGCAGCGTCGGGCCCTGGGTGCCCAAATAGGCCGGGTCCCAGCGCAGGACGTTGGCGAAAAGCCGGGCCGTCTCGTCGTCGAGATTGTGGCCGGTGGCCAGGGCGGCGAAGCCGTTTTCGTAGGCGAAGCGGTTGAAGTAGTGCCGCTTGATCTTGCCGCACACGGCGCACACCGGCCGGCGCACGGCGTCTTTCACGTCCGGCACGGCCAGGCCGTGTTCGGCGGTATGGAGCACGTGCAGGGTCAGGCCGCTTGCGGCGCAAAAGGCCCTGGTGCGCTCGGCCACCGGGTCCGACGAGTCCGGGATGCCCAGGTGGACGTGCAGGCCCTCCACCACATGGCCGAGGTCGGTGAGCACGCGCATGAGCGCCAGCGAGTCCTTGCCGCCCGAGACAGCCACCAGCACCTTCTCGTCACGGCCGATCATGCCGTGACGACGCACGGCCGTCTCCACCTGCTTTTTGAAAAATCCCTCGAAACAGCTCGGGCAGAAACCGGCATGGTGGCTCGGCAGCTTGACCGCCGCCAGTTCGCCGCAGCGCTTGCACTTCATGGATTGGTCCTTGTCATGGCAAAAAAGGATCGGCGGCCGTATGTCCCGCCGCGCCGAAAAGGGGGCAGGGCGTCAAAGCCGGCCGTCAGCCCCGGGAAACCACCATCCGCACGGTGACATGGTCTCCGGGCCACAGATGGCGGTCCGGGGTGAGCAGTTCGCCGTCGCGGATGATGAGCGCGTCGTTGACGCGCAGGTGAAGATTGTTGAGCAATTGGAGGACGGTCTTGATTTTCGGGTAGGTGGTCGGCTGGTTTTTGCCGTCAAAAGTCACGGTGATCATGGCCCAGCTTAGTATCCTGGCCCTTTCCCGGAATCAAGCCGGTCACGGTAGGAAAACGGTTGACCATGCAAAGGGTTTTGCGCATAAGATGGAAGCATCGGACAGGCATCCTGTCGGTTTTGCCAAGCGTTGCAAGGAGTTTGTCATGAGCGGGAAAATACTTGTCGTTGACGACGAAAAGCATATTCGGATGCTTTATCAGGAAGAGTTGGAAGGCGAAGGCTATGTGGTCGCGGTTTCGGACGGCGAGGACGACATCCTGGCCCTGCTGGAAAAGCATGCTCCCGATGTGGTGGTCCTCGACATCAAGCTCGGCGGCAATCGTTCGGGCCTTGATCTCCTCCAGGAAATCCGGGGCAAGGACCAGGCCATCCCGGTGATTTTAAGCACCGCCTACGACAGCTTCCAGCACGACCTCAAATCCATCGCCGCCGACTACTACGTGGTCAAGTCCGTGGATCTCGGCGAGCTCAAATCCAAGGTCGCCCAGGCCATGGCCAAGGCCCTGGCCGGCGCGTCCTGATCGTCTCGTGCCCCCGCCGGTCGCCGTTGGCGGGGGCACGAGCCCTCTGCCTGTTGCCCTCGTCCAAGGGCACGCCCCTCCCTTCGTTGCTCGTGCCAATATCTGTTTTTCTGTAATCATGCCTTCTCGTCTTTCTCGAAAACGCCAAACGTATCGGCCGAGGCCGACTTGACCGGACATGCCCTGCGGCGGCCGTGGAGCGCCTGCCGCCGTCCGGGCGATTGCCCTTGCCCCGGGGCGGCGTTCGTGCTAGCCGCCATGCCCATGTTTCCCGATATTTCGCGCGCCATTCAAGAAATCGCGCTGCTCCTCGTCCCGGTCCTCATGGGCGTCACCTTCCACGAAGTGGCCCATGGCTACGTGGCCAACTGGCTTGGCGACCCAACCGCCCGACTGGCCGGCCGTCTGACGTTCAACCCCATCAAACATCTCGACCTCTTCGGCGCGTTGGCCTTCCTGCTCACCCGCATGATCGGCTGGGCCAAGCCCGTGCCCGTGGACCCGCGCTATTTCCGCGACCCGGCCAAGGGCATGATGCTCGTGGCCCTGGCCGGACCGGCCATGAACGTGCTGTTGGCCATCTTCTTCGCCATGGCCATCCGCATGGTCGAATACGCCGCCATGGGCACGCTCCAAGGCTCCGCCGCCTACAGCATCCTCGAACCTCTGGCCTACATCTGCGCCGCCGGGGTGCAGGTCAACCTGGCCCTGGCCGTGTTCAACCTGATCCCCGTGCCGCCGCTGGACGGCAGCAACGTCCTGGCCGCCTTCCTGCCGCCGCGGCTTGCCCTGCGCTACATGGACCTCGGTCGCTGGGGATTTTTCGCGCTGCTGCTTTTGGCCGTCACCGGCATCCTTGGCCGCATCATCTTACCGCCGGTGCGCTACTTCACCCAAATCCTGCTGTAAGGCCGCGGCCCCGGCCGCCTTCACCCGATACCCTCCACGACGAAAACGGAACACAAGCCCATGAGCGACAACGCCCCCAAGGAAAACAAACGCATCGTCTCCGGCATGCGCCCCACCGGCGCGCTCCACCTCGGCCACTACTTCGGCGTGCTCAAGAACTGGGTCAACATCCAGGACAGCCACGAGTGCTTCTTCTTTGTCGCCGACTGGCACGCGCTCACCACCGAATACGCCGATCCCAAGCGCATCAAGGGCTTTGTTCCCGAACTCGTCAAGGACTGGGTGGCCGCCGGCCTTGATCCCGAAAAATCCGTGCTGTTCCAGCAGTCCCAGGTCAAGGAACACGCCGAGCTGCATCTGCTGCTGTCCATGGTCACCCCGGTCTCCTGGCTGGAACGCTGCCCCACCTACAAGGACCAGCTCCAGGAGCTGGCCGCCAAGGAACTCAACACCTACGGCTTTTTGGGCTACCCCGTGCTCATGGCCTCGGACATCCTGCTCTACAAGCCCGGGTTCGTGCCCGTGGGCCTCGACCAGCTGCCCCACCTGGAACTCACCCGGGAAATTGCCCGCCGGGCCAACCACCTCTACGGCAACTTCTTCCCCGAACCCCAAGCCATGCTCACCCCGGACTCCAAGCTGCCCGGCCTCGACGGCCGCAAGATGAGCAAAAGCTACGGCAACGCCATTGGCCTGTCCGAAGAGCCCGGGGCTATGAAGAAGAAAGTCATGAGCATGCTCACCTGCGAAAAGCGCGCTCGCCTGACCGATCCCGGCGATCCCAAGGAATGCAACCTCTTCCCCTACCATGAGCTGCTCACCGACCCGGCCAGGCTCCCCGAAATCGTCGACGGCTGCACCCACGCCACCTGGGGCTGCGGCGACTGCAAAAAGCTCCTCGTCGAATCCATGAACGCCTTCCTCGAACCCGTCCGCGACCGGCGCAAGGCCTTTGACAAAGACCCCAAGCTCGTCTGGGACATCCTCGAAGCCGGCAACGCCAAAGCCCGCGCCCGGGCTTCGCGGAATCTGGACGCGCTCAAGAAAAAGCTGAACTTTATTTTTTAGATAAGGCAGGAAGATGCCTCCGGCGGCCGGGGGGCTCAGCCCCCCGGACCCCCGACCTGGAAAACCATAGCGCCTGTTGGCGCGCGCGAAGCCGCGCGCCAACAGGCGCTCGTATTTTCCCCATGCGGGGTTTCCAAAGGGGCTCAGCCCCTTTGGCCGCCGGAGGCATCTTCCTCTTTACTTCTCACCGCTTACGCAACTGCCGCTTGTCGCCGACGCGGACAGTCACCTTTTCCTTGTCCAGGTATTCGAGCAGCGCGATGAGGAACTTGCGTGACAGGCCGGTCAGTTCGCGAAATTCCGCCGGCCCCATGTCCACGGCTCCGGCGGCGTAGTAGGCCTGCACCTTTTCGATGAGCGCCTTTATCGCCTCGGCGCAGAAGTACATGCCTTCCTGGGCCTTGACGATGCGTCCTTCGTCCTGGAGCACCTTGTAGACCGGCTGGGCTTCTTTGAAAGTGAGGTCCAGGGGTTCGAGGATATCCTTGACGTTGGGCGGGGTCAGGCCGCCCTTGACGTAGGCGTCAAGCAGGATGCCGCGCAGCTTGGCCTGGTCCGAGGCCAGGGAGACCTTGTGGCCGGGCAGGCGGATGACGTCGCCTTCGTTGGCCAGTTTGCCGGCGCGCAGCAGGCGTTCGACCATGAAGTGGAACAGTTTGGGGGTGAGCTTCTTGCCCCAGGTGGAGGCCAGCTCGCTGCGCGACACGCCGAGCTTGAGGGGTTCGCGTTTGTGGAAGGCGGCGACGAAGTCGGTGAGCGTGGCCGCCAGTTCGGCCACGGTGTCGCCGTGAACGTAGTGGCGGCCTTCCTTGCCTTCGCGGTCGACCAGGGCCGCGCCGCCCTTGTCGCAAAGCGCCCCCAGGGCCTTTTCCAGGGCCTTGGATTCCAGGTCGGACAAGGTCATGAGCCGGGCGAACCCCAGGCCGTCCGGTCCGGCCCGGCGCAGTTGCAGGGCGACCAGCCCCGCCCCGGAGGCTGCGGCCAGTTCGGCCAAAAGGGCGGTGGTGGCCTCGGTGTTGCGCTTGATGCGATAGGCCATGGGCGTGACGACCCGGCCGCCGGCCACGGTGCGAAGCGGCGCGCCCGAGCGGATGACCACCCGGTCGCCGTGGACGCCGGCCAGGGGCTCGGGCAGGCGCAGCTGGCACACGGCCGTCTGGCCGGGTTCGAGCTTGTCGCGGTCGAGGAGATGGATGCGGGCCAGGATTTCCCGGGTGCCGTGGTGCAGATGCACTTCGGTGCGGTGCTTGAGCCCGCGCGGCGACGAGGCCAGGCAGTGGACTTCGGCTTCCCATATGGTGTCCGGAAAAAGCGTCCCCGGCAGGGCCAGCACTTCGCCGCGTTCGATGTCCTCGACTTCCAGGCCGGCCAGATTGACGGCCGTGCGCCGGCCGGCCGGCGAAACCTCCACGGATTCGCCGTGGGACTGCAGCCCCCGGACCTTGGAGCGTTTGTCTGTCGGAAAAAGACGCACGTCGTCGCCGATTTTAAACGATCCGGCAATGAGCGTGCCCGTGACCACGGTGCCATGGCCGCGCAGGGTGAACACGCGGTCGATGGGCAGCCGGGCCAGATCCGAGCGGCGCTTGGGGGCAAAGGCGGCCACCAGATCGGACAGGGCCTGGCGCAGCTCCGGCAAGCCCTGGCCGGTGTGGGACGAGACCGGAAAGATGGGGGCATCGGCCAGGAACGTGCCGGCCAGCTCGGCGCGCACGTCGTCGGTGACCATGGCCAGCCAGTCCGGGTCCACCATGTCGCATTTGGTCAGGGCTACCAAGCCCGTGGACACGCCTAGCAGCGTGCAGATGTCCAGGTGCTCGCGGGTCTGGGGCATGACGCCCTCGTCGGCGGCGATGACCAGCGTCACGAAATCGATGCCGGCCGCGCCGGCCACCATGTTTTTGACAAACCGCTCATGGCCGGGCACGTCCACCACGCCAAGGCGCGCGCCGCCGGGCAGGTCCATGAAGGCAAAGCCCAGCTCAATGGTGATGCCGCGCTTCTTCTCCTCGGCCAGACGGTCGCAGTCGATGCCGGTCAAAGCCTTGACGAGCGTCGTCTTGCCATGGTCGATATGCCCGGCCGTCCCCATGATCACTGGCATGTGCGCGTCCTTGTGAGCGTAAGAAGAAGATGAAGATGCCTCCGGCGGCCAGGAGAGGCGCTGCCTCTCCTGGACCTCTCCGCCGGGGGCCTTAGGCCCCCGGACCCCCAACATGGGGTAAGGGGCGTTGCCGTTAGCTCGACAGGAAGGCCTTGTAGGCCAGTTTGCTGGCGTAGATGTCGGCCACGCTGGTGATCTCGAACGGGCTGTGCATACTGAGCACGGCCGGGCCGAAATCGATGATGTCCATGCCGTAGACGGCCAGGAACTTGGCCACCGTGCCGCCGCCGCCGAGGTCCACCCGGCCCAGTTCCGCCATCTGCCAGGGGATGCCGGCCTGGTCCAGGAGGTTACGCAGCCAGGCCACGTACTCGGGGTGGGCGTCGTTGGCCCCGACCTTGCCCCGGTGACCAGTAAATTTGCAAAAGCACGGGCCAAAGCCCAAAAGCGCCGAATTGAGCTTCTCGTGGAGGTCTTGATAATCCGGGTCCAGGGCGGCGTGGACATCGGCCGAAACGGCCTTGCCGGCAGCCAGCACCCGGCTCTTGCGCGCGCCCGCGTCCCAGGCGTCGATCAAATCTTCCAGGCAATATTCGAAAAAGCGCGACTTGGCCCCGGTGGAGCCTTCGGAGCCGATCTCTTCCTTGTCCCAAAAAAGCACGATCTGGGTGTGCTCGGGCTGGGGAGCGTCGAGAAGTGCCGACAGGGCCGTATAGACGCAGACCCGGTCGTCCTGGCCGTAGCCGCCGACCAGCGCCCCGTCCAGGCCGACGAAGCGGGCCGGCCCGGCCGGCACGGCCTGCAGCTCGGCGCTGTAGAGGTCGGGCTCGGCGATGCCGTACTTGGCGTTTAAAAGTTCCAGCACCTTGGCCTTGATGGCCTCGTTGCCGTTCTTGGCGGGTTTCTCGGCGTCCTCGCCTTCGGCCTGTTCGGGCTTGTCGGCCGGGGAATGGCCGATGAGGATGTTGAGCTTTTCCGCCTCAAAGGCTTCGGACAGCTTTTTTTCCACCTGCCGGTAGGCCAGGTGCGGCAAAAGGTCGGGGATGGCGAAGACCGGATCGGCGGCGTCCTCACCAATGGTCACCGGCACCACCGTGCCGTCTTTTTTGGCCACCACGCCGTGCAGGGCCAGCGGCCGGGCCAGCCACTGGTGCTTGCGGATGCCACCGTAATAGTGGGTCTTGAGCTGGGCCACGCCGCAGTCCTGATAGAGCGGGCGCTGCTTGAGGTCGATGCGCGGCGTGTCGCAGTGGGCGCCAACCAGGCGGAAGCCCTCGCGCAGGGGCTTTTTGCCCTTGCGGGCCACAAAGACGGTCTTGCCCTTCATGACGCGAAAAACGGCGTCGCCGCTGAATTCGTCGTCGCATTCGGCGAATCCGGCCTTGGTCAGGACCTCGCGCACGAAGTGCACGGTTTCGCGTTCGGTCTTGCAGGCGGTGAGAAAGGACACGTAGCCCTCGGCCAGGGCCTGCATGTCCTGGCGGACTTCGGGGGAGGCGTAGGTCTCCCAGCAGCTTTTAGCTTCAATGGCGAAAGAGGGTTGGCTATCCGCCTTGGTGGTGTCGTTGGTCATGATGCGCGGGTTCCTCCATGATCGTACGAACGCTGATCATAAGCATCTCGGCCCGGCGAGGGAACCCCCTTTGGCGCGGGGTTCGCCGCCCGGGCGGTGCGTGTAGGATGCCTCCGGCGGCCGGGGGGGATGATCCCCCCCGGACCCCCTCGACGGGAAAAGGGGTAAAGGGGGGCTTGGACGGAAAGCGCCGTTGCGGCGGCTTCCCCCTTGCCGGCGGTGGTCCAAGGGGCTATGGACGGACCCCCGGCCGGCTCGGCCGGGCATATTGATGAATAAACGGGCCATGGCCCGATTGTTGTCGCCTTGGGCCAATGTGTTGGCGGCGAGGCGGGGAGAGAGTTGTCGATGAGCGATTTTATCTGGCGCGACGATCTCGGCGCGGCCCTTGCCACTGACGGAGCCTGGAAAAAAGCCCCGCCCGGTTCCGCCCTGGAGCGCATTTTCGCGGCCATCGCCTTGTGGCGCGGGGAGGGCCGTCCCTTTGCCGGCCACGCCCTGGCCCCGGACGACGAGGCCCAGTGGGAAGCCTTGGTGCGGCGCTATTTCGACCGCGACGCCTTTGGCTGCATTTCCGTCAACGCCGCCAACATGTGTCCGGCGCTGACGCCGGTTTCGGCCATGGGGGAACTCGTGCGCCGGCTCATGGAAGTGGACATTTCCTTTGCGCTGCGGGGCGAGCTGGCCGAGGCCGGCCTCGTGCACGGCCTGGACGCGGTCAAGACCTGGATCGGCCTTGGCGGGCTGGACGCGCCGGCCAATGCCTTGCTTGCGCTGACAGCCAACGCCACCCAGGCCAACAACTGCATCAACAACGGCCTGGTCGCCTCGGGCTTTTTCAATCCTGCCCGGGACAACGTCGTGGTCTGGGACGTCAACCACCCGACCAACCACGAAGCCTGGCTCTACCGCAAGGCGACCCAGGGCTGGGGGCCGGATTCGGTGCGGATCATGCGCACGAAGCTGTTTGCGCAGACCGTTTCCGTCGACGAGGCCCGGGCCGGGGTCGTGCCCTCGGACCCGGCCGGCGAGGACGAGATCGTCGCCGCGCTTTTGCGGCTGGTGGACCGCAACACCAAGGTCGTCAGCCTCTCCTGGCAGTCCAACGAAAGCGGCCTGGTCCTGCCCATGCGGCGCATCGTCGAGGAACTGCGGGCCGTAAACAAGGACATCCACATCCACGCCGACAGCGCCCAGGCCTTTGGCGTGCTGGACATGCGCCTTGAGGAAACCGGCGTGGACAGCATCGCCGGCAGTTTCCACAAATGGCCCTGCGGCCCCCGCATGGTCGGCGTCATCTACATGAACCCGGCCACGGGCGCGGCCGAACGCTTCGCGCCGGGCGCCTGGGGCTACGACGAGCACATCAACACCCCGGCCCATTACGGTTTCGCGCCCGAAAGCGGCGGCATCGACGCCACGGCCAGGCGCTTTTCCTACCTGGGCCAACAAAACGACGTCACCTTGGTGGCGGCCTGGATGACGGCGCTGTTCCACACCGGCCACTTCCATCCCGGCGTGACGCCAAAGCGCGTCGAGGCCCGGACCCATGCCCTGGGCACGCGGCTCAAAAACGCCCTGTTCCGGCATCTGCCCCGGATGTTCCCGGATTTCCGGGAGGACGCGGCCTGGCGGCACATCGTCACGCCGACGACCAACGACGCCCTGCGAAGCGCGGTCTATCTGTTCCGTACTCCCGAAGGCGTGGCGGCCGGCGACGTCATGCAGCATGTCTACGCCAAACACCGTTTCGCCATCGCCTATCTGCGGGTCATGGGGCAGGACTTGCTGCGCGTGTCGCCGTCGATTTGCAATCTGGCCGGCGACGTCGAGGGGGTGGTGGCGGCCATCGCCGACGTGGTGGAGGCGCTTCGCGCCGGTACGCTTCCCAGTTCGCCGCCTTCGCGGGCCTACATTTAGCGTTCAGCGTGTTCCTTGCGCCCGAGGCAGCGGCCAAGCTCCGAGGCGCGACCGTCCCAGGCCGGCGCGGCTTGCGGCGTCGAGATCCGGGCGAAAAAGGCTCCCGCCGGTCATGGCGACCGGCGGGAGCCTTGTCTTTTGGGATGAGCGGGATTTTACGGGCAGCGGCGCTAGGCGGTTTCTGGCTGGCAGGCCTGGGCCAGCACCGTGGCCACAAGCTTCAGTTCGTCGTCGGCGAGCGTCCGGGGGTCGAGCAGCAGGGCGTCGTCCTGGGTGCGGGCCACCAGGGGCGGATCGGCGGCCAACAGGCGCTGGCGCAGGGCGTCGGGCGAGGGCGCGCCTGTGAGTGGACGCAATGCCACCAGGGTGGTCGGCAGATCGCGTTCGGGATAGGCCCCGCCGCCCACCCGGGAAGCGCCGGGGATGGCCGAAACCGCGTAGCGCCCGGCCAGGGCCTTTCGCAGCAGCCCAGCCAGCTTGCGGGCTTTTTTGGCAAGCGCCTCGGGGGAGGCCGTGATCATGGCCAGGGTCGGGATGACGGCCCGGGCGCGCTCGGGGTCGCGGTAGAGGCGCAGCGTGGCTTCCAGGGCGGCCAGCGTCATCTTGTCGATGCGCATGGCCCGGTTGAGGGGATTTTTGCGGATGGCGGCGATATACTTGGCCTTGCCGACGATGATGCCGGCTTGGGGGCCGCCCAGCACCTTGTCGCCGCTAAAGGTGACCACGTCCGCGCCCTCGGCCACGGCCTGCTGCACCGTCGGTTCGCCGGGCAGGCCGCAGGCCGCGAAATCGGTCAAATTGCCGCTGCCGAGGTCCTCGATGACCGGGAGTCCCAGGCGCGCGCCCAGTTCGGCCAGTTCGGCCAGGGAGACTTCCTTGGTGAACCCGACGATGCGGTAGTTGGAGGTGTGGACCTTGAGCAGCGCGGCGGTTTCCGGGCTGACGGCGTTCTCGTAGTCGCGCAAATGCGTGCGGTTGGTGGCTCCGACCTCGCGCAGCACGGCCCCGGACTTGGCCATGACCTCGGGAATGCGAAACGAACCGCCGATCTCCACGAGCTGGCCCCGGGAGACGATGACTTCACGGCCCTTGGCCAGGGTTTCCAGGACGATCATGACGGCGGCGGCGTTGTTGTTGACGACCAGCGCGTCCTCGGCCCCGGTCAGGGTGCGCAGGATGTCGACCACGTGGCTGTAGCGGCTGCCGCGCTCGCCGGTGGCCAGATCGAACTCCAGGTTGGAGTAGCGCAGGCAGGCGTCAGCGGCGGCGGCGGCGGCCTCGGGGGCTAAAAGCGAGCGGCCGAGGTTGGTGTGCACCACCACGCCGGTGGCGTTTATCACACGCCGGAAATGCGGCCGGGTGGCGGCGGCGACCTGCCGGGCGCACTGGGCGAAAACGAGGCCGTGGTCGAGCTGGGCCGGTTCGGTCAGGCGGCCGGCGCGGATGTCGTCGCGCAGCCCGTCGAGGTAGGCCGTGACGGCGTCGCGCAGCATGGCCCGGGGCAGCGCGGCCAAGCCTACGTCATCGCCGAGGGCGGTCAGAACAGCATCCACGGGCGGGAGCAGACGGAAAAGATTTTGCACGGCGATCCCGAAGGGTTGGCGTTGGCGAGGCGTCAAGGCGCGACCAATACCCGGAATCGGGGCCGAGATCAATTTGGGCGGTCGGCGAACAGCGCGGCCAAGAGGTACATGGAGCCGCAGACAAGCACCGTGCCGTCGAGCTTTTCCACGGCTTCCAGCGCCTCGCGCGGACCGGCCACGGCCATGGCGCGCTTGCCCAGGCGGGCGGCGACTTCGGCCGCCGGTCGGGCCCGGGACACGCCCGGCAGCTCGGGCACGTAGATGGGGCCGGTGGTCAGCCGGGCGGCCATCGACGCCATGGCCTCGAAGTCCTTGTCGGCCAGGCAGGTGAAGATAAGCGCCGTGGGCGAGACGAGCAGGGCCTTGAGGGCAGTCTCCAGGGCGGTAAGGGCCGGCAGGTTGTGGGCGCTGTCCAGCAGCAACGCCGGAGCCATGCCCGGCAAACGCAGTAGATGGAGCCGTCCGGGCAGGAAGGTCTCGGCCAGGGCGCGGCGCACGGCCTCGGAGTCCGGGGCGATGCCCATGGCCTCGGCGCACAGGGCGAAGCCGGCCAGGGCCAGGGCGGCGTTTTGGGCTTGGTGCGGCCCAGCGAGTTTCAGCTTCACGTCCGGGACGTCCAGGCGTTTGGGGAAAAGGAGCGTGGCCTGGCGCGACGACGGATCGTAGGCGGCCAGTTCGGCTGCGTCGAAAAGCCGCGTGCCGCGAGCCAGCGCCTCGCGGCGCAGCACGGCGGCGGCCTCGGCCGGCTGGGGACCGGTGACGGCCTGGCCGCTGGGAATAAGCGCTCCGGCCTTGTCGAGGGCGATGTCGGCGAGTGTCGGCCCGATGACCGAGGCGTGGTCCAGGCCCATGGGTGTGAAGAGCGTCAGGTCGCGGGGCAGCGCCGTGGTGGCGTCGCCGGCCCCGCCCAGGCCGGCTTCATAGACGGCGGCCTCGGCCCCGAGATCGGCGAAGAGCCAGGCGGCCATGGCGGTTAAAAGTTCAAAATAGGTGAGTCGGCCGTCCAGGCCGCGTCCGGCCACGGCGGCCTGGACGGCGCTTGCCGCCCGGGTCCAATCCTCTTCGGAGATCATCTTGCCGCCCAGGAGGATGCGCTCGCGCACGCTCACGAAATGGGGCGACAGATACAGCCCCGTAGGCAGGCCGTGGGCGGCGAGCAGGCCGGCCAGCAAGGCGGCCGTGGAACCCTTGCCGTTGGTGCCGACCACCTGGGCGGCCAGATGGGGCAGGCTTTCCAGGCGAAGCCCGGCCAGGGCCGCGCGCATCCGCCCGGGGCCGAGGTCCATGTGAAAAAGGCCGAGGGAGTCGAGATAGGCCGCAAAGGCGGCGAAATCGGGAAAATCAGATGTCGATGCAGTCATGTTCTCGCAGGAGCCGGTAGTGGTAGCCGGCCAGTTCACGGGCCAGTTCGTCCACGATGACGTCGGCGAACGGGGCCTTTAAGTGGTAGATGAAGATGTCCGGCCGGGCGCGCAGTTTGTCGAGTTCGGCGCGCAGGAGCTTCGGGGTCAGGTGCTTGGAGGCCGTGGCCAGGGCTTCCATGGAAGAGGGGAAGGAGGCCTCGGTGATCAGGTTTGTAAGCGCAAAGGGCAGGGCGTCCATGGCCTTCCAGAAGTCGTCGCAGGGGCCGGTGTCGCCGGTGTAGGCGAGGTTTCGCGTGCCGCCGTCCTGCCACAGGACGAAGCCCGAGGCGGCCTTGGCGTGGTTGACGGGATAGGCGGCGACGCTGAGATCGCCAATGACGACCGGCACGCCCGGGATCATGGGGGCGTAGGTCAACACCGGCGAATCCGTGGGGATGACGGTGAAGTCGGGCCAGATGGTGTCGTTTAAAAGGTGTGTGGATATGGCGTCGAGGACTTCGGGCAAGCCGTGGATGGCCACTGGGGCGCGGCTGCCGGCGACGAAGAACTCGATGAGGTTGTCGGCCAGAAACAGGATGTCCTTGATATGGTCGAGGTGGCTGTGGCTGACGAAAATATGTTCGAGCCTGGCCTGAGCGGCGAGGTCCAGGGAGGAGGTGACGGAGCCGGCGTCGAGGAGGATGGTGTCGTTGACGCAAAACGAGGTGAGGTTGTGCCCCGGCAGGTCCGAGCCGGAGCATCCGAGCACGCGCAGCTTCATGCCAGTCTCCTTATGGCGGGCAATGTCCCGGGATTTGCCAGTGTGAGCCGCAAGGAGCCTTTCGTCAAGGCCGGCCTTGACCGGAGGGGGCGGCTTGTTTAGTTTTCGTGCCGCGCGCCCGTAGCTCAGTCGGATAGAGCATCTGCCTTCTAAGCAGACGGTCCGGGGTTCGAGTCCCTGTGGGCGCACCAGAATTAATTCAAGGGGTTAGGTCATGTTTGGCCTGGCCCCTTTTATCTTGTGGATAACCGGGCTGGATAACATCTTGGCCAACCCTACAGGATAACGAGGTAATTTTGGATAACATTCGGGCAGACGTTGGCCCGTGTACGGGCAGACGGCGGGGTAGATGGCCCGGAATTACGAGTTTTTCTGATCGGGCTGTGGTGAGCGGATTAAATTTTAGGCAGATGGCCTCATTTCTCCTGAAGCCCGAAGCGACCAGTCGACAGATTTGAGGATACCATTTTTTTTAGAGGCTGTACTTGTGCTGGTGGTGCGATTGATCTAAAATGGATAGTAGATGTTGGGCGTTATCAAGGGGACTATATGTCGACAGATTGTCAAAGCGATTCTTGCGCTATTAAAAAAATTTGTTCCGAAATGCATAAAATTGGATGTGGTAATGACCTGTCCTGGCTAGCAGTTGTTCTTTTTGTTAGAAACTTGGTTAGTAACTTTTCTATATTTACGGATGAACAAAAGTCAGCTATGCAAAGAAGCGTCTTTGGTAGATTGGCGAATAATGGTTCTTTGGATGGCAAATTTGAGCAGATCATTGATGATCTTGAGGTGTTTATAGCAAGCAACCAGGCCACTGTCGCTGCGGAAGAGGAACTTGAGTCCCAGATAAAGGTTACCTCCTCATTGGCCATGGTTGTTAATGAATTTATAAGTGAGTCGTTGTCTTCAGAACAAGAGCGCGGAAAATTGCTGAACGCTTTCGGGCGGGAGACATTGGAAGTGCTTTCCGAAGCTGATGACCTCGAAGCTTTGAGGCCAAAGCTGAAAGTTCTGCTGAAAAGCATGCTGGTGCATTATAAGGAAAAAGCCAAGGAGTGGGAAAGGAGGGCACGCTTTCTTGAACAAACAGTAAATGTTGACCCGCTTTTGGCTCCACTTCATAATCGTCGGTATCTTGAGTCTTACCTTCGGACTGCTATAGAACAAAATCAAGTTGATAATAGTCCTCTTTCTGTCTTAATGCTTGATATTGATAATTTTAAAGAAGTCAATGACACATATGGTCATCAAGTTGGTGACGATGTCTTGAGGACTTTAGCGAAAATTATCAGTGCGCATTCTGAAAAATATGGGTGGTTTGCCGCTCGGTATGGTGGAGACGAACTGGTTGTTGTGTGTGCTGTTTCTGTTGATGAAGCATTACTGCATTCTGATGCAATACGTTTGGCTGTTCAAAATTATGAATTCAAGCCAAGGATTAACGGAAAGCTGGCAGATGGATCGATTCGATTTACGGTGTCTATTGGGGTCGCTGGGTATCAGTTGGGTATGTCGTCGGATGAACTTTTGAATTGTGCAGATAAGGCTATGTACGATGTAAAAGGTACTGGAAAGAATAATGTTGCTCAGTTTGGCGTTATAAATGTTGAGCCGGAATGGTGAGAGGATGTGTCAATTTTTCCGTGTGCACGTTAATTTGGGCTGTATGGCTAAAGTTTAGGAGCGCTGATGCCAATTGCGCAGTGGGATGACTACCTTTCTGTTGGTCACAGCAAGATAGACAGTCAGCATGAGAGACTTTTTGTTTACATTAATAAACTTCAGGATTCTATAGAAAAAAAATATGTCCTTGGTGATATTCGTGTGTTGCTGGTTGATTTGTATAGATATGCTAGGTATCATTTTTCTGAAGAAGAGTCTTTGATGCGATCTTCTGGTTACCCCATGCTTAATGAACACATTTCTAGTCATAATGACTTTCTTGTGAGCATCGATAGGTTTATTGTTGACGAACGCTTAGATTCGATGTCTTTGCGGGTTGATGTGATTACTTTTTTAGTGACTTGGATTATGAATCATATCCCATATGTCGATCAAAACTTTTTTATGTACCTTAAGTCTCAGGAAATTTGAATTTGATAATGAAAATAGGGAGTAGACCAAATGGCCCACTCCCCTGTCAAAACAATCTGTTAGGCGTTCAAGCTCGGCAACTTGGCGATGGTGCGACGCTTCTCGTCACCGAGCAGGTGGTAATACTGGTTCGCAGTCATGTGCACCGACGAGTGCCCCATAAGCTTGCTCACCGCCGATAAGTCGCCGCCTTCCTGAAGGAGGGTGGTGGCTAACAGATGGCGGATGTCATAGAGGACCACGTGGTAAGGGATTTCAGCCCGCTTGCAGGCTGACCGGAACGACATCCGGAACTGTTTGACGGGCCGGCCGGCGTATTCGATCAAATATTCGGTCTTGGCGCGTCCCTGCATTTCCTTCAGCCGAGCCATGAACTCGGGAGAGATCGGGATCACCCTTGCCGATTTGGTTTTGGTGGCGAAGACCTTGACGGTCGATTGTGCCCAGTCGACGTCGGCCCATTTCAGGGCGAAGAGTTCGGATTCCCCGGTGCGGACGCCCAGGTTCCAGGCGATCTCGATGGCCCAGGCCAGATGCGGGGCCGCGACGGCCTTGATCTTCATAAGGTCAGCGACGGTCAGCTTGGTGTCACGGGGGTGCTCTTTTGCTTTCTTCCAGTGGCGCAGCGGGTTCTTTTCGATGAGGTCCTGTTTGACCCCGAACTGAAAGACGGTCTTCAGGTAGGACAGATACCTTCCCCGCGTGACGGGGGAATGATCGGCGTAGGCCTTGCCCACGATCGTCAATATCTCATCGTAACGAATCTCGTCGATGGGTCGTTGAGCGAAGACGGGTATCAGGTGTTTCTTCAGGAACGACCTGATCTCATTAAGGGTTTTGACCGTTGTTCCTTCGACCTTCCTCGTGTTGATATACATCTGGGCCAGTTGGTCGAGATAAATCTTGTCGGCGACGGCCACCACTTCGGAGATGGCCTCAGGGGTGCTCGGCGGGACCGGGCCGTGGTCCTTGACCTGCTTGTCGAATTTCTGGGCCGCCCTGCGTCCCTCCCGGCCCTTGCCGAAGGTTTTGGTCGTCTGCTTGCCCTCGGCATTCCGGTAGGCAACGTAGTAGGTGCCGTTGTTTTTCCGCATATGAACGGACATGTTACACCTCAAGTTCGATAGGAGTTCTAGGTTTAATTTCGAGACTAGATGAGAAACTTTCTGGATTGGCCATTAATCGATCTAAATCAGCACGAGCAAACCGCGATTGAGACGGTCCATATCGTTTAATGCTTTTCTTTTTAATTAACTTTGCGAAGTATGAAGTGCTGTATCCACAATACTTCGCAGCATGTTTTAAATCGTAGAATGGCCCAAGACAACTAGTCATCTCCTCCGTCCATGATTGCTTCTCCAGATAAGAAAGCATAAATTAATGTTTAGTCGTTAATGATAGATTTATCGTCGTTATGCTTTGAAGTGTTGTTTGGTCTTCTGCGCAACAGTGTTAATTGATACAGGGGCCTAATAAGCCCCTGTATTGATTAGATTGTGTTGAGCAAAATCTCCTCTACCTCCTCCTCTTGGATGCCAAGGTACCGGCGCGTAATCGACGGGCTGGAATGGTTCAGCCGCTTCGCCAAAACTTCCCAGGAGACACCGAAGGTCTTGCGCTGGTGGTAGCACCAGGTTTTGCGCAAGGTATGGGCTCCGTAGTTTCCTTTGAGATTCACAGCTTCAGCCCATGCTTTGACGTACTTGGTGACGGCATATGTCGAAAGCGGATAGTTCGAACCTTTTCTACTTTTGAATAAGTAGTGGTTGTCTTCTAGCTTTGCTGTTGATAGATGCTCGTCAAGGGCAGTCTTGATCTCCTTGTTAATAATGAAGACGTTTTCCTTGCCAGTCTTCTTCTCGCGTAAGATTACTCGCTCTCCAGCTTGGACGTCTTTGACGTCCTTCTTTTTAAGCGCAAGTAAGTCCTGCACGCGAAGCCCAGTGTTGATGCCCATGATGAACAGTAATTTGTCTCGATGGTTGTCAGAAAGGATTTTCTTGATGCTCTTAATGGACTTTGGTTCAGTAATTGGTTCGACCTTCATCTTTTACTCCAATGCAATTATTGCAGTTTAGGTGGGCGAAGTCGGACTTCTAAAAAGCCAGCTCCCAGGACTAGGACTCCCAAGCAGCCTGTAACTGGTTAAATTCTAACGCCGAATCAGGTTTTTGCCGGGGAAAGTACGTTTTTATGTAGAAACGTACATTGGCTATATGGATAATTTCTCTATAATACAGCGAAGTTTGAGAGAAAGGATGTTCGCATAAATAAAAAACCACACCCGGAGGTGTGGCTTTCATCGATGGAGATTGTAGTAGTCAAACTTTGGTCAATATGATCATTTCATTTTCGACCATGACAGTAAACTCGTCCCCTTCAGCCACGGCGAGTTCTCGAAGATCAAGATTCTTCAGATGGATTTTAAGCTCCATCTTTTTGTTCACCCGAGGGCGACTTGAGTTCTTGAGATACAATCCTTTGACCTCATAGTAGGTCTTGTCGTCACTCATCAACTTCAGCACGCAGTGCTTCAAAGTTTGTCGATGGGTGATGCCGAGCTTTTCCATGATGCTGATGGCATCCATGTTTTTTTGGATGCATTCGCGCAAAATGGAAGGATTGTATTTGGGTTCGACCTTCTTCTTTTCAGAAGGTCCTTCTCCGTCGTTTGTTGCCTGACCAGCTTTCTTTGACATGGAAATCTCCTTTGTTTATTGGTATATTTCTCTATTGGAATCGAAAATATGAGCGGAAAATCGACTTTTCGCCGGGTAAAAACTGGCATTGGCCCTATACGGCGATTCCCGAGGTTTTCGCCGTGGAGTGGGAACTGGCTGTGGAAATCTGGGAAAAGCGCAGTAAATGGGATTTTAGAGCGGTATATTTTTTATACCAACGAATTGGCCATGGTATTCAAAATTATTGCGTAAAAATGAAGGCCTAGAACTCTAGGCCTTCGTGGTAGCTATTGCAGATAGAACACTTCCACCAGCAAGCAAAGTTATGCCGCTGGCAAGAAGTGTTCTTCTTGGATCGAGAAGAACGTCGCCGTTCTAAGCGTCCATGAATTCCTGACGGGCGGTTTTCCCGCATCAGGCTTTCCGAGAGATGTTGATATAGTTAAGGTATATTTCTGAAGTATAGTCATAGCTTGACAAGAAGTTGTTGTAATTTTCGCGCAAACTGTTCATTGGAATGAATTCAAGCATTTTCATCAAGACAATATTTTCAGTAAGTTTATGGATCAACATCTCTCTGCATCCCTTACAGATGCGCAGCCATCCATTGGCAACTTCGGTTTTCTCACTAACCTTACGGTTGAACGATTGCAAATGGACTTCCCTTGGTTTAGTCAAATCTAGAACAAAACCATCCGACACCTAATCGCATACATATGGTGGTTGTAAATTGAACTTCGATTTGCCATGAATCTCGTTCGCCATATGCGCCACCTTGGTTTCATACTGAAGTAAGTATTACCGGCTGGTTTAAGGCCTCATCTCCTCCACTGGCTATCTTGCGATATGTCAGCTAGATAATCTCGAGTTCAAAAGCATTCGATGAGAACGATGTTTGAAGTATATCACGAGACAATTTATTTTTTGACCTCATATAGTATATATGGTTCGAATTGAACGCTAGAACGAAGACCTAGCAAGGCTCCCATGACAATTGTATCTGCAATGTCTGAAAATTGTTATCTTGAACCAATGTATGTCTTTAATCCTGAAAAATATGGTTATAATTATTTTGCTTGATATCAAGTTTTGAAGTTCAAAAATATATATTGGTAATTTCTCTATTTGCCTCGCGAAAAATAAAAAGCATATATCTGTCTAGCGATAAAAACAAGAGTTCACTAGCGAGTATAGTCTTAAGTGTTTTGTCATAACATTACTTCGGATGGTCGTGGTTATTCAGATAGTCAGCCAATCCGATGTTCCTTAAACAGCTTGATCCTGGCATGGGACAGGAAACGATCTTGCCCATGCCAGGCCGATGCAGTTAATGTGGTTTAATCGAACCCGTCATAGTCAACGGAGAAAATGGGAATCCTTTCGAAAGTTGAAGGTTCTTCCTCGCTTTCCCATGGAAGTTTCTCGGAATTGTCTGGTCCGTCGGCGAAGGAACCGTCAGGTGGTGGCGTGCCATATGTTCCCATGCCGGGTGCCATCTCAATTTCAATCGGTTCGACAGGAAGGTGTTCTGCCGCGCCGTCCTGCGTTTCCGACGGCGGCGGATTTTGACTTTCGTAAAGGCCGAAGACATCATGGGACAAACCGTACCGATCAAGCATCTCGTCGAAATGACTCACATTGTCCTCCGGTTTTGCATTCTTTTTAGGCAGTCCTGAAAAATCCTGAGGGCCTCAGGACGCAGTTTAGAAAAAAATAAATATTTTTCAGTATGTTATTAAATTTTTCTTGAATTCCTGCGGGACTGCGTAAAACAAGGGTAGCCCCTTTTGAGAGGGGACCAAACGAGGGAAAGTGCGTTTGGGTTCCCCTTCGACCACACCCACTAAAATCCTCAGGACTCCCAGGAAATTGCACATAAACAACCGTTTTTATTGTATAAAAACATCCTGCAGGGCTGTCCTGCGGCCCTCAGGGCCGCAGGATGCCCCTTTCTTCCTCGCTCCTGTTTAAAATGTTGGTTTGAAATTCTTGGTATTCCATGTTGCATCATCGTCGAACTTGATGCCAAGTTCCGTCTCGATGGTTGCCTTCTTAAGGCAGTAAACCCAAGCCTTCTGTCCACGGATCGTCAGTTGTCGTTGGTTTCGACCTTGCCTGTCTTTGTAGAGCCAGTCTCGGTCAGCCCACGTTCTGATAATCGCATCGGGTTCGCCGACGGACTCCTCAATGATCTTTGTTAACTGGGGTTTGAGGTAAGCTATCTCACTCCATTTGCCATTGTCCCATCGTCCAGCCCATCCCATAGACGGAACATAGTGCTGGTTGCTGTCTTGAGACTTGCCATCGAAGAACTTGTCTCTGTTTGCAACCGACCAGTCATATACATGCCGTAAGGCAACGGTCGCTCTGTCTGCTTCCATGGCATTCTTGCTGACCGTGTTCCAGATGGCATCAAGGTACTCCCTGATAGGCCGCTTGGGCTTCAACTCGGGCAGGGCGGCGTGGACCAAAGGGATCACCGTGTTGAGGACGGCGAGTTGGTCGTTGAGCCGCGCCGCGATGTTATTGCCGCCGGCAAGTTTGGTGTAATGTCGGCGAAGCTCCAGATAGGTCTCGCGCCACAGCGGCCAATCGCGTTGGTTCGCGAGGATGAACTTGACCACCTTGGGGCCGGCATGACCGAAGTTTTCTTTGACCGTGAGTTCTACATTGTTGACGTAGTCCGCGAGGTTGTCGCCCGAGAATGGCATTCCCCAAAGACTTAAGACGCGAGCATGGGCACCGCCGTCTTCCTTGCAGAAATCAACGGCACGTTGTTCCCCGGTTGACAAAAGGACCAAACGCCAAGTGCCGGTTCTCCTTGTTCCTTTAAGTGAACCCCTTCTTTTGTCTTGTCCGCTTGATACCTGATAAATCGTTGAACTTACCTTGCTGGCAGCTTCTCCTTTCTTGCCGGCTGTTCCGGCAAGCTTTGTTTCATCAAGAATTAACGGATGGTCGGTGACAAGCGTGGCAGTTTGACCAATCCATGCTTCGGATGTCTTCCAGGTGAAGAACACCGTATTTCCAGTTCCAGAAGGGTCGCCCCAAGCGGATGCGGAACAACGCAAGGCTATTGACTTTCCTTTAGAGCTTGAAAATGCAAGGTCTACAACGAAGTTGTTTGCCTCGATTATTTTCAAGAAAGGAGAGATGAACGAAGCGTAGACCATCATTATCGATCGTTCATGGTCATACAAGCTGTTGATTATTTTGACCCATGCTTGGTATGATCCTTTAGAGTAAAACCCAGAGGCAATCTGATCATCGCCATCCTCTTGCGCTTTGAACACGACATGGTTGTTCGATCCTGGCGACGCAAGGACCTGCTTACCCCAAAGAAAGGTTTTCATGCCTTTCTGCCATCCTAATACGGACGTGACAGACACAACAGGTATGATATCCCTGTTTGCTTGCTCAAAGTCTGCTAGATATGCAACAACTAAAGATGCCGTATTCGAATTGACAGGGAGGCCTTGTCCTGCGACGCTCATGATCTCCCTTGCGTTAAAGATCGTAGAACGAGATTCTATCCGAGGTTTCCACACCTCATCGCGAAGCCACGCAATTTCAATGGACTCCTCGCCATTGTTCACATCTACAAGACGCTTAGATATGACAAGAGGTGTGATAAGGATCTTTGTTCTTACTTCGAATTTGGCATCTCCCTTGCCTCGCATCTCAATACGTTCAACTCCATGCTCTAAGCTAACGACGTATCCTTCCGGTATGACAATACCTTGCGATACTGGAGCCCCAGGCAAACTGTCTGCGACATACTCTTTTATGAACGCTTGAGATTTGCCGAGGATTGCTGGACTTTTGACCTTGCCCCACGACGAACATTTACTACAATATGCTTCGCCGCCGCAGCTTTGCCTGATGTTTTCGCACGTTCGAGGACCTGCATTGTTAAGAGCATCGTCAAACTTCTTGTCCGTTTCTTCTTGTTTGTATCCTTGGTAAGGCTTGCTCCATTGATGGGTTATAGAACGACCGGCTTGGCATCTTGATAAGATCGATATGCCCGCATACCATTCAGGCTCGGTTAAGGCCGTGGCATCGTCACGAATGTGACGCATCCATGCACATCCTTGGACGATTTTGTTCAGATCGGCCGGGGGGTATTTCCTCTCACCCGAGGGGATGCTCGTCCCCTTTTGGGCTGGCGGCGCGACGACAGCGATAGCCTTCGCCGGCAGGTGATCCTTTATCTCGTCCAGGGTGTAACGCTTGTTCGGGTCGAAGTAGAGCACATGCACGGGACGAGGGGTCTCGGGCATCTTGAAGTTCACCGACCCCGGAATTCGAAGCAAACGGTCAAGGTTTGACGTGGAGTCCAACTCGTACCCACGCCGTCTGCCCCTGTCATGCAGTGCAGTCTGGAACTGCTTCGAAAGGTCCTTGGCCGCTTCTCGGTCAGCGTCAGAGGTAAAGACCCAGGGGTTCTTGAAAAGCCAGAACGGGTATAGTCCCCCGCCAGAATGCACAATCAGGGTCGGGTGGAGAGGGAAGTCGAAGATAAGTTCCAACGCCGCGTCCTGGTCTTTCGGTAAGCGTTGTTGTTTATGCCCAGGGCCCAAAATGTCCGTATCGTCCCAAAATCCAGGGATAGCCACGGTCGTAACTTCTTTGCCTCGTTTATGCGGCCCCGACTTGTGTGACTGCAGGCCAACCTGAAAGTAGACATTGCTTCCTTTTGCAATAAGTGATTTAACCGTTGAATCGATAAGGTTAAGTTCTGTTGGCAACTCAAAATTGTAAGTTGCGTTACTGTTTAATGTGCAAATGTTTTGAATTGCTTTTTGCGCAAAATCTTTCCAAACAATGCGTAAAAACTCCGACGGAACTATACTGATTGCCGGGTAACTGCATGACATTATTCTTCTCGCTTCGATTAAAAATACTAATTTAATAATTTAACAGAATTGGAGAAGTAACGCAGCTTACCAACCCCGGCGATTGACTTACGTCGTTGTTTGCAGCCTGCATAATGAATGCAGAAATATTATCCTAATGTATAATTGTAGGTTTATGTACAAAATGAGTGCAGAAAATGTCAGATGCGGCGTGGCTTTTAACAACAGACAAAAGCCACGCCACGTAGGCTAAATTAGCTGCCAATTGTTCTTATGCTCCTCGGCAATCGCAGCTTTGAATTTTTTAAGACTCATCCTCGACTCTTTCCAGAACAATTTTTTCGCCGTCGAGAGTGAGGTTAAACTTGTCGTTGATCTTGAATTTTCTTTCGTCCTCGAGACTATTGTTGAATTCGGTAAATACTTTCTTAGTGATAATGTATACACCTTTGGCGTTGATGCATCCATTTTCGCTACTCGGCTTCTTTGTTTTCTGAGCGTCGAGCTTGACGTTCCGAAGACCAAGATTGACTGCTTCAATGAAAACATCCCTCGCAATAGATTTTGAAACAGAGAAATGCGAACACATGTCTTTAATGTCTACTCCAATAGTCGTGCCATCGCTTGACTTGTGATTGTTGATGAAATCGATGGCCATTTCTTTCAACTGGTCCGGCGTGATGGTCCGGAGTTTATTTGACATGAGACATCTCCTCATTTACGTTTGATTATTGAATGTATTAATCAAGGTTGCTTGCAAAAAAAAAGCAGAGCCTTGCAATTAATTGAATAAATCAATCAATTTGCAAGGCTCTGCCAAAATCTTGTGCAGAGCATTGTGAATGGGCTCGGTGTTACCGGCCTTTTCGCAGATTTTTCGCGATGGACAGTCTTTCTATTAGTCCCCCGGATGAAAAAATTAGTACAATAAAAACAAGTAGTTGAAAATATCAAAAGCATAAAACCCAAAATTCTAGCCATCTGCGGACGATCTGAGTAAATTGCAAAGGACCTCTAGCGGGTCAGATCAGGCCGACACGGGGGCGCGAGCACGCGTGGACAGACACCGGCGTAGTTGTCGCCGTCGCGTCGCGGTTCACGAGGCTAACAAGGGCGGCACCTTAGCTCTGCCCAAGACGCAGGAGGAGGCCGCTGGTAATGCCTGGGCAGGGTCACGCCACAACACCGCCCTGTCCGGACGCCCCGGCTAACTAGGTCGCGGTCAAGGGTCATTTCTCCCGAGATGTCCTCAAAAGCCTATACGGTGGGGAGACGTGGAGAAAAAATCTCGTCGATACTATGCGCAACGGGCTGAATTCCCGACGTGGAGACATGACGCTCGGCGCGCCGTGTACAACAACTGCACCCGGATATTGCCTAGGGGTGGCAAGTCGCTGGAAGATGGCGGACGGGACAGGACTCGTTGAGCTCAGCTTCGAGCGCACCCTGGACCGTCGCCGCTCAGCATGCATCGGGTTTGTAGGTTTGGATTTAGGGACAGGAGAACATCCTGAAACGCTATCTGCTCCTCGTGGCAGTTTTCGGTCAATTGTGATTGCTGATGTGAGTTAAGACCGGCCACGGCACGCCGAGGGGCTGGGCCACCACTTGTTTGCAAATTGTCTGACCCGAAATCACAGGCTCAGTGGATTGGTCGCCGGAATCAATACCGCCAAACCATGTCATCACTGCCATCTAGAGCGGAGGTAGCCCAATGCGTCCTTTATGCAGTAAACTTGCTCGACAAAGATAGATCTTTGTTGTACTCAATTGTTAAGCACAACACTCCTTGCAATTATTTAGCGTGATATTTTTGATTTTTTCTTCAACTAGCGCCAATGAAATCATGTAAAAATATTCAAAACAGAAAGGAGTTGTCAAGATGTCTTCCGATAGCCTGAGAAAAATTCAAATGGAGCGAGAGAAGTTATTAAACGACATAGATTTCAATTTATTCAGCGAGTCTCTTGCAAAAAAGAATCCTTTGAATGGACACAACTCAACCACTAGCTCTTCGCTGTGGGAAAAAGAGCTTGGACCATTCTACAACGAAACCATGAAAAACATCCCTGGGCATATAAAAAAGAATCTCGATGTTAAATTTAAACATATTGGATCTGGCATCGCAGACGAAAGGCATAAGGAAAAATTCAAAAAACTTATGCTGCGCTTCATGCATAGTAATTGCAAATATTTGGTTTTTATAACAACCAAGATAACTCTTGATATTTGCCTCAACAAAAGCAAAGACAGTTCTGACGTTAGCTATCAATACGTAGTTGGAAGAATAGCTAAAGAAATTTTTCGAAAAACAAAAAAAATGCTTGTCGATAGCAAAATTTTATCTGGCCAAACAATTAGCGAAATTATGCCTGTTGATGAAAAACTGTCACCTATAGAAAACAACTTAAAGCGTATTGCCGGGTACTTTTTTGAATGAATTTATTTCAAGTCAAGATGTTATAATTAAACTTGGCAAGCAACGTGGTCGCGACACGCGTCGTATAGGGTTCAGTGAGAAATTTGCTGAATATTATGACCCTAATAAAACAAAAGGGAGTCTGTTTAAGCCACGAAAGTATCCAATGTTTTGTAGCCCAGACGAATGGAAAAAGGACTTGAGTGGTGGCGGGTATTTGATAAAAGAAGACCATAGCTTTGCGTTTAATGTCAAATCGTCCAAGCAAAGAATATGTATTATTTCTGAATACAAAAAGAACAGTTTTGACAAGACGTTTTTAAAAGCGCTGAATCTGCTTCAGCAAACGCCTTATAATATCAATAAAAAAATACTAAACACTATGAAGCACTTTCATGGATCTACTTCATATGGAAACAATTTGACAAAAAAATTACTCCAGGATCAAACCTTAAGCTTGGCTGACGACCTCGCAGATCGGACTTTTTATATTCCCTGGTATCTCGACTTTCGCGGGAGGATGTATTCTTCTGTTTTGCAGATTAGCCCCCAAAGTCACGATGAAGGTCGTTCTTTGCTTGTTTTTTCAGAGAAAAAACATATTGACAAACACAACGAATGTGCCTCGCTTGAGAATCTTGCTGTGTTTGGTTATTCAAAGTATGGTTCGCCAACAGGAAAGGTTTCAAAGGAAAAAATGATTTCGTGGATTGAAAGTAATGAGAGAGATATTTTTAAATCCGCTCAAGACCCAATTTTAAATTTCGAGTTTTGGCAGAAAGCATCAGATAGATATTCTTTTTTGGCTTTTTGTTTTGAGTGGAAGAATATCCAACAATCCAAGGCCGGAGAACGATATACAAATATTCCTGTCTATGTAGATGGAACCTGCAATGGTTTCCAGCATTATGCCGCTCTCTTGCGCGACCATATATCTGCTCCTTTTGTCAATCTTGTTGATGGCGAAATTCCTGGAGATTTTTATCAAAACGTTGTCGATAAATTGCATTCTTCTGCAGGGACTACCGATTTCAGCGATGATATTACAAGGAAATTTGTCGCTGAATTTGTTGATCGTAGTTTCATTAAGAAGTCGATAATTTCAGCAGGATACGGCGCAGGGCTAGAAAGGCGATCTAAAGTGACTTCAAAAAACTTACACGATGCCTTGGTTCAAAAATATGGAAAAAATTGGTTTCAAGTTATTGGACTTGCTACTGAGAACTCGATAGAAGACAAAGATATCAAACTTCTTGAAAAAGCACGCAAGATCGAAAAGCAGATTGACGACGCTATTAAAGATATTTGTCCTGCATTTTCACAAGCTAAAAACTGGCTAACAGGCGTCCAGTCTTTGTTCAACGAAAACAATAAATGTCTTTGCTGGAACAATCCTGCCGGTGTGCCTGTTCATAATTTTTACTATCAGTTCCCAGTGTACGAAATAAGCTTGTATATGGATGGTAAATTGCACAAAATTCAATTTAGAGATTATGAGTCTACTCAAGAAATGTCTCTCCGAAAAAAGAAAACAAGCTCGAGTATTTCTCCTAATTACATACATTCGCTCGACGCTGGACATGCCGCTAAAATAATCACTTCATTTGTCAAAAGTCTAGGAAAAAACACTCCACATTGTATTGCCTCTGTTCACGACAGTTTTGCTTGCCACACTACGCATGTTAATGCTTTGCAAAAAATAATAAGAGAACAATTTTGTGAAATGCATTCTAAAAATCAGTTGAAAATATTCAAAGATCAAGTTGAACAATTTTTTGATGTTTCTTTGCCAGACTTGCCTAGTTTTGGAAATCTGGATTTAAATGATGTCTTGAAAAGTAGGTACTTTTTCTATTGAGTTTTGATGATGTGCATTTTTTAGAAAATCTGCAATTTCCCACTTTGGCCTCTGTTTTGAAGTTGGTGTGCTCAAAAAATCGAGGTTTGACTTTTTTAATTTCCACTTTTGCGTAAGATATGATTTTATTTCATTCATGCTTCCCCACTTGACGGTATTTTCTTGGTCTTGTCACGCAGTAATTTCATCTCGAAATCGTATGGAATAAGTGCGTGACGCTTCAACCCACTCCCACTATAATTTCAGTCATCTTCGGGGAGCATGATGGTCATGACCGGCTCGCCGTGGTCGCCCGGGCCGATGGCCGCTACCACATGGACCGTGTCCCACCGCCCCGGAGCCATGAGGAAAAGGACGTCGAATTCAGCGCGGTCGCTATCCTTAATAGCCTTAGCCGCGAGCAGGGCGCGAAAGAGCAGATCGTGAAGCCGGCCCTCAATGGACTGCCCTTCGCCTTCCAGTCCGGCCGGCGGCACCACGTACGTATTATATAGATGGTCGGTGACCACCGTGTGCACCTTGAAGCCCACCTCGGCAGCTTGGGCGGTGACGTCGATTAGGACGCCGTCTGCGATGGCTTGGGCGCGGGTGTAGCTGAAAATGATCGGCCAGTCGTCCATGGCAAGTTCTCCTTCGGAGAAGTTCGGGGTTACTCGTAGAACTTCGGGTCATTCTTGGTGACTCTCAGGTCGTTGAACCGGCCACGGACGTTCTTCTCTTCTTTGTTGATCGCATTTCGAACATTGCCTCGCCCAACAATGGCACCGCCGCCATGGGTGATCATCTTGATGACGCCGCCAGCAACAGCACCCAAGGCGATTCCGGCGATAAATTCCAAAACGATCATGTTCTATTCCTCCGTTTAAGTTGATGACTTGCAAGGACTTCAATCGTCGTTCCTGGCTATTGCGACCATCTGGTCGAGGTGTTTCCGAAAGCTTGTCGCGAGATGTGTGCCAATTTCAGCCCATCGGCGCACAAAGACGCCCTGCACGCCAGCATCCGCCGCGCCCATGACGTCAAACAGGTGCTCGATCGGCCGGAACCGCTGAGCGAGTTCCTTCAGAATTTCAAGCGGCACCTCGCCGTGCGGTTTTGCGTCGGTCGGCATGTTCACCTCGTGGACTAGGGATGAGACCCGGGAAAGGTAACCTGGGTCACGGGGCCGGTCACGGGGCGGCGGTGTAAAACGTGCATTGAGCCGGGGCGGGGTCGCCCTGCGATTTTGGGGAGCGGGCGGGCCAAGAAGGAAGGCTCAACTGGAAAAACCCCAGGACGGGGCCGGTAGAGAGCAGGGGAGGGGTGTCCGAGGGGATGGGCTGGCCCGGGGCAGGGGAGTTGGGCTGGAATGTTTCTAAGGGAAACTAGCGATATCCCAGGACGTTATGCGATGCAGGAAGCTGCAATTTTTGATTTTTTAGCGCATTGCTAGAGAAGGTGGCGCTGGTATTGCTTTTAGAAAAACGTGTTTCCCTTCGTTTTTATTAGAACGAAAATCAAAGGGGGTACCCCCAAAAAGGGGATTTCAAAAACACCTCCGTCCCCGACCCCCAAAACCACTCCTGGGGAACCCCCCCCTATAATCCTCAGGATCTCAGGAAGTAGTATATAAAGTAATGTTTTTATTACACTTTTTTTGTCCTGAGGGCTATCCTGAGGCACTCAGGACCTCAGGACAGCATCCCTTTTAAAATGGTGTGTGGGAACTTGTGAGGATATTCTAGGGCAGGAGGGTAGGTGACCCTGGAATGCTATATACTGCTATGAAGTACATCTGATTCAGTTGCTCAATGACATCGATCAAGTTCAAGTTATTTTGCAATCGCCATTCCGTAAAAAAAATCGGCAAGATATAATTGGTCTTATCGGCATTAAAGCAGTTCTGAGCACGTACCAGTTTGAATTATAGTTGTAAGTTATCTGAGAAAAGTCTACTAATCTACCAATGTAATTCAGTGGAGAACTATAGTTTTAATGATTTACCTTTTGTTTTGATGTATGCAGAAATATGTAACCTGCAATCCTTAGCATCAAGAACATCAATAATATGATGCTTGTCATCAATGTCCTTGGCTTCGTATAAGTCTATGTCTTGTGGTTCACAGTGCCGATTGTTTTCGTCTAGGACAATGCGGACCACTGGATACAGCAAAGACTTTATGTTTTGAGACATGACGATAGCTTTTTTATTGTTTTTTAGAACAACAATTGACCCGTTCGGATATATTCCAATAAATTTAACAAACTTATCTACTAAAGATGGAGAGAATGCTGCTCCTTTAGATTGAAATATAGCGGAAATAGCTTTGTGGGGTGATACAGACATGCGGTAGGATCTTTCTGATTTTAACGAGTCAAAAGTGTCTACAATACTTATTAGCGAGGCCTGGGGTGATATGTCATTTCGTTGTTTCTTGCATGGGTATCCAGTGCCAGAATAATTTTCATGATGTTCTAAGACTGCGCGCAAGATATCATCTGGAATCGTGCATTGTTTTGAGAGCATGTCATAGCTGTAAAGTGGATGTTTTTGGAACTCGAGCAAATCTTTTGCAGATTGTTTTTTCGTTCCTTTGATAATTTTATCAGAAATTTTTAATTTGCCTATATCGTGATAAAATCCAGCAAACCCAAGATGTATTAAGTTCTCGGGTCCAAGAGAAAGGTATTTTCCAAACATTGTTGAAAATAATGCTACATTTATGCAGTGAGTGTATGTGTGTTCGTCGTGTCCTCTGAGATTAGAAAGGAACATCATTGCGTAGTTTGTTTGGTTGTCATTGTTTATGAGGTGATCTACAAGTTTATACGTAGGCGATGTGTCAATGTTCCCAGATTCTTTGGCAGCTAAAATTAATTTTTTGCAGTCCTCGATTAACTGGGTGTATTGATTTTCTGCAAAATCAATTGATTCAAGGATGCAATCGAATGTTTGTGCATCTGAGGGATCGAGGTTGTCGAGGTTTTCAGTTGATGAAAATAGGCTTTCGATTTCCTGTTTTTTCTTTTTGTGCTTTGCGAAATAAACACCTTTCTCTGTGTCGATAAAGGTGTCTGAGTAGTTTGAACTTGCGATTTTTTGGAGAACTAAATCTGTTGTGATTTCACCTTCAGATAAGAAAACATTTGGATTCGAGACTTCGCTCATCCCTGGATTTGATATGTACATCCCGACTTTCAAACTTTTTGTACTAACTTTTATTATCATTATGGCCTCGACAAAAATTATTAAAGTCTGTAGTGATCAGTCATTGATACCTACCGATCTTGATGTGGGTTATTGATTGTCGTCAAACACTGCTCGTCGTACCTTTGTACTCAAAGGCTAATATGCTTAAATCATCAACTGGAGGGTGCCCTCCTGCAAAGTGCATGACTTGTTTATATATGCCTTGCACCAAGCCATCCGTCGAAGTGTCTCTAAGTGCGATTAATGTGTTTGCAAGTCTTTCGCTGCCGAATAATTCGTTATCAGCATTACCCATTTCTTCTACGCCATCACTAAACAATACGACCTTGTCGCCTGGGGAGAGTGCAATTGTTTGTTGCCCAAAAGGCATCGCACCAATGCCGATAACCGTTCCGGAAACGTCAAGTGTCTTGATGACGCCATCTTGAGTTAACACAATCGGTGAACAGTGTGCTGCATTGCTATAGGTTAAGGTGCCTGTGCGATGATTAAGCACCGCATAAACTATAGTGAAGTGTCTTTTGAACCGCATCAAAGGAAACTCTTTGTCAAGTAGGTTCAAAACTTCTTCAGGCTTTCGAATAAGCGGTGGTGTTGTCGTATTGTCTAAGAGGATGCCAGTTTGTGAGTTCATCAGTTGATAGACCAAGACAGATATCATTGCTGAAGGAGCACCATGTCCAGCAACGTCTAACATGTAAAGTCCGATATTGTCTTTATCAAGATGTACCACATTTAAAATGTCACCACCAATGCCTTCGCATGGTATGAATTTCCATGAAAAGTCGACTGTTTTAACATGTGGTAGTTTCTTAGGCAAAAGACTGAGCTGAACTATGCCTGCGGCTTTAAGTGATTCGTCGATTTTAGACTGCTTGTCTATTAATTCGAGTTTTTGAACTTCAAGTTTTGTAACATCATAGAGAATTACCAGCACCATTTGTTCGCCATGGAATGTGACGTAGCGGGTACTGAATTCAAAATGACGTTCCTCTCTTGAGCCATTGATAAAAAAAGTGTGAACAAGTTTTTCTTGATCAGCAGGGACTTGTTGTAAGAGAGTTTGAATAGCTGCCTGACGAAGAAGGCATTGCTCGCAGTTGCTTGTTTCGCCGCATAATGTTTCCTCAGTAACTGCAAAAGCGCATTTGAGTGCATTCCCACATCGTTGACCAACAGCTTGCTCGCGAGGTAGCCCGAATATAACCTGATATGCGTCATTAACTTCTTGGACGACTAAATCTTTGTCGACCAGCATGACGACCGAAGGAATTTTTTCGAAGAGAATGTTTAGAAACTCTATCGATTCACGCAAATTAGTAATGTTAAAATTCATATATATCTCGTAAATGCATTGCTAAAGAGTGGGGGAGTTGTGTCCAGTACTTATTGTTACACGGACAGTATTGCCATTTCCTAAGAATTCAACATTGTCCAGGTTAAACATGCAAGCCATAGCTATTCCTCTCCCATGTGGGTGCATGGCGCGTGCTGGATCAAATTCTAAATAGCATTGACAATCGAATCCAGGACCGTCATCCCTGATTGTTAGTACTATCTCGCCAAATTTTCGCTCAAATAAGACTGTAACTTTTTTGTCAAGATAACACTTAAGCTTTAGTCGGCGATTAACTTCTTCTTTCCATGATTCTGAAAGTACGAGTTTTGTTTTGTCGTCGTAAGTAATATCAAGCATTCCATGTTCTATCCCATTTATTAACAACTCAAGAAGACCCGATGATACTTTTCCAGAATCTGGGCATGCCATGGCAAGAGTCTTTGCAAGCAATTGTGCTTCATCTAATGTCCTGCAGTGGAAAATTCCCGAATTGAGAAGTTCAAGTGATCGTTCAGACTCTTGTCTGTCCTTGGCGATGTCGAAGTTGATTTTACATCTATCGATTGCAGCATGGACTATGCTTTTCATTAATTTTATATCAAGTGGTTTTGTTAGATATGAAAATGCTCCATGTGCAAACGCGTTTTGAATAGTTTCTACATCGTTTAATGAAGTTACAAAAATAACAGGTATTTCGCTAAGGCCTGGAGCCTTTTTTATTCGATGCAAGACTTCCATGCCATCAATATCAGGGAGCATATAATCAAGGAGGATGCATTTGAATCGCGTAGTGTCTTGCAGCAGAATATTCCAAGCTGATTCGCCATCGGCTGCACAGGTAACTGCGTAACCAAATTTAGTAAGATAACTCTCAATAAGGTTGGCTGAGAGTTTATCGTCTTCAACGACAAGAATATTTTTGTTCATACACGGCTGACTGTCAGAAGTCATGCTTGTAGTCATAATAGTTCCTGTTTGTGTCTAAAGATGTTCTTTAGTGATCGTTAGTCCATCATGCAGTTTGTCAGGTTCATTGTTATGAAGTGTGATTTTTTGGAGTTATGTTGAACAGGAGATTGAATTTCACGGCAGTGAATATCTTAAATATTGAAGGCGAGCAATTTATGATCTCAATGTTTGCAGTCGTGCCACCTGCACGCTCTCGCAACATGAGGAGCAATCCAAGTGAACTACTGTCGAGGTGTTCAAGACCTGACATATTAATAACTACTTTGTTGCATTCGTCAATGTATAGTTTGTAGTTGTTGAATTGTTCATGCGAAAATATGTCGAGATGCCCTGCAAGGTCAATGTGTAGAGTCTTTTTGTTGTCGCCTGTATTGTCTTCTCTGAACATGATCGTCATAGTATTAAATCCTTGGGGTATGTTGTTAACGGTTGAAGTTTGTTGTGTTAAGCCTCATTGTTTTGTTGATATCGTGGCAGTTATTGTTAGTATATCTCCTGTTGTTTTAAGGGATTACGTGCACGCGAAGGAAACGATTTTGTGTTTAATAGTTGCAAGTATTTAGAATGACTTTAGCTGGTTTTGCATTGTTTCTAGTCTTATATTTGTTGCGAGCTGTGTTTGGTTGCGTATAATGATTGCTTGTACAACGTCACCGGGTAAATGTTTAGACAAAACAATGCCTACGACATTCGACTTGATCAGGTCCGTTCCGTCCAATTGAGTTACGACGTCACCAGGTTTTATCCCAGCTGTCTCTGCTGGGGATAAAGGAACAACGTCGTTAACATAGACTCCTCGGTTGATGGCTAGTCTTAGCTGTGCGGCTAAATCTGGAGACATATCACTCAAATAAAGACCTAAAAAGGGTGTGTTTTGTTTGATCAGCTGCATCTGGCCAGAACCAATACCAACTGAGAAAGGGGTATTGATGAGGCGCATCTGTTCTGGCCCAACTCCAGAGGGCAGAGCGGTTTCAGAAAGACGACGATTTCTAACACCCGATTGTAAAACTACAACCACCCCGATAATGGCAATAACAACCATGGCCGAGACTAACCATACGAGTAGATTTCTCTCGCTCGGTTGTTCCGTTCTGCGTCTACTCATGCGGTGGTGGATCCCACGTGACTTGACGTGCATGTCCATTTCGTCGAAATCTCCTGCTCTCCTGCTCTCCTGCTCTCCTGCTCTCCTGCTCTCCTGCTCTCCTACTCTCCTGCTCTTGCCAGAATTTTGCACTTTGGCCATATTTACTCCGGGAACTAATTTTTCATGTAATTTAGTATACCCCAGAAAATCAGCACGAGCAATGGGGACACGATACACAACCGTTGAATTCTGGGAGTATGGAATTTTTCCAATAATTTTTGTAACGCCCTTAAAGGGCTTAAATAGCAAGAGAGTCTGGTCGTACTGCTGGCAATTCGAAAAAATTGGGGAGAGGATTGCGGACAATTCCTATCAACCTGTAACGAGACAACAAGACTCACGGTTTAATTTTGGATATTTTCTTGTGAATGGAAACATTTAGGTCTGACTACATGTCGAGTTGGTAACAGATATTCATTTGTTCCATTTGTTGAATAAATATCAACGATGATGGTACTAGTATGATCCGTAGGTTCGTAACATTAATGAATGAACCACTCTTGCTTCGTTTTGCGTTTCAAATACATCAAATTGAAACTTTTTGGGTAATGGCTTTATCTGTCTAATATATTTAATATTCCTCTGTCCATCTGCTTTCCCTACCGGATAACGCTGAAATAGGTTCTCCAGACCTGGATAACCGGGATTTTGGAGAACCTTTGGAGAACCTGAAATGTCCCAGACAGGATCGATTTTATCCAGGGGAGGGGGCTCGTTCGAGAAAAAAGCTCAATTATATCAGTCGATAGCATTTGGCGAAGCGCCCTTCTAAGCAGACGGCCGCAGGTTCGAATCCTGCTGGGCGCACCAGAATTAATTCAAGGGGTTAGGTCTGTTTCGGCCTGGCCCCTTTTATCATGTGGATAACCGGGTTGGATAACATCTTGGCCAACCATACAGGATAACGAGGGAATTTTGGATAACATTCGGGCAGACGTTGGCCCGTGTACGGGCAGGCGGCTGGGGAGATGGCCCGGATTTGCGGGTTTTTCTGGTCAGGCTGTGTTGCGCGGGTAAAATTTTGGGCAGACGGTCCCCATTTTGGCACTGAGCATGCCAGTGAGGTGTCCTCTCAACCTCGCTGGCGTTGATGTCTGGTAGGCTCCCAGGTTCACCTTCGTCGACGTGTGAAAAACAGCTCGTCGTCTGCGACTTCATTTCTTCATAATATCATAGGCAACATTGATGAGCTTTGCTTTTTCCAGAAACTCGGCTTCCGTGGCTTTGTTTATAGAGCTTGCCTTGTCTGGGTGGGTTTTTTTTATCATTTTAATGTATGATCGTTTTATTTCTCTTGGAGAGGCCCGTAAATTGACACCGAGAATCGAACACGCCCACTTTTTGTCATGCGATATGTCTCGATGGTCTGCCGTTCTCGAGGTCTTTTGTTGGTTGTTACCTTTCTGTTTGTGGTTATGTGTTTCCGTTCGTTCTTTTTTTTCTTGTCGTTTTCTTTGAGCACGTTGCCAAGATTCATTAAGAAATTCATTGTGCTTTTGACGTTGACGTCGAGCGGCTTCCCGCTGCAAATAGGCATTGCTTTGATCCTCAAGATTCTTTCTGATCTGTTCTTCGTGATTCATTTTAACTCGATCTTGAAAGTTGTGTGAAGATGTTTGTGCAGCTTCTTCACGAAGAGTTTCTTCTCGACGGTTCTTGCGTTTGCAATTCATGATATACAAATAAACAATAGTTGCAGCGCAGCCCGTAGCGAGGCCAGTCGCGATAAAAATTGGCGAACTGCTGAACCTTCTGGTAAGGTCTGCCATTGTTTCAGGCTGTGGGCTGGGGTTGGGCTTTGGATGTGTCATGGACGTCTGTTCACTGTCGCGGCGTTGGTCCGGTGTTTCCCCAGAGGGAATGACTGCGGGGGGGATGTGTTTCTGGACCGGTTGTTCTGTCTCTGACGCAACAGCATTTCTCCTGCCGTCCTGCCTTGGTTCGGATGCTGGTGATCCGGGAAAACCCCAGCCCAAGTTTGGAGGGGGCATGCCGGGCGTCTGTGGCAATGGTCCTGGCGGTCTTCTCCAGCCATCCTGCCCAAGTCTGGGGGGAGGTTCGGGCGGTCGGCGATCAGGCGATCCACGACCCGGGGGAGGAGGTGGTGGCATGCCGGGCCTATGTGGCCATGGGCCAGGTGGCCTGCCTCTGTCGTCTTGACCTAATCTTGGTGGAGGGTCGGGTTGAGGACCTTTTGGTCTCGCGGGATACGCATCGGGTGGCGGCCATCGCTGGGCCAGAAGACCTGAGTTCTCCTTTATTTCTGAAGCATAGACCTTGCCAACCGTCATCCACGTGCCGAGGAGGGCAAGGAGCATGAGTAACGGCAACATTATTTGATATTTCAAAGCCATATCTGTCTCGCCTGCTGGCGATCGTGAAGGACGTCACACCCAATATAGAGTAACTGCGTATTTCAAAAAATACAAAAAAAATGTTTCCATGAAAAGCAGTAAGTGGATTGCACGGGGTTCCCCGAGACAACCAACTCTGGCAGTCTCGGTGAGTTCGGTATTGCCAGATGCAGTACTTGTGTCGGCGGTGCTATTGGGTTAGAGATTAGAGTTAATGTCAAAACGTTCCTAAAGGGAATATATGCCAAGCGATTGTCAAACCGATTCTTGCGCGATTAAAAAATTATGTTCTGAAATGCACAAGATTGGATGCGGGGGTAAGCCATCCTGGCTCGCCGTTGTTCTTTTTGTCAGGAATTTGGTTGGTAATTTCTCGATATTCACTGATGAACAAAAATCGGCAATGCAAAAAACAGTATTTAGTCGATTGTCTAAAAAAGATTCTTCGGATAATAATTTTGATCAAATTATCGAAGACCTTGAAATGTTTATAGCAAGTAACCAGGTTACTGTCAGTGCTGAAGATGAGCTTGAGTCTCAAAAAAATATTACATCATCGCTTGCAATGGTGGTTAATGAGTTCATAAGCGAATCATTGTCTTCAGAGCAAGAGCGGGGAAAGTTGCTAAGTACCTTCGGGCGGGAGACATTGGAGGTGCTTTCCGAAGCTGATGACCTCGAAGCTTTGAGGCCAAAACTGAAAGTTCTACTGAAAAGCATGTTATTGCATTATAAGGAAAAAGCAAAGGACTGGGAAAGAAAAGCACGATTTCTTGAGCAAACGGTTAATGTTGACCCCCTTTTGGCTCCCCTTCATAACCGTCGGTATCTTGAGTCTTTTCTTCGTAATGCTGTCGAACAAAATCAGATAGATAATAATCATCTTGCTGTCTTGATGCTCGACATTGATAATTTTAAACAGGTAAATGACGCATATGGACATCAGGTCGGCGATGATGTTTTGAGGACTTTGGCAAAGATAATAAGTGCTCATTCTGAGAAGTATGGATGGTTTGCAGCTCGATATGGAGGGGATGAACTGGTTGTCGTTTGTGATGTTTCTGTCGATGAGGCATTGCTTCATTCTGACGCAATACGCTTGGCGGTTCAAAATTATGAATTCAGACCAAGATTAAATGGGAAGCTGGCAGAACAAATAGTTAAGTTTACGGTGTCTATTGGGGTCGCTGGGTATCAGTTGGGTATGTCGTCGGATGAACTTCTGAATTGTGCGGATAAGGCTATGTACGATGTAAAAGGTACTGGGAAGAATAATGTTGCTCAGTTTGGTGTTATAAGTGTTGAGCCGGAATGGTGAGAGTATGTGTCAATTTTTCCGCGTGCACGTTAATTTGGGCTGTATGGCTAAAGTTTAGGAGCGCTGATGCCAATTGCGCAGTGGGATGACTACCTTTCTGTTGGTCACAGCAAAATAGACAGTCAGCATGAGAGACTTTTTGTTTGCATTAATAAACTTCAGGATTCTATAGAAAAAGAATATTTCCTTGGTGATCTTCGTGTGTTGCTGGTTGATTTGTATAGATATGCTAGGTATCATTTTTCTGAAGAAGAGTCTTTGATGCGATCTTCGGGTTACCCTATGCTTAATGAACACATTTCTAGTCATAATGACTTTCTTGTGAGCATCGATAGGTTTATTGTTGACGAACGTTTAGATTCGATGTCTTTGCGGGTTGATGTGATTACTTTTTTAGTGACTTGGATTATGAATCATATCCCATATGTCGATCAAAACTTTTTTATGTATCTTAAGTCTCAGGAAATTTGAATTTGATAATGAAAATAGGGAGTAGACCAAATGGCCCACTCCCCTGCCAAAACTATCTCTTAGGCGTTCAAGCTCGGCAACTTGGCGATGGTGCGACGCTTCTCGTCACCGAGCAGGTGGTAATACTGGTTCGCGGTCATGTGCACCGACGAGTGCCCCATGAGCTTGCTCACCGCCGATAAGTCGCCGCCTTCCTGAAGAAGGGTGGTGGCGAACAAGTGCCTGATATCATACAAGACGACATGGTAAGGGATTTCAGCCCGCTTGCAGGCCGACCGGAACGACATCCGGAACTGTTTGACGGGCCGGCCGGCGTATTCGATCAAATATTCGGTCTTGGCGCGTCCCTGCATCTCTCGCAGCCGGGCCATGAACTCGGGGGAGATCGGGATCACCCTTGCCGATTGGGTCTTGGTGGCGAAGACCTTGACGGTCGATTGTGCCCAGTCGACGTCGGCCCATTTCAGGGCGAAGAGTTCGGATTCCCCGGTGCGGACGCCCAGGTTCCAGGCGACCTCGATGGCCCAGGCCAGATGCGGGGCCGCGACGGCCTTGATCTTCATAAGGTCAGCGACGGTCAGCTTGGTGTCACGGGGGTGCTCTTTTGCTTTCTTCCAGTGGCGCAGTGGGTTCTTTTCAATGAGGTCCTGTTTGACCCCGAACTGAAAGACGGTCTTCAGGTAGGACAGATACCGTCCCCGCGTGACGGGGGAATGATCGGCGTAGGCCTTGCCCACGATCGTCAATATCTCATCGTAACGAATCTCGTCGATGGGTCGTTGAGCGAAGACGGGTATCAGGTGTTTCTTCAGGAACGACCTGATCTCGTTAAGGGTTTTGACCGTTGTTCCTTCGACCTTCCTCGTGTTGATATATATCTGGGCCAGTTGGTCGAGATAAATCTTGTCGGCGACGGCCACCACTTCGGAGATGGCCTCAGGGGTGCTCGGCGGGACCGGGCCATGGTCCTTGACCTGCTTGTCGAATTTCTGGGCCGCCCTGCGTCCCTCCCGCCCCTTGCCGAATGTCTTGGTCGTCTGGTTGCCCTCGGCGTTTCGATAGGCGACGTAGTAGGTGCCGTTGTTCTTCCGCATGTGAACGGACATGTTACACCTCAAGTTCGATAGGAGTTCTAGGTTTCATTTCGAGTGTTGATGAGAAGCTATCTGGATTAGCCATAAAGCGATCTAAATCAGCACGAGCGAACCGAGATTGAGACGGTCCATATCGTTTAATGCTTTTCTTTCTGATCAGCTTTGCAAAGTACGAAGTACTGTATCCACAATACTCCGCAGCACGTTCCAAATCGTAAAACGGCCCAAGGCCGTTAGCCATATCCTCCGTCCATGATTAACCTCTTGAACAAGTGTGCTTATTGTGAGCCTTTCGTTGCCTGGTTACGAAGAGACAATTATGTCGTCGAAATATATTTTGTTGTTAAGGTAAATATGGTATGCTCTTGTTGAGCATCTTGTCGTGTCGCTAAGAAAAGGGGCCGGGAAGGCCCCTGGTTTTTAAATGACATGCATTAATATTTCTTCGACTTCTTCCTCCTGGATGCCAAGATACCGACGTGTGATCGATGGGCTAGAATGGTTGAGTCTCTTTGCCAGTACTTCCCATGGTACGCCAAATGCCTTGCGCTGGTGGTAGCACCATGTTTTGCGCAACGTATGGGCCCCATAGTTCCCTTTCAGGTTAACAGCTTCAGCCCACGCTTTGACGTACTTGGTGACGGCAAATGTCGTGAGAGGATAGTTTTTTCCTTTACGACTTTTGAACAGGTAATGCTCATCATTTAGCTTTGATTCATTGAGGTGGTCATCAAGCGCTAGCTTGATCTCTTTGTTCATAATGAACACGTTCTCCTTGCCAGTCTTCTTTTCGCGCAAGACCACACGGTCGCCGACATTTGATTCTCGAACGTCGCCGACCTTGAGGGCAAGCAAGTCTTGGACACGAAGTCCAGTGTTGATGCCCATGATGAAGAGCAGTTTGTCGCGAAGATTGTCAGAAAGTATCTTCTTGATGCTTTTGATGCTCTTCACGTCAATAATGGGTTCGACCTTCATCGTTGCCTCCAATGCTTGTTTTTCTTCCGACCATGCTGGAAACGTGCATTTAAATCGGCCTTGTCCCCTTGAGCTCCAAAGCCCCTGGGGGTAACGCCTTTGATTTCTTGCAGAAGTCCATATAAATGCCTCCAATGTTCGTTTTGGGTACAAAACGTACATTCGCTATAAGTGTAATTTCTGTATGAAGTTGCATATAATTCTCGATCTTGCGCGAAAGAATCGAAAAATAGTCACATCTTGCGATATGACTATGTTAAAGTCCAAATGTACTAAACCTTGGTCAAGATGATCTTCTGATCCTCGACCAGAATGGAAAACTCGTCGCCTTCGCTGATGGACATGCCTTGTAGGTCAAGGCTCTTGAGATAGATCTTCAGTTCCATCTTGTTGTTCACCTTGGGCCTCCTCGAATTCTTGAGGTAAAGGCCCTTGACCTCGTAGTAGGTCTTGTCGTCGCTCATCAGCTTCAAGACGTATTGCTTCAAGGTCTGACGATGCTTGACATCCATCTTGACCATGATCTCCGAGGCGTCCATGCCGTTGAAGATGCACTCGCGAAGAAGCGAAGGATTGTACTTCGACTCGATCTTCTTCTTGTCGAAACCATCCTGTCCTTCCACAGCCGCAGTATCAGTCTTCTTGCTCATACAAGCTCCTTTGTTTGGTTTGATTGATAATTTCTGTATTTGCTCGAAGATACTTAAAAAGTAGCGTTACTTGCTTACTATTTCTCGTAAGCGGCCCGTTACGGCGGCAAGAGCCCCGGTGGAAAACGGGCTATGGCCCCAGGGTCAGATTTCCGGGGGTTTTGGTCACGGGGGAGGGCAAACTATGGGGCGGGGTCCAAACGGCCCAGGGCGGGGAGGATACAGGGCCGGTTTTGTGGGCCGGCCGGGGCCAGGATCGGGGGCGGGCCATGGGGCCACCGTCCGGTCCAATTTCTGATCGAAAAAGAGGACCATGCCCGAAGGCGCGGTCCTCAGCAGAAGCGCGTAGTCTCGCCGTCGTCCCCGATGGTCTAAACCACCAGGGAGGACAGCGACTTTAGGATCGAATGATTCGTCGCCGGATCAAGCGTCCTTCACAACCCAACGTACGGTTTCCCCGTATTGGGCTGAAGCAAGAGATGTATTGAAAAATCATGGTAGTTCCAGAACGATCAAGGCTATTCGAAGTTTTTCAACAAGTGTATCTTGAGGATTCAAAACGAAGTTCCGTGTCTATTCAGGTTTCTGAATGATTTTCAAATAGCAACATCTCTTGCCGTATCCCTTACGGATACGCAGCCATCCTTATAGGACATAAACTTCTCCAACGTTCTACTGAAAAGCATCCCCTAAGGATTTCCCTTGGTCTTAAGTCTGGTCATTTCTGACAGTCCCACGCCTAATCGCTTGCATATGGTCAGAAGATACGTCACCTAACTATATCTTCGGAATTGGAGATTCCAATAAACTTCGGTTTGCCATGAACCTCGTTCACCATATGCGCCACCATAGCTTCTTCATGAAAGATCATGAATACGGGCCAGTCATTCGGTCTCAATCCCTCCCCCGACTGAATTACTTCATATCGAGTAGATCATGCTCAGGAAGTCTTGTTCGATGGAGATCGACAAGAAGTTTGATAATTCTGAGTCAAGTACATTTTTCGACCGCATTATGTATCTAGGTCATACATAATGGTTGCACTATCAGCAACGCTCGACCACCGACTTGATGCAAGGCACCCATGGCGATTTAACTACGCTTATATTTGAAAGATCATTCGTAAATTCTGAAAGACATGAAACGATTTCGAAAGCTCGTGTTAGAAACGCAAGTTGAAAATTCAAAATAGTCTGATATGTATTCTGTAATATACAATGATATTATCAACTTATTTCTGTCTACGAACCGCGATTATTGTCATGTTTGTATCTCTATGTATCGTTCTGGTTGACGTGAAACAGGTAACTTTTTTATGCGGATGATCGATAAACTCGACGTCTCATGATTGTTTTTCTTGAGCTGACCGAACGAAACGGCAGACTCCATATGCATAGCTCGGCCTGGTTGTTTGGTCCATGGGGTGGCATGGCAGTCTGAAATCGACCGCCATGCCATTCACCTCCACTTTTGACTAGAAGATGCCCTCTGCGGTGCCGGCGATTAAATCCGGCATACCAGCGAGGAGGTCGTCGTCTTCGTCACGCCCCCACGGCGGTAACGAAGGGTCGTGCTCTGGCGCAGGGTCGACGACAGGCGCATTTTCGATCTCGAGGGGCACCGCGGTCGCTTCCGCCTGCGTATCCGGTGCCGGCGTCTCGTCTGGTGCGGCCAAAATAGGTTGTGAATTCGATGCGACCGGTGTGTCCCGTAAAGCCGGTGTGGTGACAGGCGACAGGCCGAAAATGTCATGGGACAGTCCGTATCGATCCAGCATTTCATCGAAATAACTCATATTATCCTCCGGATTTGCATCCTTGTTAGGGCAGTCCTGAAAAATCCTGAGGGCCTCAGGACGTAGATTTGTTAAAAAAATAAATTATTTTAATATGTTATAAACCATTTCCTGAATTCCTGCGGGACTGCGCAAAAACAGGGTGTGGCCCTTTGGGGGAAGGAGCCCGATGGGCGAAATGGCGTTTTGGTGCCCCTTGGACCATACCCCCTAAATCCTTCAGGATTCTCAGGAAATTGTAAATAACATATTGTTTTTATTATAAAACTTTGTCCTGCGGGCTGTCCTGCGGCCCTCAGGACCGCAGGATGCCCTCTTTCCTCCCCTTTTATTTAAAACGGTGGTTTTAAATCCTTGGTCGTCGATGTTGCGTCGTCATCGAATTTGATGCCAAGTTCCTTTTCGACGGTTGACTTCTTGAGGCAGTAAACCCAAGTCTTCTGTCCACGGATTGTCAGTTGTCGTTGGTTCCGACCTTGCTTGTCTTTGTACAGCCAGTCTCGGTCTGCCCATGTTCTGATGATCGCATCGGGTTCACCGACAGATTCCTCTATCAGTTTGGTTAACTGAGGTTTGAGGTAAGCTATCTCACTCCATTTGCCATTGTCCCAGCGTCCAGCCCATCCCATGGACGGAACATAGGTCTGGTTGTTGTCGTGAGCATTGCCATCGAAGAACTTGTCTCTGTTTGCAACCGACCAGTCATATACATGCCGTAAGGCAACGGTCGCTCTGTCTGCTTCCATGGCATTCCTGCTGACCGTGTCCCAGATGCCATCAAGGTACTCCCTGATGGGCCGCGTGGGCTTCAACTCGGGCAGGGCGGCGTGGACCAAGGGGATCACCGTGTTGAGGACGGCGAGGTGGTCGCTGAGCCGCACCGCGATGTTATTGCCGCCGGCACGTTTGGTGTAATACCGTCGAAGCTCCAGATAGGTCTCGCGCCACAGCGGCCAATCGCGTCTGTGTGCGAGGATGAACTCGACTACTTTTGGGCCGGCATGGCCGAAGTTCTCCTTGACCGTGAGTTCGACATCGTTGACGTAGTCTGCGAGGTTGTCTCCCGAGAACGGCATTCCCCAAAGGCTTAAGACGCGAGCATGGGCACCGCCGTCTTCCTTGCAGAAATCAACGGCCCGTTGTTCCCCGGTAGACAAAAGGACCAAACGCCAAGTGCCGGTTCTCCTGGTTCCTTTAAGTGAACCCCTTCTTTTATCTTGTCCGCTTGATACCTGATAAATCGTTGAACTTACCTTGCTTGCTGCTTCTCCTTTCTTGCCGGCTGTTCCGGCAAGCTTTGTTTCATCAAGAATTAACGGATGGTCGGTGACAAGCGTTGCAGTTTGACCAATCCATGCTTCGGATGTCTTCCACGTGAAGAACACCGTGTTTCCAGTTCCAGAAGGGTCGCCCCAAACGGATGCGGAACAACGCAAGGCTATTGACTTTCCTTTAGAGCTTGAAAATGCAAGGTCGACAACGAAGTTGTTTGCCTCGATGATTTTCAAGAAAGGAGGGATGAACGAAGCATAGACCATCATGATCGATCGTTCGTGGTCATACAAACTGTTGATTGTTTTGACCCATGCTTGGTATGATCCTTTAGCGTAAAACCCAGAGGCAATCTGATCGTCGCCATCCTCTTGCGCTTTGAACACGACATGGTTGTTTGAGCCAGGAGACGCAAGAACCTGCTTGCCCCAAAGAAAGGTCTTCAGGCCTTTCTGCCATCCTAATACGGATGTGACAGATACAACAGGTATGATGTCTCTGTTCGCTTGCTCAAAGTCTGCCAGATATGCAACGACTAAAGACGCCGTATTCGAATTGACAGCGAGACCTTGTCCTGCGACGCTCATGATCTCCCTTGCGGTAAAGATCGTAGAACGAGATTCTATCCGTGATTTCCACGCCCCATCGCGATACCAAGCGATCTCAATGGACTCCTCGCCATTGTTTACATCGACAAGGCGCTTAGATATGACAAGAGGTGTGATAAGAACCTTTATTTTTACTTCGGATTTGTCGTCCCCTTTGCCTCGCATTTCGATGCGTTCAACTCCATGCTCTAAACTGATGACGTATCCTTCCGGTATGACAATGCCTTGCGAAACAGGAGCCCCAGGCAAGCTATCTGCGACATACTCCTTTATGAAGGCTTGAGAAATGCCGAGGACTGCTGGACTTTTGATATTGCCCCACGACGAGCATTTGCTACAATATGCTTCGCCGCCGCAGCTTTGCCTGATGTTTTCACACGTTCGAGGCCCCGCATTGTTAAGAGCATCGTCAAACTTCTTGTCTGTTTCTTGTTGTTTGTATCCTTGGTAAGGTTTGCTCCATTGATGGGTTATAGAACGACCGTCTTGGCATCTGGATAAGATCGATATGCCAGCATACCATTCAGGCTCGGTTAAGGCCGTGGCATCGTCACGGATGTGGCACATCCATGCACAGCCTTGGACGATTTTGTTCAGATCGGCCGGGGGGTATTTCGTCTCGCCCGGGGGGATGCTCGTCCCCTTTTGGGCTGGAGGCGCGACGACAGAGATAGCCCGTGCCGGCAAACGATCCTTAATCTCGTCCAGGGTGTAACGCTTGCTTGGGTCGTAGTGGATGACGCGCACGGGGCGAGGATTCTCGCGTATCTTGAAGTTCATCGACCCCGGAATCCGAAGCACCCGGTCAAGGTTTGACGTGGAGTCGAGCTTGTACCCGCGCTGTCTGCCGAGGTCGTTCAGCGCGTCCTGGAGCTGCTTTGAAAGGTTCTTGGCTGCTTCTCGCTCGGCGTCAGAGCTGAAGACCCAGGGCGTTTTCAAGGGCCAGAACGGGTACAGACCCCCGCCGGAATGGACGATCAGCGTCGGGGTGAGGGGGAAGCCGAACAGCAGGCTTAAAGCCGCGTCCAAGTCTTCCGGCAGGGCCGTTTGCTTATGGCCCAGGCCGGCGATATCGGCATCGTGCCAGAAACCAGGGATGGCAATGGTTGTCTCTTCCTTGCCTCGTTTATGCGCACCCCATTTTTGGGATTGCAGTCCGACCTGGAAGTAGACGTCCTTGCCTTCTTGTACGAGTGACTCGACAGTATCGTCGATAGAGCCAAGTTCCGTTGAGCATTCGAAGTTGTAGGTCTTCGTATCTGGGAGCGTCCAAAGGTTTTGGACCCCTTTCCCTTGGTATTGAAGCCAAAGGATACTCCAGAACTCGCTAGGCTTCATCGCTGTCGATGATGGATGATCCAACATGCTAAACTTCTCTTCGGTAGATGTTTAAATACCGAGAGAATGGCCTCGCGCACCAATAGGGTGCGCAAGGCTGGCATTTTTGCCCAATGTTTTGGTGTTGTTATTTGTTGAGGTTGGTTCGATGTGATGCTGTTTGTTTCGGATGTTTGTGCTTAGCGCATAACATGTTATTGTCGTTTTTGATGAGTCCTCCTGCTTGGGGTGTTTTTTCAAGCCCCTCGTCTTTCTCTTTCGTCCTAGATCGGTTCCATTATGGCGTCTGCTGGTTAGGCTCGCGCGTTCCAGGCGATATAGGCTTGGAGGTCGTCGAACTTGGGCAGGCTAATAGTGGTCGCATTCGCGTGGTGCTTGATCATGGACCTGATAAGGCGGTGCATGTAGCCCTTCGTCAGGATAGAAGCATCAACGTGGTAGATGGTCACAAGAAGCTCTCGAGACTCGAAGTTGCCGTTGATGATGCTCCACAGCTTGATATCTTTAGAGAGGTCACGCAGGCTCGGCGAGATTTCGAAACGGCTCGTCTTCTGCCAAGTGAAGCGTAATCCGCGCCAAGTGTTCCACACTTTGACGACCACAAGATTTCCCAGAAGGTCACGGAAGCTCGCAGCATAGTCACAGTTGTTCATCGTTTTGTACTCGTTCGTAGGAAAGTTTGTGTTGGTGTTGCCAGGGGTCAGGGCCTCGTCCTCGTCGCCCAAGAGGGGGAGGAACACGTCGCCGTTTTCGTCGCAGGGGAGCGACCGAAGCGGATTGCCGGTGCCGTCTTCATCGACGGGTTCGAACGGCGCGCCTAACAGCGGCAGCAGCATGTCGCCGTCGCACTCGCTGTCGTGGGCCGAGGGGGTGTCAGCCGGGCTTCCAGGGGTCTCATGGGTGTGGTTGGTCATGGGTACCTTTTTGGGTGGCGCGGCTCGCGTCACTAAGCGAACCACGCCGCTGGGGTTTGGGGTGATCGGGTGTCGGCTAGGCCGCTTCGCTGGGTGCATCCTGTTCCTGAGGGAATTCACACGGAACCCTGTCCAGGATGATCCTCTCGCCCTCAAGCGTGGCGGTGAACTTGTCCCCGGTCTTGAACTTCCGTTCTTCTTCGAGAGTTTTGTTTAACTCTGCGATCGTATCTTTCGGAAGAATGAAGTTCCCTTTGGAGTTGATGGACTGCTTTTCGGGTTTATCGGAACAATGGTCCGCACTGTTCAAACTGACATTGCGCATTCCCTTGCCGATCGCATCGATGTAGATTTCCTTGATGATAGAAGTGGACACGTTGAAGGCGTTGCTGGCGTCCTTCACGTCAACTTCGACAGGCAATCCATTCTTGTTCTCGTACTTCTCAATGAATTGCTGGACAAAGATATCTTTCTGTTCTTTGCTCGCCGTGCGAGCTTTAGGATTGCAAGCCATGACAATTCTCCTTCTTGTTGGTGGAAAGTCTCTTGTTGAGAACAACGCCAACTCAGTTAGAATGTTGATGTTGATTCCAGGCGTCATTCGTAAAGGGTTGGCTTGACCCTCTATGAAGACTCAGGCTTGAAAACAATTCTGCACTCTATGTGGGAAAGTGTTGGCGTACAGCAATGTGCCGGCGTTGGCTCATTTGGCACTTTCCGTTGTCAAAGATGCTCAGCTAAAAGCAGAAAGTGTGCCAAGGTTATCTGTGCTGAAATAATTGAATTTTTTGTCAAAGATTGGAGAAAAATGTGTTTGTAAACGGGATATGCCACGATAAAATGCGATATATCCCGTTTGTTCTCTGGCAGAGGTTGACGTCGGAGGTTTTGTCTGGGAAGATTTTAAGGCTGGACGACGGGTAGAGGCCTGCCCAGTTAGAGGTTTTGCGACGGTATTGACGAGTCAGGGCATTCGTTGGTTGCTGGTTTTGAGGTGTGCTTAAATATCGACTGTCATGGTCATTTATTGATGGTGTAAATCTAGAGTTTCAAAACTTAATGTATGGAGAAAGTATGGGTATTGATTTTAAAGAAAAAGCATGGATAGTTTTGCCTGGACAGCAAGGGGTTTTTTGTGAATTTACAACTATCGCAAAAGATTATTTGTTGAAGAATCCATTGTATCACAAAACTCCAATATTAGTGATTGGAGATTCTGGTGTTGGAAAGAGTTTGTTTCTTGAGGCTGCAACTCAAATAGCTTTAAGTTATGGAGTTTCTCCTAAATCAATCGTCCGTTTGAATTGTGCATCTTTCACAAGCCAGATCGCTGAATCAGAGATATTCGGACATATAAAAGGTGCTTTTACAGGCGCAACTCGTGACAAAGAAGGCATTGTAAAAGTTGCGGATGGTGGCTTGTTGATACTCGATGAGATCGGAGAGCTTTCAGAAGAAGTTCAAGCAAAGTTATTGATTTTTATAGAAGAAGGGAGGTATCGCCGGGTTGGAAGTAATAAATTAGAAAGTGCTAATTTGAAAATTATAGGAACTACCAATAAAACCCAAAAGTCTTTTAGGCCTGATTTTTGGTTTAGATTTTTCCCGATTTTTATACCACCTGTGCACGAAAGACGACTAGATGTTTTATATTTTATTGCGTACAAACATCCTGACATCTTCTGTAGGCTTACTCCGCAGCATGCTCTTACACTTTTGTCGTATAATTGGCCTGGAAATGTTCGAGAAATTGAGCGAGTTATTTCCTTGATAATGCTTGAAGATAGCTTGGTGTCAGGTGGCCAGGGTAATAGTGGGGCTGGTAAAGGGATGGATTCGAATCCGTTGTGTTTGCCTAGTGACAAGCGGCAAACGTTATTGTCTTTTTCGTCTTTGTGTGATTTCAATGTGAAGCTTGCTGGCAATGGTTTTGATGTCAATAGTCTTAATAAAATACTTTTAAAGTATGGTCTTTCCATACCTTTCCCCTTAAGTCTCTCTGGAGATTTGTATGATTTTTACAAACAAATAAAAATGCTCATTAACGATAATTTGGATACTTTGATTGAAGAATGTTTAAATAAACTCGATGATATAGATTATTCTGAATTGAATTATGAGCAAACAACTCAGAAAAAAACTTACGAGTTCGTAATGTTAAATCAGGCAAATTTTTTGGCCAATTATGAACAAGCTCAAGGCTGTAAATGTAATTATTATAAATCGATTGTTGTTTGGCGTGATTCATCTTGTGTTGAGCAGCTATTTGAGAAAATATTTTTAATTAACACTATGGATAAGATTGAAAATGTTGGCATTTGTTTTGACTCTCTTTGTAGATTATTTTTAAAGAATCCACGAGCGGCTAAAGATATATTTAGTTCCCATGAACATTCTATCGCTGATACGTGTTGGACAAGCAGTCTTGAAAGAAATATTTTTGAGAAATTCTACAAGAAAAATTTGGTTAAACAAGCTTTAGAATTTGTAGCTGGCGTTAAGATCGCTACTAAATACGAATGTGCCTTTAACGAGTCTTGGGAGATGCATGTAAAGCAGATGTTGACTGATGATGAGTTTAATATGATTATGGGTGGTAAGGATGTAAATAGAATGGATTTTGAATTATTTGGCTTGAATGAGGATGATTTGCTTAGAGAGTATTATAAATATCTAATTGATAAATACAAAACCAAACTTAAAGCAGCAGAGCATGCAGGCGTTAATTATTCTACGTTCCGCAGCAAGCTTGATTCTCTAGGTTTTTCTCGGAGAAAATATGAGCGTGGAAATAAGTGATGTCATTAAATTTCACTGTTCTTTATTGTGAGGGCGTATGTTTTAAGCACAATGTACAAGACCGCACCTCTGGCTCTCGTAATATTGGCGGATCAAGGGAAAAAACAAATTTACCACTCACCCCTTGTCTTTTCAAGGTCGGTGCTCAAAATCCTGGGGTGAGACTTTTTTGTTTACCACTAGAGAATATTTTTCTACGCTTTAAGCTCAGATTATTTCCACTTTCACAGTTTGGTTCAAAAAGTCACGCAGCGATTTCATCGTGATTTCGTCTGAAATTAGTGCGTGTCGTTACAAACAGTTTGTCATGTAGTTTCAGGTAGTTTTAATCGTCCTCGGGCAGCATGATCGTCATGACCGGCTCGCCTTGGTCACCAGGGCCGATGACCGCCACGACATGGGCCGTGTCCCACCGCCCCGGTGCCATGAGGAAAAGGACGTCGAATTCGGCGCGGTCGCTATCCTTGATAGCCTTAGCAGCGAGCAGGGTGCGAAAGAGCAAGTCGTGAAGCCGGCCCTCGACGGACTGCCCTTCGCCTTCCAGCCCGGCCGGCGGTACCACATAGCTATTATATAGATGGTCGGTGACCACCGCGTGCACCTTGAAGCCCACCTCGGCGGCTTGGGCGGTGACGTCGATTAGGACGCCGTCGGCGATGGCCTGGGCGCGGGTGTAGCTGTAAATGATCGGCCAGTCGTCCATGAGAGTTCTCCTTCGGGGCAAGTTCTCGATTACTCGTAGAACTTCGGGTCGTTCTTGGTGACCTTTAGGTCGTTGAACCGTCCACGTACGTTCCTTTCTTCTTTCTTGATTGCATTTCGAACATTGTCCCTTCCGACAATGGCACCGCCACCATGAGTGATCACCTTGATGACGCCGCCAGCTACAGCACCCAAAGCGATTCCGGCGATAAATTCCAAAATGATCATGTTCTATTCCTCCGTTGAAGTTGATGACTTGCCAGGACTCCGGTCGTCGTTCCTGGCTATTGCGACCATCTGGTCGAGGTGTTCCCGAAAGCTTGTCGCGAGATGGGTGCCAATTTCAGCCCATCGGCGCACAAAGACGCCCTGCACGCCAGCATCCGCCGCGCCCATGACGTCGAACAGCTGCTCGATCGGCCGAAACCGTTGGACGATTTCCTCGACCAGTTCGAGTGCCTTGTCGTTGGATTCTGCTTCGGTCGGCATGTTCACCTCGTGGGCCAGGAATCGGACCCGGAAAAGGTATCCTGGGCCATGGGGCCGGTCACGGGGCGGCAGCGAAAACGGGCATTGGGCCGGGGCGGGGTCACCCTGCGTTTTGAGGGAGCGGGTGGGGATTTGGCCCTGGTCCCTTGGGAATGGCCCAGGGAGGGGAGGAGGGTGCGAGCCTGGGGGATGTCTGGGGCAGGGGCTGGGCCAGGGGAGGGGTGTAAAATACAATGATATTTTAGTGTATTATGCGATCAAATGAGCTGATTTTTGTTGAGTGCTATAAATCTAGAACAAGTGGATTTTGGAAAGATATTGATGCCTTTGTGGTTGGTCGTGCGCAATATAAATATGAAGCTGAATGTCCTGTCAGGGTAAATGCGGAATTTCATCTTGCTGAGCATCTTGGGGGCGAATTATTGCCTAGAAGTTGACAAGAAGAGAAACTTGGGTAATGTCTCCTTAGGTCGTTAAAATAAAATTAAGGAGATAAACCTATGCCTCCGGCATCGAAATTCGACGCGATGAAACTTCGCACCATGATCACCGAAGGGAAAACCGCTCAGCAGATCATTGATGCTTTCGAGATTGATAAGGTGACGTTGAAAGCCCATCTCTTGAAGTTGATGCAGATGGACGAGAAGTTTTATAAGATCGAAGGTATGGGGGACAGAGCCGTTTCTGGAAATGCCAAGTTCGGGACCACGGGGCTTCGTCTGTCCCCGACCCTCATGTCTAACTATGGGTTCAGCCAGGGTGATGAATTCAAGGTGTCGTGTCTGGAAGAGGGCAAAATCGTGCTGGAGAAGAAGTCAAGTTAGTGCGAATTTTCAGGTAGTTATGCTGAAAGGCCCACGTCGTCCAGGAAAATTGGTTGGCGTGGGCTTTGTTAAAAAAATTTCTTTTAACAGCGTGTTGAAAAACTCCGCCAAGTGACCGAGAATCCAGCCATCGCGGTTCCGGAGGTGATCTGATGGGGCTTGGCCGTCAGGGTGATCAGCAGGGGACGATGTATCTGGCCTGGGATGAGATTCCTCGGTCTCGTGGGCACGCTTTTTACGATCGTCTCCAGCAGACTCTCCGGAAAGCCGCCTTCGATGGTTTCGCCGAGAAGCTGTGCAAGCCCTTCTATTCCGACAAGGGGCGTCCCTCCATTCCGCCTGGCCGGTATTTTCGGATGCACCTCGTGGGGTATTTCGAGGGCATCGACAGCGAGCGCGGCATTGAGTGGCGCTGCGCCGATTCGCTTTCCCTCCGGGATTTTCTCCAGCTTTCGCCCAAGGAGTCTGTGCCGGATCATTCCTCGCTCAGTCGGACACGGTCCCGTCTGCCGCTGGCGACCCACCAAGAGGTTTTCACCTGGGTTCTCAAGCTGCTCAGCAAGGATGGCTTGGTCCTTGGAGGCCGCATTGGCGTGGACGCTTCGACCATGGAGGCCAACGCGGCGCTCAAAACCATCGTGCGCCGGGACACGGGTGAGAGCTACCGCAAGATGCTCCTGCGCATGGCTAAGGAGAGCGGCATCGACTCTCCGACGGATGAGGATCTGGCTCGCATGGACCGCAAGCGCGTCGGCAAGACGCTTTCGAACAAGGACTGGCAGTCGCAGGTCGATCCCGAGGCGAAGATCGCCAAGATGAAGGATGGCCGAACGCATCTGGCGTACAAGCCGGAGCACGCGGTGGACCTGGACACCGGCGCGGTCGTGGCGGTCGAGGTGCATGAAGCGGACAAGGGGGACACTTCGACTCTGCAAAAGACGCTGAAAGCCGCTCAAGAAAGTTTGCGACGGGTCACTTCCACACCGCCATGCCCGGACGATCCTGCGGAACTGGTCGCGGACAAGGGCTATTTCTCCCGGGATGTCCTCAAAGACCTGGACGGAGGGCCATGGCGGACGAGAATCGCCGAACCCAAGCGCAACGGCCTGAACTCCTGGCGTGGCGATCATGAGGCGCGGCGCGCCGTGTACAACAACCGAATCCGGATATCGTCGATGGTCGGGAAGGCCATGGGAAAACAGCGGACGGAACTGGTCGAAAGAAGCTTCGAGCATACGCTGGACCGGTCTGGCGGTATGCGCCGGGTCTGGCTCCGGGGACGGGAGAACATCCAGAAACGGTATCTGCTCCATGTGGCCGGTTTCAATCTCGGCCTGCTGATGCGGGTCAAGACCGGCCATGGCACCCCCAGGGGCTGGGCCAGTGCCTGGCTTGCGCTCATTTGGCCCAATCAGCATCCCTCAATGGCCTATTTGGCCATCGTCATGGTGGTCGAAGGACGATGCTGTGGAATCATGCCCATCGCCGTCATCTGCGGGGGAGAATAGCCGGAAACAGCTTTTTGCAACGGCCTGTTAAGTGTTTATTCGGTACACTTAATAATTTTAGCATAGACCCCGATCGCAGGATGGTATTCACTTGATTTGAGGTACTTATAAGGCCCAGAATATTTACCATTTAAGTAGCAAGTTGAATACCAGTCTGGAACTAGTGCATTTAGGATGCTGGCACTGCACTGGTCTATGTTCTTGGGTGATAGTTCTCTTTTTTGTTTTTTGACTGCTGATTCTGATATGTAAAATGGCATTACCATTAATGAAATGAGCATGGCTTGCTGGGATATATTCCATCCTTCTCGTAAAGCTTTTGCAGATGTTTTTAGTTGGGTAATGGCCGTCTCCCATTTTTTTATTGAGTGTGAGTTTATTTCTTGCGAAAAATAAGAAAAGAAACTGTGCTTGACTTCGATAAAAAAACTAGTGTTGCGATATGTAGCCCAAAAGTCAACAAATCCAGGGGATGATTTGCTTTTTTTGAAAATTGAACTTCGTGTAATTGGTACTTCACCCATGAAAGCTGGGGTAGTTTTCTGAATAGCAGAACCAAGCAACGGCAGCAGTTGCTTTTCTTTGAAACAAAGAGGAAGTTCCTCGGTGATGTCGCAATACTCTTTTGAGTTTAAGAGTAGATTTTTTGTCATTTTTTCTAAAAAATCTTTAGTAGTTCTTATTCCTGGGCCATCTCCAATATTTGATTTGTAGACCACGTCGCCGAAACTTTCCATATATTCTCCTTGTTTTAGTTGTTGAGTCGAGAGCATCACGTCGTTGAAGCATGCCAATAGTCACCTGTTAGTGTTGTAGTGTCGTCGAAGCTGTGAGTCTTGTTGTGGCAAATATTTTTCATCTCGTACAAGAAGTGTGAATAAGTCTAAACAAACTTCGGCGTCGTATAGAGCTTCGTGAAGTTGAGATTGTTTGACAACAATCCCTCTCAATCTTGCAGCATCCGCTAATTTGCCGCCGCAAAGTTTCATGGTACATATCCACGGAATCTGGAGATTGGCGAAGCTACTATCAAACTTAGCATTGTGGGCAACTGCGAACACAGCTTCGCTAGCAAAATTAGTTAACCCGTGATCGTCCTTAAAGTAGGCGGGGTATTCGGCACTTGTTCGTAGCCTTTCTATTTTCTTTGCAGAGAGGCCATTAACAGCTTGTGCATGCGGATTCCACTTTTCAACTGGATGATAGTGTCGCACGAATGTATCGAGCCTGTCTACTTTTTTGAGGTTCCAATCGACATCTATTTTTATAGCGGCAACAGATAGAACAGAAGATCGATAAAATCCATTTGTTTCAAAATCTATAACTAACCCAGTCATGTAGTTAGCTCCAGAACGGTTTGTTTAGTTGTAAAGTAGTGTCGTTAGTTTTAGCTCTTCTGCGACTCGTTCTTTAAGAGCTTTAGGCTTTATAAGTTTTGCTTCTTTTCCGAAGCTTAAGACCCATGCGATTAGTTCTGGCGCGCTTTGAACCATGAATTTTAATAAGATGCTGCCGTCTTTGTAGCTTTTAATTGTTTGGTGGTCACTCCATATTCTTTCTTTGATATAATGTGCAACCTGCGGAGTGAATTTAATCAAGACTGGAAATGGTTCACCTTCCATAAAGCCAAAGGCTTGTTGTTTCTGGTCGTTTTCTCGAGTTTCGAAATGATGTTTGCGGTTTAATATCGTTGCATCGTTGATCCTATGAATAGAAAATGTTGTTTGGTGCAGTATCTCTTGGTCCGTCTCATTGTTAAGGGAAAAACCCTCGGCATAAAGGGATTCATGGTAAGAAATGATTTTCATCGGAGCGAAACAATGACTTTTGGGTTCTGAGCGATGCGGTGACTGGTAAATAATTTCACAAACATTTTTTTCGCGAATGGCATGTAGGATTGTTTCAATAATATCTTGGTAAGGTGTGTAGTCGATAGCTCCTTTAACTGAGACATCGTAAATCGAGTCGAGGGCATCCGCTCTGTTTGCCATATTGGGGAGAAGAGCGGTTGTTTTATTAAGAGCGCTTTCCACCTCCTCAGAGATTCCTTTCGGCAAAAGATGCCAAACGAGTTCCTTGCACATCCCCAGCAATTGAATTTCTCTGGGGGAAAGTGACACGTGCGGACGCGGGGATGACTCTATTTGGAACCATTTCTGGCGGTCTTCCTTCCAGACTCTAAGCTGAATGTCACGCGTGCGGGCCAGCTCCTCGGTAATTCTGCTAGCGGTCTGTTTCGAACATTCAAGCATTTCAGCAATTTGTCCAAGTGAAAATTGGCGTCCGGTGAAAAGTAATATGCTGAAAAGGTTCAGGATTTTTTGTGAAGGTGATGAATATTGGTCTTTTTTGGGCGGCATTTGCGCAACCATCTGTTTTTAAACAATAAAATATTTCTTTAAAAGTACCGAATTATGGAACGGTCCGCAACTACTATCCCGCCCATGGCTGACAGGGAGGGCTAGATGGTGACGTCAGGTGATGAAAAGAGGGATAGTCGGTTTGAGTTTTGCAGCAGCTGTAGTTATTGGAACACAGGTTCATCGTTGACCATTGAAGGAATCGAGTTGCGTTTTTGTATGTTGGTTGAAAAGGCACGCTGTGCTTATGATTTCAAGTGTGAGATGGTAAAAGCTTTAACCAGTAATGTCTAGGGAGAAATATGGATATTTTTAAAAACAACATTGCGGATGTCTACACTTTTTGGATCGATAGGGATGAGCGTGCTGGCCTTTATTATCCATCTGCTGTGGATTCAATCGTAGTCAATCCGAAGGAACACACCCTGCGTGTCGAACTTCGTGGCAATGATGAAGAATTTCAAGTCGTCTTCAAAAAGGAAAATTCAAAATGGTTCTACAAGTCGGATGCATACGAAGACGGCGATGAGGAGGAGTGGTTTGCGATTGACTGCTTCGTCGGCAATGGGGAGTTTGTGTTTGTTCGGTCTGATGATTATGAGCAGATTTATTTCCATGTGGTTTTTGAATAGGTAATTTGCATGGCTACCTTCGAAAAGCATTGTGAGGCTTCTCAGAGAGAGTTTGGGAATCCATACCCAGAGATACATCGTTGGCTTGATGAATTTCATGGTGTCGAACCCTATATGACCCGGCATCGGAAACTCAGGCACCATGCGGCTGGAGTCAAGCAGGCGATAGAAATTTTTGGAGACTATGCCGAGAAGGTAGCCATGCAGCATATCATCATAGATCTCAAAGAAGAGGGTTGGACAGAATCTGATCGCTTCCCTTTGGACAAATTTGATTATGAAAGTATGGGCTTGTGGTAACGACATTATTCTTTAGAAGATATTTATTGAGTTGTTTGTTTTGGTGTGGTCTTTGGTTGTTTTGCGTCTTGTGTTCGTTGTGTTCTGTGGTAAAAAAATGAATAACCAAATTGTCTGAATGGAGAAGTGGCATGTCAAAAGTTACTGCGACACTTAAGCGATTGAAGATGGTTGTTGCTACATTGGAACAATTCAAGGACACTGAAGCTGTGGTGCCAGAAGATGGTTGTCTTTATCAAACATATAACGGAAGTCTTGTATATGTTTTTAAAGATTCGGATAAAGATATCTATGGTGTTGTGCTAAAAGGGGGGCATGGGATCAACCATAGCCGGGGTACAAACGCAGGGGAGACCTATTCCCTGGATGAGGACGGCTATTGCGAGCGGTACGAAGGGGAAGAACTTGTAATGAGTTTGGCTAGGAAACTAGATATTGCTTTACCATAGACAACCTTGCTGGGCCGGCATCGATCTGTTTATGTGCCACCCCGGATAAGCCGGGGTGGCTGACGTTGTGTCAATTTATTTGGAGTCAAAACAGTGAGACAACATTTTTGCGCACGTGTTTTTCTTGCCTATGCTGGAAATTATATGGATGAGTATGATAACATAATCGTCACTGAAGTTGCGCCTGTTCATAAAGAAAATAAGCATGCATATAACTGTTTGCCTAAAAGTGTTGGTTCTTGTTTGATTGATATGGAATGCTCGGATTGGAATTTTCTTGAAGGCAAGACGGTTGCTTCAAGCTTGCAGGTAGTCGAATATGTAAATGATGTCTTATTGTCAAAAATATCAAACATGAGTATGCTTTGTTTTGTTGTTGGATCAGAAGACCTGAATAGAATGGTGATGAACCAGCATGCCTTGACTTCTGATGGCGCGTTGTTTATGATAAGTGTCTTTGGTTTTAAGGATATGATGGTTAGTGCGTTGGATTGCTCTGGGCTGTTTGGAGAGAGTTTTGCAGGATTGACTTTCTATAATGATACTGACAATGATGCGGTGTCTCGAATTTTAGATACTATCGCACACGCTTTTTTGAGAAGGTCTTTGATTTGCGTTGATGTAGCTGATTTGAAGTCTGTCATGGGCGGCAAGCTTTCTGTCGGGGTGCGCTTCGAGTCGGGATTTAAAAACGCTGTTGCGAGTTTAGATGCTTTTGTGTTAAGACATGAAAATTTGATTCGACAAACGACAGGGCTGTTTGTTTTTTTAGTTTTAGATAAAAAAGTAGAGCTTGGCGTCGATTTCATTGATTCCATTGTGGAGCGTTTGAGGGCCTTTGTTAACCCAAGTGCTGCCATGTTTTTTTCGGTGGATTATATGCGTGAACAAGTTGATGAATTCAGCTGTGTGATGGTTGTGAATGTGTAGATATCGTTGGCAAGTTTCAATATCAGATGTTTTTTTCTGCCAACCATAGTTAGTGGCTTGACTTGTTTGTCTGATTGTAGAAAAATAGAATATTTCCGAATTTACTACTATGATCATTTCGGCGTAGACTATAGTGGTACAAGTTTTTGATGATATGCTCGCTATTATGCCCGAATGTTGGGAGATTCTTCTCCAGTAGCTTTCGACTGAAAAATGTTTTCGGTGTATCATGTATTGTCCTTGTGCTGTTGAATTGACTTCACTTGCTGTGGTATGGGCGCGATTAATTCGTATTTGTAGGGGGATTGTATGAATTCTATGGTTTCTTTATTGTCTCGGGTTAAGGATTTGGATAAGACTATTTTGGATTCATGCCTGCATGATTCTGAAATTGATAAATTATATAAAGGGTGTCAGGTTTTTTATGGTCCACTAATTAAGAAACCTGAAGTTCTTTTTGTTGGGCTTAATCCTGGCTCAGGGTATTATGGGGAACATGGATTGCGAGTCCAAAAATTTGATCCAGAAATAGAACTAGAATATATTAAAGGAAACTATTCTTTGGCTAGAGAAATTAAAGATGTTTTTAAGAAGGCACAAAAGTCTGAAAAATTAGATTGCTCGACAAAGATCAATCACTACTTCCTCGCAACTGATAATCAGCGCGATCTGTGGAAGCTTTTGGGCTTGATCAAGAATAATTTTCAATTAGATATTGACAGTGTTTCAAAGGAATGCGCTATGGTTATTGTTTCGGAATGCATGCCAAAGATCATTGTTTGTGAAGGAAAGAAAAGTTTTGAGTTGTTTGTGGATCGTTTTAATGTTCGCGTTGACAGTTGTAGTCTTTGGAAGGATGGTTGTGCTTCGACAGAATTTAACGGTGCAAAAGTTATTGGCTTTAAACGATTGTTTAGCAATATTGTTGACAAGGATTCGCTTTCATCCTTGCTGTAGTTTTTAGCTTTATAGTGTCGCTTTGCATTATGATCTAATATTTTTAAGCTCGGTTTGGTTCGATTTAAACCCTATTTATGTTTATATTGTTTCGGGAGTTGTCACGAAGCTTGCAATTTCTACTGGATAACGCTGAAATAGGTTCTCCAGCCCTGGATAACCGGGATTTTGGATAAACTCTGGAGAACCGGAAATGTCCCAGCGAGGATCGATTTTGTCCAAGGGGCGGTAGTTTTTCCTTTAAAAAATTACATGATTTCAATATGTTAAAAAATCAAGGGCGGCCTTCTAAGCAGATTGATGGTTTTGCAACTGCCTAACGTGCCAAAATAACACTGAATTCTTGAAAAAAATATGCCAGACCGCATCTTCCCAAAAGGCAGATTGCTGGGGGAGGCACACCTTTTAGAAGCTGTACCCCAAAGAGAATTGTCCGCTGACACCGGTGCTCCCCGCTCCGTCGCCGACTACGGCATTGATTCTGCCCTCCAGGGTGAGGGCATTGCGCTTGGCAACAACACCTAGGCCGGCAGTCATGAGATCGCGACTGTCAAAGGCCGACTTCTGGCTCACGGCGCAACCGTACCGCGTTCCCGTGCTTTCGACCTGGGGGTTGCCGAGGTAGCGCTCATACCTGAGCAGGACTGCGGGTGTTATGTTCCAGGTACCCAGTTGTTGCGGATCAAGTCTCGCTTCCAGGTCGAGCAGGAGGTTCGTGGCGGTGTTGTCGAGGCCATGGACGCCAAGCGCGACTTCGCTGCCGCTTTCCGTAAATCGGTTGAGGGTTTGACTCGTCACGCGAATTCCTATTTGGGGCGTAAACGTGAACGGCTCAAGACGAATGACGTCACCCAACCCGGCTAATCCACTTAAAAGGGCACCGTTGGTGTGTCCGCTGGCCGTCCCCAGGCCACCACCTAGGGGACGGCTGCTTTGGTAGTCGACCCAACCGCCATCTGCACGTCCGATGACGTACGGACCGGTTTCCAGACTTGAAAACCCGTAGCGCCCGCCGATTGTGGCCATGACCGTGTTCACCCTGGCGGTGGCTGCGGCGCTTTCGACGGTGCCGGCGGTATAGCCGAGGCCCAGACTGGCGCTGGCCCGCTCGCTTGGGCGGTAGGCCACGCCGATAAGCGTGCCGGCGCTGTGTTCCGTGCTCGGGGAAATGCCTGCCCGAGCCTGGGACCAGAAGCCGCTCCCCATCCCGGACAGCCACATCCGGGCTTGGCCTTCGGAAAGATCACGGCTGTTCGTATAGGGCGCGATGGCCGCATCGATCCAACGAGGCTGCCGCAACAGGTAGGATGCCGCATCGGCATGAACCTGGCCGCCAACCTGCCTCTGAACACCCCCGAGCGTCCCTGCGTCCACCGACGACTGCAGATAGTAATTATAGGCGGTATAATGGCCGGAAAGGGAGGAGTTCTGCAAGGTGTTTAAAAACGAGGCCCCGGAAACATCGTTTCCGGAAAAGGCGTTTTGTCCAGGCAACAGAGTGTAATTGACCATTTTCGCCCGCAACACATAGATGTCTTCCAGGCTGAGGCCCAGGCCCTGCATCAGGTAGCCGTACATGGAGCCATACGAAGTGTTCACCTGGTCGAGTGCCGCTTGGAGATAACTGGAATCGACACCGAGAAGCGTGGTCAGGTCCACGCCGCGCAGTTCCGGGATCGCCGCCACCAGGGCCGTCGCCTGGGCATCGATGGTTGCGGCCAGATAGGTGTTCGAGGCCAGATAGTCGTTCATGATGGTCGTCGACGGGACGCCGGCGATGCTCTCCAGGAGCGCCGCCGTCCACCCGGTGCGGTCCTTGCCCATGGAACAGTGGAAGAGATCGGGACCAGGGTCATGGGCCAGGGTGAGAAGGACCGTGCGAAAGCCTTCCCGCTCGACCGGATTGGTCACAAAAGTCTGGTAGCCGCTCTGGCCGACGCTGAGCAGGGACGCAAGCGTGGCGTTGGCCGGAATCATGGTGGGCAGAGTCGATGTGCCAATGACATTGATGTTGGTATAGACGGCTCCAGCCGGCACCACGTCGGGCGTCGTGCTGATTTCACCGGGGGTGCGCAGATCGATGTCCCGGCCGATGCGCAGCGACGAGAGGGTTGTCCAATCTGCGGTGCTCAGTTCCAGGACATTGGAACGATAAAAAACTCCGGTCCGCATCACGCCGAAGTTGCTGGTCAGGTTGGCGAAGCCGGTCCCGCCGGCACTGGCCGCGATTCCGGCAATATCCCTGAAGTTCTCAGCCGTGGTGAGGATCGGCGTCACAATTGCCTGCTGCGCCAAGGCCGTGGCCCAGGGCTGGCAGACAAGCAGGGCCAGGGCACAGACAACACGACGCAGCCCAGACAGCATTTTTGTAGAAGACACCGGTCTGCCTTATTTTCCCATGCTTTTGGCGTCACGCCACCCATACGCAAAGAATTCCTGCCTCGAAAACGCAGCGACCCAAACCATGCCTGTCCGCTTGCCCGTACAGGCAACGCCAGGGAAATATCTCCACGCCGCCCCTGGCCGAGCCGGTTCCCCGCAGCGCCTCCGGCAAATCCGGGCGCACCGCAAAGCCGGGACTGGCTTGTGACGCAGGCGTGGCGTTTAGGCCCCGGTTGTCGCCGGGGCCGTTTTTGCCGGGATCGGCGTGCCGTGTGTTTGCAGCTTCGCCTGCATCTCCGGGCTCAACCCCACGACCAGCTCCCCGTTGTACGATCCCGTGGGCAGATAGAGCATGGGGTTGGAGGAGATAGCCGGGTTCATGATGAGTTGCAGGGCTGCTATGGCATGGCCGCGCGACACGGCGGCCAGCGAGCCGTCCTCAAGCTGGGGACCGGCATTGATGGTCACGACGGAGACGGTGTCGTCGCTGTTGCGCACGATGTCGAAGGTGCGAAATTGCTGGGGGAAATCCCGCAACGAGGCGGTCTCGACCTGCCAGAAGCCGAGTTCCGGCCGCATCCGGTCCGGGGAGGGAAAAGCCGTGACCGTGTTGTAATGGCGGTGTCCGGCCAGCCACAGGAGGAGATTGGGATAGCTGTGCAGCTTGGCAAAAAGCGCTTCCTCCGAGACGTAGGCCTTGCCCCACCAGCTCATGAACGCGCCCGGCTTTTCCACGCCAATGGGGATGTGGGCGGCGATGATCATGAGTTTGCCCTCGGCCTGCCCCTTGTCCAGTTCGCCGACCAGCCAATCCCAGCGCTTCTGGTCCACGCTGCCGTGCCAGAGGAACTCCCGGCCGGAAAAGTCCTCGTTTTGTTGGGTATCGTCAAGGACGATCACCTTCAGCGGCACCTCCGACTTGGGCTCGAAGCTGTAGCAGGCAAAGTCTGCATCGACGTTGGCTTGGCTGAAGCCATGGCCGACCGGCTTTGAGGACGTCTTGAAAAATTCGCCCATCCATTCCTTGCGCGTCAGCGGCCGGCGGTCGGGGTCTGGGGCGACCTTGGGCGGGGCGGCGAATTCGGCCACCGGCCCGGAATCGATCACCGAGCCGTGCGGGGTGCTGCCGTCGATGGTCCCCATATAAAAGCCCCGGCTGTCCATGCCGTCGGCCAGGATGTTTCCCAGGTTGAGCACCGTATCGCCGAGGCAGGCCTGGCGCAAATAGTCGTCCACCGGGGCCGAGCCCAGCCAGAAATGATCGTGATTGCCGATGGCCTGGTACCAGGGGATCGACTTGTGAAGCCCGGCGGACTGGAAGGGTTTCTGGTAGTCGATGGCGTCGGCCCCGGCATGGGCGCCGCTGCTGGGGGTGATGGGCTTGCCGTCCAGGATGTCGACGTACCAGCGCAGTTCGTTGTAGAGGGTGCTGTTGCAGGCATCGCCCAGGGAGAGGCCGAAATCGAGGGGATCTTGGGTGTCGAGGGCATTAATGGTCCGCACGGCCGCGTCGAACACCTGGGTGGTGTACAGCATGACCGGGGAATAGGCCGAGGAGATATGTTTCGCGAGGCCGAGACAGATCAACTGGGCCGGCGATTCCTTGTCCGTCAGGTGGATGTCGCTGATGGTGAAAAAGCGGACCAGCCGCGCCTCCGGGGTCACGCCCTGACCGCTGTAGCCGGACGGCATAAGGTCCAGCCTCTTCTGGCAGGCCAGCCCCGGGCCATACTGCCAGACGCCATAGCCGTACCGCGCGAATTGGGCGATGTCCGTTGGCGGCAGGGCGGGCGACGCGACGGGCACGGGGACGGCAATCACCGTCCGCTCCAGGCTGGTCCAGGGAATCGTCGCGGCGGCCGCAGGATGCGGGCCCGGCATGGCGTATGCGCCGCAGGCAATACAGGCCGCGCCGGCGACACCGGTCTTCAGGAAGGCTCTTCTCGTCAAGGCCATGGTTTCTCCGGTGCGCCAGCACGATGAAAAGATCAAGCAGTCGCCGCTGCTGCGGCAGAGGCTCGCCGCGAGGGACAAACGACTCTCCAGCGCGTCAAAAGCTGACGCTTACGCCCACATCGCCACCGTAGCTGACGGTCTGCGCATTAAAGGCCATGGCCGAAGCCGAGCCCCGCACCATCACCCTTTCGCTGATCTTGTAGGAAGTGCCCACCGAGGCCGTGGCCCAATCCGATTTTACCGGGGCGGCGGCCATGGAGTAGGGCGCGGCCGTCGTCGACGTGAGCGCGGCCTTGACCTTGCGGTCGCTTTGGTCGACCAGCTCATGGTTCCATTTGGCTTCCACGAACGGCCGCCAGTCGCCCACGTCGACCGAGGCGCGCCAGCCGAGCTGGCTTATGGCCGAATCTCGTAACTGTTCGCCAAACGACAGGGCCGTGACGCCGTTGCTGCCGGTTAGTCCGCCGCTGGTCCCTGATTCGGCGAAACCTCTGATGCGCACCCGTTGCAGCACTAGGCCGGCCACCGGGCCGGTGGTGACCGGTCCCAGGCGGATGTCGCCGCCGGCACGAAGGGCCAGTGCCAGGGACGTTCCCGTGGTCGTGGCGCTGTTGCTGTCGGTAAAAAGGCCAAGCGTCACGTCGCGGGCGATCTTGTCCTGCTGCCAGCCGCAGGAAGCCACGACATTGCCCCAGACCGGTCCGGCCTGGTAGGCGGAATAGAGACTTATGGCCTGATCGTTCTGGTCGAAGTGGCCGCCGCCGATGGAGAAGTGCTGGGTCATGGTCCCGGCCGTGAAGGCCGCGCCGACGATGAGTCCGGACGGCATCTGGTAGTCCACGCCCGCCGAGCCCGTAAACGGCGTGCCGGAAACATCGGTCAGGCCGGAAAAATTCTTGAGCGTCAGGGCGCCGCCGCCGCCGCCGATCCAGATGTTGATGCCCGTGGGGCCGCGATGCTGTCCGGACAGGTCGATCTGGCCCTGGATGACGGCCGCGCGGGCCAGGCCGCCCTGGACCGGAGCCTCGGCCAAAAGGGACATGAGGCTCGGGGCCGTCAGCAGGCTCGCTTCGTAATCCGACTCTATCTGCTGGCCGGCCGTGGTGAAATGCACGCCGTTTGCACCGATGAAAAGGTTGGTCTGCAACTGGCTGGGGGTGACGTCGGCCCAACTGACGAGCAGCGGGGAAATCGACGGGGAGAGCGTATTGGACGACAGTACCGAGGAAGGAGTGAACCCGAACAGGGTGGGATTGAACACGACGAAGCGCATCAGACTGTCGATGTCGGCGGGAACATAACGCACGCCGAACGCGGTCAGGCTCGTCCAACGCATCATCCCATACGACCGGGAGGTCTGGTACAGGTCCATGTTTTCCGAGGCGATGGCCCCGCCCAGGCCGGCGAACACGGCATCGTTGTACGAATTGGGCACCAGGATGGTGCGCGCCCCGGCCGCTTGCAGGAGCGCCACGTTGGCAGCCTGGCCGATGGCCAGATCGGGCAGGAAGTTGGGGTTGGCGGCGGCCCAGGTCGACCCCATGTAGCGCAGGAACTGCAGGTCGTTGTCACCGGTTTTCACCACATAGAGGCCGTTGGGATTGGCTATGCCGCCAACGGAGGCCAGATAGTTCTGGATCTGCTGGTTGGTGGCCACGTTTGTGAGTGCGGACACGCCGGAAAGGGCCGGGGAGCTGTCGGAAGCGCGCAGTGGCGCGGAAAAGGCTCCGCCATTGGCGAAGTTGAATCCGCCGCCGCCAACAGGCCCGCCGTATTGGCCGAACCGTGCCGCCAGCATGGTGGAATTCATCACCCCGGGCCCGACGAACGCGCCGCTGGCTCCGCCCGCCACGGCGGCGGCGATCTCTGCATCTTGTGTCGCACTCCCCGTGGTGTTGTAGCGAAAATAGCCGCTGTCCAAAGTGCTGTCGCCAAAGCCGACGTATTGATTGAATAATCCAGTTGCGCCAGTCGGATTGGGCATGCCGAGAGCGGCAAAGGCAAGAAAGTTTGCGATCAGGACGAATTGTTTTATTTTGATCATAACACCGCTCTCGGGATCACTGCCTGGTAGTGATCTTTCTTTAGAGCCGTTTTTTGACGGCTGGTATTGTAATACAATTTGGAAGAAAAGATAACAAGCAAGTTGTAATGCAACAACAAGCATGACATTTTCAACAATCTGTCCGGCAAAGATTGTTGCTTTTAATACACTGCCCTGGGTTGGAAATCTAGCCCTTTGTTGGCCTTGGATGATGAGGATTCATTTTTTGGTGTCGATGTTGTAATTTGAATTATGAGGTGCGTTTCTTTCTAATCATATAGATGTGACTGTTCATTTATATACCGATTTCTCCTTGAACTCTCCGCATCGGATAGGGATTTGTCCCTATCGTGCCTGTTCCGCGAAGAGAAGTGTCAGGTGATTCCAGCAGTATGTACCGAGTCATAAATGGGTGATGGGGACTGAGCGAAAGTTCTCTACCGGATAACGCTGAAATAGGTTCTCCAACCCTGGATAACCGGGATTTTGGATAAGCTCTGGAGAACCGGGAATGTCCCAGTGAGGATCGATTTTGTCCAGGGGGCGGCAGTTTTTCTGTTGAAAAATTAAATGATTTCAATGTATTAAAAATTCAAGAGCGGCCTTCTAAGCAGATTGATGTTTTTGTAATTGCCTAACATGCTAAAATAACACTGAATTCTTGAAATAAATAGGGCAGGTCGCATCTTCCCAAAAGGCAGATTGCTGGGTGCGAGAGCTCCCCGACGCATCAGACCAGGAGCAGCCCACTAAGGCGGCTTGGCTCACCCCGAGGCAGATACTGAGAACGGCTGCATAGCACTCTTTTTTCAGACAGCCTAAATAGGTGAGAATTGCCTTAGTGCTGCAGGAATAGTGTGCAGGAAGGCCCACGTCGTCCTGTGAAGGAGAGGCGTGGCCTTTTATTTGTTTTACATGCTGGCGGATAGATGCCAGATAACGTTTCCATCTTAATGTTAATATTATTGTTGGCTGAAACTCTAATTAATAACGCCTCGACTACATCTATCAACTTGGTTTCAACCCGATATGCAGAGAAATATTTAGCAATATCATGTAAGTAGACGTATTTTTTCCGAATTTGTTTATTTGTTGTCAGGGCTTGGTTGCAATGGTGGTCCACGCACCACATGAACAAGTGCTTGCTTTCTTTGTTGAAGGCGGTCGTCATTTCTTTGTATAACACTTGTTGTTTTGTTTTTCCTACATATATGAGTTTGCCATATGAGTCGTAAAATGTATATACGCCTTTGTGCTTTTCAAGCTCTTGGATAATTACGTTGTTTTGTGGGTCATTTTTGTTTAAAAAACGAAGATTTGAATCTCCAACACAATTGATGGGGTGAAACTCTATAATTGATTTAATGCAGTTCTCTGCGTAATTTTTAAGACTACAATTCAAGATATTTGCTATGGAAGTATGTGGAATATTTTCTGTGTTCTTCCATTGTGAAAAATTAGCTTGAGAAATATTTAGTTTTGTGGCCAATTCATTTTCGTTCTTTGCATTGAAATGTTTTTTTAAGTACGTCAAGAATGATTTGATATTCATGTAGACACCTAGATATTTGGTTTTTTGAAAAGTATCAATTCTTGCTAGTTTTGTAAAGATTGTTTATTGATCAGATGGATTAGCCTAGGGTTCTCTTGGACACCAACTTGGCGGTATGAGTCTGGCTTGCAATGGACCAGGGTCAGGAGGGGGCGAAGTTCTCTACCGAATAACGCTGAAATAGGTTCTCCAGCCCTGGATAACCGGGATTTTGGATAAACTCTGGAGAAACGGAAATGTCCCCGCGAGGATCGATTTTGTCCAAGGGGCGGCAGTATTTCTGCTAAAAAATCAAATAATTTCAGTATATTAAAAATTCAAGGGCGGCCTTCTAAGCAGACGGCCGCAGGTTCGAGTCCTGCTGGGCGCACCAGAATTAATTCAAGGGGTTAGGTCGTATTTGGCCTGGCCCCTTTTATCATGTGGATAACCGGGCTGGATAACATCTTGGCCAACCCTACAGGATAACGTGGGAATTTTGGATAACATTTGGGCAGACGTTGGCCCGTGTACGGGCAGACGGCTGGGGAGATGGCCCGGATTTGCGGGTTTTTCTGGTCGGGCTGTGTTGCGCGGGTAAAATTTTGGGCAGACGGTCCCCATTTTGGTACTGAGCATGCCAGTGAGGTGTCCTCTCAACCTCGCTGGCGTTGATGTCTGATAGGCTCCCAGGTTCACCTTCGTCGACGTGTGAAAAACAGCTCGTCGTCTGCGACTTTATTTCTTCATAATGTCATAGGCAACATTGATGAGCTTTGCTTTTTCCAGAAACTCGGCTTCCGTGGCTTTGTTTATAGAGCTTGCCTTGTCTGGGTGGGTTTTTTTTATCATTTTAATGTATGATCGTTTTATTTCTCTTGGAGAGGCCCGTAAATTAACACCGAGAATCGAACACGCCCACTTTTTGTCATGCGATATGTCTCGATGATCTGCCGTTCTCGAGGCTTTTTGTTGGTTGTTATCTTTCTGTTCATGGTTATGTGTTTCCGTTCGTTCTTTTTTTTCTTGTCGTTTTCTTTGAGCACGTTGCCAAGATTCATTAAGAAATTCATTGTGCTTTTGACGTTGACGTCGAGCGGCTTCCCGCTGTAAATAGGCATTGCTTTGATCCTCAAGATTCTTTCTGATCTGTTCTTCGTGATCCATTTTAACTCGATCTTGAAAGTTGTGTGAAGATGTTTGTGCAGCTTCTTCACGAAGAGTTTCTTCTTGACGGTTCTTGCGTTTGCAAATCATGATATACAAATAAACAATAGTTGCAGCGCAGCCCGTAGCGAGGCCAGTCGCGATAAAAATTGGCGAACTGCTGAACCTTCTGGTAAGGTCTGCCATTGTTTCAGGCTGTGGGCTGGGGTTGGGCTTTGGATGTGTCATGGACGTCTGTTCACTGTCGCGGCGTTGGTCCGGTGTTTCCCCAGAGGGAATGACTGCGGGGGGGATGTGTTTCTGGACCGGTTGTTCTGTCTCTGACGCAACAGCATTTCTCCTGCCGTCCTGCCTTGGTTCGGATGCTGGTGATCCGGGAAAACCCCAGCCCAAGTTTGGAGGGGGCATGCCGGGCGTCTGTGGCAATGGGCCTGGCGGTCTTCTCCAGCCATCCTGCCCAAGTCTGGGGGGAGGTTCGGGCGGTCGGCGATCAGGCGATCCACGACCCGGGGGAGGAGGTGGTGGCATGCCGGGCCTATGTGGCCATGGCCCAGGTGGCCTGCCTCTGTCGTCTTGCCCTAATCTTGGTGGAGGGTTGGGTTGAGGACCTTTTGGTCTCGCGGGATACGCATCGGGTGGCGGCCACCGCTGGGCCAGAAGACCTGAGTTCTCCTTTATTTCTGAAGCATAGACCTTGCCAACCGTCATCCACGTGCCGAGGAGGGCAAGGAGCATGAGTAACGGCAGCATTATTTGATATTTCAAAGCCATATCTATCTCGCCTGCTGGCGATCGTGAAGGACGTCACACCCAATACCGAGTAACTGCGTATTTTAAAAAATACAAAAAAAATGTTTCCATGAAAAGCAGTAAGTGGATTGCACGGGGTTCCCCGAGACAACCAACCCTGGCAGTCTCGGTGAGTTCGGTATTGCCAGATGCAGTACTTGTGTCGGCGGTGCTATTGGGTTAGAGATTTAAGTTAATGTCAAAACGTTCCTAAAGGAAACTTATGTCAAACGACTGTCCCAGCGATTCTTGCGCGATAAAAAAATTATGTTCTGAGATGCACAAGATTGGATGCGGGAGTAAGCCTTCCTGGCTCGCCGTAGTTCTTTTTGTCAGGAATTTGGTTGGAAACTTCTCGATATTTACTGATGAACAAAAATCAGCAATACAAAGAACAGTATTTAGTCGTTTATCTAGAAAAGATTCTTCGGATAATAATTTTGATCAAATTATCGATGACCTTGAAATGTTTATAGCAAGTAACCAGGTTACTGTCAGTGCTGAAGATGAGCTTGAGTCTCAAAAAAATATTACATCATCGCTTGCAATGGTGGTCAATGAATTCATAAGCGAATCATTGTCTTCAGAGCAAGAACGGGGAAAGTTGCTAAGTACCTTCGGGCGGGAGACATTGGAGGTACTTTCCGAAGCTGATGACCTCGAAGCTTTGAGGCCAAAGCTGAAAGTTCTACTGAAAAGCATGTTGTTGCATTATAAGGAAAAAGCAAAGGACTGGGAAAGAAAAGCACGATTCCTTGAGCAAACGGTTAATGTTGACCCGCTTTTAGCTCCACTTCATAATCGTCGGTATCTTGAGTCTTACCTTCGGAATGCTATCGAACAAAATCAAGTAGATAACAGTCCTCTTTCTGTCTTGATGCTTGACATTGATAATTTTAAAGAAGTCAATGACACATATGGTCATCAAGTTGGTGACGATGTCTTGAGGACTTTAGCGAAAATTATCAGTGCACATTCTGAAAAATATGGGTGGTTTGCCGCTCGGTATGGTGGAGACGAACTGGTTGTTGTGTGTGCTGTTTCTGTTGATGAAGCATTACTGCATTCTGATGCAATACGTTTGGCTGTTCAAAATTATGAATTCAAGCCAAGAATTAACGGAAAGCTGGCAGATGGATCGATTCGATTTACGGTGTCTATTGGGGTCGCTGGGTATCAGTTGGGTATGTCGTCGGATGAACTTCTGAATTGTGCGGATAAGGCTATGTACGATGTAAAAGGTACTGGGAAGAATAATGTTGCTCAGTTTGGCGTTATAAGTGTTGAGCCGGAATGGTGAGAGGATGTGTCAATTTTTCCGTGTGCACATTAATTTGGGCTGTATGGCTAAAGTTTAGGAGCGCTGATGCCAATTGCGCAGTGGGATGACTACCTTTCTGTTGGTCACAGCAAAATAGACAGTCAGCATGAGAGACTTTTTGTTTACATTAATAAACTTCAGGATTCTATAGAAAAAGAATATGTCCTTGGTGATCTTCGTGTGTTGCTGGTTGATTTATATAGATATGCTAGGTATCATTTTTCTGAAGAAGAGTCTCTGATGCGATCTTCGGGTTACCCTATGCTTAATGAACACATTTCTAGTCATAATGACTTTCTTGTGAGCGTCGATAGGTTTATTGTTGACGAACGTTTAGATTCGATGTCTTTGCGGGTTGATGTGATTACTTTTTTAGTGACTTGGATTATGAATCATATCCCATATGTCGATCAAAACTTTTTTATGTATCTTAAGTCTCAGGAAATTTGAATTTGATAATGAAAATAGGGAGTAGACCAAATGGCCCACTCCCCTGCCAAAATTATCTCTTAGGCGTTCAAGCTCGGCAACTTGGCGATGGTGCGACGCTTCTCGTCACCGAGCAGGTGGTAATACTGGTTCGCGGTCATGTGTACCGACGAATGCCCCATGAGCTTGCTTACCGCCGATAAGATAGCCGGGGCCAGGATCCAGGTCACGGGCCGAAGGAGGAAAACAGGCTTTGGGCCGGGACGGGGGCGCCCTGCGATTTTGGGGAGTAGGCGGGATTTGGCCCTGGCCCCCTGGAAACGGCCCAGGACGGGGAGGAGGAAGCTAACCTGGGGGCTGTCCGGGGCAGGGGCTTGGTCAGAGGAGGGGTATAAAATACAATGATATTTTAGTATGTTATGCGGTCAAATGAGCTGATTTTTTGTTGGGTGCTATAAATCTAGAACAAGTGGATTTTGGAAAGATATTGATGCCTTTGTGGTTGGTCGTGCGCAATATAAATATGAAGCTGAATGTCCTGTCAGGGTAAATGCAGAATGTCATCTTGCCTGAGCATCTTTGGGGAGAATTATTGCCCTAGAAGTTGACAAGAAGAGGAACTTGGGTAATGTCTCCTTAAATCATTAAAACAAAATTAAGGAGATTAACCTATGCCCCCGGCATCGAAATTCGACGCGATGAAACTTCGCACCATGATCACCGAAGGGAAAACCGCTCAGCAGATCATTGACGCTTTCGGTATCAATAAGAACAATCTTAAAGCCCATCTGCTAAAGCTGATGGATCAGGATGGAATGTACTATAAAGTCGAGGGGATGAATACTCGGACCGTTTCGGGTGCAGTCAAGTTCTCGAAGAACGGTCTCCGCCTGTCTCCGGTGCTGCTGGCGAACTATGGGTTTAGCCAGGGTGATGAGTTCAAGGTCTCTTGCTTGGAAGAGGGGCGGATCGTTTTGGAAAAGAAGTAGTAACTAGAAAATTTCATTGTAAGCCCCTTCTCGTTCTTGTCCGTGGGGAGGGGCTTGCCATTATTTAGTTGCGCTTTTGGGCAACAGCAGTTCGTCTATGCACTCCAGTAGTTGAGCATGCTCGATGGGTTTTTGTACTACTCGGTCGACGCCCGCTCTGAATATCTTTTCTAAATTTTGTGCGCGGTGATCAATGGCAGTGATTATAATGATCGGTGGGTAGTCACCGTCCGTGCTGTTGGATATAAACCGCATTTTTCTTGCTGTTTCAGCGCCATCAATCCCGGGCATGACAAGATCCATTATTACCAAGTCGAATTTATTTTTTGCATATACTTCCAGTGCTTCATCGCCGTCCTTTGCTGGATGAACCACATGCCCCTGTTTGCTGAGAAAACGGCAAAGTGCAACTCTGTTAATAACGTCATCTTCGACGAGAAGAATTGTTCTTGTGATGTTCATTTATTAAGTGTAGTCTGAAATGCTTGTTAATTTTTTTCGTTGTGCGGATAAATCACTGCCTCGTCAGCTCTTTGGCGGTTAGCGTTCGCGAGAGTCTGGTTGATGACATTGTTGAGGTCTTCGATTATTAATGGTTTTGATAGATATCCATTCATTCCGCTCTGTAAAAAAAATTCACGATCACCATCCATTGCGTGAGCTGTTATAGCGATGATTGGAATTTTAGAAAAAATTTCGTTAGAATTTCTTATTACTAAAGTAGTTTCAACTCCATCTAAGTTTGGCATTTGTATGTCCATTAGTATTAAGTCGAAGTGTTCAGATTTTAAAATTTCAATGGCTTCTTTTTCGTCGTTTACGCATTTTGAAAAATGGCCAATTTTTTTGATAAAGCTCGATGTTGTTAGTTGATTTATAGGGTCATCTTCTGCGATAAGTATCTTTAATTTTGTTGAATTTATTTCCGGTAACGCATAGTTTTTGTTGGTGTTGTCTAAAATAGGTGGTTCGCTAGTTTGAAACGGAATGGCAATGCAAGTAGTCGTCCCTTTGTCAATGTTGCTCTCTACAGTTATTGTTCCTCCCATCGCAATAAGTAACTTTTTAACGATTGAAAGTCCCAGGCCAACTCCACCATATTTACGAGTCAATGAACCATCAGCCTGTGTAAATGGAACAAAAATTTCATCTAGTTTGTCTTCAGGAATGCCTATGCCAGTATCTGATACCTCAATAAATAGATATATGGTCTGGCGTTGAATTAAAGAATCAATGTTAATGAATATACGTCCGCTTGAGGTGAATTTAATTGAATTGCCAAAAATATTAAAAATAATTTGTCTCAATCGACCAGAATCTCCGTAAACAATTTCTGGAATATTTTTTTCTATGGAAGTTGATAGCTCGATTTCTTTCGAAGATAATTCTGTTATGAAAGTGTTGATAACTTCTTCGGTGAGGTGGCTGATGTTGAAGCCGTGGTTTTCTAAAGTGATATTTCCGTGCTCAATTCTAGATAAGTCCAGAATGTCGGAAATTAAACGTGTTAAGTTTCTGCAAGAACTTAACGCAATGTCTATATATTCGCTTTGTTCATGATCCGTGTCTGTTGACTCAAGCAATTGTAGCATTCCCATGATTCCGTTTAGTGGAGTTCTTATTTCGTGACTCATGTTTGCGAGAAATTCAGATTTTGCTTTATTTGAAGATTCAGCGGCTCTTTTTGCATTTTCAAGTTCAAACTCCTCTTGCTTACGAGACGATATGTCCATGAACATTACTGCGATTTGGTTTGAAAAAATTCTAAAACAAAGAATTTCATAAGTTCCTGAGATGTTGACGTCTTCATATCCGATTTGCTCTGTATGCCAAGTCTTTCCCGTTTTCAATACTTCTAAATATTGATCCGAGATATTGGTTTCTTCAAGCATTGGAAAAGCGTCGTTAAGTTTTTTTCCAATCAATTGTGAATGATTTATGCCAAGTATTAAATCTGCAGCTTGATTTGCTCCAGTGAGTACAAGTTCGCGTTCAAAGAGTTCGTAGATATGTATGCCTATCGGTGTCTCCTGTATGATGGATCGTAGCGTCTCTTCGCTTTTGACAAGAGCTTGCTCGGCTTTTTTTTGATCGAGAATCTTGGAAACAGAGTCCATTAGTAGTGTTAATTGGTAAACATCAGTGCTAGAGTAATCAGATTCTTTGTTTCCCATGCCGACGACAAGAACAATCTTGTTTTCTTTGAATACTGGAATTGTCATAAATGATTTTAAAAATGCATGGCCAGGAGGTAACCCTTTTTTTAAAGGGTGCTCTTCTTGGAAATTATTGAGGATTATGGGCTTGCGTTGTCGGACAGCCTCTCCCCAGATGCCTGTTTTATCTAATTCATAACAAACTTGCGGAGAAGTGATGCTGCACTCATGCATAACGTCTTTTGACCAAGTGTTTAAAATAAAAACCTGTCTGTCCTCATTGTAACGATATATATATCCTATTTTACTTTCAGTAATTTTTATGGCTTCATCGAGCGCAAAGTCCAAAAAATCCTGTGCAGAAGTGAATTGATGTTGAAGAATATTTACAATAGAAAGTAGTCTCATCTCGTTTCGAAGAATTTGTTCTTCGTATTTTTTACGGTCAGTTATATTGACAAAAGTTACAATTACCTGAAGTAGTTCATTGTTTTGGTCAAATTCAGGAAAAGCATTGACTAAAACCCAAACTAAGTCTTTGTGAAGATGACGATTTATTCCTAAAATTAAATTTCGCACTGGAGAACGGGTTTTGATAACCTGAGATACTGGGTATTCTGCGAAGGACATTTTTGTTCCATCTTCATGAATAAAACACCACTCTGGGTCTAGTGCATTTTTGCCTTTAAGTTGGGGTATTGAAAGCCCAAGTAACTGAGAAGCTTGGTCGTTGGCGACAATAATTCTGGAATCTGGAGCGTGTACAACTACTCCTGCATGAAGATTTTGGATGAGGTCATGATTTTTCTTTTCACTTTCTTGTAAAGCTTTTTGTGTCATTTTACGTTCTGTATGGTTAACGTAAATGCTCATTCCTCCTATGCAGATATTGTTTGTGTCATAAAGCGGGAAAATGTTAGCTATGATATTGAGGTCGTTCCCGTGTCTATCTTTGGTGGGAACTTCAAGGTCGCGATAAACTATTCCTTGACAAAGAGTTTGGCTCATAAAAGTTATATGCTTTGGGTCGTTGTAAAAAACTTCAGCCAAAGTTTTTCCATAAGTTTCTTCAATAGGTCCAGAAATTTTGAGCATCTCTAGAGATGCTGAATTAGTTTGAACAATACGCTCTGAATTATCGACTAGAAAGTAAGGCATTGGAAGACAATTCAAGACAGTGTTAAACAAGCTTTTGTCTTGCATAACTGTCTTGCTAAGAGTCTCAATCTCTTTAGATGTAGGGTGGTTGATTTCTTTAGAATGTGACATTATATACCTTGGATGCTTTGCGGTGATCACATCGCGTTGTGGTTGTTGGGTGTTTTTTGTGAATAAGTCATTTTTTATGGTTAGTGTCGAAATAATTGTTTTGAAGTATTGAGCTTATTGGCTAGCCTCAATATAATCACTTTGAGCGGTATTGCTCAATTAATTTCACAGAAACCTGCGGAACTTTGTGCAGGTCAGGTTTTGACATTTGCTCGTCTGCGCCAACGAATTGGCCTTTGTGGTATAATTCTTCAGTGATGATAGATGAATAAAGCAAGACAGGAATGTTTTTCAAAACTGCATGTTGTTTGATTTGTTTTGTAAGCGTGAAACCATCCATTTGAGGCATTTCAATATCTGTTATGATGATATCGTAACCAGTATATTTTGAGTCAGAATTGTCTTGAAGGTCAGCGGCTATCTGGCTTAAAAAATTCCAACAGTCTAGTCCGTTAGTAAACTCGCGTACTTCGAAGTTTGCTTCTTCTAGAGACGTTTTTAGCATTTCGCGTATGAGTTTTGAATCGTCAGCTATCAAGGACCGGAATTTATTCTCTGAAACAAAGGAGCTAGGTTTCGTTTCAATATTAATGCCGGTCAAATCAGAAATCATGTACTCTAGATCAAGTAGCTGAATGATTTTTTGTTCTATTTGTACTATGCCAACTACGCAGTTTTCTTTGTTAGATGCGACAAGCTTGTCAGGAAATTCGACTTGAGTCCAGTCAAGCCGATGTATTTCAACCACTCCAGATACTAAGAAGCCAGCTGTTTGTTTGCTGAATTCCGTGACAATTATGATTTCATTTTTAGACTTTTGGCGGGATATTTTAAGCCATTTTGAAAGATCTAGAATTGGCAAAATTGATCCCCGCAATGAGATGACTCCCATGAAACAAGGATTGACATTGTCGTAAGTTATTTCTAGTCCAGGACTTTCGATTACTTCAACTACTTTAGCGACGTTAATTCCGAACAAGTTGGTTTCAATTGGTAGGTCTTCGGACATTTGTGACGAAATAAAAAACTCTAAAATTTCGAACTCATTAGTTCCTGTTTCGAGAAGAATTTCTTGTGACATGTGGTTTCCTCTCCTAAGTCATGCTATGAAGGCGTTGTCTTTGTGTTTAGCGTGTTAGCCGCCAAATTTATCAGAAAATGTGAAAGTAGACGGACAATTTGACAGAAATCGTTTTCGTGGAAATTTTGCTCCACCTCTTCGAGAATAATTTCTGAATTGTACAATGATATTAGTATGTTTTCTTTGCCAGCGTTCTTATATGCTTCAAGAAATCTTTTGTCTTCAAGAACTATTAGGTTAATAAAATATATAGCTAAAAAACTTTTGTTGATCTGGGTTCTGTCTTTGGTTTCTCCCAAAAGTGTATTCCCAACCATCTGAATCATATCAAAAAGTTGTTTATTTGTATCTATGGCTTGGCAAAGATTCATCTGTGTGCTCATTGCAAGGAGGTGGGGCAGTCCCCACCTCCTTGCGTAACCTGCTAGAATTTTTCGAAGTCAGTATCTTCCATATCCAAATCGATTTTTGCGGTAGATGTTTGTCTTCTGGCAGAGTGAACGACCCGTTGGCGACCAGTAGGCAAGGCTTTGGGCATTGAACGCCGTCTGTTACCTGTGTTACCAACTTGGAAGAACTCAATTGTGCTTTGGAGTTGTTCAGCTTGGCTTGAGAGTTCTTCCGATGTCGAAGCCATTTCCTCAGAAGCAGATGCGTTCTGTTGGACAACCTGATCAAGTTGAGTGATGGCTTTATTGATCTGGTCTGCACCAGAGTTTTGTTCCATACTGGATGCAGCGATTTCCTGGACAAGGTCAGCTGTCCGCTGGATGTCTGGGACCATCTTGGTCAACATTTCCCCAGCTTGCTCAGCAATTCGAACACTCGAGGTCGAAAGGTCAGAAATTTCGGATGCAGCACTGCCACTGCGCTCGGCCAGTTTCCTGACTTCTGCGGCGACAACTGCGAATCCTTTACCGTGTTCACCTGCTCTAGCGGCTTCGATAGCGGCGTTTAGGGCTAACAGGTTGGTCTGACGAGCGATTTCTTCGATAATTGAAATTTTTTCAGCGATATTTTTCATGGCGGTCACAGCTGAAATGACAGCTTTTCCACCTTCTTGAGCGTCTTGAGCTGCTTTTACAGCGATTGATTGAGTTTGCTGTGCATTTTCAGCATTTTGCTTGATGTTTGAAGACATTTGCTCCATGGATGAAGAGATCTCTTCAACGCTGGCTGCTTGTTCAGTAGCACCTTGGGACATACTTTGAGCTGAAGCCGATAATTCTTCTGAACCCGAGGCTACATTTTCTGAGGCAGATTGGATTTCAGCAACAACTTCACGCAATTTTACAACCATAGTATTGAGGGATGCTGCCAAAATACCAATTTCATCCTTTTGTTCTATATCAAGAGTTTTAGTGAAATCACCGTTAGACATTGCTTCTGCAAATTTAACACCCTTTTGGACTGGTCCCGTAATGGCTTTTGTCAAAACTACCGAAACAATAATTCCAAGGAGGAGTGCGATAGAAAGTCCAACAATCATTGTAGTAGATGCTGTCCCAAGATTAGTGACTGCTTCCTTCGAAATTTCACTGGTTTGATCCATACCTGCAAGGGAGGTCTGAGCGGCAGCACTTAAAACTGCTTGGCCGATTTCTGTCCTTTTAACGTTGATTTTTTGCAATTCATTCCAGTTGGCCAAGAGACCGGTCATCGCAGATTTGTAAGCTTGCGCAGATTCAGATATCGCGGCTAATTGTTTCAGGTTGTTTTCAGCAAAAGTGATGTTTTTTATTTTGAACAACAAATCTTCGATTTTGGAAAAATTGCTCATCGCCCCTTCAAGAACTTTGGGTTCTCTGAGTGCCTGGGCTTTCCAGACAGAAATTCGTGTATCATTTCCGAGGTCGATCACGTCGTTGATCTTTGAAATTTTGCTCGATCTTTCTTTCAGTTTTTCTGCGGAGACTCCACTGGTTATATCTTTAGCCAGTGAATCTTCTTGACTTTTTAAAAATTCATTAGAGCTTTTAATGTAGCTTGTGGCCGAGTCGTTAAGAATTTTTCGGTCTTTATCTAGAGCTTGGATTAAAGAAACTGTTTGGTCTGCTAGCTTTGAATACTCGTTAACTTTTCCTTGGGCTAAAGAAACGTTTTCGCGTAATTTAACCAAGTCAGAGTATTTGTCGGCATGTGCTTTCGCGTCAGATAGATACTTTTGAACTTGAATAAGTTCTTTTTTGCCTTCTTCGAGAAATGATTCTTCTTCTGAAAGACTATATCCTCGCCATGCGTACATCGTCATAAACGAAGAGCGTTCAACGTTGTTGGCAATGGCTACCTCAGGGACATACTCATCTGATAGCCTTTTTGCATTGTGCTCGACTGTGGACATATTGAATATGGCCATCACCCCAAGAGAGCATGAAATTAATATGAGGATTCCAAAGCCAATGCCGATCTTCATCCCAAGTTTAATATTTCGCATTTTGCCCTCCGTTGTTGCAAATTTTGCGATTTAAGAACAGCATGCTACGCATCAGCTTAAATATCAGATCAAAGAGCTATGGCGGAATGGTTATCTTGTCCGACAGCATCAAGAACGCTAGCAAGTTCTTGCGTACTGAAGACTTTGTTAATATCTAAAATGATGATGAATACATCATCTGATCGACCCATCCCAACTATAAAATCTTTTCGAATGGCAGTACCCATGTTAGGCGGGGGTTCGATTTGTCCTTCATCCATTTCGTAGACTTCTCGGACAGAATCAGAAAGAATTCCAAACACAGTTTGGTCACCTTCAAAATTTACTTCGGTAATTATGATGCATGTATTGATGGTTTTTTCGGTTTGTCCAAGGCCGAACTTTACTTTGAGATCGACTACTGGGACTGCGTGACCTCTTAAATTAATAACGCCACAGATATAGTCCGGCGTCCTCGGCATTTTAGTAATTGTCACATACTCAAGAACTTCTCTTACATGATTGATACTTAGGGCGTATAGCCCTTTTTCAAGTGTAAAAGTTAAGTACTGATCATCGCAACTTTCTGTTGGTTCTTTCATCGATTCCTCCCCGTCAGGTTTCCGGGTTTCAGGATGAGTGCCCGTGCTGTTTTTTCGATGAAGCAGCCTGACGTTGTTGATATTCTTGAACTAAGACGTTTAGTTTAGTGCAAAATGCCTATTGACTCTCGCATGTCACTTGGTGCACACTGATAGGAGTTTGAAGTATATCTGTTTTTTGCCTCTGCTGCAAAACTTTTTCAAGACAAATGTTTTAGTAAAAGGCGTTGCATGTACGAGTCCAAAGTGGTATTTTCAAAGTTGCGCCAAAAAGCAGCTTCCTGCATTAATAGCATGTCTTTTTCGACTTATGTCCAGTTCAATATAATTTCGGACTAGACAAAGCTCTATGGAAATCGGACGTTGGGTGTACGCGGTGATTTCCTGGGGTTTTGGCCCAGGGGAAGCCCAACAAGGGAACGAGTGGGAAAGGCCCAGGAATGGTCCGGTAGAGAGCGGGGGAGGGGTGTCCGAGGAGAAGCCCAATCCCCAAAAGCTCCCAAGGGAAGGGATTGATATGTTCTCTTTGAAGAAAGCTGAAAAAGTAAGTGAAGTTAACAAGTCCAGTTTGCTGGAATTTTTGATTTTTAGCTGATGGCCGGCTAGATGACATTTTGGAGCATAATCACCCGTGTCCAATGGCAGGATCCTGCGATTTTTCAGCCCCGCTTGGTGTCTATTGTCTTGAAACGGCCTATTTATCTGAAATGCAGGAAGCTGCATCTTTTGATTTTCAGTAGATGGGGCAGTTGAATTGGTCTGGCCAGGCCTGAAAAGTGACATAGTGTTCTGCAAACATTTTCTTTCCAATTTCAGCCAACTAAATGATTTCATGAGGATCACCAATGTAGGATGGGACACAGTGTACTGCATGTTTTGCTCAGGTTTATTGAGCAATGGTCAGTTTTTCATCGGAATTAAGCAAATCCAAGTTTCTGTTAACTTCTTTGGCAGTGACCATGTAGTTGAAAATAGCCAACATTATTTCTTCGATTTGAGATTTAGAAAATTTTGTGTAGATATCTTCTACGAACTGGTTGTTAAAATATATAATTTGATACATTATTTCTCGAGTTATTGATTCGAGTATCTGTTCTATCTCGTAAAAACTCATCGAAAGAAGTTCTGAGAAGTACATCGCAAGTAAAGCTTTTTTCTCGAATGGAACTGGGCGTTCTTTGCCGATAATGCTGTTTGAAATAGCTTTTATGTTTTCGTATGGCATGATTTTTTTTGAGGGATAGGTCATTGGGTCTTATGCCCATCCCTCATTTTGAATTTGTGTTGGTGAACTACCCGAGTTTTTTTAGGCTAGATGCCGAGATAGCACGCGTATCCGAGCCGTCAGATTTCATCTCGTCAATCAGACGTTTGAGTACCTGGGCTTGGTTGGCCAACTCGCCTACGGCTTGAGCAGATTGACGCATGGCGTCAGCAGTTTCGGTTGAAATCCGATTAACAGATTCAATGCTGCGATTAATTTCTTCGCTAGTAGCTGATTGTTGATCAGACGCTGTGGCAATAGACCGAACCTGATCTGTAGTTTTTTCAGCCAACGTGACAATTTGTCGTAAGGCGTCACCGGAGTTTGTCGCAAGGTTTGTGACCTCTTCGATATTTTTCCCGGTGCGCTCCACGTTTTCAATGTTCTTCTTGGTACCGTCCTGGATGCCCCGGATCGCGTTCCCTACTTCCTTGGTCGCGGTCATGGTCTTCTCGGCCAGTTTCCTGACCTCGTCAGCGACAACTGCGAATCCTCGTCCAGCGTCACCAGCCCGGGCCGCTTCAATGGCGGCATTGAGGGCCAGAAGGTTGGTCTGGTCAGCAATGTCAGAGATAACATTAAGAATCTGTCCGATTCCCTCGGCTTGCTTGCCCAGATTGTCCATGTCAACTTTCATTTCTTGGGATTGGTTTTGGACTTGTTCAATTCTATGAACTACTTGGCCGACCATCTTGGCGCCTTCTTCAGCTTTAGTTTTAGCTTGATCGGCAGTACCGGCAGCATTTGAAGCATTCTTAGCAACTTCAAGGACTGTGGCGTTCATTTCTTCCATAGCAGTTGCTGTTTCTGAAATACTTTGAGCTTGTTCTTCTGACCCGTGGCTAGATTGTTCGATTTGAGCAGAAAGTTCTTCGGACGCTGAAGTAATCACTTCCACAATTGACTCAAGCTGTTGAGCTGCTTGGACTATTCCATCTTTTAGGGCTTGTTCTGCTTGTTTTTTAATCGCATTAGCTACAGTTATGTCTTGAATGACTTCGATGTGGCCAATTTTTTCATTTTTGTTGTTGTAAATGAATGAACAATCAACTAAAAAATCTTTGCCAGGAAACTGTGGCTGAGTAAAATATGATCTACCTTGACCATTTCCTCGTTCTGCACAACGAACTCCGCAGTCATCTGTATTGCAAATATTGGCACCCCAGTTGTTGCATTTTTTTCCAAGCATTTCCGAAGCCTTGACTTTTGCAATGTCTTCGACTGCTTTGTTTAGGAATGTCCATTTCATATTGTTGTCAGTAACTGAAACAGGAAATGGAATAGCATTTATAATGTTTTCGTACCAAAACATGTTTTCAGTTACTTTTTCGAAAGCTTGATTTAGATTAGAAGCCAAAATGCCTAGTTCGTCAGTTTGCTTTAGATCCAAACGTGCAGAGAATTTTCCGTCCTTTACTTGCTCAGCAAATATAAGTCCTCTTTTTATTGGGTTGATAATAGATTTTGTTAAAAAAAGACCGAGAAGTAAGGCCGATATAGAGCAGATTGAGGTGGCAAACGCCAGCTCTTTTGAGACATCATTGTACTGGCTGTCAGTTTTTTTAAGTTCAAGTTTGGAATTTAATGAATTAATGTTTATAACAGTTTCGATCGATTCAAATAGTTTTTGGTTTGTTTCTGGAGTGTCGTATACAATATGTTTCAGTGCTAATTTATATTTATCGTCGTTTGAAATGTCGTTTTCCCATTCCTTTATTAATTCAAACCCTTTCATGTTTGCTGCTGTTGCTTTTTCGAGATAACTTTTGAAATCGTCCCAAGCATTTTTCTCATCGGATGTTTGTGGGAGTTTTTCGTAAGTAACAATTCCTTCTTTGTATAGTTTTCTGGCTTTTTCTATGTTTTGATACTGAACACTCCTTTTTTCAGTTGAAATATCTTTTATTAATAAAATATGTTGAGCTAGTATTACATTTCTCATATTGAATTTGACTTGTGCCAATGCTTCAATGCTCGGTAAAAATACTTTTGTAACACTATCTGCAGACAGTTTAGTTTCTTTGATTCCATTGTAGCCAATATATCCAACAATACATGTGAACAGTGAAATTAATAAAAATGAAGTAATCAATCTCGTTCCGATTTTAATGTTGTTCATTGTGTAGACCCCCTTGTGCAGACATAGTGTCTGGTGAAGTTTGTGACACCCGTCGTGGATGCTTGATAATAATCGATGCATTTTATTAGCGTTCAAAATTTAAATATTCTATGTTTAGAATGGAAACGTGTGAATTGTGTCTTTTGCTAGAATAATTTACGCTTGCAATTATTTTGCGTTTAGGTGTATCAAGCTTTTTTTACGTCAGTATCTTTTAGCGAGTAGGGTAAGAAGTGTCCATATCTTCAGGAGAATAGTTTATATGATTCAGCGGAATAGTTGTGGTTATGATTTGAATTTGTTGCCTCTTTTGCTTGTTTTGCTTGAACAAAAACATGTGTCGCGAGCTGCAGAAGTGGCCGATGTGAGTCAGTCCTCTATGAGTAAAGTCCTTTTGAAAGCCCGAAATATTTTCGGTGACGATCTGTTGGTGCGAGATGGGTCTGGTGGGAGAAAAGGATATCGCTTAACTGCTTGCGCATTAAACTTGCTTAAATCTCTGCAAAATCAGTTAATACCCCTAATGAATCTTGACAGTATTCGAACGTTCGATCCGGCAGAGAGTCGTAGATGCTTTAAAGTATCTGCTTCTGAAATGGAGGCTATGTATTTTTTGCCGAATATTATGCAAAAAATGATTGAGTCAGGGCCAGGGTTGTCTTTTAATCTTTTTCAAACCAATAACTACACAATGGAACTTCTTAGCAAAAATGAACTTGATTGTTCATTCTGGATAACAAGCGTCCCGCAAGGATTTTCGAATAAACTTTTGTTTGATGAAAAAATGGTTTGTTTGGTGTCCAAAAATAATTTCTTTAAAGGGGATGCTTTGTCATTGGATGATTATGTGTCTTTTGGACACGTTAGGACATATCACCCTGGTGTGAATTCAAGCTTTATCGATGACTACCTAAATAAGCTTGGTCTAAGTCGAAAAATTGTCGTGATGTCTCATTCTTTTTTTACTTCTGCTAGTATAGCGTCAAAAACAAATTTGATTGCTTCAGTTCCTGAAAAGGTTGCTAAAATTTTGGCTGACTTTTCTGGTGCCCGTATAGTTGATGCTCCAGTAGAACTTCCCACTTTTGGCTTGTACCTTATTTGGAATAAATTGATGGACACTGATCCCGGGTTAGGATGGTTTATTCAACAATTACTGGATGTCGATCACAGTAAGTGTTGATTTTTGCCACCTCATGACAAGATGCAGGCACTGGAATTCTCGTAAGCGCTCAATAAGACGCATCTTGTCAGAGTGAGCAGGCAGCGGCAGAAGGTCAGGCCGGGATGATCAGGCTTTGTGGATCGATGTCCTGGGGCAGGAGGGCCTTGCGTGGGGCGTTAGTGGTTGCCGCCGGCAAGTGCTCGAAGAGGTGGCGCAGATAGCGGTATGGCTCCAGCCCGTTGGCTTTGGCCGTTTCGATGAGGGAGTAGATGATAGCCGAGGCGTCGGCTCCGCGCGGATGGCCTGAGAACAGCCAGTTTTTGCGGCCCACGGCAAAGGGACGGATGGCGTTTTCGGCCAGGTTGTTGTCCGGACGCAGTCGGCCGTCTTCCAGATAGACGACGAGCCGGTCCCACTGCTTGAGGGCATAGCCGATGGCCTTGCCGAGCAGACTCTTAGGCGGGGTGGTGGAGGCGCGGGCATCGAGCAGCGCCTTAAGCTTGTCCAGGATCGGCCTGGATTTTTCGGCTCGCAGGACCTTGATCTGCTCTGGATTGAGCTGCTGCTTTTCGGCTTGGTGCTCCACGCCGTAGAGTTTGCCGATCAGATCGAGGACGGCATGGGCCGTGCTGCCTTTGGCCTTCTTGCCAGCGGACTTCTCGACCTCGACGAACTTGCGCCGGACATGGGCCAAGCAGCCGAGATGGCGCAGGCCTTCCCGTTCGCCCAGGGCCTCATAGCCGCTGTAGCCGTCGGTCTGCAGATAGCCTTTGAAGTCGCCCAGAATTTCCGCAGCCACGTTGCCGGCCCGGCTCGGATGATAGCGAAAGAGCACGACCGGTTTTCCCGGTGTTCCGCCCCGGGCAACCCACATGAAGGATTTCGTGGTGTTGGCCCGACCTGGTTCGGCAAGCACCTGGACCGTGGTTTCGTCCATGTTGACGATGGGACCGGAACGAATTGCAGCGATGATCATGTCGATGAGCGGCTCGCAGGCCTTGGCCACGCGGATCATCCAGCCAGCCAGGGTTCCCCGAGAGATGTCCAGCCCCAGGCGAGCGAACTGATCCTCCTGGCGGTACAGGGGCAGCGTGTCGGCATACTTGGCAACGGCGACATGGGCCAAAAGGCCCGGGGTCACGATGCCCTGGGGGATGATTTGGGGCGGCATGGGCGCGGTTTTCACCGTCGGCCCATCGTCCTCCACACCTTCGCAGGTCCGGCAGGCGTATTTTGGCCGGATGTGGCGGATGACCTGGATTTTGGCCGGCACGATGTCGAGCTTTTCGCTGACTTCCTCACCGATGCGGACCAGGCACGCGCCGCAAGCGCAAGCCTCTTCCGATTCCGGCAGGTCGTGGATGATCTCTACCCGGGGCAGAGCAGCAGGGATGGGGCGACGGCCGCGTTTGCGGCGGGTGCTCGCCGGGGCGCAGGCCTCCACGAAGGTCTGCGGTTTGTGCTCCTCCGCAGTCTGCTCGGCCTCGTCGAACAGGGAGAGCTGCTGCTCCTGGCCGGTACGGGGCTTTTTCTCGGACTTTCGCCCGTAAATGATCAGGTTCAGGAGCTGAAGGCGCTGCTCAAGTTGGACGATGTGCTCTTGCTGGTCAGCCTGACTGGCAGCCATGTCGACAATGAGAGCTTTCAGTGCGCCAGGGTCGTCAGGGAGGGAATTGATGTCCACGGCCCGAACAATTTCCCACTATTATTCAATTTAATCAAGGCAATACTGCCTAAAAGAGCGTCGAATACTCCAAGCGGGAGTGTCCCGTCACGGCCAGGGGATCGAGACCGTCAAGCAGCCAGGCGAGTTGCCGGGAGTCAATGGCCAGCACCTCCGCCTCGCGGGTTGGCCAGCGAAACACATGCTGCTCCAGACGCTTGTGCCACAGACAAAAGCCGTTGCGATCCCAGTAGAGCAGCTTGATGATCGTCCGGCTGCGGTTGCAAAAGCCAAAAAGGTGACCGGCGAACGGATCGAGTTGCAGCTGGCGTGAGACCAGGATGGACAGCCCGTCGATGAACTTGCGCATGTCTGTGGCTCCCATAGCCAAGTAAACCCGGACGCCGCTTACCGGCGACATCATAGCCGTGTCAGCGTGCGGACAAGCTTTTCCAGCACCGGCGCGGCGAAGTCGCCTCTGATCTCGATGCGAAAGCCGTCACCTACATGTACCAGCAGCGGTTCAGGTACGGTTGCCATGTCTGCTTGAGCCGACGCGAGCAGCGGCACGGGGACGATGGTGACGAAAGACGCGACTCCCACGTCGTCCGTTGCCCCTAAACGCTTCCGCCAATAGCTCAGGGAACTTTGAGAAAGACCATGCCGCCGGCAGTATGCCCCTTGACTCAGGCCGCTCTTGTGCCAAGCCGCAATATGTTCAGTCCAGTATGCCGCCTTCTCGGAACATCCCTCTGCTGCTGATGTGGCCATGGTCTTCCTCCTGTAGGAATAAACCATGACACAAAACTCAAGCGGCGTAAGAAGGGCCTGATTGACCGCTTACAGTGAAACTGCCCCAAAAACCCTGGGCCTCTGCAAATCCTGGGAGTCTGACGCCAAGTGGGTTCGGTACGGTCTATTGCGCAATTCGTCCGCTCCCCATAGTGGTTTGTTGCTTTTCTGGCCTGTCGATACGAAACACCATGGCGTACAGGGCCGGCGTGAAAAGCAGCGTCAGCACCGTCGCCACGAAGAGTCCGCCCATGATGGCCACGGCCATGGGGCCCCAGAAGATGTTGCGCGACAAGGGGATCATGGCCAGGATGGCGGCCAGGGCCGTCAGCACCACCGGCCGCGTCCGGCGGATGGTCGCGTCGATGACGGCTTCCCCGGCCTCCATCCCTTCCGCGATGTCCTTGCCGATCTGGTCTACCAGAATAACCGTGTTGCGCATGATCATGCCGGCCAGGGCCAAGACGCCGAGCATGGCCACGAAACCGAAGGGCTGGTCAAAGAGCAACAAGGCGCCGACCGCGCCGATCAAGCCCAAGGGGGCTGTGGTCAGCACCAGAAACAGGCTCGGGAAGCTTTGCACCTGGAACATCAGCAAGACGAGCATGACTCCGGCGGCCATGGGCAGTAATTTGGCTATGGACTGGTTGGCCTTGCCGCTTTCCTCGTAAGCCCCGCCGGTCTCGATGCGGTAGCCCGGCGGCAGCGCGTCAACGATGGGTTTGAGCTTGGGCGCGATCTGCATAGTGACGTCCGGGGCCTGCACGCCCTGCACGACTTCCGACCGGACCGTGATGGTCAAATCGCGGTTTTGCCGCCAGAGAATGGGTTCCTCATAGACGTATTCCAGCCGCGCCGCCTGGGACAGGGGAATGATCTTGCCGTTGCGGATGCTGACGGTCAAATCGGCCAGGACTTCCGGCCGCAACCGTTCCTCGGGAACGGCCCGGGCCACGACGTTGACCAGTTCGATGCCGTCGCGGACCTGGGTAATGGTGACGCCGGAAAGCAGCGCCTGCAGGGATTCGGCAATGTCCTGGGGGGTCAGCCCCAAGGCCCTGGCCCGGTCCTGGTCCACCACCAGCCGGATGGCCCTGGCCTGCTCGTTCCAATCGAGGTTGACGTCGGTGGTGTGGGGATTGGCGCGCATGACGTCGCGGACCTGATAGGCGATTTCCCGCACCCGCTTGGCGTCGGGGCCGATGACCCGAAACTGCACGGGATAGCCCACCGGCGGGCCCAAAAAGAGCGTGGTCACGCGCACCCTGGCCTCGGGCAGTCCTCCCTGGGCGGCAAAAGCCTCGATGCGGGCCTTGACGCGGTCACGGGAGGCGGCGTCATCCGTATTGAGCACGATGATGCCATAGCTCACGTCCGGGAGTTCCGGCGCCATGGGCAAAAACCACCGGGGCGCGCCCGAGCCGATGTAGCTGGTGGAGGTCTTGACCTCCCGGTCCGCCTGGCAAACCCTTTCCAGGGCTTCCACGGCCTTGGCCGTGGTCTTGAATGCGGACCCGGCCGGCAGCCGCACTTCGACCAACAGCTCCGGCCGGGAAGAGGAGGGGAAGAACTGGCGCGAGACGAAGGAGAACGCCACGATGGAGGCGGCAAAGAGCAGGGAGGTGAGGCACACGACCGTTTTTCGATGGTTCACGCACCAGACCACGAGGCGGCGCAGCCAAAGATAGATGGGCGTGCGATAAATGGCCTTTGGATCTTCATGGCCGTGTCGGTGGAAATCCGGCAGCAGCTTGAGGCCAAGATAGGGCGTGAACACCACGGCCACCAGCCAGGAGGCGACCAGGGCGATGGCCACCACCCAGAAGATGCCGCCGGCGTATTCGCCGGAAGAGGACTTGGCGAAGCCCACGGGCAGGAAACCGGCCGCCGTGACCAGGGTGCCGGTGAGCATGGGAAAGGCCGTGGCCGTCCAGGCATAGGTGGCGGCCTTAACCCGGTCATAGCCCTGCTCCATTTTGACCACCATCATTTCCACGGAAATGATGGCGTCGTCGACCAGAAGCCCCAGGGCGATGATGAGCGCGCCAAGGGAGATGCGCTCCAGGCTCATGCCCAGGGCGCTCATGACGGTCATGACCATGGCCAGCACCAGCGGCACGGCCAGGGCTACGACGATGCCCGTGCGCCAGCCCAGGGACAGAAAACTCACGGCCAGCACGATGACCAGCGCTTCGATGAAGGAGCGCAGGAATTCGTCAACGGATTCTTCCACGACCTGCGGCTGGTCGGCCACCCGGCTGATCTCGAAGCCCAGAGGCAGGTCCGCCCGGATGTTCGCCATGGCGGCGTCCAGGTCGCGCCCCAGTTCCAGGATGTTGCCGCCCTTGGCCATGACCACGCCCAGGGCGATGGCCGGCTGGCCTTCATGGCGGGCGACAAAGGTCGGCGGGTCCTGGGGGCCTCGGTGGAAGCTGGCGATGTCGCCCAGGCGAAACACCTTGCCGTCACTGGCGACGGGCACTTCCGCCAGGGCGTCGACGCCCTTGAGCGCGCCGTCCACGCGCAGATGGACGGCGTCGGCGGCCGTTTCCAGGGTGCCGGCCGGGGTCACTTCGTTTTGCTTGGCGATGGAGTCGAAGACGGCCTGGGGCGCGATCCCCAGCGTCGCCAGCTTGGCGTTGTTGATCTCCACGAAGATGCATTCGGTCTGTTCGCCGTAAAACCGCACCTTGGTCACCGACGGCACGCGCAACAGGGCTTGCCGGATGGCTTCGGCCTCGTCCTTGAGCTGGCGCATGGTGAAGTCCGGGCCGGTCAGGACATACAGCACCGAATCCACGTCGCCGAACTCGTCGTTGAAAAAGGGTCCCTGGACGCCAGAGGGCAGGTTGAACCGGATGTCCCCCACCCGTTTGCGGACCTGATACCAGCATTCCCGCACCTCGGCCGTGGGCGTGGATTCCCGGATCTCCAGCTTCATGACCACGGCCCCTGGCCGCGAATAGGTGTGCACCTTGTCGAAGTAGGGAACTTCCTGAAGCTTTTTCTCGATGGGGTCGGCCACCAGACGCTGCATCTCGTCGGCCGTGGCCCCGGGCCAGGCCGCGCCGATGATCATCTGTTTGACCGTGAAATCCGGGTCTTCGGCCCGGCCGAGATGGAGGTACGACCAGGTCCCGGCCAGGGAGACCAGGATGATAAGGAACAGGGTCAGGGGACGGTGGGTGACGGCCCACTCGGACAGGTTGAGGCCTTTCACCGGACGTCCTCCGCTCCCGCGCCGGCCAGGCGAACGGTCAGCCCCTTGTCGAGCTTTTGGACGCCGGTGGTGACGATGGCGTCGCCGGTGGCGAGCTGGTCGCTTCGCACATAGGCCTCGCCCTCGGTGTAGTGGTCCACCGTGACCGGGACCAGGGTCAGCTGGCCGGTTTGGACGTCGACGCGCCAGACGCCCGGGCCGCTGCCCTGGTTGAGCAGGGCGCTGGCCGGGATGCGGGCGGTCGGGGCGGCGGCGGCCTCGGAGAGGTGCAGCGTGGCCGTCATGCCCAGGCGCACGGCGGCGTCGGCGTCGGGCAGGGAGTAGCGCACGGCATAGGTCCGGGTGGCCGGATCGGCCGATGGGGACGTTTCGCGCAGCACGGCCCGGAAGCGGGCGTCATGATTGGCCCACAGGGAGATTTCCGCCTGGGTGTCCTTGATGTCCTGCAGCCGGCGTTCGGGGATGTCGACCAGCACTTCCAGCGCGCCCTTGCGGGCCAGGGTGACCACGCTTTGCCCCTGGGGCACGACCTGGCCGGCCTCGGCGCTGGTTTTGGTGACCACGCCGTCGGTGCTGGCCACGAGCCGGGCATAGCCCAGCTGGCTCATGGCCAGCTTGAGGGCGCTCTCGGCGCGCTCCACCCGCGAACGGGCCTCGTCGGCGGCCAGATGCTTGAGATCGTATTCGGACTGGCTGACCACATGCTTGGACAGCAGCGTGGCATAGCGCTTGTCGTCGCTGGCGGTCTGGTCCTTGTTGGACAGGGCCGCCCGCAGTTCGGCCTGGGCGCTCTCCACCGAAAGGCGCAGATCCTTTTCGTCCAAAGTCGCCAGCACCTGGCCTTCCCGGACATGGTCGCCGACGTCCACCAGCCGCTTTTCGATGCGTCCGCCAACCCGGAAGGATTCCTGCACCTCGTGGCGGGCTACGACCACGCCGGGGTAGGTGCGCCTGGCCGTGGCCGTGTCCAGGGTGACGCGCATGGTGTTGACCACCGGCCGGAAAGGGGGACTTGGCGCGGCTTCGTGGCAACCGGCAAGGCCCAGACACAGGGCCGCCAGGAAAAGCCGTGCCCGGCACTGCCGTGTGACGTGTTTCGCCAAAGCGAAGGGGTGTTCCATGGACATGATAAAACCATCCTGATGGCGGGTTGCCGGCGAAAACCTATTTTTCGCCCGAGCAGAGGCCGTGCAAGAGTAGATCAAGGAGTTGGTCAAGATCGGCGTCGAGGCGATCCTGTCCGTTGTCGTTGTCCTCGTCGTTGATCTCGTGTTCGAGCAGCGAGGGATAGATGAAGACCGCCAGGGAACCATGCAGGGCCTTGGCCATGGTGTTGCTGTGGACGCGCCGGAATTCGCCCGACGACATGCCCTGCTCGATGATGATTTTGAATAAATCCTTGATGCGGTCACTGTGGCCCTGGATGACGGACCAATGCTCGTCCATGGCTACGGCCACCATGTCGTACAACCGCTTTTCCTTGATGATGCTGTTTTTGACCGTGCGGTGATATTCCTTGATGAAGCGCTTCAGGCGTTCGGTGGACGTGCCGTCCTGCACCAAGGATTCCCAGCATTGCGCTTCGATCTGATGCACCAGCCGGTCGCAGATAGCCTCATTGATGGCCGCTTTGGAGGGAAAATAGCGGTAGATGTTGGCCTGGCTCATCCCCAGCGCCTTGGCGATGTCGGTGACGGTGGTCTTGGCGTAGCCGACCTGACGAAAGAGATTTTCGGCGGTCTCGATGATCTGCAGTTTGATGGCCGCCGCGTCGGAGGCGGTGGTTTTTTTTCGGCCCATGGTGTTGTCCTCTATTGGGTCAGCCTTGGGGGAGATGGAAGGCCCTAAGTGCTGCAATAAAATTTAATGATGATTTTTAGTTTTTATCATTTTTCATGTCAATAAAAAAGTGGATGGCTCCGGGTGGGAGCGTGGGGCAAGCCCTCCCCTCGTGTTGGCGCTTGTGCTTTTTCACAAGCAAACGGGGTTGCCGATTTCTCGGTAACCCCGTTGGTTTTAGCTCGTATTGTTTGTCGTTTCGCGGTGTCAAAACGGGCAGGGAGAAAGGGGAAACGGCCGTGGGCTGCCCGCTACTCCCAAGAAAAAATACGCTTCCAATCCTGTTTCATGCTGATGACGACCCAACCTTTTTGGGCCGCTTCGGCCAGCAGGGAGTCGGGGAACGTCCCGATCTTGGACTGGGCGGCGTAGGCGTATTCCCGCTCGGCGTCGTCATGGCGCACGAGCATCATCAGCCGCGCGCCGCCGCCGGCCTGGGCGTATTCGAGCATTTCCTTGTCCCCGTCGGAATTGCCAAAGGCCGCCTGGGGATGGCGGCCGATCATGAGGTGGATGCCCTGGGGTTTGCCCGGGCCGACGTTATTGAGCAACAGCTTTGGCTCTTCGGTCAGGATCGCCTTGCCGGCGGCGTCATAGCCGAATTTCGTGGCGTTGAGCGTGCCCACCACCTGTTCGGGCGGCACGCCGTAGACCTTTTCGGCGTAGGCGCGCAGAAAATCCTGGCCGCCGCCGGTGACGAAATAGGTCTTATAGCCGTGGGCGCGAAGGAGTTGCATCACTTCCAGCATGGGCTGGTAGACAAGCTCGGTGTAGGGCCGCCCCCAGCGGGCATCCCGGGCCGTATCCAGCCACCGGCGCACCTGGTTGCCGAGTTCCTCCACGGTCATGCCGGTCATGGTCGCGGCGTAGAGCTTGACGATGTCGTCGGTGGACGCGTCGGCCAGGCGCTCCAGACCGCCGGACAGCAGGGACTTGAAGGGTTCGGCCCCGGCCAGCTCCGGCTTGTCCTTGGCCAGCTCGCGCAGCCGGGCCAGACAGTAGAGCATGGGCGTGTACATGGGCTGCTCGACCCAGGTCGTGCCGTCCTGGTCAAAGGTGGCGATGCGCGCCTCGGGCCGGACATAGCTCGGGTTCGACGGGTCGGTGGTCGCGCGCACGAAGGCCAGGATCGCCTGTTTGGCCGGCCCCTCGTTCCAGGCGGGCAGGGGGTCGGTCTGGGCCAGGGCGGCCGTGGCGACCAGCAACAGACAGCACAGGGCCAGGATGATCAGGCAATCCGGCCGCAGGAAAGAAACGCTGTTTCGCCGCGCAGGCCATGATCGAATCATGCTCTTCCTCCATTGGGATGCCCGGTCGCCGACGGCCGAAAACCCGATACGCCGGGGGTGGGGGCGGCGGGGTAGGCCGGGAGCTTAAAAACTGACGCTCAATCCCAGGTCGCCGCCGTAGCTGACGGTTTGGGCGTCAAAGGCCATGGCTGAAGCCGCGCCGCGCACCATCACCCGCTCATTGATTTTATAGGAAGTCCCCAGGCTGGCCGTGGCCCAATCGGCTTTCACCGGGGCGGCGGCCATGGAATAGGGCTGGGCCGTGGTCGTGGTCAGGGCGGCCTTGACCTTGCGGTCGGCCTGGTCCACCAGTTCGTGGTGCCATTTGGCTTCCACGAACGGCCGCCAGGAGCCCGCCTCGATGGCGGCGCGCCAGCCGAGCTGGCTTATGGCCGAATCGCGTATCTGCTGGCCAAAGGACAGGGCCGTGACGCCGTTGCCGCCGGTGGCCGCGCCGCTGGTCCCGGATTCGGCAAAACCCTTTATGCGCACCTGCTGCAGCACCAGCCCGGCCACCGGACCGGTGACCACCGGCCCCAGGCGGATGTCGCCGCCGGCGCGAAGGGCCAGGCCCAGGGACGTTCCCGTGGTCGTGGCGCTGTTGCTGTCGGTGAAAAGCCCCAGGGCAACGTCCCGGGCGATCTTGTCCTGGAGGAAGCCGTAGGAGGCCACGACATCGCCCCAGACCGGTCCGGCCTGATAGGCGGAATAGAGGCTGAGTGTCTGGTCGTTCTGGTCGAAGTGCCCGCCGCCCATGGAAAACTGCTGGGTCTGGGTCCCGGCGGTAAAGGCCGCGCCGACGATGAGGCCGCAGGGCAGCTGATAGTCCAGGCCCGCCGAGCCGGTAAACGGCGTGCCGGCGACATCGGGAAAGCCGGAGAAGTTTCGAAGCGTCAGCGCGCCGACGCCGCCGCCCATCCAGACGTTGACGCGTGCTTGGCCGCGATGCTGCCCGGTCAGGTCGATCTGACCCTGGAGGACGGCCGTCCGGGTCAGGCCGCCCTGGATGGGGAGTTCGGCCAGCAGGGACATCAGGCTCGGGGCCGTGAGCAGGCTTGTCTCATAATCCGACTCGATCTTCTGGCCGGCCGTGGTCAGGTGGTGGCCGTCGATGAACAGATACGTTTGCAACTGGATGGGCGTGATGTCGGCCCAGGTGGTCACCAGGGCGGCCACCGGGGACGGGGCGTTGGACGCCAGCACCGAGGACGGCGTGAACCCGAACAGCGTGGGATTGGTGGCCACGAACTGGAACAGGCTGGTGAGGTCGGCGGGGATGTACCGCACGCCGGCCGTTGTCAGGTACGACCACTTGGTGTTCCCGTAGGCCACGGCGCGGGCGTAGTCGTCGACGTTGCTGGCCGGGACGAGGCCGCCCAGGCCGGTCAGGGTCGAGGTGTAAAAGGTGTTGGGCACCATGACGGTGCGCGCTCCGGCCGCCTGCAAGCTGGCCACGCTGGCCGTGAACTGGGCCGCCACGCCGTTTAAGAAGGTCGGATTGGCGGCGATCCAGTCGGCTCCCTGTTTTTGCACGAAGATCAGATCGTTGTTGCCGCTGTTGACGACATAGAGCGCCTGGGTGTTGGCGGCGCCCCCGTTGGCGGCCAGGAGGCAGGCGATCTGCTCGGTGGCGGTCACGTTGCCGGGCAGGTTTCCGGGAGCCGTGACACCGCCGGCCGTGGCGCTCAAGGGGGCCGTGTAGGCGCTGCCGTTGCCGAAGTTGGTGCCGCCGATGCTGACCGGCTCGGCGGAAAGGCCGAACCGGCCGGCCAGAAACGTGGAGGTCATGATCCCGGGGCCGGCCCATCCGCCCTGGGCTCCGCCGGCGACGGCGGCGGCGACCATGGCGTCCGCCGAGGCGTTGCCTGTCGATGCATAGCGAAAATAGCCGCTGTCCAGGGTGCTGTCGCCCAGGCCGACAAACTGATTGAAGGCCCCTGCGGCGTCGGCCGAACAAGGCGCGACAAGGGCGAGCAGGGCGGCAAGAAGCACAAGATGCAGCACTTTTGACATGGGCACTTCCCTGGCGGTCGATTTTCAAAGTCCATCTGGCGATTTGCAATACGACCTGTCGCCTGCTGCGTTGACTGTCACATAAAAACGGTACGTTATCAATCAGAGACCGCCACCTCGGGCCGCGTCTTCAAGGTCCGTCTGGCGCATGGCGGGCGGTGGCCAGCGCGTTTTGGGGAATGGCGTTCGGGCGTTTGACTTCTCAAGGCGTTTGGTGCAAATTTTTTTGTTCGGAAGCTGTTTGCCGAGTTGTCGTTCAAGGCGGGGCCGTGTGCTTGACAGGCCACGGGCATGACCTCGTCACATAAAGCGATCCCACGAAATATCATCAAAAATGATCCTTTTGGCGAAAGGCCAACGGGGTCTTGTTTTGTTGTCGGTCTGACGGGCATGGGGCGGGGCTGTCTTGGGCAGCTGTCGGCCCGAAACGTTTACGGAGAAGGTGAGTCTGTGGCTCTTGGCATTGACTTCGGGACATCAAATTCCGCTGTTGGTTTGTTGAAGGACGGATTGCCTTGCCTCGTCGCGTTGGAGGACGGGAAACAGACGATCCCCAGCGCCATTTTTTATGACACGGAAGAAGATGCCGTGCTCTTTGGCAATGCAGCGATAGCCTTTTACATGGACGGCTGCGAAGGCCGGTTGCTGCGTTCGCTCAAAAGCATACTGGGCAGCTCGCTGGTCAACGAATCCACGGAAGTGGGCTATAAGAACATTGCCTTCAAGGACATCATTGTCACGTTCGTGCGGCATTTGAAGATTGGCGCGGAAACCGCTGTCGGCCATGCCGTGGACAGCGTCGTCATGGGCAGGCCTGTCCGGTTTGTGGACGCCGACGAGCAGGCCGACGCCCTGGCCCAGGCGCATCTGGAGGAGATCGCCAGGAAAGCCGGTTTTCGCGAGGTGCTCTTCCAGTACGAACCCATCGCGGCTGCCTTGGATTATGAGCAGTCTGTCCAGCAGGAAGAACTCGCCCTCATAGTCGATATCGGCGGCGGAACATCGGATTTTTCCATCGTCAGGGTGTCGCCGGACAGGCGGGGCAAGGCCGACCGCAAGCAGGACATCCTGGCCAACACGGGCGTGCATGTCGGCGGCACCGATCTGGACCTGAAACTGAGCCTTGAGCAGGTGATGCCGCTTTTCGGCTACAGGACGCGGACCAGGAGCCTTTTTCCCGGCGATCCCATTCTGGACTTGCCGCCGACGTACTATCGCGAACTGGCGACCTGGCACAAGATCGTTTTTCTGTATAACAACAGAGCGTTGCAAGGGGTCAAGAACATCAAGTACCATGCCCAGCGCCAAGATCTGGTCGACAGGCTGGTCAGGATCATTGAGCGCCAGGAAGGCCATCGCCTGGCCGGGGATGTCGAAGCCGCGAAAATCGCGCTTTCGCAGCAGGATGCCGCCTCGATTGCCTTGAGCTACGTGGAGAAAGGGCTGGAAGCTTCCCTGCGTCGCCAGGAATTCGAGTCCGACATCGCGCCTGAAACAGCAAGCATTGTGTCGAAAATAGACGAATGCCTCAGCCTTGCCGGCGTTCCGGCCTCGGCCATACAGACGCTGTTCATGACAGGCGGCAGCACGGCCATCCCGCGCATCGCCCAGGCCTGTCGCCAGGCCGTGCCCGCTGCCCGCCTGGTGGAGGGGAGCCGGTTTGGCAGCGTGGGCATCGGACTGGCTCTTGATGCCGGCATGAAGTTCGGGGCGTAAGCCCGGCTCGGCCTCAGGCGCGCCGCAAGGGCACGGCCCAGACCCTGGGCTTTTGCCTGGCAGCCTCCGCCGTCAGGCGGCGGATCACGGGTTCATGGCCAGCGTTGTTTCCTGTTCCGCCAGGAAGGCCGCATAGGCGCGGGCCAGATAGAGGCTCGAAAACAGATAGGCCGTTCCTGTGGACGTCTGGATGGTCGCGATGTCCTGAAATTGCGGCTTGGCGGCCATGGCGTCGAGGATGGCGGCGACGTCAGACGAGGCGAGATCGAAGGGCGGCTTCTCGAAGAGTTCGACCGGCACGGGGCGCGGGTAGTCCCGGGAATTTGACCGGACAGCCTCGGCCAGAAGCTCCTCGGGCACGTCCTGGTTGTCCAGCAGGCGGGCGTAGCTGTGACTGAGCAGGGCCGGGTCGTGGTAGAGGGTCCGGCCGGACCGGCTGGTCAAGGACGCGATTTCGGGCAGGTCCGCGACGATGACGGCCAGCGCCGTGCCTGGATCGTCTGGCGGCGAAGTTTCCAGGCGTTCGGCCAGGCCACGCTCCCGCAGCCCCTCCAGGATTTCTTCCAAGGCGAGCAGCCGAGGCTCGGCGCTGGCTTCCCGGATGGTCTCCAGAACAGCCCGGGCCAGTTCGGCTTCGGTGGCCGGTTCGGACAGCCCGATCTGCTCAGGCAGCCTGGATGGTTCGGATAGCCCGGCCAGGGTGGTCAGGTCGGCCGGATCGGCCAGCCCGGCTGGATCGTTCAGCCCAGCCAGCTCGGCCGCATCGTTCCGCCCGGGCGCGTCGGCTTCGCCGGCCGCGCTCACTTCGCGGCCTCGGGCGTGAGCTTAGCGGCGGCCAGGGCTTCGCCCACGTCGGCCAGGCCCAGTGCGGCGTAGCGTGCCTGGCTCGGCGCGCCCGTGGCCTTGTCCCAGCCCATGGCCTCGTAATAATAGTCCATGGCCTTGGCGATGTCGGCCGGGTCCATGCGGATGGTGCCCTTGGTCAAGGCCGCCGCGCCGTTTGGGTCCTCGAAGACCCAGGGCGGCACGATGTCGTGGGCGGCGCGCATGTCCACCCGCCCCATGTCCCGAATGGTCAGGGCCCGGTGCAGGGTGAAGATGCGCTCCGCCACCCGGTCCAGCTCCTCCCGGTCCATGGCCTGGCCGGTGGCCAGGCTCAAAAACTTCGACTCCAGGCTGTCGTCCCCGGCATAGCCGCGCTCGCGCAAGGGAGAGGCCGCCCACGGCCCCATCCAGTTGCAGACCCCCAGGGCGTCGTGGAGTTCCTTGCGCAGAAGCGACCACTTGGCCCGATGGGCTTTGTGGATGTTGGCCGGCGTGTAGTCCCCTGGGGCGTCCAGGGCGTCGGGCGAACCCCAGATGGCGGCGGCCAGTTTCTTCTGCACCTCCAGGGGCAGGCCGTTTCGCACGAAGTTCGTATGGGAGTGGCACTGGGCGTCGCGGTTGTACTGGGTGTTGATGATCACGCCGCACTGGCCGTCGTCCTCGTTGGCGTGGTGCTTGGCATGGCCCATCTTCCAGTAGGTCGTCGAGTGGTCCTCGGCCCACTCCGACTCCGGGATGGACCAGTGGTCGAAGATCGCACCCGTGCCGCGACTGAGCACGTCCCCGAGTTCGCCCTGGCGGTTGGCGACGCGGGGGATGAGGTCCAGCAGGAAGGCCGGATCGGCGCTCTCGTACTTGTCCCAGGGGATGGATGCGTATTCCTTGGACCCAAGCCTGGCCTTCAGATAGCCGCCTTCGTAGAGCTTTCGCAGGTCGCGTTGCAACTGGCCGTAGTTGGACCACAAGCCCAGGTCGTCGGCCAGATGCATGCCCACCATGCAGGCCTCCATGGCGGCCTCGCTGTTTTTCTTGCCAGCCAGCTGCTTGAAAAACGAGCGGCCGAACATCAGCGCCACGCAGGTGTTCTGGCCCATGTCCGGGATGCCGTACTTGGCGGTCACCGACGGCATCTTGAGCATGGTGTGGCAGCGGATGGGGCAGGCCGTGCAGCCGTTGCCGCGCACGGTGTATTTCCAGGCCTCGTCGCCCAGGAAATAGGCGGCGCTGTTGGTGCGAAAGGCGATGCTGCCCGGGTCATGAATATCGCCGGGAAGTTCCACGGGAGGCTTGGCCGCGCCCCAGTGCTTGCCGGGCTGGCCGACCCAGCGGGAGGCCGGATTGTAGTATTCGGCCTGGGGCGTGGGGAAGCTCGGCACCACGTGCTGGTTGTTGGCGCCCATGATGGAGAGATGGAACTTGACCAGGGCCTCCCAGGCGGCCTTGTCCCCGGCGATGCGCACCGCGCCGCTGCCCTGCACGGCCACGGCCTTGAGGTTCTTGCCGCCCATAATGCCGCCCACGCCGCCGGCCGAATGGGAAACGGAATTGATCACCATGCCCATGGGAGCCAGATTCTCCCCGGCCTGGCCGATGGCCGCCACCACGCAGTCCGGCCCCATTTCCTGGCTGATTTCCAACGTGGCCCGGCGGATGCCCGAACCCCACAAGTGCCGGGCGTCGCGGATCTCCACCCGGGCGTCGCGGATCATGAGCCAGACGGGCTTGTCGGCCTTGCCTTCCACGATCAGGGCATCAAAGCCGGCGTATTTGAGCTTGGCCGCGAAGTGCCCGCCCATGTGCCCCGAGCCGACCAGCGGCTTGGGCCAGCAGGTGGGAAAAAGCGTGGTGATGGTGGCGCGGCCGTTGCACGGCACGCTCGTGCCGACAAGGGGACCGGTGGCGAAAACGAGCTTGTTGGCCGCGTCAAAGGGGCCGGTCCCGGCCGGAACCTCGTCCCAGAGCACCCGGTAGCCGATGCCGGCCCCGCCGAGCAGGGCCGTGTAGCGTTCGCGGGTCTCCTCGGTGGTGATCTTGCCGGTGGAGAGATCGACGCGCAGGACCTTGCCGACAAATCCACCGCTGCCTACGGCCATGACGAGCTCCTTCCCGATGAAGGGGGATTGCGATTCCACCTCTAAAGCGCAGCTTCATGAGGCACAGCATACTGCTGTAATCTGTATTGTTAAAACACCACGGACGTTGTGTCTTACAGAAGAGGCTATTTCGCCGGCCTCGTGCCGGCCGGGGCATGGCAGTCCAGGCAGGTCTTGGCCGTTTCGGGTGGGACGACGGACAGGGTGGGCCGGGTCGGCGCGCCGTCGCGGGTGAGGTCGCGCCAGGGCACGTAGCGCAGGGCCGCCGCCGGACAGGCTTCCACGCATTTGGGGCGGCCCTGGCACAGGGTGCATTTGGCGGCCACCCCGGCCTGCTCGTCAAAGGCGATCATGCCCCAGGGGCAGGCCTGCTGGCACAGGCGGCAGCCCACGCACTGGGCGGCGTCGACCACCCGAGCCCCGGTTTGGGGGTCGGCGACGATGGCGTTTTGGGGACAGGCCGTGGCGCAGGGCACGGGATGGGGGCACTGGCGGCACACGCCCTGGATCACCAGCCCGTCGCCCCAGTCCCCGTGCATGGCCTGGCCGCCGGTGGGGCCGGTGGGGCCGAAATTGACGGTGCGGGCGATCTTGATGCGGGCCAACGACGGCTGGGCCCGGCCGTCGTTAAATTCCGTGCAGGCCAGCTCGCACCGCCCGCAGGCCACGCAGCGGGTGGGATCGGCCAGCAGCACGCCCTGGGCGCTCTCCAGGATCACCAACGGCGTGTTTTCGCCGTAGGCCTCGCCAAGGTTCAGGAAGGCCAGGCCGGCAAGCGCGCAGCCGGACAGCTTGAGAAATCCCCGGCGAGACAGCGCGGCCTCCCAGCCGGTGGCCTTGGCTGCCTGTCCGATCCATTCCGACGAGATGCGTTTTTTGTCCATGTCGCGCCTCCCGTATCCGGCGCATCGGCCATGGGCCGAAGAGACGTTCTGGCAAGTGGGCCTTGCGATGATCATAAAACGCTTTTTGGGGGGCGTCCATCGACACTGTGCGGGGATAGGCCGTTGCCGATGGAGAACCGGGATTGGGGAGACGATTTGGAAAGGAGGAGGCATGGACTCGTATTGCCTTGTTTTGCTCCATCAGGCCCCATGCCGCGATGAGCCTTCCGTTAGTTTAACACCGGTCAAAGGCGACCGTCCCGTCCCTGGACACTCCCGGCTGAGGGCGGGAAAGGCGTTGCTCCGGTTTTGGGGCAATGACGCAAAAGAAGAGCGACCGCATCATGAAAAGCGTCGCATCGTCCTGTGAGGATTGATTGAGAAAAAGTGATGCCAGGACGGCTTATTGGCCTTCGGCCCCGCCGTCGCCGCCGGACAGGGCGTCCAGGATGGCCCCGGGATCGAGCAGGCGGATGCGCTGGCGGGAGACGGCGATAAGTCCACGGCTTTCGAAGGCGGCCAGGGTTTCACTGATGGTCTGCTGGCAGGAACCAGTCATGGCCGCGATCTGCCCCTGGGTCAGGCGCACCGGCACGTCGGCCGGACCGCCCCGGGCCTGGGCGATCTCGTCGTGGGACAGGCAGAGCAAGAGCTTTAAAAGCCTGGTCGGCACGTCGCAGGTCATGACGTTTTCGAGCTGGTCGCTTAAGTAGCGGATGCGCCGGCCAAGCACCTCGATGATGCGCCGGGCCATGAACGGCTGCTCCACCAAAAGCCCCAGCAGGTCATCGCGGCGGATGTCCAACAGCAGGCATTCGGACAGGGCCTGGGCCGAGCACTTGCGCCGCTCGCCGCCCACCACCTCGGCCAGGCCGAACATCTCGCCGGCCGAGCGGATGAAAAAGGTCGGCTCCTTGCCGTGCAGCGACACCCGGAAGATCTTGACCGACCCCTGGTCCAGGTAAAAGGAGCGGTCGCATCGGTCGTTTTCAAAAAATACGATGGCGTTTTTCTTGACGCGCCGCACCGTGGCCAACCTCCGAAAGGCCTCGAACTCGCGTTCCAGGCCGTCGAAGAAGCCGCCCTTTAGCAGGTGCCATTGCCTGGGGTGTTCACACTTGGCCATGGGCTAAAATAGGGTCCTTATTCGCCGGGTCAAGGCAGAAGGCCAACGCCCCGTCCGAAAACGGGGCGTTGGCCGGCGCGGCGCTAGTCCTTGACGTCCAGGCGGTTGCGGTACTTGTAGGTCACGGTGTTGCCGTTGATGTCCGTGCACTTCCAGGTGATGGCGTTCTTGCCCATCAGCGGCACGAGCCGGGCCTTGTGGTAGCCGAGCTGGTAGGGCATGCGCGTTTCGATGGCGTTTCTCGGGCACATCTTGACGCAGGACATGCAGTCCCAGCAGTCGCGCGCGGCGTGGCAATGGGATTTTCCGTCCTGGCCCACGTACATGAGATCGCCCGGGCAGGCTTCTTCGCAGAACGATTCCTCGCGGCCGGCGCAGCCGTTGCACTTCTTGGGGTCGACGATGGGCGGCATGGCGTCCTCCTGTTAGGGCTTGTAGCGGTCGCCCGCAACGATTTGCTCGTAGGGGCGGGTGAAGGTCTCGATCTCGCCGGTGGCCAGGTTCTTGCGGCTTTCCACATGGCAGTCGTAGGCCGGATCGACCTCGGGATAGTCCGAACGGGTCTGCCAGCCCTGCCAGCGGGTCTCCTTGCGGAAGCGCAGGTGGTGGCACAGCACCTCGGCCACGTCGATGCGGTCGATGACCTCGTGCACGGCCATGAGGTCGTGGAGATCCCCGGCTTTGAGGTACTGGACCTGGCTGCGCAGCATGGCCAGGTGCTTGAGCGCATAGTCCAGGCGCTCTTCGTTGGTGCGGTAGAACTGGCTGGTGCCGCCGGCGTATTCGTCCATAAGCCGCTGCAGGCGCTCTTCCATCTCCAGGGCGCGCAGACCGTCGAAGGCCTCGCCGCGCAAAAGCGGGGCGAACACCCGGGCTTTTTCGGCGTCTACCTGGGCGGCGTCGGGCTCGGGCAGTTCCAGGCCCGCGATGTAGGCCGCCGCGCCGCGCAGGGCCAGCTTGCCCTCGGCGGCGCAGCCGCCCACGAACTTGTTGGGGTTGCCGCCGGCCGTCTCGCCGGCCGCGAACAGGCCCGGGATGGTGGTCATGCGCTCCATGTCGACCCAAAAGCCCGACTGGGTGTGGCCGCCGACGATGTAGGGGTCGGAGCCGTAGATCTCGATGGGTTCCTTGACCGGGTCCTGGCCCCGGCTGGCCAGGAAGAGCACGAAGCTCGGACGCTCGTTCAAATAATCCGTCATCATCTGCTGAGCCAGTTCCGGGGCCATGCCGCGCGTGTCGCAGTAGGTGGGGCCGCGCCCGGCCAGCCACTCTTCCATGGGCGCGTTGGCCCGGATGTAGCGGGGGGCCTTGTCCGCGCCCAGGTGGGCGTAGCGGCTTTGCATGATGCGCTCGCCCTTGGCGTTGATGATCGGGGCCTTGTAGCCCACCGAGATGGTGTCCACCGGACCGCAGAAGTCCTTGGTGCGGGTGGCCACCCAGCGCTGCTCCATGGAGGTCATTTCCGCGCCCTGGCGGATGCCCACGGCATAGCCCGTGCCCACGCAGTAGGGGCACATCCAGATCTGGTGGTGGGCGTCGGTGGCGTCGGCGGTGTAGCTTTTATACAGGCCGGCCGCGCCGCCGGTGGCGTTGATGGTGGCCTTGGCCCGAAACACGTAGAACTTGCCGTCGCGCACGCCAAAGCCCAGGGCCCCGATGCAGCGGTTGCCGTCCATGAGGAGCTGGGTGCAGGCTACGCGGTTATACACCTCGGCCCCGGCCTCGATGGCCTTCTCGGCCATGATGGGCTTTAACTGCTCGCCGTGGATGGAGATGTCCCAGGCTCCCCGGTAGCGGATGTTGCCATTTTCGTCGCGCAGGATGGGCAGGCCCCAGCGCTCCAGGTCGTCCACGGACTCGTTGAGTTCCCGGGCGTTGGACAGGGCCAGATCCTCGCGGATGGGGCCGCCGCCGACCTGGGAGCGGCACCAGCGCACCAGGTCTTCCGGGGTCTTGCCTTCGGGGATGTAGGTGTTGATGGCGTCCATGCCGGCAGAGCAGGCACCGGAGCGCATGATGTGGGCCTTTTCCATGATGACCACCTTGAGGGTGGGGTCGAGCTTGGCCGCTTCCACGGCCGAGAAGCAGCCGGCGTTGCCGCCGCCGATGATGAGGACATCGCAGTCCACGCAGACGGTTTCCACGGCGTCAAGACTGGGGGGATTGGGGGCCATGCGAGGCATTGTCGTACTCCTTGTCGTCGATGGGGACGGACGGGGCTAATAGGGCCAGGGGGCGGCCGGGTTCCAGACGGGCAGGCCGAAAAACGCGTACCAGGGGGCCATGACGGCGATGCCGAAGGCTATGGCGAGCAGGGTGCAGACCCAGCCGGCCTTGGCGTAGTCGGCGGTGGAAAAGGTTCCGGTACCGTAGGCGATGACCGCCGCCGTGATCTGGGTGGGCAGCAGGTAGGCGAAGGTGTCCACGTTGCAGATGAGCAGGGTGAAGGCCACGGGATGCAGCCCGAGCTTGGGGCCCATGGCGAAGACGATGGGGGCCAGCATGGCCACGGCGGCCACGTTGGAGAGCATGCCCAGGCGCAGGATCTGGGTGCCCAGCATCATGACAGCCACGGTCTGCCACCAGCCCATGCCCTGGACCAGGCCGTGGATGTGCTCGGCGGTCCAACCGGCCAGGCCGGACTTGGTCATGGCGTCGGTCATGGTGATGGCCCCGCCCAGAAGCAGGAAGGTGCCCCAGATGGTGCGGTCCTGCACGGCCTTCCACTTGAAGGGAAAAAGGCCCGGGATGAAAAGGAGCATGATGCCGACCAGGCCGATGACGCCGAGCTGGTGGTTGTGGAGCACCAGCGGGCTGCCGTTGCCGGTCATGAACAGCACGCCGACCAGGGCGAACACGGCCAGCATGGCCTTCTCGGCCCGGCTCGCGGGGCCAAGGGCTTTGTACTGGCGGTGGATCTGCTCATGGCCGCCGGCAATGGCCACGCCGTCGGTCTTGAAATGGAAGCGCACCCACCATTGGCTGACGGCAAACAGCAGCAGGTAGGGGAGGTGCAGGAGCATCCAGTTGAAGTAGCCGAGGTTTTTAAAGCCGTTTTTCTCGAAAAGGCCGGTCATGATGAGGTTGGGCATGTGGCCGGTGAGGATAAAAAGGCCGGAGATCATGCTGGCGTAGACCATGGCCTGGATAACGATGGCCTTTTTGGCCTCGCGCTCCCGGGGGGTGTCGCCCAAAAGGGCGGTGATGCCCTGGACCACGGGCATGATGGTGGCGGCCCGGGCGTTGGCGGCCGGGATGAGGAAGGCCAGGGCCAGGTTGACCCCGAACATGCCCCAGATGATGCGCCCGACGCTTGAGGCCTTGATCTTGTCCAAGATGGCCAGGGCGATGCGCTTGTCCATGCCCAAAAGCTGGATGATGGCTCCGGTGAAAAAGGCGAACAGGCACAGCCAGACTTCGTGGGTGGTGAACCCCGAGAAGACCTGGCCCATGGGCGGCTTGCCGTTGGTCCAGGGCAGGGCGCGGGTCAGCACGAGCAGGGTGGGGATGGAGATGCCGGTGATGCCCACGGGCATGGCTTCCGAGACCCACATGATCGAGGCCCAGATGAGGATGGCCAGCACCGACATGCCCTCGCGGGACAGGCCTTCCGGCAGGGGCAAGAGGTAGTTGACGGCGGCGAAGGCGGCCCAGGCGGCGGCATAACCGGCCCAGGTGACGCGGGGGCTTCGCCCGCACAGGGAGAGGTTCTCGGAGATGTAGGTTCCGAAACCTCCCCGGCATTCGTTGACGGTCGCGACGGACTCGTTGGCCATACGGCGCCTCCGGTAATCGCCTTGCGGCGGGGATGGCGCTCACTAGCCCGACCGGGGCCGGGGGACTATCGCGGGGACGATAAAGTCGGAAGAAAGGGGATCAAAGGCGTGGCGGCTTCGCCGTTGCGGCTGTCCTGGCGGGGCGTCGTCCTCGGACGTGCCCACCCTGAAGTCGCCCCGGATGCGGCTGTCCGGGGCGGGATGAGACTTGTTGCGGCGGGAATCAGGCCGGCGCGGGCAGGCACAGCACGAGGTTGGTTTCCCCGGGCGTGGCCGCGTCGAGCAGCACCTCGCCGCCCATGGTCCGGGCCATGAGCCGGGCCGAATAGGTGCCAAGGCCGGTGCCGCCGGGCTTGCCGTGGGTGGCGTATTTCTCGAAAAACCGCTCCCGGAAACCGGGGTCGGTTTCGCCGAGGTTGCGCAGGCGCAGGGCGCGCAGGCCGTCTTTGGCCGGGGCGATGTCGATGTCCACCCGGCCGCCGGCCGGGGAATGCTCGATGGCGTTTTTGAGCAGGTTGGAGAGCATGGAGTGGCATAAAAGCTCTTCGCCAACGACGTCCACAGCGACGCCCGGTTCCAGGGGAGCACCCTGCTGGCGCAGTTCCACGGACACGCCCCGGGCGCGGCGCAGGGACGCCAGCTCCTCCACGACCTTGCCAATGACCCGCACGATGTCCACCGGCCTGGGGGACAATTCGTAAACCCCTTGCTCCATCTTGAGCAGGCCCAGGGACAGGTTGACCATGTTGAGCATCTGGTAGCCGGCTTCCTCGATGTCTTCCAGGTAGCCGGTCTGCTCCCCGGTCAGGTTGCCGCCGGCGGCGATGAGCTGGGGCAGGGACAGGATGACGCCAAGCGGCCCCTTGAGGTCGTGGTGGGTGATGCGCTCCACGTCCTCGCGCAGGCGCGCCGCCTCGGCCAGAAGCGTGTTCTGGCGGGCCAGCTGCTCCATGGCTGCCTTGAGCGCCAGATGGGTCGTGACCCGGGCCTTGACCTCCTGGATGTCGAAGGGTTTGGTGATGTAATCCACCGCGCCCAGGGCGAAGCCCGTGACCTTCTCGCGCACCTCGGTCAGGGCGGTCAGGAAGATGACGGGAATGGCGGCGGTGGCCGGGTCGGCTTTGAGGCGGCGGCAGACCTCGTGGCCGTCCATGCCAGGCATGAGGATGTCGAGGAGGATGAGGTCGGGCGGGTTGGGGGCCAGGCTTTGCAGGGCCGTGGGGCCGTCCAGGGCCACGGCGATCTCGTAGTCGTCGCCGAGGGTTTCGACCAGGGTGTCGACGTCGGTTTCCACGTCGTCCACGATGAGGATGGTTTGTTTGGCGTCGCGTACCATGTCGATCACCGTCTTGTCGCAATCAGGCCACATAGGGGTGCTCCAGCGCCTGGCGTTCTTCGTCGCTTTCGGTAAATTTGAGGGCAATCTGCCTGAAGGTTTCTTGAACGTCCAGGAAGGCGTCGACCATGGACGGATCGAAATGGTTGCCCCGGCCGTCGCGGATGACGGCCACGGCCTGGGCGTGGGTGAAGGGCGCTTTGTAGACGCGCCGGCTAATGAGCGCGTCGTAGACGTCGGCGATGGCCATGAGCCGGCCGGGAATGGGGATGGCCTCACCGGCCAGCCCCTGGGGATAGCCGGTGCCGTCCCAGCGTTCCTGGTGGGTGTAGGCGATCTCCTGGGCCAGACGCAGGAAGGAATTGTCGCCGAGATTCTTGGCGGCGGCCTGGATGGCGTCGCGGCCGTAGACGGTGTGGCGGCGCATGACCGCGAATTCGGCGTCGGTCAGGGGGCCGGGCTTGAGCAGGATGTCGTCGCGCACGCCGACCTTGCCGATGTCGTGCAGCGGCGCGGACTTATAAAGCAGATCAATAATCTCGTCCGTGAAATAGCCGTCGTATCCGGGCTGTGCGCGCAGTTTCTCGGCCAACACACGCACATAGTTGCGGGTACGCTTGATGTGCGCGCCGGTTTCCGGGTCGCGGTATTCGGCCAGCCCGGCCATGGCCTCGATGATGGCGTCCTGGGTCAGGGCCAGTTCCCGGGTGCGTTCCCGGACTTTTTCTTCCAGGATCTCGTTTTGCCGGGCCAGCTCCTGGCGGGCCAGGCGCAGGGACAGATGGGTGCGCGCCCGGGCCTTGATTTCCGCCGGCTCAAAGGGCTTGGTCACGTAGTCCACGCCGCCGACGGCAAATCCGCGCGTCTTGTCGGCCACATCGGTGAGCGCCGTGAGGAAGATGACGGGCGTCTCCGCCGTGGCCGGATCGGCCATGAGCCGGCGGCAGACTTCGTAGCCGTCCATGCCGGGCATCATGATGTCGAGCAGAATCAGGTCGGGCGTTTGTTCCTTGGCCAGGGCCAGGGCCGTGGGGCCGTCGGTGGCCACCGCCACCTCGTGGTCCTCGCCCAGGGCGTCCACCAGGATGTCCAGGTTGGTTTCCGTGTCGTCCACCAGCAGGATCAGGCACTCAGCCAGGGTTTTCATGCAGTCTCCGAGGCCTTGGCGGCCAGCAGGGCGCGCGCGAGTTCTAGGGCTTGGGGAAATTTGTAGCTTCGGATGAGGGCTTCCAGGGCCGTGATGTCCGTCCGCACAGCCTCGCCGCAGGGCGTGTCCCGCAGGGTTTCCATGATCTTGGCGCAGGGCTTGGGCTTTCGGGCTTCCAGATGGGGCAGAAGTTCGCCCAGGGCGGCCAGGACATCGACAGCGCAGTTACCCGAAGCCGGTTCCGGCGTCGTCGCCTGGGGCGGGGCCTCGGGCTTGTCCCGGCCGGCCACGGCCCGGGCGAACCGGTCCACGGCCTGGGCAAAGGCCGGCAGGGCCGCCCGGGCCGCCTCGTCGTCGCCGTGGCGCAGAGCCTTTTCCAGCTCGCCGGCCGCGCCGGCCAGCTCGTCGGCCCCCACGTTGCCGGCCGCGCCCTTGACGGAGTGGGCCGCGATCTCCGCCGCCGCCCGGTCCCCGGCGGTCAGGAGTTCCCGGACCCGCTCGGGCACGGCTGGGAACTCCTGGCCCATCTTTTCCAGCAACCTGTCGTAAAGGGCGGCGTTGCCGCCCACCCGTCCCAGGCCGGCCGCGACGTCGATGCCGTCCAGGGCTTGGGCGGGCGGTGGTGGCGGGGCCGCCGGGATGGCCGTGTCCTGTCCGGCTTTTGGCGCGATCCAGGCCGTCAACACGGCAAAAAGGGCCTGGGGATCGATGGGCTTGGCCACGAAATCGTTCATGCCGGCGGCCAGGCATTTTTCCCGGTCCTGGCGCATGGCGTTGGCGGTCATGGCCACGATGGGCAGAGCGGCGAAGCCCGGCAGCTTGCGGATGGCGATGGTGGCGGCCAGACCGTCCATGACCGGCATCTGCATGTCCATGAAGACGAGGTCGTAGGGCGTGCGCTGCACCATCTCCAAGGCGACCTCGCCGTTTTCAGCCACATCCACGGTGTAGCCGGCCTGGGTCAGCAGCTCCCGGGCCACCTGCTGGTTGACCTCGTTGTCCTCCACCACGAGCAGCCGACCCTGGCCGGGGTGGCTGGCTTGCCCGGCCTGGGCGTCCGGGGCCTGCCGCCGTTCCTCGTGAAAGCCGCCCAGGGCGCGCATGAGGGTGTCAAAAAGCAGGGACGGGGTCACGGGCTTGAGCAGCACGGCCTCGAAGCCGCCGTCCTCGGCCCCGCGCAGGACCTCCTCGCGGCCAAAGGCCGTGACCATGACCAGATGGGGCGGCGGCGCATCAAACTTGGCGCGAATTCGCTCGGCGGTTTCCAGGCCGTCCATGCCGGGCATCTGCCAGTCGAGCAGCACGACCTCGAAGGGCTGGTTCTTGCCCCGGGCCGCTTCCAGAACGCTTAAGGCCTCCTGGCCCGAGGCGGCGGCCTCCACGGAAAAGCTCATGGCGGCCAGCATGTCGGTGAGCACCGTGCGGGCGCTTTCGTTGTCGTCCACCACCAGGACACGCCGGCCGCGCAGGTCCGGGTCGGGCAAAAGGACGCGGTGGCGTTTGCGGCTTTTGCGCAGCCGCGCCGTGAACCAGAAGGTCGAACCCGCCCCCGGGGTCGAGTCTACGCCGACTTCGCCGCGCATGAGTTCGGCCAGTCGCTTGGAGATGGCCAGCCCCAGGCCCGTGCCGCCAAAGCGGCGGGTGGTGGAGGCGTCGGCCTGGGAAAAGCTCTGGAACAACCGGGCGATTTGTTCCTGGGTCAGCCCGATGCCGGTGTCGCGCACCTCGAAGCGCAGGACCGCCTCGCCGCCATCTTCGGCGATAAGCCGCACCCGGATGCCCACCTCGCCGGCTTCGGTGAACTTGACGGCGTTGTTGGCGTAGTTGACCAGGATCTGCCCCAGGCGCAGCGGGTCGCCCACAAGGTCCTGGGGCACGTCGGCGGCCACGTCGAAGAGCAGCTCCAGCCCCTTGGCCTCGGCCTTTTCCCGAATCAGCGCGGCCACGTTTTCGAGCACCGCCGACAGGTCGAAGTCGGTGCGTTCGATGGACAGCTTGCCGGCCTCGATTTTGGAGAAATCCAGGATGTCGTTGATGATGCCGAGCAGATGCTGGCTGGCCTGCTGGATCTTGCCCATGTAGTCCCGCTGGCGGGGGGTCAGCTCGGTGGTCAGCGCCAGATGGGACAGGCCCACGATGGCGTTCATGGGGGTGCGGATTTCGTGGCTCATGTTGGCCAGGAAATCGGACTTGAGCAGGGTGGCCTCCACGGCCGCTTCCTTGGCCGCGGCCAGGGCCCGCTCCACGGCTTTTTGCTCGCTGATGTCCACGAAGGTGCCGACCAGGCCGCCGGGGCTGCCGTCGGCCCGGCGAAAGCCCGAAACGTAGTAGAGGGTCTCGTGCATGGCCCCGTCGGCAAAGGGAATGCGCATTTCCCGGCGCACCGAACCGCCGGCGGCAATGGCCTCCTCGTCCTCGCGCTGGTAGGCCAGCCGGTCCGCCTCGGGCAGGTAGTCGAGGTCCAGGACGCGTTTGCCGACAAGCTCCTCGCGCCGCACGCCGAAGGTTTCCTCGTAGGCCCGGTTGAACCCCAGAAAGCGGGTGTCCGCGCCTTTGTAGAAGACGGGGTTGGGGATGGTGTCGAGCAGCACCTGCTGGAAGGCGTTCTGGTCGGCCAGGGCCTGCTGAGCCCGGACGCGCTCGCCGATGTCCAAGGCGAGCTTGAGCGCCAGGGCCAGTTCGGCCCGGGCCTTGTCCAGGTAGCGCTGGTCGGCCTCGGACAGTTCGCGCAACAGGCCGATCTCCAGTGCCCCCACGGCCGACTGGCCGTCGCCCAGGGGCAACAGCCGGATTTCCGTCAGCCCGGCCGCGCCGCCGGCCAGGGCGACGCTGGCTGTTTCAGGCAGGTCGCGCAGGGAAAAGGGCCGGCCCGAGGCGATGACGTCATCGACCAGGGGGCGGCAGGCGCCGGAGATGTCGTCGCCGGGCGGCCTGTCGCCGCCGAAGCGGGCCAGGACCTGGGCGGAGGACTCGCGGCAGCGGACATGGACGGCGGCGTAGGGCAGGGACAAAAACCGGACCAGCTCGTTCAGGGCCAAAGCCGCCAGCCGGTCGGGGTCGAATTCGTTTTTAAACGACGCGGCGAAATGTGTGAGTCCCGCCTCCAGGCGCAGCTGGGATTCCATCCGCGACAGCAGACGCTTGTATTCGCTGACGTCCTCCTGCAAACCCACGTAGCCAAGGAGGTTGCCCTTGTCGTCGTTTACCGGCGAGATGGCCACCCGGGCATGGTAATGGGAGCCGTCCTTGCGCCGGTTGACGAATTCGCCGCTCCAGGGTTGGCCGGCGCGAAGGGAGCGGCGCATCTCGTCGTAGACTTCCCGGGGGGTCGCGCCGCTGGCCAGGACGTTGGGATCGCGCCGTTTGACCTCGGCCAGGCTGTACTGGGTCACCCGCTCGAACTGGGGGTTGACCCAACGGATGCGGGTTTTGCGGTCGGTGACGACCACGGCCAGGGGGCTGACTTCCATGGCCACGCCAAGGGTGCGAAACCGGGCCGCCGCCCTGGCCCGGCGTTGGCGCACCCGGTCCAGGGCCACCAGCGTCAGACAGACCAGCAGCGTTCCGGCGGCGGTCAGGCCGGCCGTCAGCAGGCGCTTGGCCGGGGGGAACCACGTGGCGGTATCCTGGAGCACCACCAGGGTCCAGTTTCCTTCGGGATCGTCCCAGTCCACGGACTGGGTGGCAAGGCTCCAGGCGGCGCCGGCGATGTCAGCGGTGTCCTGGTCGGGCGAGAAGGGAAGCGTAGCCGCCTGGCGGCCCTTGAACACGTCGCCGAAGCGGCTGGCGCGGTCCATGGCGGCAGGTTTGCCTTCCGTGGCCGCAGGGGCCACGGCGTAAAGCCACTCGGGGCGCGTGGCGGCAAACGCCACGCCTTCGGGCGAGAGCAGCACGGCCTGGCTGCCGGAGCCGGCCAGGAGGGCGTCGAGAAACGCCGCGCCAATCTTGGTCATGATGACGCCGATGACCGGGGAGGTGGGCAGCGCGCCGTCGCGCACCGGCGCGGCGTAGTAGAGGCCGCGCTCCTGGGACTGTTTGCCCACGGCGGCGTAGATGTTGGGCCGGCCGGCCATGGCCTGCCGGAAGTAAGGCCGAAAGGCGACGTTGAGTCCTTCGGAGGTGGATCCCTCGGTGTCGTGGATGCGGATGACGCCGCCAGCTTCGATGAGATAGGTCCCTTCGGCCGCGTATTGGCGGCGCAGGGGGTCAAGGACGTTGTGCAGTTCGCTACGGTCGCTTTCGGTGAGCGGCGTGCCGCGAACGGCGAGCTTCACGGTGGGCTGGATCAGGCCGAGCAGGCTGGTCGCGCCGATGAGCTGGCTGTCGATGGTCTTGTCGACCAGGGCGAAATGCAGGCGTTTGGCCGACTCTTGCAGGGCGTGACGATGTTCGTCGAAAATGATGGACCGCGCCGCTTGCACGCTGACGAAGGCCGTGGCCAGTGGCAAGAGCAGGCAGACGGACAAAATGGTCAATCGGCGAAGCGTCGGCATCATGGAGAACCTTTGGATGGCGTGAATGGAGCTTTCCATAAACTATTTGCCGTGAATAGCGCTAGGCGTCAAATCATAAAAGGGAAACACACGACTTGGCGGCCCGCCTGTAAGCGTCGCTGGCTGGCGCGAAATTGCCAGGATCGCCAATTGTTTTGGCCTGGGGCCGTTTTTCTCGCGGGCCGTTTGGGGAATCGTCGCCGGTGTCGCTCCCACGTGGCTGGAGCTTGGGGAAGGGCGAACGTCCTCGGGGCGTTGCGGGGGAGATAGGTGAGCAAGATTGTTCCAACTTGGAGGAATTCATATTGTTTTCTTGTAAACGATTGCCATGAAATCTATTGAAAAAAAGTGTTGTGCCGTTGTCCGTTTTTGAAAAATACTGTACGCAATATGGCAGTGTGTGATTGATGGTCATCAGGTGGGATTGTTGCACAACAAGCACAGGTGAAATATGCGACTGGGATTGCAATCGAAGCTGTTGTTGCCGACCATTTTGTCTATCGTGGCCAGTATGGCCATGGCCGGACTTTTTTCCTATCGCAAAGCTTCAGATGAACTCTGGAATGAGCTCATTTCCTCTTCGCAGCATATTGCCGATACCGTGTGCAAGGGCCTGAGCATCTACACGGAAGACATCAAAAGTATGCTTGTCCTGCAGAGCCGCAGCGAGTCCGTCACGGGATATGTTGCCGCCTCGGCCAAGGACGGGGCCGTGCAGCAAAAGGCCCTGGCCGCCCTCAAGGAGTTGCTGGCCTTTGACAGTTCCATCGATGCCGGCTTTATTCTCGACGACAAGGGCGGCGTGCTGTTGTCCACCGACTCCGGAGTGGCCGGCAGCTACGCCGACCGTGGCTATTTTCAGCAGGCGATCAAGGGCGAGACCAATTATTCCGAACCGCTGCTGAGCCGTTCCACGGGCAAGCCGGTGTTTCTGGTGGCCACGCCCGTGGCCGTCGGCGGCCGGCCGACCGGGGTTTTGGTCGTGCGGGTCAACCTGGCCAAATTTTCCGAGGACATGGTTGCCCCGGTCAAGGTGGGCCAAAACGGCTACGCCTACATCGCGGACAAGGCCGGCGTGGTCTTCAGCCACCCTAATGCCGAACGCATCCTCAAATTCAAGCTGGCCGAGTTCGACTGGGGCCGTAAACTCCTGTCCATGACCCGTGGTGTGGTCGAATATCAGCTCGACGGCCTGACCAAGGCCGCCGTCTTCGCCCGCGACAAGAACACCGGCTGGACCGTGGCCGTCACCGTCAACGCCGACGACATCGCCCGCTCCAGCCAGGCCGTGCGCGACACCACCCTGCTTTTCGGCGGCGCGGGCACCCTGGTCGTGTGCATTCTTATTGTCTGGATCACCCGCAAGATCGTGGCCGACCTGGCCCGGTGCGTGTCCTTTGCCGGCGCGGTGGCCGAGGGCGAGCTCGGGCGCACGTTGTCCCTGGCCCGGCGCGACGAACTGGGGGCCTTGTCCGATTCCCTGGACGCCATGGCGGTCAAGCTGCGGGCCATGATCGAGACGGCCACGGCCAAGACCCGGGAGGCCGAGGAACAGACCGAGATCGCCCGGCAAGCCACGGCCCGGGCCGACGAGGCCCGGAGCCGGGCCGAACAGGCCAAGCGCGAGGGCATGTTGGCCGCCGCAGGTCGTCTCGAAGGCGTGGTGGCCGTGGTGTCCTCGGCCTCGGAAGAACTCTCGTCCCAGGTGGAAGAATCCAACCATGGCGCCCAGGAACAGGCCCGGCGCACGGCCGAAACGGCCACGGCCATGGAAGAGATGAACGCCACCGTCCTGGAAGTGGCCCGAAACGCCGGCCGGGCCGCCGAGACCGTCCACGACGCCAAACGCAAGGCCGAGCAGGGGGCCGGGGTGGTGGACGAGGCCGTGGCCAGCATAGGCATGGTGCGCGACAAGGCTTCCGAACTCAGCCGGGACATGCACGCCCTGGGCAGGCAGGCCGGCGACATCAGCCAGATCATGACAACCATCAACGACATCGCCGATCAGACCAACCTGCTCGCGCTCAACGCCGCCATCGAGGCGGCCCGGGCCGGCGAGGCCGGGCGGGGGTTCGCCGTGGTCGCCGACGAGGTGCGCAAGCTGGCCGAAAAAACCATGGCCGCCACCCGCGAGGTGGGCGCGGCCATCACCGGCATCCAGCAGGGCACTCAGAAAAACGTCGACAATTTCGAGGCCGCCGCCAAGCTCATCGGCCAAGCCACCGAACAGGCCGGGGTCTCGGGCGCGGCGCTCAAGGAGATCGTGGCCCTGGTGGAGGACGCCACCGATCAGGTCCGTTCCATCGCCACCGCCGCCGAGGAGCAGTCGGCGGCCAGCGAAGAGATCAACCGCAGTGTGGACGACATCAATCGCATTTCCACCGAGGTTTCCGACGCCATGAGCCACTCGGCCCGGGCCGTTGTCGAACTGGCCGAGCAGGCCCAGGAGCTGCGCGCGCTTATTGCCTCGCTCAAGGAGCAGTAAGCCGGACCCGGTGGCCGGACGCCGCGACGGCCTCGCCGACAACTTCGGCGGGGCCGTTTGTGTTGAGGGGACTTTGGCAAGGCCGACAAGCTCAAGTTCGCCGCGAGGGGCCGGCCTGGGGATACGTTGGTCCCGGTTTTTTGGGCCGCAATCCCATGGAGCGCCGGAGCCGGAGCGTTCGAGGCACGCGGCCGGGGTTTAGTCCCAAAAGTCGGTCTGTCGAAAATGCAAGGTCATTTGGCCGCAACGCGGGCAGGGATAACCGCCGCCAAGGAGTCGTATTACCTTGTTGTCCGCGAGCCGCCACTCGGCCACGGATTCGCCATCGACCGGGGCGAGGGCCGGATCGGCCAGTGAGGCGAGGGGGCCGGTGGGGCAGGAAGCCGGACGCGTCCCCGGATCAAGCAGATTGATGAGCACGAGGCTGCCTTTATCCCGGCAAAGAGCCGGGAACAGGCAGACGGTGCGAAAGTTGGCGAAGCCGCCGAACAGGGGCAACCGCTCCACATGGTAGCCGCATGGGCACGAAGCTTCGGCCAGGATGCCGGCGGCGGCAGGCCGGGCCAGAGTCAGCAGGCCGAACAGCAGGCAGGCCAGCAGCGCCCAAAGCGCAAGCTGTCCACGGGCGTGCCCAGGTCGACTGGCGGAGTGGGCGCCCATCGGCGGCATGGGGCGTGCGGACATGAGGGCTCCTTGGCTGTCGTGCGGCCGGATTGCCGGGCAACTGGAGGCGCGAGCGGCCCAGACGCCCGGCACCGGGCTGGCTTGGCGTTTGCCGGGTTAGGGGCAGGGCGGCTGGCGTTACGGCTGGGGGCCGTGACCATTTGCCCTTGGGCTACAGAATTTTTCCTGTTTTGGCGACGGGGCACGTCTGGACGGGGCTGCCGGCCGGGCGGGGCAGCGTCTGGCCAATGCGCTGGCCGTGGGGAGGGCTGGCTTTTTTGCCCGGCTTGGGTAGAGGGGAGATGTGGTCCGTTGACGCCGAGGAAACGGCCCGCGTTTGGCTGCGCCTCACTTGGCGTACGGAGGAAACATGCTCCCATTTGCATGCCGCGCCGCCCTCCGCCTTCTGGCCCTGGGGCTGTTGGCGGCCGCCTTGCCCGTTTTCGCCGGGGCGGCCGGCCCGGACGCGGCCGCCTTTTTGCCCAACGACGCGCGCTACAATCCCTGGATTTGGCCCCTGGCCCGGTTTGGCGGCCAGCCTGGGCGCTATGCCGTCAACATCCACATGGGCTTTTGCAATGTGGATTATTTCTGCGAAGTGGCCACGCCGGCCGGGGGCGAGCTTATCAAGGACGTGCGCCGCACGGCCGCTGACGACGTGACCCGGGAGGTTCTGGCCCGCATCGACGCCCTGGACCGCGTAGGCGCGCTCACCGTGCGCTACGGCGTGGGCAACGTCTCGCCCGAGGTCCTGCGGGCGCTGTTGCCGCGAACGGGAGCCATGGCGCGCATCGAGGAGGGCCGTCAACACGGCCGCTGGGGCAATCCCGAAACCCACGCCAAGGTGTTTCAGTGCGACGACGGGGCCGGCGAATATTACACCGTCCACGGCTCCCTCAATCTCCAGACCGTGGGACTCACTTGCAAGGGCAACAACGCCCTGCGTTTCGTCGAGGACGCCCCGAACCTCTCCGCCGCTTTCGCCGCCCTGGCCGAGGCGGCCGGAACCGGCGACGGGACCGGCCTGTTCCCGGGCGGGCGGGGCACGGCCGACTCCAGCGGCGACGACCTGCCGCCCTTTGCCGTGGGCGATTACGTGGTGCGCTTCTACGGCGGCCGGGCCAAGGCCTTTGTGGGCGGCTTTCCGGCCCAGGCCGGCAAGCCCTGGCCGCTCTATCTCAACGCTCCCTTTCCCGGGCAACACGCCCCGGGGGTGATCGACTGGTACGACGCCGCTCTCTTCGACGCGGCCGCCGAACTGCGCCAGGGCCGTGACGTGGTCCTGGACGTGGCCATGTTCGAGATCGGCCCCACGGCCTCTTTCATCGACAACCTCTACCGTTTCGTGGCCGAGGGTTTTGCCGGCCGGCGCGGGGAGGACCGGACGCGAAACGATCCCGTCCCGGCCGTGCGGCCCGGCAACCTGACCGTACGCCTGCTGTGGCAGTTTCAGGGCGGCGATCCGGCCGCGCCAACGGCCACGGCCACGCTCCTTGCCGGCCCGTCGGTGCTGCGCCGTGTCGATGCAGCCACGGGCAAGGCCTTCACCCTCGAATCGGCCCTGGTCTGGCCCAGCCTCGACGCGGCCGGCCGGCCGGTCAATCCCGGCACGCCCCGGGACATGCACAACAAGTTCGTGCTTCTCGACGTGCCCGGCCACGAGACCGGCCGGCGCATTTACGTCTCCTCGTCCAACCTCGACACCCCGGGCCTTGGCAGCGGCCGGCTCTGGCAGGCCGGGACCATCGTGGCCGCCCGGCCCGGCAGCGGGCTGTGGAGCGGAAATAACGCCCAGGCCCGGCAGTTGTTTACCGCGTACAAGCACTATTTCGAACTGCTCTGGGCCAGCCGGGAAGGCCAGCCCGGAGCCGGTCAGGCCGCGTTTCACGAGGCGATTTCCCGGGAGCATCTGGCCGGGCGCGTCAACTGGATCGAAACCGTGCCGGAAGGCGCGCCGCCGTCGCGGCCCCCGCGCCCGGGCATCGACGCCTTTTTCTTCCCGGTTCCGCTCAATCGGTGACGCCCGGGGCGCGCCGCAAGGAGGGGGTATGGGTCCGATTCGCAACGCCGGTTCCGGCTTGCCGCGCCGCCCCAGGCAGGCACGGGCGTCCGCCAATCATCCGGGCGGCCATTTGCCCCGGGCGGCCAACCACAACACCGTGCTGACGCTGCTTGGCACCACCGGCGGCATGACCTGGTGGCCGGACTGCGACCGGGCCAGCGCCTCCCAGGCCTTGGCCGTGGGCGACGCGCTTTACGTTATCGATCTCGGCTTCGGCGCGACCCGTCGCCTGGCCCAGGCCTTCAACCGGGGCAGGTACGTCCGGCGCGGCCGGGAGCGCATCCAGGGCGATCTGACCACCTTCCTGGCCAATGTGCGAGCCGTGTTCCTGACCCACCTGCACATGGACCACCTGGGCGACTATGCGACGTTTCTCGAAGTCGGGGCGCGCTCGGGCTACGGCGGCGGCAAGGAGCTTGTCGTCATCGGCCCGGGCGAACGGGGGCGGCTGGAGGAAAACCATTCCGGCTACGCCGGCGGCATCATGACGGCCGAGGCCGGGGGCGGCTGCCCGGCCACGCCCACGCCCGGCACGAAACGCATGACCGAGCTGTTGCTTGAGGCCTTTGCCCAGAACTTCAACGACTGCGCCCGCGACGAGGGCTACCCCGACCTGACCCGCATTCTCGACGTCCGGGAGATTGGCGACCCCGGAACCATCTCCTGGCCGGCCGGCTTTGTTCCGCCCGATCCCGGCCGGCCCTGGACCGCCGCCGACACCTGTCCGGCCATGGAGCCCTTTGCCGTGTACGAGGACGACCGGCTGCGGGTTACGGCCGTGCTGGTGGACCATTTCCAGGTCTACCCGAGCTTTGCCTACCGCTTCGACACCGACGACGGCGGCGTCGTCATCTCCGGCGACACCGGGCCGGACACGCGCGGCAACCTCCAGCGCCTGGCCCGGGGGGCCGACGTGCTGGTCCACGAGGTCATCGATCAGGCCTGGATCGAGTCCGCCTTTGCCGGCGTGGATCGAAACCATCCGGCCTGGCCGCTGTATGACCACGTCATGACCGCCCACACCAGTTCGGCCGATCTGGGCCGGGTGGCCGCAGCCTGCGAGGTCAAAACGCTGGTGCTCAGCCACATCGCCCCGGGCAACACGCCGCCCTGGCGTTTCCAGGCCATCAAGCGCGACTTCCCGGGCCGGCTCATCGTCGGCGAGGATCTTCTGGAGATCGGCATTGGCCGGCCCCTCGGACGCCCGGGTACTCGACGTCCGGCTAATTGACGTAGCCTGCGGCCTGTCTGCACAAACACCAACACGCGGTCCATTGCATAGGTTGCCCTTCTGTATGGCCGGGGTTGGGAATTTGTCTTGCCTTGATTCCTGAAATCGGAATAGTTGTCTTGGCTTTTATGTTGTCGGCCAGGAAAGGAATCAGCGCCGGTTCGGTGCAGTCACGTTTTCGCGGCAATGCTTTCGTGACAGGACACGTTTCACGAATCGACCCCGGCAGCGTGTTCGTCTGATCCTGGCGTGTTGCAAAGAGCCGGTTTTTCCCTTTTCGTTTGTGCGAAAACCGCGTTCCGGCGCTACGCATGGCGCGACCGCGCCTTGTCGCGCCTTGTCGGCGCGGCTTTCGCGTAACCTGTTTCCGGGGAGGATGCCCATGCCGCGACGTATGACGGCGCTGCTCTTTGTGTTGTTCCTGACCATCCTGACCGCCGCGCCGGGCCAGGCCTGCACCAGCGTGCGCACCAAGACCAGCGACGGACTGGTCTTTTACGCCCGCACCATGGAAGGGGAGTGGACGCTGCAAACGGTGCTGGGCATCGTGCCCCGGGGCACGGCCTATCAGGGCACTCTGCCCGACGGGTCTTCCAAGGGCCTTGCCTGGAAGGTCAAGCACGCCTTTGTCGGCATGTTCGATTTCGGGATGCCGCTTCCCTCGGACGGCATGAACGAGAAGGGCTTAGTGGTCGGCGCGCTTTTTTTGCCCGGCTACGTGACCTATGAACCCTTCGACCGCACCAAGGCCGGCAAGACCCTGGCCCAGTACGAATTCGGCGCCTGGCTGTTGTCCAGTTTCGGCAGCGTGGCCGAGGTCCGTAAGGGCTACCGGCAGGCCCGGGTCTGCCAGGGGCCGGTGGGCGACGCCGGACCGCTGCCCCTGCACTACGTCGTCCACGACCCCTCGGGCGACTGCGTGGTCATCGAATACGCCAAGGGAACCGTCACCCTCTATGACAATCCGCTCGGCGTCATGACCAACTCCCCGACATTCGACTGGATGCTCACCAACCTCGACAACTACATCAACCTCTCGACCTTCAACACGCCCGAGCTGAAGCTCAAGGGCCTGACGCTCAAGACTTTCGGCCAGGGTTCGGGCCTCTACGGCCTGCCCGGGGACTACAGCCCGCCCAGCCGCTTCGTGCGCATGGTGGCCCTGTCCCAGGCGGCCCTGCCGGCCAAGGGCGCGGACGCCGGCCTGAACCAGGCCATCACCATTCTCGACAACGTGGACATCCCCATCGGCGCGGTGCGCGGCTTCGAGGGCGGGCAAGAACGCTTCGACAAGACCATCTGGTCTGTCGTCGCCGACACGGCCCGGCTTCGCTACTATTACCGCAGCATGGACAACAAGAACTGGCGTTACGTGGACGTGGCCAAGGCTCTGGCCGGGGCCAAGGGCATAAGCGCCATCCCGGTCTTTATTCCGGTGGATTATCCGGACACGACCGGCCAGGCTGCTCCTTTTAAATAGTGTCCGGCTGATGCCCGGACGAACCAGGCCCGGACAGCCCTCGCCACGAGGCTGCCCGGGCCTGTCAATGCCGATTGCTGTTTTGTTGTTCAAACGCCTGCCCCGGCTGTGCGCCCCAACCCCAAGGACGTGCCTCCATGTCTCACCGTCTGTTTCCCTCTTCGGCTCTTGTCTTGTTGCTTGCCCTGGCCGTTGCCGGCACTGTCGCGGCCCAGTCGTCGTCGCCGCCGCGTAGCGACGACGACATGCAAAAGCTCACCCAGGAATCGAGCAACCCCGTGGGCAGCCTGTGGATGATCACCAACCAGTTCAACCTCAACCTGCTCCAGTCGCCCAAGGGCGGCGCGTTCAAACAGGCAAAGAGCCAGTTCAACTATAATTTCCAGCCTGTCCTGACCTTCGACCTGCCGGCCGACCTGCGCCTCATCACCCGGCCGCTGATCCCGGTCTACAACACGCCCTACGCCGCCGGCCTGCACAAGACCGACGAGCGTTTCGGCCTTGGCGACGCCGAATTCATGGCCATGGTCGCCCCGGCCTCATCCAGCTCCGGCTTGCTGTTCGGCCTCGGACCCACGGCGGTGTTTCCCACAGCCACGGACAAGCATCTGGGCAACGGCAAATGGCAGCTTGGCGGCGCGGCGGCCCTCGTCTATATGGATGCGACCTGGGTGGCGGGCATCTTCCCGCAACAGTGGTGGTCCGTGGGCGGCGATCCCGACCGCAAGGAAGTGAGTCTGACCAAGGCGCAGTATTTCCTGTGGTATTCCCCGGCCAAGACCTGGCAGGTGGGGATGTCGCCCAACATCCTCATCGACTGGACCCAGAAGAAGGCGGAAAACGCCCTGACCCTGCCCGTGGGCCTGGGTGTGGCCAAGCTCGTCACCCTGGGCGAGCTGCCGGTCAAGCTTTCGGCCGAGGCCGATTATTCGGTGGTCCGGCCCCGTCACACGGGCACGGAGTGGACGTTCAAGTTCACGCTGACGCCGATTTTGCCCAAGCTTTTCTAGCGACACGCTTTCACAACATGCAACCCCGCGCCAAAGGATGCCGCCATGCCGACTTTTCCAAACGCCGCCGGACGTCTTCACGTCGCACGACTCCTTCTCGCCCTGGCCGTCTGGGCCGTTTGCGCCGCCGCGCCGGCCCCGGCCCGGGCCGCCGAAGGCGGGGTGAGCCACTACATCCTCGGCGCCTACGGCGATTTCCTCATGGGCTACATCCCGGCCGGCGGGTTTTACGTGCGAAACGACACCTTCTACCAGTCCGCCCACATGGATAAGTCCCTCAAAGGCGGCCGGGCCTATGCCGGGGTCGATTCCACCATGGCGATGAACCTCACCAAGCTTTCCTACCTGTTCGACGTGCCGGCCATGGGGGGCTTCCTCGGCGTGGGCGTGGGCGTGCCGATCATCTTAAACGAGCACATCACCGGCGATCTGGCCGCCGACTGGAACCACAAGTCGCGCACAACGGGCCTGGAAACGCCCCATCACCTGGCCTACGGCGGCGGCGGCGACCGGGGCGGGCTGTCCGACATCTTTCTCATGCCGCTTATCGCCGGCTGGAACTTCGGCGAATGCCATCTGGTCGTGTCGCCCATCATCTTTTTGCCCACCGGCTACTATAATCCCAAAAAACTCACCAACCTCGGCATGAACTACGCCAGCTTCGACGGCAACGTGGCCTTCACCTGGCTTTCCAAGAGCAAGATCGAATTTTCGGTCAACGCCGGCTACATGATCAACACCGAAAACCAGACCACCAGCTACCTGACCGGCAACCAGATCCACGCCGATTGGACCCTGGCCTACCATTTCAACGAGCGCCTGGCCCTGGGCGCGGTGGGCTACCTCTTTGCCCAGACCACGCCGGATTCCGGCTCCGGGGCCAAGATGGGCTCCTTTCTCTCCTCGGGCACGGGCATCGGCCCGGCCATCACCTACACCGTGCCCGTGGCCGGCAAGGAACTCATGCTCGTGACCAAGTGGCTCCATGGCCTGGGCGCGTCCAACAGCCCCATCGGCGACACGGTTTATGCTTCGTTCGCCATCAAGTTTTAGGCGCGGTGTCACGAAGGGCATCTCGGACTGTTTGCAGGCAGCAGGCTAAGACCATTCGGTTGTGGAAATATTGACGTCTTTTTAAGAAACTCGAACGAGCCGGCTTTCGGTCATCCTCGGGGATGCAAGCCCGAGGGCGGCCGCAAGCGAGACAGACGACGCGGGCTTCCGATGAAAAGACCGGCTGGCGTCGCGCCGCCGACCACGCAAAACGCGCCCGGACCATGCAAGTCCGGGCGCGTTGCCTTTTGCGGGAAACGGATGGACCCTGCGGCGCGCCGCGTGATGGGAAGCGCGGCAGGCCGGGAGGCCGGCCGCTGGGGCCGGCGGGCAGCGGCTTGGCTGATGGCGTTTGCAGGAGGGACTCGCGCCAGTCGCCGCCGGGGCCGCCGGCTACGGCTTGGGCAGATAGACCAGGGCCGGGTCCAGGGCGAAGGTTACGGGCAGTTTGGCGTTTTGCCAGCCGTTTAAGGCCCTTTTGCCGAAGGTCGGGCTTTGCTGGTCCTTGTCCATGTCGCCCTCGAAGCCGTCGACAATGGTGTAGACCTTGGCAAATCCGGCGTCGGTCAGCCGGTTGACGCTCTCGGCGCTGCGCTGCCCCGAGCGGCACATGATCATGATGACGTCGTCGGGCTTGAACTTGGCCTGGACAGCCGTCACGAAGCCGTCGTTTTGCTTCATGGCGTATTCTTTTTTCTCGGCGTTGAAGTCGTAGGTCAGAAAGCGGCTGGGGATGTTGTGGGCCATGGGTGCGTGGCCGACGAAGACATATTCTTCAGGGGTGCGGCAATCGAGGATTTTTATGCCGTCCTTATTGGCGCTCCACTGCTCGAAGGCTTCCTTGGCCGTGACATAGAGGCCGGCCTTGGTCTGTTTTTTCTCGTCAGCCGGTTTTTCGGCGGCCAGGGCGAGGCTTGAAAACAGCAGGGACACGAAGAGTACGGCGATCAGGACGCGGCGGGTGCGGGACATGGCGGTCTCCTGGCTGGCGTTGCAAAGGATTTCCTACGACTTTTCCATGAAATGGCGCGAACAATGGCGCGTTGCTGCAACATAACGTCGGTTTTTGCCGTTGTCGCAGCCTGCTTGTGGCATGGCGCGTCTGGCTGGTCAAGGGCGACGGAGCGGCTGGGGACTTGGCCGGATGCTGCGTGAGGGGAGGGGGAGGCGCGAAGGCGTTGCCCAGGCGCAGGCGTAGGGCGGCGAGGGCGAGCGAGCATCAGTCCATGCTCGAAACGCTCGAGGCCAAGGGCGTTGTCCAGGCGCGGGCGGGTGAACAAGGGCTTGCGCCGTTGATGACGCGCCGGGCAGGGGATGGACGGCGACGCGAAAGGAAACGGTGGGCGGCGTGAAGTGAGAAAATCAGCCGCCGGCCAGCTTGACGACGTAGCCGCGTTTTTTGAGTTCGGCGGCCAACAGGTCCCGGTTGTCGCCCTGGATCTCGATGACGCCGTCCTTGACCGCGCCGCCGCAGCCCAGGCGCTGCTTGAGTTCCCGGGCCAGGGCCTCGAGTCCCTTGCCGGCCAGGGGCACTCCGGTGACCAGACACACGCCCTTGCCCTTGCGGCCCTTGGTCTGGCGGCTAATGCGCACAACACCGTCCCCGGCCGGAGCCTTGGCGGCGGCACAGACGCAGGCGGTCGGGGCACGGCCGCAGCCCGGGCACAGGCGGCCGGTGTCGGTGGAGTAGACAGGCACGGAATCGGCGAGGCGTTTGGGCGGCATGGCGGTCTCCTTGGGCCGGACCCGGGCGGGCGGGAGTCGTCAGGGCCTTGGTCAGCGCGTCCGTCATGCTGCCGGAAACGGAGGAACACCACGAATGTTCCGGGAACCAAGGTCGTCTTTCCTCAGGGCCGCGACAGCGGGCAAGCGGTCGTTTGCCCCGGGCCGAGGCCGAGCAAAACAAAAGGCCCCGAAGGTGTCGCCTTCAGGGCCTTGTCAGGCGCAAGCGCCTTTGTGATCTGGCGGGGCCGACGGGACTCGAACCCGCGCCCTCCGACGTGACAGGCCGGCGTTATAACCAGCTTAACTACGGCCCCAGATCAGGGGTGCAGTCCGCGAGGCAATGGAGCCTCAAATAAGAAACCTCAAAGGGACTGCGCTTTGAGGTCCCGACAGACGCGTGGCGTCTGGTGTGATCTGGCGGGGCCGACGGGACTCGAACCCGCGCCCTCCGACGTGACAGGCCGGCGTTATAACCAGCTTAACTACGGCCCCAGATCATTGACAAACTCGTGGTAGGCGGAACAGGGCTCGAACCTGTGACCCTCGGCTTGTAAGGCCGATGCTCTCCCGACTGAGCTACCCGCCCGCCCGGCGAGAAACGGTATCTACGCATCTCCGCCCTGGCCGTCAACAGGTTTTTTATCAGGCGTTTGACGTTTTGATTTTCATTTTATATTTCAGGGAAATGACAGCCCTCAAAAAGGCCGCCGGCCAGGGAGGCCACGCCCCATGACCATCCTTGGCTGGCTGATCGCCTTGCCCTTGGCCGTGGGCGCGGTGGTGGCCGGGGTGAGCTACGCCGCGTTTGGCTGGTTTGCCCTGGCCGGACGGGCCGTGCTGCTGTCCCGGGGCTGCCCCGGACGTCGGACCGCCTGCGTGTTACGAGGGCTGACCTCGGCTCTGGCCGCTCAGGCGATCATGGTGGCCGCCTATCCCCTGGGGCCACTGCTCCAGTCCCGCCGCCAACCCGGCCCCCCCGGGAACAGCCAGGTCGATGACACGGCCCCGGTGGTCGTGTGCTTGCATGGCCTTTACCACAACCCCTCGGCCTTCTGGCGCATCCGGTGGGCTCTTGGCCGGTCCGGGCTCAACCGCGTGCTGATTCTGGGGTATCCGAGCTTTCGGGACGACTTCGAGACCGAGGCGGCCCGGCTGGCCGTGCGTCTGCGGGAACTCGTGCCGCCCCGCGCTCCGGTCTGTTTCCTCGGCCACAGCCTGGGCGGCCTCATGGCCCGACGGCTGGCTGCCGAACCTGATTTTTGCGGCCGTACCCGTTGCCTCGTGACGCTCGGCACGCCGCACCAGGGCAGCGTCTTGGCCCGGCTGGCCGTGGGGAAACTTGGCCGGTCGCTGACCCCGGAGAGTAAACTGTTTGGCTGCTTGAACGCCTTGCCCGCTCCGCCCGGGGCGCGGCTGGTCGCCCTGGCCTCGCCCGTGGACAATCTGGTCGTGCCCGACCGCGGGCTTGTTCCCGACCGGCCGGGCTGGGAGCTGGAGCGCACCGAGCCGGTCTCCCACGTGGCCATGCTCTATGCCGGCGCGACCGTGTCCCGGGCCGTGGCGCTGGTGGCGGCCGGCGTCGGCTGCAGCCAGTCATGAAGCCCGGGCCGCGCGGCTCTTCCCCGCAAGTCGCTCACGGCGTCGTGATTGTCGGGCAAAGCTCCCCGGCGGTCGCGCTCATCGCTGTCGTGCTGTCGGCCACGGTCCGCTTCTCCCGCCGCAATACCCGGACGATGGTCTTGGCCCTCAACGGGCCTGGGCGGCGAAGCTTGCCTGCCGGTCCCGGCCTCAGGGCTTCTTGCCGTGCATCTGGGCCACCAGTTCCTCCAGGGAAACAGCGTCGTCGATGCGGTAGAGTTCAGGGGCTTCGCCTTCGAGTTCGTGGACGGCCTTTGGCGGCTGGCGCGGCCCGGGGTCGCCGGGGGCGGCCTGGGGTGGCGGGGTCAGACTCAGCCCGAGTGGCTCCGGAGCCGGACGGATGGGCGGCGCGGCCTGGCCCGAGGCCCGAAAGGCCAGGGCCGGCGGGGTCAGGCTGGCCTTGGCTTCCAGAAATTCCTGGCGGTAGCGCTCGAAGGTGAACATGCCGTCGGCCCGGCCGGCCTGCTGCAGGTTTTCGATCTGGTTGAAGCGGTTTTCCCGGATGATGTTGCGCAGGGCCGGAGCGCTGACGGCCATGGACAGCACCGGGGCGCGAAAGCCGGCCTTGGGCAAAAATTCCAGATGCTGCACCACCACCGCGCACAGGCAGGAGGCCAACTGGGAGCGGACAAAGTCCTGGGTGTCCGGGGCAAAGGCGTTGCACAGGCGCAAAAGCGCTTCCTCGGCCGTGGCGGCGTGGAGGGTGGCGATGACCAGATGGCCGGATTCGGCGGCGTTTACGGTCAGGCGCATGGTCTCGGGTTCGCGCAGCTCGCCGACCACAATGACGTCGGCATCCTCGCGCAGCACGTCCTGGAGGCCCTGCTCGAAGCTTTGGAAGTGCGCCCCAAGCTCGCGCTGGTCAATGAGCGAGCGGTCAGAGACGAAGCGGTATTCGATGGGGTCTTCCAAGGTCACCACATGGGCCGGGCGGGTCTCGTTGATCTCGCGCAGCATGGCCGCGATGGTGGTGGACTTGCCGTTGCCCGTGGGGCCGCAGATGAGGATTAGCCCAAAAGGCCGGGCGCACAGGGCGCGCAGGGACGGATGGAGGTTTAAATCCTCAAAACTCGGGGCCGAGGCCGGCAGAAACCGCACGGCCAGCCCCAGGCCATCGGCGGTGTGGAAGGCGTTTAAGCGCATCTGCGACTCGGTCAGCCGGGCCGAGAAGTCCACGGACCAGCGTTCGGCCAGGATGCGGCGTTGGCGGTCGGTGGTCAGGCTGGTCAGCAGCTCGTCGAGTTCCGCGGCGCTAAAGACGATGTCGCGCTGAAAGTGCAGTTGGCCGTTTTTGCGGGCGGCCGCCGGCTTGTCCGCCCGCAGGTGTAAATCGGAAACGTTGCTGCGCACGCACGAAGCAACCAGTCGTTTGAATTTTTCCATACAAAGCCGGCGCTATCTCCCGGCCGGTACGACGGTAAAGGTTGACGTCTCGCCGCTGGCCCGCAGTTCCGGGGCGTACATGGCCTCGGCCTGGGCCGGCGGCAGGCTGAAAACGCCCGGGGTCACGGCCCGAAGCAGGGCGTAGTGGGTCTGCCACTTGTCTTTTTGCAGATCGGCGAAGAGCAGGATGCGGTCGTCGCGCAGGTCGAGGTGGGTGGTTTCGCCCTCGCCCGGCGTTTCCATCCAGGGCAGGCGCTCGGTGGTGGCCAGTCGCGGGTTTTCCACTTCCAGACCGGCCGGCAGCAGATTTTCGAGCACCACGTTGGCCACAGGGCCGGCGGTGGCCCGGGCGGCGAACTTGACCACCACCAGCGCCCCTTGGGGCACGGTGTTGCCCTCGATGGGCTTGCCGTCGCGGGTCAGGTAGCTGCGCGCGATTTCCAGGCCGGCGGCTTGCGGACTGTAGGCGGCGGCCGAGGGGATGCCCCGGGTGCGCACGGCATAGTAGCAGCTGCCGGGCTGGTAGCCCGGGTCGAGGTCCAGGCGCAGATCGCCGGGCTGGCTTAAGCCCCGAAGGCTCAGGACCTTGGTGCTGGTGACGTCGGAGAGCAGCCCGGAACCGGCGTAGAGCTTGCCGGCAAAGGGCTTTTTGGCCTGCTGGCGGGCGTAGAACTTGCCCAGGGCCATGAGCGCGAAGGCGTTTTCCTGGGTGGACGGATAGGCCTCGCCTTCCAGAAGCCGGCCCACGTCCACGGCCAGGCTGCCCAGGCGCGGATCGGCCGGGGCGGCGTCAAGCAGGGCCGAGAGGTAGAGCGCCTTGTCGCGCAGGGTGGAATCAAGCGTTCCGCCGGTCTCCTTGCGCGCCTCGCCCGAGGGCGGCGGGCCGGCAAAGAGCCTGTCGGCGGCCCGGGCGTTGCCCACGGCGGCGTAGGCCGCGCCCAGAAGCCCGCGCGCCTCGGCGGGCAGGGGCTTGCCCGAGGCGTCGCGCAGGTTGTCCATGGCCCCGATGTCGGCCCGGCCGGCCCGGGCCTGGACGTAGAGGGCGTAGGCGGCCAGCTTGGGGCCGTCGGGCGCGTCAAGCTTGGCCTCGCGGCCGGTCTCGGCGGCAAAGCGCAAGGCCTGGGCCTGGGCTTCCTTGTCCACCGGATAGCCGGCTGTCGCCGCCTCCACCAGGAAGTGGGCGGCATACAGGCTCATCCAGGCTTGGGGCTCGTCGCCGCCGGGCCACATGGAAAAGCCGCCGTTATAGAGCTGCATTCCGGTGATGCGCCGGATGGCGGACAAGACCATGCCGGCCGGATTGTCTCTCTCAAAGCTGCCTGGGTCCATGGCCCGGGCCAGATCGGCGAAGTAGAGCAGCGGGAAGGCCTTGGAGGTGGTCTGCTCCAGACAACCGTAAGGGTAGCCCAGAAGCGACTTCAAATTGCCGGTGAAGCGGATGAGCGGATACGGCCCCACGGCCACGTCGCGCTTGGCCGAGCCGGGCAGAAACTCGCCCGAGGCCAGCTCCGGGATGGTGAGGCTGGCTGTTTCAAGGGCTCCCGAGCGCACCGAGGTGCGCGGCGGCAGGGGCGAACGCACCGGCAGGGACACGGTGTCGGCCGTGGTCTCGCCGTTGCCGGAAACGGCCAGGGACAGGTTGGCCAGCCCCTCGGCCTGGGCGGCGTTCAGATCGAAAGGCACGTTGGCCGTGCTCCCCTTGGGGATGGACACGATGCGCGGCGAACCGACCACCGACACCGGGCCTGTGGCGGACAGGGCCACGGAGAAGTCGCCGTTTTTGCCGGTGTCGTTACGCACGGTAAGCATAGCTTGGGCCTTATCGCCAAAGCCCAGGAAGCGCGGGAAGCTCGGCAGCACGACCACCGGGCTCTTGACGATGGTTTTGGCCTCGGATCCGGCGAAGCGCCGGCCGGACAGGCCCACGGCCATGAGCCGCACCTGGCCCTGGAACTCGGGGATGTCGAAGCGCACCTCGGCCTTGCCGGTGGGGCCGACCAGCACCGGGCCGGACCAGAAGGCCACAGTCCGGGCCGCCGGACTCTGGGAGCGCACGAATCCGGACAGGTCTTCCAGGCCGTCGCCGCCGCCGGCCAGGGCCTTGCCGGCTATGGGCGCGACCTCGGGCAGGAGCAGGGCGAAGGTGTCGCTGGTCTCCACCTGCAACTGGCGTTTGGCGTAGAAGGCGGCGAAGGGATCGGCGGTCTTCTGGGCGATGAGCTGCAAGATGCCCTCGTCCACGGCGGCCACGGTGACAAGGCTGCCCGGCGGGGCCGAGACCTCGGCAGCCAGGGTCGTGCCGGGCCGGATCTCGGCCGGTGCGGCTATGGCCACCGGCAGCTTGCCCGAGGCCTTGTCCACGCCGATGGGGGTCGCGCCATAGGCCCGGGACGGCGTGCCGGGCACGACGCTTGCCGTCTTTTTGACGAGCGTGGCCGTGATGTAGACCCCGGGCAGATACTCGGGCTTTACGGGCACCAGCACCTCGCCGGTGTTGCCGGGCAGGTCCACGATCTGGACGTCGTGGATGGCCGTGCCTTCCACGGCCACCAAGAGCTTGCCGCCAAAGGGCGCGCGCACCTGCACCTTGGCCGTCTCGCCCGAGGCGTAGTCGGCCTTGTCGGTCTTGAGTTCAATGCGGGCCGGGTTTTCCATGGCCCAGGGCGAGTAGCCAAAGCCGCCGGCGTAGAATTCGAGCTGGGTGGCCGCCCCGGATTCGGGGTCTTCGAGGACCACGCGGTAGCTGCCAAACGATGGCGGAGTGAAGCTCACCTTGCCCTTGCCGGCGGTAAGGGCCACGTCCTTGGATTCCACAAGCTTGGGGTCGCGCACGGATTCGTACTTGAGGGTTCCGCCGTCCTTTCGCAGCACGGTCTGCCATTCGTCGCGGTACAGGGTGGCGGACAGGGTCGCCGTGGCGGCAAGCTTGCCGTCGCTGGCCACGGACACGCACTCGAACGCCGCCGGTTTGCCCGGGGGCAGGGCGTCGCTGGCCAGGCGCTTGAGTCCCGGATAGGCAGGGTAGACATGGACCGGCATCCGCACAAGCCCGGCCACGCCCCGGCCGCCGCCCTCGCGCACCCGGGCCGTGAAGACGGCTTCCAGCGCCGCCGGCGGCGACAGGTCGCCGGGCAGTTCGGCCGTGAACGAGGCCTTGCCCTCGGCGTCCAGGGTAGCCGATTCTTGGAAGAATTCGCTGTCCTCGAAGCTGCGCTCCGGGTCGCCGAACACGTACTGCTCGTAGCCCTTGGGCGCGAAGGCGGCCTTGACGAGCCGGCCCCGGGCTTCCACCGGCAGATCGGCCCCGGGCGCGCCGAAGAGGTAGCGGCCGGTGACGCCAAAGGCCACGGGCTGGCCGAGTTCGGCCTTGGCCGTGTCGGCGCTAAGCGACACGCTGATGCGGTCGGGCACGAACTCCTCGACCTGGAAGCGGTACTGGCCGATGACCGTCTCGCCGGTGACGATTTCCAGGCTGTAGGCCCCAGTCAGGGATTGGCTGGGCAGGGCCTGCTTGAGGCTGACCACGCCCTCGGCCCCGGTGACGGCGGCCTGCTCGCCGATCTTGCGGCCCTGGGGGTCGGACAGGCGGATGAGCACCGGCATGGAGGGCGGCACGCCCAGGCGCACGTCGCGCACCACGGCCAGCCCTTCCAGGGTCTCGCCCGGGCGGTAGATGTCGCGCTCGCCGTAGACAAAGGCGGTGTAGCCCGTGGCCGGCATGACCGCGCCGCCGACGTCGAGGCCGGCGTCGTCGGCCCGGAAGCGGTCGTACAGCAGGAAGCTCACGTCGGCCCCTTTTTGGGCGACGACGAGGTAGGGGCGCTTGTCGTAGTTGGCCCGGGGATTGACCTTGGCCCGGAAAAGTCCCTGGGCGTCGGTGACGCCGGCGGCGATCTCCTGGTTCTGGTGGGAGAAGACCTTGACCGAAGCCCCGGCCAGGGGGGCCAGGGTGGTGGTGGAGGCGGTCCAGACCAGCAGGTCGCCGGGGCCGGACTTGGCGACGATGCCGATGTCGGTGAGGCACACGAACCGCTGGTAGCCCTCGAACTTGCCCGGGACGGTGAGCGCTATGCGGTACAGCCCCGGCTCATGGCCCTGGATGTATTTTTCCAGATTGACCGGGGTGATCTCGGCGGCGTTGCTCTTGTGGCGCAGCGGCACCCGGTCGCTGAAAATGCGGTCGCCCAGGTTGGAGTTGACCCCGCCGCCGCCGTAGTCGTCCTCGAAGGCGGAGTAGTCCATGGTGAAAAGCGGGAACATGTTGTTGAAATAGACCCGGTCGATGGACACCTCGGCGGCGGCGGCGTTGACGCTTTTCACAGCCAGGTTCTTGTAGCCGTTTCGCGACAAAAACACGCCCTGGTCGCGGAAATCGACCGACGGGGCCAAATCCGGGATGCGCACGGTTCTGGTGGCCGTCTCGCCGAGCACGGCCCCGTCACCGGCGGTCAGCCCTTTTTCCAGGGTGACGGCATATTCCCGGCCGGGTTCGAATTCGCCGCTCAAAATCAGTTCCGCGCCGTCGGCGGACAGTTCGGTGGCCAGGTCCGGTTCGACGCGGATGTGGCCGGCCGCGGCCTCGCCCGCTTCCACAGGGGTGGACATGAGCAGGCGCACGGCGGCCATGCCTTCCTCGGACACGGCCTTGGCCTCGCGCAGACGCAAATTGGGGTCCAGGGCCACAGGGATGACGGCCACGGCCTCGCGGCTAAGGGTCAAACTGCCCTTTTCCGGCCGCAGCCCCGGGGTGATGACGATCTTTACGTCGCGCTGCTGGGGGGTCTTTTCGATGGGATCGGAGACGAATTCGAGCTTCTTGGCGGCGTAGGTGGTGGTGAGCGACACGGACACGGGTTTGTCCGGGGCGCGGGGATCAATGAGCTTGATATGATTGACCAGGGCCTTGGGATCGACGGAGCGGTTAAAGGCCGCCTCGCCGCGAACCACCACCATGGCCCCGCCTTCCGGGGCGGGTTCGAGATGGGCGGTGAGCCTGGCCACTTCGAAACTGCCGTAGCTGGCCTGCCAGGAATCCTTGCCGGCCAGGGTCTGGGGCGGGGTGAGGAAATCCTGACCCTTGAAGGCGATGGTGTAGACCGTGGCCTGGGCAAAGCCGTCCTTGGGCTCGAAGCGCAGCATGTAGGGCGAAACCCAGGTCCAGCGGCCGGGGAGAGCCGGCTCGATGGCGGCCGGATCGGCGGCCGGGGAGGCTCCTTCCCGGGCCCCGGTCACGGGCCGGTCAAAGGCGGTTAGGAGATAGCGGCCGCGCTCGGGGTCCATGGCCAGACCGGCCACGCGCACGGCGTCGAGGTTCTGGGGCGCGGCCGGTTGGGCCGGGGCCTGGACGGTCGCCGGGGCCTGGGGCGCTGAAGGCTCTGGCGTTGGGGCCGGCGCGCGGGCCAGCAGGACGAATTCGCCGGCCGCGATGCAAAAAAGGATGGCGATGAGCCAGTTTTTCCAGGTCTGCCGCGAGCCGCTGTGTTGGGCGTCGTTCATGCCGGCCTCCAGTAGCTTCATTCATACCCTGGCGCGGTTTTTTTTCAACCGCGATGATCGGGAATCCCGCGTTTGCAAAACGCGCCGGCTCTGATACCCGAGAGCCATTCCACCGAGGAGGCGTTATGCGTCGCATGTTCACCCGCTTCATGGCCCTGGCTTTTGCCCTGGGCGTCTGTCTTGTCCTGCCGGGCGTCGGCCAGGCCCAGGAGGAAACCCGCAAAACCACGGTCTACGGCATGTTGCGCCAAACGCCCCAGGGCGGCATCGAACTGACCAGCGCCCAGGAACCCGGGGTGGTCTACGTGCCCTTCGACCGGGGCAGCATCATGAACAGTTTGCTGGACATCAAGGTGCGGGTGCGCGGGGTGGTGCGCGAGATCGTGGTGCGAAACGGGGTCACCTACAAGGTGCTGGCCGTGGATGACGTGACGCCCATGACGGCCGAATACGGGGCCACGACCATCGAGCGCGGCAAGGCGGCAGGGCTGCCCGGCACGGACCTGGCCGAGGTCCACGCCTACCACGACCGCACCTGCTATTTCTATCCGCGCTACGCCGTGGTGGAGTCCCTGGCCGGCTATTCCGACGGCCATGTGCTTAAGGTTTCGGCCCACACGGCGGCGGATTCGCCGGATGCGGTCTGCGAATTGGCCCAGGGGCGGCCGCTGTTCGAGATTCCCAACGGCGGCGACTTCGCCTTCGCCGGCCTGTCGGGCGACACGCTGTTCGTGACCAACGGTCCGGCCGATGGTCTGCACGGCCTTATGGCGGTCAATCTGGCGGCCCAGAAGCAGACCCTGGACGCCACGGTGATTCCGGGAGCGTCGGTGGCTTCGGGAAGCCTGGCTTACGGGGAAAAAATCGAGAGCGGGCGCAAGCCGGCCTGCCCGGCCGGCAAGACGGCGACGCGGCCCATGCGGCTGGACCTCAAGACCGGCAAGGCGGCCCCGGCCGGCAAGGACAGCTGCTGGCCCTAGGCATGGCCGCTGGCCGCGAATACCCCATCGACACCATCCTCCGGCATCCTCATTTCCCCCTTTCGGGTGGGTCCGGGAGGGGCTGAGCCCCTCCCGGCCGCCGGAGGCATCTTCCTCTTATTCTTCCTTTTTCCCTTCACTACATCCCGGTCTGATCCCACAGGGGCAGGCCGGTAGCGGCGTCGAGGCCGCGGTGCAGGCGGGGGCCTTCGATAGGGGTGATGCAGGCTTCGCCGGCGAAGATGATGTTGCCGGGCATGGCGTGGCCGCCGGTGATGGTGAAATCGCCCTTAAGCAGCGTCAGGTGCAGGTGGATGATGGGCTGGCCGTCTTTCAGGGACACGTTGCCCAGGCCGGCCAGGATTTCCGTGCCTTCATTGAGGGTGTGGGTGACGTATTTGCGGGTGTCCTGGGGATAGTAGCCGAGTTCGGCTTTTTCCAGGGCGCCAATGAGGCTCACGTGGCCTTTGGTGATGTTTTTTTCCAGGCAGATGGCCACCAGGGCGGACAGCAGGTCTTCGCCCTTGGGCAGGCGCACGAGCAGCGAGTCGTTCATTCCATGATCCTTTTTTTCCAGAATTCGGAGCGTTTCTTGATGGTTTCTTCAAGCTTGGCCAGCTCGCGCCGATCGGCGTCGGTCTTGGCCGCCGCCTTGGCCTTGCCCAGCTGGAACTTCACCTGGGGGGGATTGTTGTCGTAGACGGCGGCGTAGGTCAACTGGAGATAGGCGTGGAAGAGGTCGCCGGACTGACCCAGTATCTGGCCGTAGATAGACCGGATTTCGGCGTTTTCCGGCACCCGCTGGCGGACTTTTTCCAGATAGGCCACGGCTTGGGCCGGCTTGCCTTCCTGGGCCAGCATCCGGCCGTATTCGAAATTGGCGTCGATGTCGGTGGGGTTTTGGCGCAGGGCCGCTTCGAGCAGGCTTTTGGCCCGGGCGAAATCGCGCACTTTAAGGTAGTAGCGGCCCGTCTCGCGCAGGACCAGCGGATCGTTCGGGGCGCAGGCCACGGCCTCGTCAAAGGCGGCCCGGGCCTGTCCCACGTCCTCCAGGGAGCGCGACAGGGCGATGGCCAGGCCGAGCTTGTCCAGGCAGGTCATCTTGTCGCCAAGTTTTCGGAAGTAGGCCACGGCGTTTTTGGCGTCGGTATAGCGGGCGCGCACCAGCATCTGGGCGCGCTTGAAGGCGGCGTCGTTGTTTCTGCGGTCCTGGACATCTTTGGGCAGCATTTTCACCCGGTCCTTGAGGTAGCCCATGCGTTCCTCAAGGCCGGGGTGGGTGCTGAGATACGTCGGGATGACGCCGCCGCCCTGCATCCAGCGCATCCGTTTCATGGTTTCGAAGGCTTCCACCAGCCCGCCCGGCGGATAGCCGGCGGCGACCAGATAGTTCATGCCGACCTGGTCGGCCTCGCGTTCGTCATCGCGGGAATACTTGAGATAGGCGTGGGCCGTGGCGGCCTGGGAGCCCACGGCCACCAGGGAGCCAAGGTCCTGGTTGCCGGTGGCCGAGCCCAGCACCACGCCGGCCAGCACGCCGACGAGCTGGCCGATGCTCAGGAGCTTCATTTCGCCCACACGCTTGGCGATGTGGCGCTGGCTGACGTGGGCCAGTTCGTGGGCCAGGACGCCGGCCACCTCGGACTCGTGCTCCATCTGGAGAATCAGTCCGGTGAAGACGAAGACGTAGCCGGCCGGTCCGGCAAAGGCGTTGACGGCGTTGTTGTTGATGATGCCGACGGTGAAGGGGAAGGGCTGGGGCGGCATGGTCCTGGTCAGCCGGTCCAGCAGGCCGGTCACGTAGTCGTTGATCTCGGTGTCCTCGATAAGCGGCATCCGGGACCGGATCATGATGTTGAATTTTTCGCCGAGTTCCCGTTCATCCTTGAGGTCAAACGACAAGAAGGAGGCCTGGACCAAGGATGGGGCGAGCAGGGAGACGATGAGCCAGCAGGCGACCAGGGTCGCCGCCAGCCGCCGGGTCGCGCCCGGCCGGCGATGCAAGCTTGGGGCGTCCATGGCCGGCCTATACGCCGAACCGGCCGGGAAGGAAAGCACCCGGCGGCTTTGGTTAAAAACCCTTAAGAAAACCTGGCCGGGCCAAGGCGGCAAAAAAGGCGGACCGCCTCGTAAGCGATCCGCCTTTGTCTTCGGCAGTGGGGAACCGGCGGTCTACCGGTTCATGAGGTCGAGGAACTCGCGGTTGCTTTTGGTGCCGCGCATCTTGCCCAGAAGAAACTCCATGGAGTCGATGGGACTCATGGGGGCCAGGAGCTTGCGCAGGATCCAGACGCGGTTAAGGACGTCGGGGTCCAGGAGCAGCTCTTCCTTGCGGGTGCCGGACCGGTTGATGTCGATGGCCGGGAAGACGCGCTTCTCGGACAAATGGCGATCCAGGTAGATTTCCATGTTGCCGGTGCCCTTGAACTCCTCGAAAATGACTTCGTCCATGCGGGAGCCGGTGTCGATGAGCGCCGTGGAGATGATGGTCAGCGAGCCGCCGCCTTCGATGTTGCGGGCCGCGCCGAAAAAGCGCTTGGGCCGCTGCAGGGCGTTGGCGTCGAGGCCGCCGGAGAGCACGCGTCCCGAGGACGGGGTGACGGCGTTGTAGGCGCGGCCCAGGCGGGTGATGGAATCCAGCAGGATCACCACGTCGATCTTGCGCTCGACCAGGCGCTTGGCCTTTTCAATGACCATTTCAGCGACCTGGACATGGCGCTGGGGCGGCTCGTCAAAGGTGGATGAGACGACCTCGGCCTTGACGGTGCGCTCCATGTCCGTGACTTCCTCGGGGCGTTCGTCGATGAGCAGCACGATGAGGAAAACGTCAGGCCGGTTGGCGCTGATGGAGTTGGCCAGGGTCTGGAGGAGCATGGTCTTGCCGGTGCGGGGCGGGGCGACGATGATGCCGCGCTGGCCGTGGCCGATGGGGGCGAGGAGATCGATGACCCGGGAGGAGTAGTTTTCTGCGCCGTTCTCGATAACAAAGCGCTTGTCGGGATATAGCGGCGTCAGGTTGTCGAAGAGCACGAGATTTCGTGAGGCTTCGGGCGGCGCGAACCCGATTTCGCCGACCCGTAGCAAGGCGAAGTAACGCTCGCCTTCCTTGGGCGGCCGGATCTGGCCGGAGATGACGTCGCCCTTGCGCAGGCCGAACCGGCGAATCTGGGAGGGCGAAATATAGATGTCGTCCGGGCCGGGCATGTAGCTGTACATGGGCGAGCGCAGGAAGCCGAAGCCGTCGGGCAGTATCTCCAGCACGCCTTCCCCGAAGATGGCCCCGTTTTGGGAGGCGCAGCTCTGCAGCAGGGCGAAGATGAGCTCCTGCTTGCGCATGCCGTTGGGGTTCTCGACATTGTACTGGACCGCCAAGTCCATGAGCTCGGGCATGCTTTTGAGCTTGAGCTCGGAAAGGTTCATGGAGTTGCCCTCCATGAGACTGGACTTTACAGCGGCGGGTTGCAGGATGTCGTCGCTTTCGATGGGATCGGAAAGCACGGGTGCAGGGGCCGGCTGAGGATTTCGCCCGCGGCGTTTGGGTGCATTGCTCACAGAAATAGCCCGGCGCGGAAATGCGCATATTGATAGTGTGTGAAAACCCGATGCAGCGTGAGTTCGTCGCGTCCGCGCCCCTGTGGAGGAGCGGGCGACTCGCTATGTTACGGGGGCCAAGGCAAGTGGAGGATAGGCCGGCAACGGCCTGGAACGATCCATATACTTTTTCGCGGGTGTGTCAAGGGCGGGTCGGCCCATGACTGCCCAAAGTCTTGGGATCGCGGTCCTATTCTTCAGGTTTGGGTTGCAGGACGTCGGCGAAGATCTCGTTAATGACGTCTTTGATTTCCTGCTGGTCCTTGTCCAGGGCCAGGGCCAGTTCCAGGGTGAGCAGGCTGGTCGCCTGTTCCAGGAGCCGGCGCTCGCCAAAGGACAGTTCCTTGTTCTGGCCAATGAGCAACAGTTCCTTGAGCACATAGGCCACGTCGGCCAGATCGCCGCTTTTGAGCTTCTCGGAATACTCCCGGTACCGGCGGTTCCAGTTCTGGCCGGTATAGCCGGTGAAGTCGGAGCGGTCCTTGAGGGATTCGATGATGGCCGCGCCCTGTTCGGCCGTGCACAGGGGCCGCAGCCCCACGTTGGCGGCGTTTTTCACCGGCACCATCAAGGTGACATTGTTGCTCAAGATGCGCACAATGAAAAAGTCGGCCGAGGCGCCCCCGATGACCTGGGTCTCGATCCGTTCGACCCTGCCCACACCCTGGGCCGGATAAACGACTAGCTGCTCCTCGGAAAACACCGTGGGACTCCTCCCGGCCAGACGCTCGCCAAATACAACGTCTGTACCGTCTTCAATACAAAATAGCGTACTTGTCCCCTTGTGTCCATGGATTCCGGCGATGGCCGGAAAACCGCTTCCCATAAGGGTTGGAGCCTGTAAAAGGGGGCCGCCCCAGGGCGGAGGCGGGCTGACGGGGATTTGCAAAAATGCGACTTTTGCCCGCAGACCAGGGGCGAAACAGCGGATGGTCCGCCACACCCGGGGTGCCCACGCAAAAACGTCGGTTTTTGTTCTGGAAAATTCGTGCTCTTCGCGTCCTGCCCCAAGACGAGGGAGGCCCATGGCGAGGAAACGCGCTACGGCTGGGGCAACGGCGGGGGCACGGCGTCAAAGCCGCCCACGCGGCGCTGAGCCGTTTCAAGGCCGTCCTCGAAAAAGGCCATGATCCCGTCCACAGCCGCCGGTACGACCTGGCGCACCACGGGCGTTTCGTCGCCGCGAAAGGCTTCGAGCACATACCCGGCCACGTCCCGGCCCTCGGGACGGCCGATGCCCAGGCGCAGGCGCACGAACTCCGGACTGCCCAGTTCCTGATTGATGGACTTGAGCCCATTGTGCCCGGCATTGCCGCCGCCGCGTTTGAGGCGCATCCGCCCGAGCGGCAGGTCAAGCTCGTCATGCAGGACAAAGACGTCGGTTGGGGCGAGCTTATAGAAATCCAGGGCAGCCCGCACGGCCCGGCCGCTCAAGTTCATGAAGGTCAGCGGCTTGACGCAGGCAAACTGGGCGAAAGCCCCGCCGGGCAGCACCGGCAGGGAAAGGGTTACGGCTTCGAGGTCCTTGCGGCCGGTCAGCGTCGCCTTGGGCGCGCCGCCGAGTTGCCGGGCGCGCTCCATGAGGGCGTCCAAGACCATGAAGCCGAAATTGTGTCGGGTGGCGGCGTATCTCGGCCCGGGATTGCCCAGGCCCACGATGATGGCGGAAACGGCCATGGCAGGTGGGGAAACCAAGGGGCTTTCGCGCGAAAAGAGGCGGGGCGCGCCGGAAAACGCACCCCGCCGCATACGCGAAAACGGAACCTGGCGAAGGCTAGGCGCCTTCGCCGGCGGCCTCGGCCGCACTGGCCAGGACGCCGATGACGGCATAGTTATTGTCGTAAACAGCCTTGACGCCCTCGGGCAGGACGACGTCGGCGATCAGGATGCTCTCGTTGATGTCGACATTGGTGATGTCCAGGACAATCTTGTCCGGGATGACCAGGGGCAGACAGAGGACCTCGATGAACTCGCGGTGGATCTCCAGCTGGCCGCCTTTGACCTGGCCCTTGGACTTGCCCACCACTTCGACGGGCACGCGGACCTGGATTTCCTTGGTCAGATCCACGCCGTAGAAATCGACGTGGGTAATGCGGGGCTTGGTCGGATGGTGCTCGACCTTCCAGACCAGGGCGGGCTTGGTCTCGCCCTCGATCTGGAGATCGAAGACGTGGGAGGAGGCGATCTTGGAATAGAGCTTCTGCAGGGGCAGGTGCTCGACCATGACCGGGACGTTGACGCCCTTGGCGTCGTAGTAAACGCCGGGAACCATATCGTCTGCGCGCAGCTTGCGGCAGGCGCCTTTGCCGAGGCCCGCGCGGGTCTTGACGGCGAGGGACTGGGTCTGACTCATATCGGGTATCTCCTTTGCGCCCTGGGGCGAAACATGGTTTTTTCGGCCGGCCGTGCGTCGCCCGATTAGGTGAACAGCACGCTCACCGAGGACTCGGTGTGGATATTGTGGATGGCCTTGGCCAAAAGCCCCGCGATGGAGAGCACCTTGATCTTGGAGCAGGCCTTGGCTTTGTCGTTAAGGGGAATCGTGTTGGTGGTCACGATCTGGGTAAAGGGCGAATTCTCCAGCCGTTCGATGGCCGGGCCGGACAGCACTGGATGGGTGGCCGTGGCCATGACCTCGCGGGCCCCGTTTTCCAACAGCACCACGCCGGCCTGGCACATGGTGCCGGCGGTGTCGATCATGTCGTCGAGCACCACGCACAGCTTGTCCTTGACGTCGCCGATGACGTGCATGGCCTGGGCCTGGTTGGGGGCGTCGCGGCGCTTGTCGATAATGGCCAGGGTCGCGCCGAGGCGTTTGGCAAAGGACCGGGCACGTTCCACTCCGCCGGCGTCCGGAGAAACCACGCACAAGCCCGGGCCGGAGAAATCCTTGAAATATTCGGCCATGATGGGCGCGGCGAACAGGTTGTCCACGGGCAGGTTGAAAAAGCCCTGGATCTGGCCGGCGTGCAGGTCGATGGTGAGCAGGCGGTTCATGCCGGCAACCGTCAGGAAATCGGCCACGAGCTTGGCGCTAATCGGCGCGCGGGGCGCGACCTTGCGGTCCTGCCGGGCGTAGCCGTAGTAGGGCACAACCGCCGTGACGCGCCGGGCGCTGGCGCGCTTTAAGGCGTCCAGCATCAGGCACAGTTCCATGAGGTTGTAGTTGACCGGGTACGAGGTGGACTGGACCACGAAGATGTCCGAGCCGCGCACGTTGGCCCCTACCTCGATGCGGATCTCGCCGTCGCTGAAGGTGCCGACCTTGGCCGGCAGCAGGGTGCAGCCAAGATGGTCGCAGATGGCCTCGGCCAGTCCGGGATTGGAAGTGCCGGTGAGGATTTTCAGATCGCCTTGCGCCATGTGCGAAGCCTCGGGTGCTGTGCCGGTCCGGGAGGGACCGGGTGGTGTCGGAGAAAAACTGGCTGGGGCGGTAGGACTCGAACCCACGAATGCGGGGACCAAAACCCCGTGCCTTACCAACTTGGCGACGCCCCAGCATGAAAATGGTCTATTGCGGCGGACCGGCCGCGCGGCCCCGAGGGGCCGCGTGCGTCACAGCGGCGCGAGATAGGCACGCGGGCCGCTTCCGGTGAGCATGGCCAGGGCCAGGGTGGCCGTCTGGCGCTTGCGGAAAAGCCCGAACACCGCCGAACCCGTGCCCGATAAAAGCGCGCCCGCTGCCCCAAGGGCCAGCAGGCGCTCCTTGACCCGCCCCAGTTCGGGGTGGGCCGCGAAAACGACGCTTTCAAAGTCGTTCCGCATGGGCGCACCGGTGACGCAAAACGCCCTTTTATTGGCGTCAAAAGCAGTTGTCAAGAGGTTTGCCCCAGGTTTTTGCGGCAAGGCCCGGGAGGCGTCCAGGGCGGCATAGGCCCAGGCGGTCTTGACCCGGGCTTCGGGGCACACCACCACGGCGCACCAGCCGGCCAGGCCGGGATCGGCCGGGATGAGCGTCTCGCCCACGCCGGTGGCCACGGCCGGGACGCCGAGCAGGAAAAAGGGGATGTCCGCGCCAAGGGTCAGGGCCAGGGCGGCCAGGTCCACGGGCGACAGGGCGGCTTCATCGGCCCGGTCGTTCAAATAGCGCAGCATGACGGCGGCGTCGGACGAACCGCCGCCAAGGCCGGCTCCGTGGGGAATGTGCTTGGCCAGATGGACTTCCAGACGCGGGGCGTAGCCCGTGGCCGCAGCGTAGGCCCGGTAGGCCCGAACGACCAGATTGTCGTCGGTTTCAAGCTCGGGATCGGAACATTGCAGATCGATGTCCCCGGGGCCGTCGAAGCGGCGCAGACGCAGGACGTCGGCCGGTTCGGGCAGGGGCAGGAAAAAGGTGTCGATGTCGTGGTAGCCGTTGGGCCGCCGCGCGCCCACGGCCAGGCGCAGATTGACCTTGCAGGGCACGGGCAGGAGGGTTTCCTCGATAGGGCAGGGGAAAGACGCCATGGGTGTTGCCTGTGCGCCCCCCGGCCGAAGCCGGGGGGCGGTTGTGTTGCGGCGGTGTTACTTGGCGTCGGCCAGGGGCACGGTGCGGAAGACGGTCTGGTTTTGGCGCTTGATAAGCAGCATCACCACGCCCTTCTTCTTGCCGTCCTCGCCGACGATCTTCTTGAACTCCTCGGGGGAGGTCGCCGGGCGTTGGTTGACCTCAAGGATCACGTCGCCCGGGCGGACGTCGGCCTGCTCGGCCTCGGAGCCGTCGGCCACTTCCGTTATCAGCACGCCTTGGGCCTTGTCCATGCCTATGGCCTTGGCTTCCTTGGGGGCCAGGGCCCGCACGGACAACCCGAGGGCCGAGGCCGAGGCGTCCTCGCCGGCGGCGTCGTCCTCGCCTTCCTGGCCGCGGCCGCTCTGGGCCAGCTTCTTGGCGTCGCGTTCGCCCAGGGTGACGCTGACCGTGACGGGCGACCCCTTGCGCATGACCACGAACTCGGCCGATTCGCCCGGGCGGATGGCGGCCACGCGGCGCAGCAGATCATTGGCGTTATCGACCTTCTGGCCGCCCACGGAAGTGATGACGTCGCCGGTCTTGATGCCGGCCTTGGCCGCGGGCTGGCCTTCCATGACCGAGGAGATGAGCGCGCCCTTGGTGGAGTCGAGGCCCAGGGCCTTGGCGGTGTTTTCGTCGATGTCCTGGATGGAGACGCCAAGCCAGCCGCGCTGGACCTTCTTGCCGTCGCGCAATTGACTGATCACGTCCTTGGCCATGTTGGAGGGGATGGCGAAGCCGATGCCCTGGCCCGAGGCCACGATGGCGGTGTTGATGCCGATGACCTTGCCGTCGAGGTCAATAAGCGGCCCGCCGGAGTTGCCGGGATTGATGGAAGCGTCGGTCTGGATGAAGTTGTCAAAGGGGCCGGCCCCGATGATGCGGCCCTTGGCGCTGACGATGCCCAGCGTCACCGTATTTTCCAGGCCAAAGGGGTTGCCGATGGCCAGCACCCATTCGCCGACCTTGAGCTTGCCGGAGTCGCCGAATTCCAGATAGGGCAGGCCGGACTTGCCTTCGATCTTTAAAAGCGCCAGATCGGTTTCGGCGTCGCGGCCGATGATCTTGGCGGGCAGCGGCTTTTCGTTGTTCTTAAACTGCACCTTCACCTCGTCCGCGCCGTCCACAACATGGTTGTTGGTGACGATGTAGCCGTCGGCGGAGATGACAAAGCCCGAGCCCATGGAGCGCTGCTTCTGGCCCTTGCCGCCCTGGCCGCCGCCCCGGCCCTGGGGGCCGAAGTGCTTTTCGAACTGTTCGAAGAAGTCGTCCATGGGGCCGCCCTGGCCGCCGCGTCTCTGGAAGAGTTCGCGCATGCCTTCCTGGGCCTTGACGGTTTTGGTGGTGGAGATGTTGACGACGGCGGGGCCGTCTTTGTCGACGAGTTCGGTGATGTCGGGCAGGGGGACGCGGGCCTGGGCCATGGCGGTCCAGGCAATGAGGGACAGGGTGGCGATGGTGGTGGCGAGAAGGCGTCTTGCCATGGGGAACTCCTGTGTTGCTGGGCGCGTCGCCTGGGGATGGCGGGCGTCCGTGGCTTTTGCCGTTGAACTTTGTTGCGGCGCGTAGGGGATTTTTCCCTGTATACGCCAGTTTCTTCCGAAGTAAACTGCGGCCGGCCTTGCGCGCCTTTTCCCGGGAGCGGCGGGCAGCGGTCGGCCGTGTGGTCTGCCGAGCCTTTCTTGACAAGCGTTCGCGAGGCAAATAGTAAAGTTTGTTCGTCGCGCGTCAATTGGCTGAATTGCCGGCAAAAGTTTCGGCGCGGCATTTCTGTCATCTTGAGAAAGCCAGTGAAATAAGCAAGATGGCCTTCAGCTTCGGGCGCGGTTCCGGGACAAACTGAAGGAAGAATGAATATCGTTTCATATGTCGACCGGCTCCCGTAGCTCAGTAGGATAGAGCGATCGCCTCCTAAGCGATAGGCCGTGCGTTCGATTCGCGCCGGGAGCACCATAAAAATCAAGGGGTTGGACTGATGAGGTCCAGCCCCTTTTGCGTTGGGCGGGGAGTTTGTCCCCCACCTGTCCCCCGGTTTGCGATGTACGGCGGCGCGCGATTTGGCACTGATTAGCACTATGTTTGGCACGCCGCCTGTTTTCTCCCTCTAGTTTTTTAACGCCTCTTCGGCGGCGCGGATTCGCGCGGCTGCGAGGGCGGCATATTCGGTTGATAATTCCACTCCGATAAAGCGCCTTCCTGTCTCCAGACAGGCCATGGCCGTGGTGCCGCCGCCGAGGAAGGGGTCGAGGACGGTGGCCCCTTCGGGTGACACGGCAAGCAGGTCCTTGACGAGTCGCACCGGCTTGGCCGTGAGGTGCACCTTTTGCCTTGGGTCCATGGCATACGTGAAAACGCCCGGCAGACATTGGTGGCTATGGGTTTGCATCCTGTCCTTGACGCCGTGAATGACGAACTCGGCGTCATGCCGGAACGAACCAAGGCTTGGCCGGGCGTTGGGCTTGTGCCAGACGATAATCCCCTTCCACGCCCAGCCGGCGGCCTGGATCGCGTCGGTCAGGGCCGGGAGCTGCCGCCAGTCGCTGAAGACTAGGCAGGACGCGCCAGCCCTGGCCAGCCGCCAGCACTCCCCGAGCCACAACGACGCCCACATGACGAAAGAGCGCTGGTCCTTGAGATCGCCGAGCATGGGAGGATAAACCCTCCTGGTGCCGGTGTTCTGGTACTTTGCCGCCGGGTTGACCTGGCGCGCCGACAAGTTCAAGCCGCCGCTGGAATACGGCGGATCGGTGAGCACCAGGTCCACGACGTCGCCGGGAAGTTCCCGAAGGATCGAAAGGGCGTCGCCTTGGTAAAGCGTGCCGTTGTCAAAGAGCTGTTGGGCCACGCGAGCATTCCTTGTCTGCCCTTTCGGGACGGTCTTCGGGGCTCGCGGCCCTCACGTGGTTGATGGTGCGGCAGCGGGGGCATTTGATTTCGATGGTCCCGGTGCCTTTGGCCAGTAAACGTCCGCATTGTCCGCAACGTATCTCCATGCTTGCCTTTACAGGTTGGGCCGGAAGCGGTAGCCCTCTAACGCCCGCGCGGGCTGGAGCGCGGCTTCGGCCGTGGCGCGATGTTCACGCATCGCGTCGGTGGGGCGGTGTCCGCCGCCCTGCCGCTCCTCTTCTTGCTCTCTCCTAATACCTTGCTACCCGTTCTCCCCCTTCGTCCGGTTCGATGGAGCGGCGGCAATGGCCGGCCCCGAAGACGGCATCCAAGCCCGCCTCCAGCAGACGGCCGAGGCGGCTGCCGGCGACGGCGGCCTTGCCGGCCCGGCTCGAAACCGTCTCGTCGGGATCGCCGCCGGTGAGGACGGAAAGGAACTGGTCCAGGCCAAGGAGGATGTTCCAGAAATAGCGTTTTATCTTGGTTCCCATGACTGTTACTCTGGCCAGCCCGTGGTGATGTCATAGGCCCGAACCGCTTCCACGCTTGTCAGCGCGTTGATGGCGACATGGTGGGCGTGCTCGGCGTCAAAAAGCGCTTCGATGAAGTCGCCGACGACTTCCGCAGCCGTCCGAAGCGTGGCCAGGTCCACCTCGATCCACCCCGTCGCCGCCTTCCATTTGATGCGGGTGCCTTCGGGCTTCCAACTCAAGTAGGTGATGGAATCGCCGTAGGTGCCCTGATCCTCGGGCATGGCGGCCAGTCGGGCAGCGCCGAAAGCGACGCCACGGGCGCGAATCTGGTCCCGCAGTGCCGTGACTTTGGCCATCCGTGCCGTCTTGATTTCCTCCAGCGTCGAGCCGGCGTCATCAACAAGGACGGCTTCGCCGGCTGCTTCAAGGGCCAAAAATTGTTGGTATTGCCCGTTTTGCGCATCGACCGGAATATCGGCCCCTTCGGAAGAACGAATCGTCGAACCGTTGTTTATGAATATCCGCATGTAGGCCACCTAATAGAGTTCGGCGTCGGCGGTCCAATGCCATGACCACCCCTGGTTCGCTCCTGTTGCCCCGGTTTGATTGACGCGATAGCCCGCAGGGGAAATGAAGATTGTATTTGCCGTCATGTCTGATGCGGTGTTCAAGTTCCGTAAAACGCCGCTTGCCCCTGTCGCAGGGCTGTAAAAGGTCAGCGTCGGAGTGGAGCGCATGGGCACATAGAACTTCCGCTGCCCAAAATCCCAGAAGTCAGTCTGCCCAGTTCCAAGGTTGACGCCGCCTTCAGGCCCGTAGTTCCCCGTGGCTGTGCCAGGGGCTATTCCCATGGGATAGGTAGACTGATAATACCTCATGCACAGAAGCAACTCTTCGGCCGTTGTCCTCGGGAAAAAAGGCGTTGAGACGTCTCCGGGCTCGATTTTGACTTGCGCCAAATCGAACACCCCTGACTGTCTTCCCAACCCACCGGCCCTGGCAGAGCTCGCCGAACCAGCGCTAACAGCGTGTTGAAAAACTCCGCCAAGTGACCGAGAATCCAGCCATCGGGGTTCCGGAGGTGATCTGATGGGGCTTGGCCGTCAGGGTGATCAGCAGGGGACGATGTATCTGGCCTGGGATGAGATCCCTCGGTCTCGTGGGCACGTTTTTTACGATCGTCTCCAGCAGATTCTCCGGAAAGCCGGCTTCGATGGTTTCGCCGAGAAGCTGTGCAAGCCCTTCTATTCCGACAAGGGGCGTCCCTCCATTCCGCCTGGCCGGTATTTTCGGATGCACCTCGTGGGGTATTTCGAGGGCATCGACAGCGAGCGCGGCATTGAGTGGCGCTGCGCTGATTCGCTTTCCCTCCGGAATTTTCTCCAGCTTTCGCCCAAGGAGTCTGTGCCGGATCATTCCTCGCTCAGCCGGACACGGTCCCGTCTGCCACTGGCGACCCACCAAGAGGTTTTCACCTGGGTTCTCAAGCTGCTCAGCAAGGATGGCTTGGTCCTTGGAGGCCGCATTGGCGTGGACGCTTCGACCATGGAGGCCAACGCGGCGCTCAAAACCATCGTGCGCCGGGACACGAGTGAGAGCTACCGCAAGATGCTCCTGCGCATGGCCAAGGAGAGCGGCATCGACTCTCCGATAGATGAGGATCTGGCTCGCATGGACCGCAAGCGCGTCGGCAAGACGCTTTCGAACAAGGACTGGCGGTCACCGGTCGATCCCGAGGCGAAGATCGCCAAGATGAAGGATGGCCGAACGCATCTGGCGTACAAGCCCGAGCACGCGGTGGACCTGGACACCGGCGCGGTGGTGGCGGCCGAGGTGCATGAAGCGGACAAAGGGGACACCTCGACTCTGCAAACGACGCTGAAAGCCGCTCAAGAAAGTCTGCGGCGGGTCACTTCCACACCGCCATGCCCGGACGACCCTGCGGAACTGGTCGCGGATAAAGGCTATTTCTCCCGGGATGTCCTCAAGGTTCTGGACGGTGGACCATGGCGGACGAGAATCGCCGAACCCAAACGCAACGGTCTGAACTCCTGGCGTGGCGACCAAGAGGCGCGACGCGCCGTGTACAACAACCGAATCCGGATATCCTCGATGGTCGGGAAGGCCATGGGAAAACAGCGGACGGAACTGGTCGAAAGAAGCTTCGAGCATACGCTGGACCGGTGCGGCGGCATGCGCCGGGTCTGGCTCAGAGGACGAGAGAACATCCGGAAACGCTATCTGGTCCATGTGGCTGGTTTCAATCTCGGCCTGCTGATGCGGGTCAAGACCGGCCATGGCACCCCCAGGGGCTGGGCCAGTGCCTGGCTTGCGCTCATTTGGCCTGACCAGCATCCCTCAATGGCCTATTTGGCCATCGTCATGGTGGTCAAGGGACGATGCTGCGGGATCATCCCCATCGCCATCATCTGCGGGGGAGAATAGCCGGAAACAGCTTTTTGCAACGGCCTGTTAAAAGCGGTTGGCTCTAGACCAAACAGGTCGGCCAATGTCTTGGCGGATTCACTGTGAGAGTGAAAGTTGATGGATACTAGAAACGGTTCTGCAAGGATTTGCTTCAAAATGAAGACTAAAATCAATGAGTTTTGCCCTCCTGTTGCCTTGTTTGCTACAGATTGAACTAACATATGCAATGTGTAATTAATGCATATTGAAGTAGTTTCTCTGTTTTTGTAGTTCAAAACATAGAGTCTGATTGTCATGGCCCGTGTTTATGACATGCAAACTGTTGCTGGGAGTACATTTTATTGTCTGTCCCTGAATTTCGCTACAATGTATCAGGAAAAGCCTTGACAGACTTCGACGTTGACTCCGTGTTACGAAAAACAAAGAAGGAAGGTCGGCGAAGGCGAATTATGCAGGAAGGCATCCGTTGGGCGTCGCTAGCACAGCCAGTTGATGACGAGCGTTTGTCGTGCCGGCCTGCGCGCGGGCGCTGTTGCCTGCTAGTGGCTGTTGCCGCCTGCGCATGTGACGTGACACGGGATGGAACAGCGCATCCGGCCGCCGCATGACGGCACGGGCGTCCACGCCAGCGTAACGAAGGGGGCCGCGATGGAAAAGAAAAACGATCAAGACATGAAAGATGCCAGACTTGCGTTGCTAGTCTATAAAATGAAGAACATCATGCGGTTGGTTGTGGCGGAAGGAGAAACGGCCTGCACCAACGATCACGTCAGGCCAACCGAAAAATGTACAGGCTGCATGTCCTGCATGGTGGTGTGCGCGCTTTCACATGAAGGACGCAGTTCCTCGGAATTCTCAGGGATACGAATCGGCCACCACACGAACGAGTGGACCCTTCGCGAAAAGGAACAAATGCTTGACCACTCGATATGTCGGCATTGTCCTGGCATACCGCCATGCGATGAGGTCTGCCCGAAGCACGCCCATTTTCGTAGCGACAAGCTCGGTGCCGTTTTGATTGACCATGATGCCTGCATTCGCTGCCGCGCCTGTGTGAAGGCATGCCCATATCATGCCTGTTGGTATTCGAAGGAGCTTGATAAGATCGTGAAATGCGACCTGTGCCACGATAATGATGATGATCCACAGTGCATCGGGAAGTGTCCATCTTTGGTGATCAAGCTTGAGAAGGCCGTATAGTATGGAAGAGAACGCTAATACCTTGGTCTGTGGTTGGAACCGTTGTATTCTGAGAGTCGATTTGTCGGAAAAAACGGTACAAAGTATACCGTTGTCCGAGGAATTGCTTGAGAAATATCTTGGAGGAATGGGGCTCGCCGACAAGATTATCTGGGATTATATCCTTGAAAAGGATATACGGGCGGGGTTCGACCCGTTGAGTCCGGACAATATCTTCGTCATCGCCATGGGCCCGTTGACCGGGCTCTCCACCCAGGGCGGAAGAGGGATATATCAATACATCAGCCCGGTGACCGGACATCTTGGCGGCGGTTCGGGCGGCGGCTTCGTCCATGCGATGCTCAAGCAGGCGGGGTATGACGCTTTGGTCATTACGGGGAAAGCCGATCAGCCTGTGTATCTCTGGATCGACGACGATTCCGTGAGCATTAAGGATGCATCGGAACTGTGGGGTCTGGGCGCGCACCAAACGGTGTCGACGCTGAAAAAGCAGCATGGTGAAGTCTGCAGCGTTGTCATAGGGCCAGCCGGTGAAAACCTGGTACGCCATGCGACCGCCATGATCGATGGATTCAAGTCTGCTGGCGGAAAATGTGGTACAGGAGCCGTGCTTGGGTCGAAAAATCTGAAAGCGATCGTTGTCAGAGGCAAAAAGGGCGTCAATGTTGCCGACCCGAAAGCGTTTCTGGAGAACGATGCAGATTTTCGCAATGCCATTAAAGAAAACAGCGCTTGGCCGCGCTTTGCACTCTGGCTCGCCTATTTTCATACGACACCTTTCAAGCCAAGGCTGGCCGAACACATTTATGATTACGCTGTCAGGCTCGAAGCATGCTGGAACTGTCATATGGCTTGTTGTGGATATCATGAACAGAGCAGGGGAAAATATCCGACACGCGGAACGGGGCCGGAGATCGCAAACCAGGAGAGCTTTTCCGCTCTGGGCGTCAACGACCTTGAAGCGCTGAATTATTATTCCGATTTGCTCAACGACTATGGAATAGATTGGAAAGAAGGACCTGGTGATATTGGCATCGTCATGCAATTATACAAAGATGGCGTCCTTTCCGCAAAAGACACCGACGGACTCGAACTTGATTCCGGAGATGGCAAGATCATCGAGGAGATGATCCACTGGATGGCGAAGCGGGAGCGTATTGGCAACCTTGTTGCCGAAGGGAAAATGAACATTGCCAGGCTGTTTCCCGAAGCTCGAAAGTACGACAACACGGTGCGGGGGACGACCGGATACGGTAAGGACGATCCGCGGACGGACAGGAGGAATATCGGCCCGGCTGTCATGTGCCATTTTACGCCCTATAGGGGTGCTTGCTTGGAGACCTGGGGGTGGCAGTCAATTGGTCTGGCCGATTTCAGCTGGGAATTCCCGGGAAAAGAAGGACTTCGTTCTGGCAGAGGGTATACAAGGGAGGAGGCGGCCGAAATAGTCAAGGAGGTTGTCGGAGCTGACGACCATGCAATGTTCAGCAAGGGTGAGCCCAAAGGGTGGTGCAAGCTAAACGTCAGGATAGGCAATTGGGTTGTCGCCAACGAAAGCCTCATCTTGTGCAGACGGATAGCCTGCATCGTTGACAACAATATTACGCGGGCCGGCATTTCCGCGCGCATGTTGTCCACGGCGACTGGAAAAGAATTTACAACGGAGTCGATCGAAAGAATTGGGGAAAGAATCTTCAATTTGCAAAGAATGATCGATGCCAGGCTGGGGATAACGCGAACGCAGGACAAGTTTCCAGAATATTTCTACCAGCCGCTCGGCGATGGCATGGGAGGCCTGACTGAAGAAGATGAAAAGGTCATTCATGAGGAAATGGACTACTATTATTCCTTGAGAGGCTGGGACCTGGAAACTGGGCAGCCGACAAAGGAGAAGGCCGAAGAATTGGGCTTGGCTATCGAGTGGACTGCCTTGCAAAAGGACGGCCCCTACAAGGACTGGGAGGGGCCCCCATTGGCAGGTGTGTCTCGTGGGCAACGTGCTGCCTCGTAGGGATCCCAACCCAATTGGCAAACACGGAAGTATCGGCCCTTTTTCAGGCTTACTTTCGTTTAATGCCGCGCTATATCGCCACTCCCGATCACGAGATGGGATACGGAGCTTGCGCCACAGAGGCATGAGTCCTTGATCACAGTGTCGTCCCACGCCGTCGCCGGAATGCTCGACAACGGTTCGGCACTGCCGTAGGGAATAGCGCATCGCCGTGCGATATCGGGTGGATGCATGTTCCTGACACATCATGCAAGACCTCTTGCTGTCTTGGTCTTCCTGGTCGTGCTGTCTTGTCTGGGATGCTCCAGTCAGGACAAGAAAGCGCCCATGGCCGAACGCGGCCTGCTCGACCTGGCCGGTTGGGACCTCGTCGGGAACGGCCCGGTTGCCCTCAACGGCCAGTGGGAATTCTACTGGGACCGGCTCCTTGCCCCTGAAGACTTCAAACCCGACCTTACTCCGCCCCAGCCGTCCGGTTTCATGAATCTTCCTGGCACGTGGAAAGGCCAGATGCTCCACGGCCAGCCCTTGCCCGGCCAGGGACAGGCCACCTTGCGCTTGCGCCTGTTGCCGGGGCCCGGGGAACATCAGCTGGCTCTGCGGCTTATCAGCATCCACGCCGCCTACAGGCTGTGGGTCGACGGCAAGCTTGTCGCCCAAAGCGGCGAACTGGGGCGCAGCTCAGCTACCGAAACGCCGCATCGCTCCCTAGTGCTGGCCCGGTTTGCCAGCCAGGGCAAGCCCATCGATCTGGTGCTGCAGGTGTCCAACCATGCGTTTCGCCGGGGAGGGCTGCTTTATCCAGTCCTGCTTGGCCTGCCGGACCAACTGGACCTGATACATATCCGTATCTGGTCCTGGAGCATGTTTTTTGTTGGCAGCCTGCTGATCATGGTCGCATATCATTTGGTTCTCTATTTTCTAAAGCGAAAGGAATCATCTACGCTCTATTTCAGCTTGGGTTGCCTTTTGTTGGCCTGTTATTATGTCACATCTGACCCGTCTGATTGGTTGATAAATATGTTCATCCGGAAGGCAGATCCAGATATTATCCAAAAAATTTCAGTAATAAGCTATCCAATTATGTCTTCTATTGTATACAGATTCTATAGATCTTTGTATCCTTTTGAATTTTTACGCTTTATACAGAATCTGTGTGATTTGAGAAATCTTGCATTTGTCTTAATCGTGCTGACGCAGCCAAATATTGTCATCTATACCATGCTGTACTGGTTCGCAATATCAACCGTACTGTTTAATTGCTATTTTCTGGTCATGCTTATTGTCTGCGTGCGACGGGGTCGTGATGGAGCAATTTTCCTTTTGCTTGGATATCTTTCCTTTTCGGCCGCCACCTTGAGCGAAATTTACGGACATATCATCAGCTTTTCCGAGGGCAGCATCCTCCTGTTCGGCTTTCTTGCCTTTGTTTTGTTCCAGGCCTTGGCCTTGGCCCAACGCTTTGCCAACGCGTTCACGGCCGTGGAAAATCTGTCCGCCGACTTGCGCACGGAGATGGACGAGCGTACCCGACTGGAGCGGGAAATCATCAATGTCAGCGAGGAGGAACGCCGGCGCCTCAGCCACGATCTGCACGATGGGCTGTGCCAGCAGCTGGTGGGCATCAGGATGCGCTGCGCGGCCCTGGCCCGCAGCGCCATACCGGAGCAGGGCGTGGCCGAGGAAGTCACGGCCATCTTCTCGCTGCTCAAGGACTCGGTCAGCCAAGCCTACGACCTTTCCCGAGGTCTTTGGCCTGTGGAGCTCGCCCCTGGGGAAGTCGGGGCCTCCCTGGCCGATCTGGTACGACGCGTGGGGCAGTCGAGCGGAGTGAAAATGCAATATTTCGAAGAGTTGCCCTGTGAATCGTGCCTCAACGAGCACCTCGTCCAACTCTACCGCCTCGCCCAGGAGGCGGTGGCCAACGCCGTCAAGCATGCCAGGCCAGGCCGGATCATCGTCACCCTGGGTTGCGAGTCGGATCGGCGGCTGACCCTCACCGTGCGCGACGACGGCGTCGGCCGCCAGGCGGTCCGAAGCGCGGGAGGACTGGGGCTTCGCATCATGACCTATCGGGCGAGCATGATCGGGGCGACACTGTCCATAGACGACGCCGAGGGCGGCGGGACCGTGGTGACCTGTTCCCTGGCCTGCGCGGCGGAGCGGACGACACGGGAGGGAACCGATGGATAATGTTGCTCCATCCGGCGTGCGCGTCTTTCTGGTCGACGACCATCCGGTCCTGCGCAACGGCTTGTCGCTGCTGCTTACGCAAAGCGGGCATGCCGTGTGCGGGGTGGCCGGCAGCCGGGCGGAACTTTTGGCCGCCATCGAAGGTTCCCGGGCCGACGTGGCCCTGGTGGATCTGTCCCTGGCCGAGGAATCCGGGCTGGACCTGCTCGATGATCTCACGGCCCGGGGCGTGCCGGCGCTGATATATTCCATGCACGAGGACAGCCAGTCCATCGAGCGGGCCTTTGGTCGGGGAGCCATGGGCTACGTCACCAAGCGAGAGGTCGAGGACGTGCTCCTGACGGCCATCGCGGCGGTCGCTGCCGGTCGGCGCTACACCAGTCCCGAGGTCATGCGCGCGTTGGCCGACCGGGTGCTGGGATCGAAGCATGATGGGGAGGCCGCCCTCAGCCAGCGGGAGGAGCAGATCCTCCTCGGTCTCGGGCGCGGCGAGACGAGCGTCGAAATGAGCCAGACGCTCAACATCAGCTTCCACACCGTAGAGACCTATTACGGGCGGCTACTGCGCAAACTGGGCCTGTCCAGCATGAAGGAGCTGCGCAAGTTCGCCATTCGTCGGCGCGGTTGACCGGTCTCGGGAGCGTTACACATTTACCCCAAGATAGAATTGGCCATGCCCTGGCCGGGCTCCCCCGTCCGTTCTGGCCGGACGGAGCTGCCCTGTCCCCGAATTTCGTTACACAAAAAACAAGGGAATCCTTGACAGCCACGACTGTCTTTTTCGCGTTATCCGTCTCGCGGTGAGACATGTCGTATCAGGTCGCAACGGGCGTGCTCCCCGGGGGAGGGCAACCATACAGCGCGGTGGCTTTGGCTGGCTGGCGATGCTTTGGGCAGCCTTGTTCGTGCTGTTGGCCGTCGGCCCGGCCAGGGGCGCAACGGAACAGACAGTCGACAAGTATACCGACGACGCCTCCACGGCGACGACGCTGCGTAACGCCCTTACGAAGGCCACTGATCCATTCAGCAACATCATCCATTTTCTGCATACGATCACGTATTCGCCCAAGCTCACGCTGACGAACGGCAGCCTCTCCATCACAACGCCAGCCACTCTGAACCCCAACGACGCCGATGTGCACGAAGTGACGATCGCCTACGACAATGGCAATTCGTCCCAGCCCGTATTTTCCGTTTCTTCTTCCGCAGCCCAGTTCAGCCTGACGGGCGACGCCGCCATCGTCATCGAGGCCAGCGGCAAAAGTTTCGTCACAGACATTTCCGCTCCAAGCTCCACCTTGAACATTGGCGCTATCGGCTCCAACGTCACCTTGACGGCAACAGCGACCGCACCCGCTTATGGCGAGGCAACCGGTCTCTATGCCGCTGGGGACATCCTTGTGGCCAGCGGCCTCGCCGGAACCATCACGACCGCGGTTACGGGTACCGGGCTCGCCTACGGCCTGCGCGCCGCCAACGGCATTTCCATCACGGGCGGGTTGTCTGCCAACATCACGTCCACAGTCGGCGTCCAGGGGGACGCCTACGGCCTGTCCGCCGGGGGGGTAATCTCCATCACGGGGGGGGTGTCCGGCAACATCGCCGCCACGGGGGGAGGCAACGGACGCGCCTACGGCCTGCATGCCTCCGACGGCATCGCCATCGCCGGCGGGTTGTCCGGAGACATCACCGCCAAAGGCGAGGGCAGCAACAGCGTCTACGGCCTGTATGCCGCCTCCGGCGGCATCACTCTCACGGAGGGTCTCTCAAGCACGATCACGGCCACGGGCCTGACCGGGAGTTCCGGGAGCGCCTACGGCCTGAATGCTTCCGGAGCGATCTCCATCTCGGGCGGACTGTCCGGCCAAGTCGCGGCCACGGCCGAGGGCATCGGCGACGCCTACGGACTCAAAGGCGCCGGGATCGCCATCACGGGCGGGGTGTCAGACACGGTCAAGGCCACGGCCAACGGCTCCGGGAACGCCTATGGCCTGGCCGGCGCCAACATATCGATCGCGGGCGGGGTGTCCGGCTCGATTACATCCACGGCCACTTCCGGAAAAGCCTACGGCATCTACGACAGCGGAAACATCAACGGCGGCGACGCCTCCACGCCGCTGAGCATTTCCGGAAGCGTCACGGCCGAGGCCGACAATACCGCCAACGGGTACGCTCTCTACGCCACGGGCTCGGTGAATCTCTACGTGAGCGGCTCCATCACGGTCACCGATGGTTCCGCCTTCCCATTGGGTGGGTACGCCATCTACGCGGCCGGTTCGGACAACGTCGTCACCCTGACCAACACAGCCGACCTCGGCGACAACTGGATTCACCTGGGCGGCGGCACGCTCAACCTCGTGGGCACGGGAGGCACTTTTAGCAACATCACTGACGGCGTGACCAGCCTGGTAATCGGCGGCAACGGAGAAGCCGCGAGTTGGACCGTGGACTCCATGCTCACCAGCTTCGGCAGCCTGACCGTCTCGTCCAACGCCTCCTTGACCATGGATTCCATCGTGACCATAGCCGGCGACATCACGCTCGACGGGGCCCTGACCTGGAAGCTCACCGGAAACAAGGCCTACGCCGGCATCATCTCAGGCTCGGGGTCGCTGACCAAGACCGGGGATTACGCCCTGACCCTGTCCGGCGCGAATACGTATTCCGGAGCGACCACGGTCAGCGCCGGAACCCTGCAAGCCGGAGCCGGCGACACGTTTTCCGCGAATTCGTCTGTGACAGTGGCCTCGGGGGCCACCCTCGACCTGAACGGCTACAGTCAGCTCCTGCGCTCCCTGGCCGGTGCCGGCAGCGTCACCCTGGGCACGGATGCCGCCACCGTGCTCACGATCAACGACTATTGGGCGAACGCCACCTTTTCCGGGATCATTTCCGGTTCGGGGGGCCTGGCCAAGACCGGCATCAAAACCCTGATCCTGTCCGGAAGCAATACCTACTCCGGCGCCACCGTCGTCACCCGGGGGACGTTGCAAGCCGGAGCGACCAACACGTTTTCCTCGAACTCGGCCGTGACCGTGGACACGGAAGGCACCCTGGCCCTCGGCGGCTACAGCCAGACCATCGGCGGACTCGCCGGTTCCGGCCTTGTCACTCTGGGTTCGAACGCCGCCACAGTCCTGACGATCAACACGGGGGCGTCTGATTCAACCTATATGGGCGTCATCTCCGGCAGCGGGCGTCTGGTGAAAACCGGCTCGGGTACACTGACCCTGTCCGGCTCCAGCGCCTACAGCGGCGGCACGACCATATCCGCCGGGACCCTGGCCGTCGCCACAGGGAACGCCCTGGGGACCGGCGTCGTGACGCTTGGCGGCGGCACCCTGCAAGCGACGACCTCCCTCGGCCTGGCCAACGCCGTCGTCCTGACAGCCAACAGCGCCGTCTCCACCGGAGCCGGCATCGAACTGACTCTCTCCAACTCTCTCAGCGGAAGCGGAAACCTGACCAAATCCGGTTCGGGCACCCTGATCCTTTCCGGCGACAACAGCGCCTACAGCGGAGCCATGACCGTGAGCGCCGGAACGCTCTCCATCGGTTCCGCCTCCAACCTGGGCATGGGGGCCCTGACCCTCAATGGCGGCCTGCTCCTGACAACGGCCGACATAAGCAGCCTCACCAATAACGTCACCATCGGTTCCTCCGGGGGAACCTTCTACACCAATGGCAGCAACCTGACCCTCGCGGGCACGATCACCGGCACGGGCGCCCTGACAAAATCCGGTTACGGCACATTGACCCTTTCCGGGGCCAATGCCTACACTGGCGCGACCACGGTCAACGCCGGGACCCTGGCCGTTACGGGCTCCCTTGCCACCAGTTCCATAACCGTGGCCTCCGGCGCGACGCTCGATTTTTCTGGCAGCCTGACCAGCCTGACCAGCCTCACCAACTCCGGGACCATCAACCTGGCCAGCTCCCTGACCTTCAGCGACGCCGACTGCATCATCATAAGCACCGGCAGCATCCTGGCCGCCAGCGCCACCGACGTGGCCATCCAACTCGGCGCGGGTGACGACACCGTGACCCTTGGCCCTGGGGCCACGGTACGCGGCATCATCGACGGCGGCGGCGGTTCCAACACCCTGACCCTGGTTGGCAGCGTCAGCTTGGATGGCGCGGTGCGCAACTTCCAGTCCCTGGTCAAACAGGATGCCGGTTCCTGGACCATCAGCGGTGACGTGGACTTGGGCACGGGCACCTTGCTCGTCAGCAGTGGCGCCCTGACCCTGGAAGGTTGCGTCACCGCTTCGGGGGCCACCATCGCCTCGGGCGCCACGCTCGTCTGGTCGCCCACTGCCGACACGACATTCTCCGGCGTCATCTCCGGGGACGGCGCGCTGACCAAATCCGGCACAGGCACGCTGACCCTGTCCGGGGCCAACACCTACACCGGCGCCACCGCCATTACCGGCGGCACCTTAAGCATCAGCTCGGTAGACAATCTGCAAGGCACAAGCGGCGTCACCCTCGCCGGCGGGACACTCCAGGCCACGGGTACACTGACACTGAACAAATCGATCGCCCTGGGTTCCGGCGGCGGCACCTTTGAAGTCGCCAACAGCGGCGATACCCTGACCCTTTCCGGCGTCATCACCGATGCCGTGTCAGGAACCGCCGGTTCCTTGACCAAAACCGGTTCCGGCACGCTCTACCTCACCGGCAACAACACCTACACCGGCGGGACCAACATCAACGGCGGCACGGTCAACATCGTGGCGGACGCCAACCTGGGCGACGCCTCCGGCGGCCTGACCTGCAACGGCGGCACCCTGCAAATCGGGGCTGATATCGTCTCCAGCCGCGACGTCACCCTCAATGCCGGCGGCGGCTCCTTCGACACCAACGGCCACGACCTGACCCTCAATGGCACGGTCTCAGGCTCCGGCGGCCTGACCAAGACCGGCGTCGGCACCCTGACCCTGTCCGGCGACGCCGCCTATACGGGCGCGACCTCCATCCAGGCCGGAACCCTGAGCCTTGGCGGCTCCTGCAGCTCCTCCTCGATAGCTGTTGCCTCAAGCGCGACCCTGAACTTCGCCCCGTCAAAAACAGTGACCTACGCCGGCAGCATCACCGGCAGCGGCCAAGTCACCAAAACCGGCGTCTACGCCCTGACCCTTTCCGGCGACAACAGCGGCTTCACCGGCGACTTGACCCTCGCCGGCGGCACCCTGTCCGTATCCAACGACAACAACCTCGGCGCGTCCACGGCCAGCCTGGCCTTTAACGGCGGGACCCTGGCGACCACGGCCGACATGACCATCGCCCAGTCCATTGCCGTCAATGCCGGGGGCGGCGTCCTGGACAACACCGGCAACGCCCTCACCCTGGCCAGTAGCCTGTCCGGTTCCGGTGATCTCACCTTGGCCGGGTCAGGAACGACCAACCTGGGCGCGACCTTTGACGGCTCCGCCTACAGCGGCGCACTGTCCGTCAGCAGCGGAACCCTGCACCTCGTTTCGGGAGAAAGCCTCGGCGGCACGCTGTCCATCGCCAGCGGGGCCACCCTCAACGGCGTCGGCACGGTGGGCAACCTGAGCGTCAGCGGCGTCATCTCGCCGGGCAATTCCCCCGGGGCCCTCACCGTCACCGGCGACTTCGTCCAAAGCGTGACCGGCGTCTACGTCTGCCAGGTGACGCCCACCGCCAACGATCTGATCGCCGTCACCGGCAACGCAACATTAAGCGGCACGATCTCCATCCAGCCGGAATACACGTATTACAACTCCGGGACAGTCTGGACCGTGCTCACCACGCAAACTGGCAGCATTTCCGGAACCTATTCCACCGTGACCTATGGAGCCACGCCGGAAAACTGGATCTTCGTGCCGGTGTATTCGGCCAACGCCGTCACCATCACCCTTGTGCGCCAATCGTATGCCACATCGAGCACGAGTTCCCAGGCCTCCTCGGTGGGCGCAGGCCTCGACGCCGTGGCCTACAACGCCACGGGCGAAATGGCCTCACTCATTAAAAACCTGGACTACTCTTACGGCACAACCACCGGTTACTCGCCGGCCAACGCTTTGACCAACTATGCGCTCAATGTCCTGAGCGCCGAAGTCTACGACGTGTTTTCCCAGAATGTTTTCGCAGCCGGCCGGCTGTTGACCTCGGCGCAGCACGCCGGACTGCACGAAGGAGAGGAGGGCGCGGGCCAGGGCTTCGCCAGCCCTCTGGAAATCGGCCCGGCCTCCCTGGCTTCGCAAAACAATCAGTATGGGCTTGGGCTTGATACGACCAGCGGCGGCGCATCCTCCCTGTCCTTGGGGCGTTTTGGCGTCTTCGTCAGGCCCATCGGTATGCGGGCCTTGCAGCAAGGCTCCTCAAGCCAGACCGGGTACGCCGCCGTTTCTTGCGGCATCACCGGCGGCGTGACCTACCGCCCGTTTTCGGAACTGACCCTGGCCCTGGCTCCCGGCTTCGTCACCCAGTCCATCAACATCCACAGCGAAGGCGGCGGCCAGGGCACGATCAGCGACTGGAGTCTCGGTTTCTTGGCCGCCTATCGAAGCGGCCCCTGGCACGCCGATGCCGGTGTGCGCGGCGCCTACAACACCTTTCGGTCCTCGCGCTCCCTGCCGTTGCCGAGCGGATCGTACACGACTAAAGGGAACTGGGAGGGTTGGAACGTGAACGTGTCCACTGGCGGCGGCTACGACTTCATGGCCGGGGACTACACCTTCGGCCCGTTGGCGGCGGCGTCCTGGCAGTGGCTGCACGAAAACGCCTTCCAGGAAACCGGCGCGGGCACCCTTGGCCAAAGCATTCGGGCCCGCGACACCCAGGCCCTCAACACGGTGCTCGGCGCGCGTGTGGCCCGGACCTTCGAGACGCCGGCCGGGGATGTGACGCCGGAAGTGCGCGTGGGGTGGAGTACCCAGTGGCTAGGCGAATCCCAAAACATCGTGGCCTCGTTCATTGGCTCCCCGGGGGCCGCCTATCAGGTGAAAAGCGCCAATCACGCGTATCACTCGGCGCTGGTCGACGTCGGAGTGAGCATGCGCGTGTCGTCGAAACTCTCGGCCACGGCCCGGGCCGGCATGGAACTGCTACGGCCGGGCTACGGGTCCCAGGCCGCCAGCATCGGGCTCAGATACACGTTTTAACCCCCGCCGGCGTAGGGCCGGGGGCATGCCTACAAATTGCAAGAGGAGTTGTCATGCCGCTTCGATTCCGATTCCTGCTGGTGCTTGGCGCTCTACTGGTGTGCTCGGGCTGCCAGATGTTGGAAAACAAACCGACCATGGCGGTGATCAATACTCGGGAAGTGATCACCAAGTGCAATGCCGGCATGCAGGCCGCTGAAAAGGTGCGAGCCAAGTTCGCCGCCCGCCAGGATGCGTTGAAAAAGCAGGAAGAGGCCATAGAGAAGCTCAAAACCGATACGGCGCTCAACGATCCAAGGAGCGGCAAGCAGGCGGAACTGGATAAGCTCGCGCGACAGTATATGGCGGACGCGCAGGCGCTGCGCAAGGACATCGGCGAGGAGGAAGCCGGCACGTTCAAGCCCATCGTGGACAGGATCAACAAGGTGTTGACCGATTACGCCAAGGAGCACCGCCTGCTTTCCGTACAGGACAAAAACGGCTTCGCCTTCATTGATCTGAAGATTGATATCACGGAAGCCATCATCAAGCTTGTCGATGCGGCAAAGTAATTCCAATAGTTAAACCACCGCCTCTTGCAGTGTGCCCCTGAAAGTGTTGCGGAAAATTGGACAGTCTATCAAGAGAACATTTGGTCATGTAATTGGCAAAGGCCCATGTACCTGCTGCAGCGTCAGGATGCCCTGGGGCACGAGCGCGGCGGCGATGGTATCGAGCAGGGCGCGGCACAGCGCGAAGAGGTTCATTTTTTCTGGCAAGGCCTCGATCTGCGGCAGGGCGGCCTGCCACCAGCCGTCCAGGGCGGCATGGAAAGCGGCATGTTTGCTCACCACCCCGGGCGCGGCCTCGATGCGCGTCTTGATGCCGTCGCGGCCGCCGTTTTCGGTGATGGCCGGGGCGAAATCGAGGTAGTTGTCGTCGCGGGCGACAAACAACAGTTCGGACAGGCCGGGATAATTGGCAAAGTAAGGGGCAAGCGCCGCGCCCTCGGTCCGGGGCACGCCGCCGTGCAGGTGCGCCCGCACGTCGTAGGGCTCGGGCGGTGGCGAGTTGTCTACATAGCGCCGGATGTTGAGGTTATAGTCCTCGGCGGTAAACAGCAGACGTTCGAGTCGGGCGAGAGTGAGTTTTTGAGGCGACGGGCATCGGCAATCCTTGATAACGTCGTTCGAGGCGCAAGAAACGGGCAGCATCTTATTGAATATAAAGGATTATATATAACATGGTGGGGCTGTTGGCAAGCCGCCGGCTGGGGCTGAAGTCGCCCGCCGATGGCCTTTGCGCAGATGGTCGGCAACAACTCAAACCCAGGAGCCACCCTCAAGAATTGACTGGTCCGAGGAAGGCCGGCAGGTCATTACGCGGGCTTCCCTGTTCGGCTGTGCGTTCGGGGTTTAACCGGGAGTAATCGTTGCATGACGGAAAAAATCCTCCTCGTTGATGATGAACGGAATGTCCTGGACGCTCTAAAGACAGCGCTGCGCCGGGAATTTGACCTCTACACCGCACAAGGAGGTGCGGAGGGGCTGAAATCTATGGGACGAAACGGGCCATTTGCCGTGGTTGTTTCCGACTACAAAATGCCAGGCATGAACGGCGTTGAATTCCTGGAGCATCTCCGAAAGCTGGCCCCCGACTGCGTACGAATCATACTGACGGGCCATGGCGATCTGGAGTCCGCCATCGCGGCCGTTAACCAAAGTGAGGTCTTCCGTTTTTTAACCAAACCATGCCCCACGCAAGTGCTCTGCAAAGCCCTAAGAGACGGATTGACAAAATACCGACGAGACGTGCTTGGGGTCAAAGCCGCCGATGCACTACTGAGAGTACTCAGCGGCAGCGAGGCAGAAGCGTTAGCGGCCGAGCCTGTTTTGGGTGATGCGCGCCTAACTCAGCGCGAAAGGTCAATCGCGGCCAGAATTCGCAGGGGCAATTCGACGAAGGAGATCGCTGAAGCCTTGGACCTTTCTCCGCGAACGGTCGAAACCTACCGTGATAACATTCGCAAGAAGCTCGGCATCGCCAACAAGAAGATCAATTTGAAAAGTTACTTATCGTCGGTATTTTGATTCGGACGCGATGCAACCATGTGCGTTACCGGTGACAATGGTTGCCCCCAGTTTAACTTTTTACCGTCCAATCCCCAACGATTTTGTGCTAAAAAGACTGGAGAACCGGGCTGGATAATCTGGGGATTTTGGATAACATTCGCGAATTTTAAGTCCCGAGTTGCCGCTAAAACCTTAGAAACTGCCTTGTCCCGGGTCCTGGAGTGGGGTAGCGCGGCTTCGTAGCGTATAATAGGAAGAATGCTGCATCTTTTGCCAAGTGCGAATTATTTTTCGTCTTGCTTTGTTTTGACGAGGCTTATTGGATAATCTTTGAGGTTTCGCAAGATTTAAGATGTTTTCTCTGGTGGAGTAATTCTTGTATCTTGGTAAGCCTTTCAAAAAGTTGTTTCATAATGGTGTCAATTCCTGAATTCAAAAAAAGAGAGTAGACATATTCAACAAAGTTTACATCTAGATAAAATATTCTATGCAGCTTGATTCTTCCATGCGTTTTGAATAATTCTTCGATTTCTACGAAGTTAAGAGCTAGTAATTCGGAATAGTACATGATAAGTAAAACTTTCTTGTCATAAGTTGTTGTAGATATTTCGCCAAGAATGTTTGTTGATATGTGTCTAATGTCTCGGAATGGCATATATTTATTCGGGTTGCGGGGTGAACTCAATATGTGTTGATTGAACATAATGAAAGCTCACCCCTTTGTCGCTAGGATAAAACCTTCCTTGCAGTTGAAACTAACGGTGCGAAAGAGTAGGTTGGCATGTTTGAAGATTGTTTCTCATTACCCTTTTTCTAATGCAAGTGGCTTCTTTCCTGCAGGAAGTTTTTTAGTGCCAGATCCACTGTCAGATTTCATCTCCTCGATAAGGCGCTTAAGAACTTGTGCTTGATTTGCCAGTTCAGTTACTGCCTGAGCCGATTTGCGCATCGCATCAGCACTTTCGGAGGAAATCCGGTTCACTGCTTCAATACTGCGATTAATTTCCTCACTTGTAGCAGATTGCTGTTCAGAAGCTGTCGCAATTGAACGAACCTGGTCAGTGGTCTTATCTGCTAAAGTGACGATTTGGTTTAAAGCTTCGCCAGAATTAGTGGCGAGGTTGGTAACCTCTTCAATGTATTTTCCAGTACGCTCAACGTTTTCGATGTTCTTTTTGGTGCCGTCCTGGATGCCCCGGATCGCGTTACCGACTTCCTTAGTGGCGGTCATAGTCTTTTCGGCCAGTTTCCTGACCTCGTCAGCAACAACTGCGAATCCTCGTCCGGCGTCACCGGCCCGGGCTGCTTCAATTGCGGCATTCAGGGCTAGGAGGTTGGTCTGGTCGGCAATGTCGGAGATAACGTTTAGAATTTGTCCGATTCCCTCAGCTTGCTTGCCCAGATTGTCCATGTCAATTTTCATTTCTTGGGATTGATTTTGGACTTGACCAATACCCTTTACAACTTGGCTTACCGCCCGTGCTCCTTCTTCAGCTTTGGTTTTTGCCTGATCAGCTGTTCCGGCAGCGTTCGTAGCGTTTTTAGCGACTTCAAGTACTGTTGCGTTCATTTCTACCATGGCTGTGGCAGTTTCTGAAATGCTACGCGCTTGTTCTTCGGAACCTCTACTTGATTGTTCTATCTGAGCAGAGAGTTGTTCAGAAGCTGAAGTCACGATCTCCACAATAGATTCAAGTTTTTTTGCGGCCTGTAGAGTGCCACGAGCGATAGCATCTTTAGCAGCGCGCTGCTGCTCAACGACTTCCGTCAAATCCGTTATGAGTGTGATTCCTGCAATGATATTGCCGTCTAAATCGGTGATCGGTGACGAGTCAAAGTTGCAGAACCTTGGGTTGTTTTTGAATGACATGAATGAAACATCCTTGGTCGCGACAGCAGACTTCTGCGCAATGGCCTTTTCGCTCATAGTTTGTTTCGATTCATCATTGTAAAAGAACTTAGCGGCTGAAAACCCAAGATAGTCTTCGGGTTTCCCTCCGCGTTCGATATAATCAATAATCTGTTGGTTCATGAACAAGATTTTTGCTTTTGGATCGACAACGATACATGGCGTTGCAATGCCATTCATAACGCCCTGAGCGAAACCTAGCCTGTTCTTGAGGGTCTCCGTCATGCGTTTGACCGACCCGAACACACCTATCTCAGGTCGTGTTTTGTCGAATCGAGCGGTCAAGTCACCGTCAGCGATTTGCATGGTGATTGCTGCCAGTGAGGAGGGATCATCACCAAGTTGGTGCATGAGAAATCGAGCGAAGAGGAAAAATAAGGCTATTACTACAATAGCAATAACGAAAAATCCTATTGCCAAGAATAAACTTCCAGAGTTTACCTCTGTGACGCCCTGGGATTCAACTTGTTTGCTAAAGTCTTCAAGAAGAGATGCAAGGTTTACTACTGAATTACGATGTCTTGAAAATTCAGGGTTTATTGCCTCATTGAAGATTTGTTTTGCCCTGATTAGATCTCCGACTTGTATAGCAGGGGTGACATTGTTGGTAAATACGTCAAATATTTTTTCAGCGCTTGCGCAAACCTTGTCGAGTAATTCGTTTTTTATCTCTCCTGCGTGTAATTTTTTCGTCCAAATAGATCTAGACTCTTCAAACGATTTCTTGTCCTTTTCGATTGCTTTTAGAATTTCTTCAATGTTGTCGTTGCTAATGAATGTCGCCTTAAGCATGGAATTGTAGCTCTCGATTATATAAAGGGGCGGTGGTAATATGTCTGCATTGAGATCTTTACTTAAGAGTATATCGTTGTATGCATTGCTGCCAATTGCTACTTTTGTTAATGTCAATCGGGAAATCAGAAATAAAGTAGCCAGCCCGACGCCTAACAAAACAAGTATCAAAGTTAACTTTGTACGGATTTTCATGTCTCTGAACATAGCGTCCTCGTTTTGTTGACGATTTGTCTGCAAATTCCAAGATGATGGGAAAACTGATAGTGTGCCAAAAAAAATGCTCAAGTGTAAGTATGTTTTGCTGTAAATAGCATGTCTTTAAAAAGGAGGCAATGGAGAAGTTTTTGAAAGTGCGTTGTCTAGCGAAAATTAATTAAACGGTATAGGGAGGAAATGGCAAATACGTATTGGCAGATTATTTTTCAAGTATAACTGCGTGATGTCCAAATGACTTCATTAATTTGGGGTCTATAGCGTAGAAGATGGGTTGAACGTCCAGCTCTGAATAACCGGAATTTTGGATAAATTCTGGAGAACCGAAAATGTCCCAGCAAGGATCAATTTTGTCCAAGAGGCAGTAGTAGGCCAAATTGAATATCTTTTCTCCTTTCTGATCCGATTCCAAGGGTTCTCCTGGTACATCTCCTGTCCAGTTGGTAAAAAGTGCAGGTCTCTGAGTTATTGAAGTGGCCTGGAGGCGGACTCGGACTGGCTTAGTCCTGCCAATTAGATAGAAAATGCTTGCGCATCTGCCAGAAATAAGTAGCGTCACATTGAAGTTGTGTGGTATGAAAGTCCAATGGAAAAGCCCTTGGTGTGTGTCAAGATAGGCATAAGATTTGGCCAGCTTGTCTCTGATGCTTTTGATGCAATATTGATCGCGGAAGCTATTCGCTAGCTTTTGATCTTGATGCGAGATTGACAGATGCACTCTCTGATGCCGCTTTTTTTGATTATGCTGGTGTTAAACATTCAACAGGATAAAAGTGGCCAGCTGCTGAGCCATAGTGATAAACTCAACTAAATGGAGTTGGTATGAAAGAAGAGTCAAATTTTGATGCTCATGTTTTGCGTAAGCTTATACGAAGTGGTCATTGTGCTGAAGAGATAGTCCAAGCGCTCAATGTTTCAATGGAGATTTTGCGTGTGTATTTGAATAAACTAATGAAACTGGACAAGAAATACTATGAGATTTGCGGGTTGAACCCTTCGCCCGTTGAAGAAGATGATGATTTCTGGGTCACCTGTGATGCGGATGGTATGCTTCAAATCGTTCGGCGTGTAGATTCTTGATCCGTCTTGTCCTCTGAAAAGTGTTTCGCAGAAATCCATTATTATCAGTTTGTTGCGAACTAGTTAGCCCCGTCACTCGGAAGGGTCGGCGGGGCTGCTTTCGTACGAGAAGTTTTTGCTCACAGCGACAAGGGGTTGGACCGTCGGAACCATTTTCGGTACCTTTCCAGTGAAATGATTTTACCGGAACCCTGATGACTCGGTCCAGGGAGAAATAATGGTAAGGTCGGCCATGGCCAACCGAGCCAGGGTGGGAAAGACCGACTGTCGGCAGTGCGCTGTCTTCTGCCTGGCCAGCCTAAGGTGAGGGTTGGGCTTTAATGGATGACGCCGGGAAGTGTGGTCCGAAACCATCCATGTGTTCCCAGTGTATTTGAGGGCAATTGACTGGAAAATTAGTAAGTTAGATTCCTTTCAAGGATTGTTCCGTCAAGCTGCTCAATAAGGAAGCTCCATGGTGACAAGCTTCCCTCCTTGGCTCATCTGGTTCGTAGTCGGAATAGCTGTTTCCTTGTCGGTCCTGGTGACGACCAACCTGACCTTTGGCGAGTGGGGCCAAGTCTTTGGCAACGCCAAGATGACCACGGCGCTCTTGGATCGGGTGACCCATCATTGCGAGATCATCGAGACCGGCAACGACATCTGGAGGCTCAAACACAGAAGCCAATAAGCTCCCCCCCCCCCCCCCCCCCCAACCACGAGGAGAAGCCATGGCGCTCAATTCGAGGGGGTCAAAATTGGACGCTGATTGGGGGTCAATTTTCGGTGCTGTTTGACAACTGATGCGATGTACAGTATAGTTCATATTTTTGAAAGATGCCTACCCATGATTTGATTATTTGTCCTAGTAAGTGGCATTGATGTTTACTTACTTCGGGTTATTTGCCGTTGAATGAAAGTGAGGACATGATTTTAGATGGATAAAGTCTATTGCATGCGTGTTTTTTAAAGTACTTTGATTGCATCTACTGCTTTATCTCATTTTTTTTGCATTGTTAGACAAATCAGGAAAGCTGTTGGCTGCGACCTTTATATTATTGTCTCAACACCAAAACCAATACGCACTAATAGGCTCCAGCATGCAAGATGTGAATTTAACGTATTCCGAGATAGAAGAAGAGTTGAGTGTCGCACGAAGACGAGTAGTCGAACTTGAATCTAAACGCGCTTCTTTTAGTGACGCTGAGATAAATTTTTTGGGAGCGCAGTGTCATATAATTAACAGCATTTCTTGGAAAAATGGTATCTTTAACGTTCCTGCATTCGGAATTCTTGTTGTTACAAAGCATCGCGTCATAACTGATGTAAACTCTGGCCTACTCGAAATGCTAGGATATGACAAGAATGACCTAATTGGGAACTCCGTTGAAATGTTGCATGTAAATAGTGATTCGTTTTTAAAATTTGGAGAGCGTTACTGGAGTGCCACAGCAAAACAACGTATCGTTTCAACAGAGTGGCCATTAAAAAGAAAATGTGGAGAAGTTGTTTGGGTTAAGATTTCGGGCAGTGCTCTTGATGCAATGGACATAGGGCGAGGAGTCGTTTGGGTGCTATTTGACGTAACGGATCAAAAAAAGGCAGAAATTGCTCTTGGAGAGAGCGAGGACAGTTTTAGAAGCTTTTTTGAATCAATCAATGACATAGCCTGGGTTGTTAGTAATGACGGCAAAATAGTTCAGGTAAACCACTCTGTACAAGAAATTTTAGGATTTTCGCTGCAAGACATACTAAACATGAACGTCATCGATATTCATCCAGAAAACGTCAGGCATGAAGCAGTGACTATCTTTGCTGACATGCTAAAGGGGAAAAGAGAAACTTGCCCTCTTTCCTTGTTGAAAAAAGATGGTTCCGCACTGCCCGCAGAAACAAGAATATGGAAAGGCAGGTGGAAAGGTCAAGATTGTATTTTTGGAATATCACGCGACTTAACACTAGAACAAGAAGCTTTGCAAAGATTCGAGCGTTTATTCAATAGCAATCCAGCGCCTATGGCTTTGTCAATTATGCCTAGCATGAAACTGATAGATGTAAACAATGCATTTGTCGAGATAACTAGATATCAAAGAGACGAAGTTATTGGAAAGACCTCTGATGAATTAAATTTATTCACAAGCCATGACAAGTATTGTGACTTATTAAAAATACTTTCAAAAGACGGACAAATTAAAAACAGCGAAGCGCAAATATATGACAAGGACGGCAATGTTCATGAAGGAATTTTTTACGGAGAAATAATAGAGTCCCAAGGCCAGAAGTTCTACTTGTCAGTAATGGTTGACATTACAGAAAGAAAGCAAATTGAAACTAGTCTCCAAAAACTTAAAAATAAATACAAAAATTTGATCGAAAATTCTCCCATAGGCATTTTTGAGTCAACACCAAATGGAAAATATCTTGCTGCAAATCCGAGCTTGGCAAGAATATACGGATATGATTCCGCAGAGGACTTAATAAACCGCGTTAGTTCTATTGAATCCGATATTTATGTCAATGAATCTGAAAGAACGCAAACGACAGATCAACTTAAAAACTGTTGCCTGTATGGGCTTGAGCAGCGAAGAAAAAGGAAAGACGGAACTATCGCATGGGTATCTTTGTTTATGCGCTCAGTGAGAGATAAATTCGGGAATATCAACAGCTACGAAGGTTTCGTTTCAGACATTACTGACAGAAAGCGCGCAGAAAATGAACTAAAAGAAAGTGAAGAAAAGTTTCGACTCATAGTCGAAACATCAAACCAGGGCATCGTTGCTGTTAATCAGTATTTTGAAATTACTTATTCAAATAAAATAATCCAGAAGTTAGCAGGCTATAGCGAAAAAGAGCTTCACGAGTTACATATTGATAGCATTTTTTTGTCTTGTGGCGAAGAATCTTTTTCAAGAACAATTATCAATGCAACTGAACGGTCCATACCCAAACTAGAGTGTAGGATTAGAAATAAAGATGGCGAATGTTTTTGGGTTTTGTTTTCAAGCTCTCCAATATCTCGATTAGATAATTCTTCTGGAGGTGCTTTCATTATGATTACTGATATATCTGAACAAAAAAACTTAGAATTAAATCTTTTAATGCTTGCAACAAAGGATGGCTTGACGGGTGTCAGCAATAGACACCATTTTATGGAGATTTCTGGAGCGTTATTATCTTCAGCAACTCGCTATAATACTGAATTTTCTGTAGCAATTTTTGACATTGATAATTTTAAGATGGTAAATGATACATGGGGACATTCTGCAGGGGATATGGTTTTAAAAAAAATTTGCACATTAGCAACAGCAGAATTCCGATCTTCAGATATAATTGGACGCTTAGGCGGCGAAGAGTTTGCCATATCAATGCCTGAAACATCTCTTGAAAATGCAGCAGCAGCAGTTGAAAGATTTAGAACAATTGTTGAATCAACTATCTTTGAATACGACGAAATTCCAATCAATATTACAATTAGCAGTGGCGTTGCAGCTTGCTCAAAACATACAAAAGCAATAGACTGTTTGTTAAAATCAGCAGATAATTTTTTATATAAAGCGAAAAGACATGGAAGGAATCAAACTGTAACGTCAATCAATGCAAAACAGGAGACGGATTATCCAGACAGATGGCCGTTGAATTCCTTGAAAAGACGCAGTTCATAAGTAGTATGTGCTGAACTACGATTTTTGCTAGCAAGTTATTTTGCTCGGCAAGCTGCTGATTATAGCTTTATTCCAAATCTTTCTCTAGCGTCTTGTTTTTGTCGATTTACATACTATCAACAAAATAATCGCCAAAATATTTTAAAACGCGCCTGCACATCAACAATATCCGTTAACAAAGTCTTTGGCTCATCGACGGTTTCTCTGGCTAATTTTGAGTTTACACACAAAACATCAACCGTATTTAGTTAGATTTATTTCGATTTAGCAAAACATGAATAAAAAACAGGCAATCATTTAGCAAGATTTCGATGATTCTCGGAAAACAGTGCGAGTTGAAAGCATGAAGGTCAATCCTATTTGAATTTGTACTTTTCAGACGGAACTGCTCTGGCTAAGAAATACCCTAGGAGAGACGAACTATCAGCGTTGATCCCTAAATAATTTTAGACACGTTGTTTTTTGTCAATGTTGTTACAAGAAATAAGTTAAGTTGTTTAAAAGCAATACACAGGAAAACTCATGCGCATACTAACCGCCGATGATGACCCCATAATGCGAGCAAGGTTGTGCAGGTATTTACAAAAGAATGGGCATACAGTTGAAACGTGTTGCGATGGACTTTCTGCAATTGATAAATTTTTCTCATACGAAGACCCTCCAGAATTGCTGATTACTGACTGGATGATGCCAAATCTTGATGGCATTGAGCTAGCAAAGAGGGTGCGTCAAGCCAAAAACAATAATTATACATACATAATATTGTTGACAAGCAAATCAGAGACTGAGGATCTAGTAGACGGCTTTACTGACGGAGGCGTGGACGACTACATTGTCAAGCCTTTTTCTTTTGAAGAACTTCAAGTAAGAATAAATGTTGGTGAACGAATTGTCCGATTCGAACGAGAGCATCAGGAATATAGCAGGTCCCTAGAAGGTGTTGTTCAGCGCCAAACGCAACTCCTAAGGAAGACCAAAGACGAACTTATTGAACGTCTACTTTCTGCCCTGGAATTTCGCGACCAGGAAACTGGCTCTCATGTACGTCGCATTGGGTTGACGAGTGCCCTGTTAGGAAATCATTTAGGATGGGACTCCACCAGCCTTGATGATCTTCGAGTCGCAGCATCAATGCATGACATCGGCAAGGCAGGAATCCCAGACGATATTCTCAAAAAACCCGGCCGACTCACGTCTGAAGAATACGAGATCATTAAGGAACATACTGTTATAGGAGCAAGTATCCTTGCTGGCTCGCAGTTTGAGGTTATCAGTATGGCCCATGATATCTCCTTGCGACATCACGAGAAGTGGGATGGTAGTGGCTATCCTGGCGGATTGATTGGAACGGCCATTCCTGTAAGCGCGCGGATTGTAAGCATAGTGGACGTTTTCGATGCCCTGGCCAACGACCGTATCTATCGCCCAGCCTTGTCTCGCGAACAAGTCTTAGACATTATGCTGGAAGGCCGGGAGCGACATTTCGACCCAAATATCTTGGATTTATTTTTTTCACTTCTGCCTGATATCTTTCGTATTCAAGCAGAAAACCAATAGTGAAGCACCCAACCCAAACCCTAGAAGGAAAAACTCATGAGGGCAACTTTCTTTTGTGCGTTAATCCTAGCCGTTGCGATCGGTTTGGTTGCTCCTTCGACCTACTCCTGGGCGAATGACCTCCCAGAGATAAAAACCAGCGGAGTTCTGCGCCACCTGGGAATCCCGTACGCAAACTTCATCACTGGTCAAGGCGACGGTTTTGACGTCGAGATTATCAAAGCCTTCTGTGAGCATCTTGGGGTTAAATACGAGTTTGTCCAGGAGGACTGGCCCACAGCCCTGCCAAGTCTTATCGGCAAAAAATTTAAGTTGCAGGACGGTGATGTCAACTTCATCGCAGACGCGCCCGTCAAGGGTGATCTGTTGGCTAATGGTCTTACAGTTCTTTCGTGGCGGGAGAAGATTCTCAACTACTCAAGTCCAACGTTTCCCACCCAGGTATGGTTGGTGGTGCGTGCCGACTCTCCCCTTACACCGATCACTCCAACTGGTGACATTAACAAGGATATCGAACTCACAAGGGCCAAACTGAAGGACTTGACCATTCTTTGCAAGAGTGGGACATGCCTAGATCCATCGCTTTTTAACTTAACTCCCACAGGCGTTACGGCTAAGGATTTTGCTGGTTCCCTCAACGACCTCGCTCCGGCTGTGATCGTGGGAGACGCCCCAGCCACACTTCTCGACGTCCCTGACGCCATAATTGCCCTTCAAAAGTACCCCGGGAAAATCAAGATTATTGGCCCATTGACGGGAAAGCAGGAAATGGCCGTAGGTTTCCGCAAGGATCAACCACTTCTCCGCGATGAATTTAATAAGTTCTATGCGCAGTTCAAAGCTTCAGGAAAATATGAAGCTCTTGTGTACAAGTATTATCCTCTCGTCTTTACTTACTTCCCGGAGTTCTTCAAAAAGTAGCAACATTTGGAATGACCATGTCAGATCAGAAAAACTCTCAATTCCACGGCAGCACTGCTCCACCCTCCTCCAGAGAAGTTCCCTCTGGAGGGGGGCAAAGTAGTAGTCTTGTTTGGGGTGGAGCACTTCTACTTGTACTCGTATTCGGAGCGTTAATAGCATTTAATTATTCATCTCTCTCAAAAAGAGAGAAATCTGCTCTTGATGATTTTGAAAACGCTACACTCAACATGTCGTCTACGCTTGATTATTTTTTTTATGAACGTAACAATGATATTCTTGACATAGCCGACAGTAGGCAAGTGCTCACATATTTCGAGAACAAGGCACTGGGGATGTCGGTAGAGTACGGGTTGCTTGCCAGCCGTCTAGCAATTTCAGAACTCTTCGAAAAGATTATTAACGATCGCTCCCTTGGAGGAGAACAGATTTATGATGCCGTGGCACTTGTCGACAACGAAGGCGAACAGATAGCGAGTGCCCAGCATCTTGCCGAGGGGGCAACACAACCTAACCAAGATTACTGGAAGAAATTTGTCTCCAGTGATGCAGATACCAAACTGATAGTGGATACGTCGGCTTACCCGGGAAGTGTAATTTTATTACAAAATGTAGTGGTTAAAGATCAGCCACACGGTCATATTTTGGCCCGCATCCCTTTGAAAAATCTTTTATCACATTTGTTCAAACCTTTTGCGCGACCTGGCCGCATCACTTTAGGGGTGGTGTGGAAGCGGGCTTCAGTTGCATCCCTAGGAGGAGATTTTGCCCCCGGGCAACTAGCAGCCGTTCTAGCAATTCTAGCCCAGCCCAGCTTTAAACAAGTCACGCTCAACAACGATATTGCGAAGAAGTTGAAAGCGAAGTCTTGCCTAGCAATGTGGGCCACCGTGGGTGATTTTCCGTTGGGCCTTGTGAGCGTGGCCAGAACCTCTGATGTGCTGGGAAGCGTCTCGCCGTGGATGATGACCTTTGTGGCGGGAGGCTTTTCGTTGGCCCTGCTTGCTGGGCTATGGCAATTGATGCGGGCCAACTCGGATCGCATGAAACTGGCTGGCAGGCTTGATGAACAGTCGCGAATGAATGACGTCTTGCAGAAGGCTAAGGAAGCCGCTGAATCTGGCAGTCGCGCGAAAAGTGCCTTCCTAGCCAATACCAGCCACGAGATTCGCACTCCAATGAATGGAATTATAGGAATGTGTAATCTTTTGCTGGGCACACGACTGAGTGACAAGCAGCTTGAGTTTGTTAGGACGGTCCATTACTCGGCAAACACTCTCATGGCCGTCATTAACGATATTCTTGACTTTTCTAAGATTGATGCTGGTAAGTTCTCTTTAGAAATTATTGAGTTCGATTTGCGCCGAGTTCTAAACATGACATTAAGGCCCTTGACAATTGCCTGCCAGCAGAAGGGCGTTGAGTTGATTCTGGTTGTTTCGCCTCACATGCCAGTGTTCTTACGAGGAGACCCTGCGCGCCTACAGCAGGTTATTAACAACTTGGTTGGCAACGCCATCAAGTTTACAGAACGTGGTGAAGTTGCGGTTTGTGTTGATTTTTTATCGGAAAGCGATGGAGTGGCATATATACGTTTTAGCGTCAAAGACACAGGTATCGGCATGTCTCCTCAGCAACAGGAAATTATTTTCAAACCATTCGAACAAGTTGATAGTTCACTTACTCGTCGATTTGGCGGGACTGGCCTTGGCCTAGCGATCTCGTCACATTTGATTGAACTTATGGGCGGACAGCTGTCCGTGGAGAGCATTCTGGGCAAGGGCAGTGAGTTTTTTTTCGAGATTGGTTTGGCCGTGGCTGAGCAAGCTCCAAGAGCCTACTGGGTTCCTGACAGCAGTGTACTCGACGGTTTAAACGTGCTGGTAGTAGACGACCACGCAACAAATCGTGCGATTCTTCGCGAGCTGCTCGCAGGATGGAAAGCTTTAGTTGAAGAGGCTAAGGATGGATTTGAGGCCTTAACCATACTCAAAGAACACGAAGCCCAAGGAAACCCTATCCGTCTTTTGCTAAGTGATCTGCAAATGCCGGGGATAGACGGATTGGCCTTGGCTCAACGAGTCGAGAAACTTTGCGGCAGTCATCCTCCCGCTTTTATCCTTATATCGTCCAGCCAAATCGAACTCGAAGGGGGAATCGCCCCCTCGATTGTGAAGGATTTCCTGCTTAAGCCGTTCGATCCATCTCACGTCCTAGATTGCGTGCTAATCTCTCTCGGTCATGCCGTTAAGATGACACAATTTCAAGTGGAGTCTAGTATAGAAACAGTGCCGCTTGGCGAGGGCCTTGATATCATGGTGGCAGAAGATTCGCCCGTAAACCAGAGGGTCATCAGCCATGTGCTCCACAAAATGGGGCACTCGTTTACCATAGTCGAAAATGGTCAAGACGCAGTGACACTTTGGGAGAGACGTAAATTTGATGCTATTCTCATGGACGTTCAGATGCCCGTCATGGATGGCATTGAGGCTACCCGTCGCATTCGCGAACTTGATGCTCATTGCGAGAACCCCGTACCAATAATTGCGCTAACAGCCCATGCCATGCAGTCGGATCGAGAGCGATGTCTTGATGCGGGTATGAATGATTACCTCTCTAAGCCGCTTGATCCCGGTATGCTTGCAGAGAAACTTGCGAAATGGGCTTCGCCCATCCGCAACAAACAAGAAGAAACGAGTAATGAATTTTCATGTTTTAATTTGTCTATCAATTCAGAAAGTGTGTTGGCTCGCTTCGACAATGACCGTGAATTTTTTACGGACTTAGTAGAAAGTTTTGCTAAAATTGCAGAAACGCGATTTTTAAATTTTCAGGATGCGTTAGTTGCGAATTCTCCGCAAGCTATTCACGAAAATGCACACGGATTCAAGAGTGAAATCGGAAATTTCGATACTGGCCAAGCGTTTCAGGCTGCAATTAAACTTGATGCTGTTGGTCGGAGTGGTTCTATTCAAGGTGCTGCAGAAGCGATTGCAGTTTTACGTAGAGAAGTTGACGATCTCCTGTGTGCATTACGGGCTATCTAAGGTCTTTTGGACGAACCAACTAACCACCACCTGTTCATCGACCGTCGTTGGGAAGGATCGGACGTCAAGGGCCAGTTGTGCTTGGCCGGGACCCGGCTCGGCTTCGAACTTGGTCCACGTTTTCACTATGGGGGCCGCATCTACTCAAAGCATTGAGGCTCTACTAAGATTTCAACAACTTCGGCAATTTGAATGCGTTCGTTGCTTTTGATGTCGTTCATTCGACCGAACAGCGTTATTCCTTCAGAAATTTTTAGTTCTCGAGAGAGTAGAGCGTTGGATGATGTCTGAAAGAAACATGCAGGCTCCGAGGTGAATGATATTCCTTCCTCTTGTAGTATTTTTCCGAAAGGGATGACTGCTTCTACAAAACGAACTCGAACATGTGGCGCGAAGCGTTCTAAATGAATGCGGAGGCCAGCGAGTGCAAATGGTTTTTTAGTCTGCCTACCAGATAAAACGACAGCGCGGTCTAAAATTTTTTCAGGGACTAGTATATCGTCACCGAGTAGGGTGAGAGCAACTTCTTCGCCGTAACATTTTGATAATGCTATGGTCATGCTTGATGTTCCGCAAAGAAGTTTGGTCCAAGATGATGGGATCTGAGTAGCTGTAACCCGTTCAAAAGTCGGTATTGTATCATCATGAAAAGCGTGAGCAGCAAGTAAAGCGGTCATGGCAGGCATGGTTTGCATCGAAATTGTCCTATTGTTCTGAAGAACTGAACAAAAATTATCTGGGTGGGTGTAGCTTGGCTCCAGGTTGTGGATCACTCAGCAGCGTTCCCCGGGGGCGAAGAGGGCAGCGAAAATGGTTGCCACCCATGGACGGCTCCGATTCGGCAGTGAATCTGGTCCCTGTTCTGTTCTCGCTCCATGCGTCATTTACCATTTTCGACGTCCTCGGGCTGGGGGTAACTGCTCTCAAGATGTGGCGGCATGTCCCAGTCGGCCATCAACATCGCAAGGTGGCGGCGAGTCGTTTGGGTTTGAGCAGCAGATCCAAGGCGGAGATAATGTCACGGCACACCACACGGGACGTCAAGATCGTCTGAGTTGCCGCCCCTTCCTCCCCAATGACCGCAATGCCCAAGGCGGCTGCGGCCATCATCAGGTGGCCATTTTGACCGTTACCGATGGCAACCGCTTACTCAACCCCGAGGCCCTGAATGAAGTCAAGCTTGGCCTTATCCTGCCTGTCCGGGCCAAGGATGGAAAGCTCGCAGGGTAAATCATGGAGCTGGCGCTTGACCGTGCCCATGGTGTCGGCGGTGACCACGTGGATTAACAGATTGTGCGGTGGGACGGCAATTTCACTCAATCGTTCGGCACTCTGGTCACAAGCGTCCCGTCCGCAGCCAGGGTGCCGTTGTAATCAAGCACCAGGTGCCGAATTTCAAGCGGATTCTGTCCGGGTATGGCATAGAGCGGCATTGCTGTCTCCGTTTCGATTTTGGACATGCCTAGCGCATTGGTCCGGATGAGTGCCCCTGGGTGGCTCCACGATGATCACGGAGTGGCTTCGCCTTGTGAGCACCCAGTGGCTTGAGAGGTTTTCAGTGCCAGTTCTGTGTGTATTTGGTGGAAAAAGTTTGTCAAAGGTGATATGCAAGCGTTGAAACAAGTCTGTAAAGCCAACCCCGTCGTGAGGCGGGTGCGTACGGAAAGCCACGGGCCTCACGGTTGAGGCAGCCGAGCCGCCATGACTCCTCGACTGGTTAGCTAGTCATTGGATCATGGCGTTTTTGTTTTCAATAATTAGCTTCTTTAAATGATATCGTTTTCATATTGTTGTGTATGTTTGATGATCTTTGATGGACAATCCTAAGTCATAATCATGGTTCGATAACGGAGGAGAGATCAATGCAGAATGTTATTCTAAGTGCATTGGCTGCGTTATCCCTATTTTTTCCAGGGATAGTCCTCGCAGAGGAGGCTATTTTTGTTGGTTCTAAGGCTTGTGGCGAATGTCATTCCGATCAATTTAAATCTTACAATAGTTATGCAAAAAAAGCAAGTTCATACAAAAGTATTAAAATATTGGCAGATAAACTTACCCCTCTAGAGCTTGTCGAGTGCTACGGCTGCCATACTACAGGATACGGGAGGCCTGGGGGGTTTGTTTCGATTGAAAAGACTCCAGAGCTAGCTAATTCAGGCTGCGAAGTCTGCCATGGCCCCGGCTCTTCCCACGTCAACTCGGGAGGAGATGCTAAATTAATTGTCCGCAATCCAACTTTAGAGAGTTGCAAAGTTTGCCACAATGAAGAGCGGGTTAGATCCTTTGGATTTAAACCTCTCAAATACGCTGGCGCTCATTAATTGACGCTTTCTAGGAGGGCGTATGAATTTTTTAAAAAGATCCCTTAATGCCAAGATAGTCGTCTTGATGAGTTTTCTCGCAACCATATTTTTTATAAGTCTGTTTTTTGTTTCTGCAAGGCTTCAAGAAAATGGGGTTATTGCTGAAATGACTTTAGCCTGTTCGCGCTTGGAACGGATGGCGCGGTTAGCTATGATGACGCCTATGGCTGAAGGTAACGATGAGATGACCAAGCAAAAGTTCAAGGATATAGCCCATGAATTCAAGAGAGTTAACATGTCAGTGAGCGACTTTCGTGGAATAATTACTTACAGCACAATTGACTCACAAATTCGTAAAAATATCCGCGAAGTTTATGCTTCTGGAGGTGCGGATGCAATAATCTCTAAAGTTCTTGAAAAAAAAGGGGTTGAAACAGCGGTTCTTCATGTTGGAGAGAAGCCGATATTTTTTGAGGCTAAAAGCATTATGAATGAGCCGTCTTGTTATCACTGCCATGGGAAGAGCGCACCTATTTTGGGTGCTACAATTATGACTCAAGATGTTACAACTAGCTTTGATTCCGTGAACGATTTTAAAGTTTATACTGCTATTATTTCGCTTGCTTCAATGACGGGCCTACTTGGCTGTTTGATTTTATTTATGAAGCAATCTGTAATTAAGAAGGTAGGTGTTCTTGCGAGGGCGAGTGATGCGGTTGGATCAGGTGATTTTAGTGCTGTTTTTCAAGTGAGTGGAAATGACGAACTGGCACGGTTGGCTGCAAACTTGTCGGCCACTGTGGGGGTTATTAAAGATCAAATTCAGTATCAAAAAAGTGTTCTAGATGGGATATCTGTTCCTTTTTTTACTTGCGACACAAAAAACATAATTAATTACTGCAATAAAGTTCTTTCTGACATATTAATGCTCGATCAATCTCGAATTGGAACTATTAATGTGGCTACCGCTTTTTATGGTGAAGAACGAGAAACCATAACTTCTACTGTAGTGGCCGAGCGTAGGCCATTGACAGGCAGGCTAGTTATCACCCGTCCAGGCCGTCAGGATGTGCCGTTAAACTACTCTATTTCTCCACTTTTTGACGCCAATGGTAATGTCGCTGGAGTTATCGGCATTATGATCGACATGACGGCAGACGAAAGTGCAAAACAACTCATGCTAGAACAACAGCAAACACTTCTTCGCATAGCTGAGGAGACCGCTCACGTCGCGGACGTGGTTAACGGTGCGTCTGAAGAACTTAACGAACAAATCGACCATGCCAGCCACGGAGCACAATCACAAGCCCGTCACGTGTCTGAAACAGCAACGTCGATGACAGAGATGAATACCGCTGTGCTGGAGGTAGCCAAAAATGCATCCAATGCGGCCACGACTTCAGATCAAGCGCGCATAAAAGCGAAGGAAGGCGGTGAAGTTGTCGCTCATGTAGTAAATAGCATCACTGAGGTAGAACGCCAAGCCGGAGAACTAAAGGCAGATATGACTGTGCTCGGCAAGAAAGCTGAAGAGATTGGTCGCGTTTTAGAAGTTATTTCCGACATTGCAGACCAGACCAACTTATTGGCACTCAATGCAGCGATTGAGGCCGCTAGAGCTGGCGATGCTGGTCGTGGCTTTGCTGTAGTCGCTGATGAGGTGCGCAAGCTTGCCGAGAAAACGATGATCACCACCAAGGAAGTGGCTCAGGCCATCTACGGCGTCCAAGAGGTTGCTAAAAACAATGTGGGGCATGTCAACGTCGCGGTAGAGAAAATTGCCCAGGCCACGGCCCTTGCCGACCGCTCTGGTAAGGCCCTTGATGAGATTGTCGCCATGGTTAACGCCACTTCAGATCAAGTGCGCTCAATCGCTATAGCAGCTGAACAGCAGTCTGCCTCTAGCGACGAAATTAGTCGATCAATTTCGCATATCGAAACGATTTCAACAGAGATGAGTGAAACCATGCAGCACTCTTCTCGTTCAGTGGCTGCTCTGTCAGAACAATCTCAAGTCTTGGCTCGACTAATTGAGAAATTGCGAGGAGGAGCGTGTAATGATAAACTCAAAGCTCTGGGTTGTTAGCTGTTTTGACGTATATTTTATATTTAGCGAAATGGTAGCACATTTCTTTGGCAACTTGATGGCAGGCTAGCCACTGTCTCGTTAGCTGTCCATTGGCGGCATATTGGCTGATGTAGGCCTCCCTCTGGCGGTCTCGACGAGTTAAGTATTGCCGGGCTACTGTACTTGTGCAGACAGTGTGTTTGGGTTAATGAATATATTTTCGAATCGCTACTTTGTAGAGGAAGGATATGTCGAATAACTGTCCAAGTGACTCGTGCGCGATTAAAAAATTATGCTCCGAAATGCATAGGATTGGATGTGGAAGTAAACCGTCATGGCTTGCTGTTGTCCTGTTTGTCAGGAACTTGGTTGCAAACTTTTCAATTTTTACTGATGAACAGAAATCCGCAATGCAACGAAATGTGTTTGAGAGGTTGTCGAAAAAAGATCCATCGCCTCAACATTTTGAGCAGATTGTTAATGACCTTGAAGGTTTTATAGCAAACAATCAGGTGACGGTCTCGGCTGAAGAAAAGCTTGAGTCGCAAAAGAAGATCACGTCTTCTTTGGCATCAGTTGTCAATGAGTTCCTTGATGAATCATTGATGTCAGAAAAAGAACGTGGAAAATTGATAAATACGTTTGGTCGTGATACCTTGGAAATACTTTCGGATTCTGAAGACTTGGACGCTCTAAGGCCTAGGCTGAAAGGTTTGCTGAAAAACATGTTAATGCATTACAGGGAAAAGGCTAATGAGTGGGAAAGAAAAGCTCGGCTTCTTGAGCAAACTGTTAATGTTGATCCGCTCCTTGCGCCACTTCATAATCGCAGATATCTAGAATCATACCTAAAGAGTGCTATCCAGCAAAATCAGACAGACAATAATTCCCTTGCTCTTTTGATGCTCGATATTGACAACTTTAAACAGGTAAATGATGCACATGGGCATCAGGTTGGTGATGATGTCTTGAGGACTTTGGCTAAAATTATAAGTGCGCATTCCGAAAAGTTTGGATGGTTTGCTGCGCGATATGGTGGAGATGAACTAGTTGTTGTATGTAATGTTTCTGTTGACGAAGCCTTGCTACACTCTGACGCAATACGCTTGGCAGTTCAAAATTATGAATTTAGGCCACGGCTTAATGGAAAGCTAGCGGAAAATTCCATTCGGTTTACAGTATCTATTGGTGTTGCTGAATATCAAGTTGGGATGTCGTCCGATGATCTTTTAAATTGTGCGGACAAAGCCATGTATGACGTCAAAGGAACTGGTAAAAATAATGTAGCACTGTTTGGAGTGACAACTATAGATCCTGAATGGTAATGTTATTGTATTTAGATAATTTATATTCATCTATAAATAATTGCATATCACAAGACTGTGAGCTGTTCACAATAGCCGTATAATTGCAGCCAGATAAAGGCAATCACTGACGATAAACGCGTTGGAGTCGTATCCCCGGTTAGGTAATAGCGTCAGCGACGGTGACGGATTGCCCTCGACACTGACGACGTCTCCTATACTTGGTCCACGTCAACGTATTCCAGCACCAAGGTCAGCATTTCGTGGAATGACTGAGCGTCCAGACTTCGCTTCTGAAGTTCTCGCACCTGATCCTTGAGACCGTCCTTGCGCAATGCTGCCATGGTAATTAAGTAGAGATCGTAAGGATTACCACTATGGCGGAAGATTATGGTAGTTTTTTTCATCGCATAAATTTGTTTGCTTGAGTGTGATATCTGCGGCCACCTCAGTTCCACAAAATCTTCCACTAACTCAATCATTAACCCAAAGGCACCACACACCAAGGGCGCGATGGTGCAGTTCTTCTGCACGCGCATCTAGCCCGGCCCGGCGGAGAGCGTCTCTTGCCATCAGATGCAAGGAGTACATGTCCAAACGCGGACGCGATCCTAGCCCCACCCCCTTTGGGCTGAGCCGGACTTTGAACTTGCTGAACAGACTCATTATAATTCTTTTCCCTTTACCCTCATGATCGCCTCAATAAGCTCCGTGTTCTTAAATGGTTTGGCTACATAGTCATCCATTCCCGCAGCCAAGAATGATTTCCGGTCCCCTAGCATTGCATGCGCGGTCATTGCTATTATCGGAATCTTTGACTTTGATTGAAATCTTGGAAGGCTTCTTATGGCTTTTGTCGCAGCAACACCGTCCATGATTGGCATCTGGATATCCATCAAAATTAAATCATAATCAGAATGAGCAAGCATATCTAGCGCCCCCTGCCCATCGACGGCCGTTGCCGTTTTGCAGCCAATCTTGTTTAGAATCTTGCAGGTAACGATTCTGTTTATTTGTTCGTCTTCAACAACGAGAATATTATAATTTAAATTAACTCTCTCCCTTGATGCAGGACCATATTTGTCTATTGCGGCAAACGATTCGGTCGTGCATTGAAAATTAAATACAACATAGAAAGTTGTCCCCGCACCTAGCTCGCTATCTATGCAAATATTGCCACCTAAAAGCGCAACAAGTTTTCTGACTATTGCTAGACCTAGACCTGCACCTTGTTTTGATCGAATATATGAGCCATCCACCTGTGTAAATGGCTCCAAGATATCCTTCAATCTGTCGGCGGGAATTCCTATCCCCGTGTCGGCTACAGACACAAGAACGCGACATGACTTGTTGGTGTGATGCGAAAGAAGTGACAGTTCCACTTCAATTTTTCCAGTAGGAGTGAACTTTATAGCATTCCCAACAATATTGAATAGTATTTGCCTCATTCGTGTTTCGTCGCCAATTAGTCGCCGAGGAATATTGTTGTCAAGAACTGTCCTGAAAGATAGTCCATTTTCTTTGATTGAAATCGAAAACGCTTCAGAAACTGATCGGACAACCTCTTCTATGTCAAATTCAACTTGATCAATGGTGGTGCGTTTCGATTCAATTTTTGATAAGTCAAGTATGTCAGACAGAAGTCGTGTCAACCTCTTGGAAGACTTGATCGCTCCAAGGAGATATTCTTTTTGCTCGTCACTTATTGTTGTTGTTTCAAGAAGTTGAAGCATGCCCAGGATGCCATTTAGTGGCGTACGAATCTCATGACTCATGTTTGCAAGAAATTCACTCTTTGCCATGCTCGATGCTTCAGCCTTGTCCTTTGCTGATATCAATTCTTTCCTTACAACATCTAGCTCTGTTAGATCGACATCAAGGCAAAATAGTTCAATGTCACCTTTGCTCGTGGTTTGCATGACATGACTTGAATAGACTGGGACTGATGTCCCATCTTTGCGCATCAGGTGCAATTCACCAGCCGGGATGGGCTTGCCTTCCTCTGCATATTGACGGATGGCTTCGACGACATGAAGCCGCATATCCGGAGGTATTATTAAGTCTTCAAGATGAACACCAATGGCTTCGTTTTGTTTGTATCCATAAATTTTTTCACTGGCGTTATTCCAGTAAATAACTTTCCTGTTACGGTCATAGCCCTGGACAGCCACGGAATCAACGTTGTCGAATAATTTTTTAAAGCGTTCTTCACTTAGCTTGACGGCATCTTCTGCCCGCTTGCGATCAGAAATGAATCGAGCCTGCTGAACATTTTGGTATGCCATTGAAGAGAGTTGTTTTGTCAGGGTAAAAAGGACTTGCGCAATTTGCCTGAAACGCTCTGTGGTCATGCTCGGAACATCCTGGAAAGCCTCAACCACTTCGTCTTCGTCGGCCCCGATCCGTTTTGCATAATCGCGCATCTGCTTTTCAGTATGGCTTACATCGCGCACTTGGCCGATCAGCCAGTTAGCAATGTGGCGTCCGCCAACAGAAATGCCTGCTCCGGCGTCCCACAATCCTCCGCTCATACACGGTCGAATGGTTGGTCCTGAAGTCGATAGCTTTCCAAGCATGGCATCTGAACGAAAGCAATTGGCCCTACCTCTTTCTGTACTACGGATAATATCTCTACACAACCGGCAAAAATTGCTCGGATTAGTAATGGGCGTTCCATCGGGTCGGGTAATAATAGACGCTACACGCGTGGCATTGGCAAATTCATCTTGGAGGCGTTGGATATCGACCAGATTGAACATGTCCTCAAATTGGACTCCCTCAGAGCCGTCAAGTGGGCGCGTAAGCGCCACTAATCGTCTTTCAAGAGCTTCCTCTGTTCTCTTGCGTTCAGTGGTGTCGACATAGATGCACATGCCGCCTATGCAAGTGCTGTTCAAGTCATAGAGGGGAAAAACGTTTGCAACGATTTGTAGTTCAGACCCATGGCGATCTATAGTGTGAACTTCTATGTCTCTAAATATTTTATTTTCTGAAATACTCTTGCCTACGACAGTTGGGTGCATAGGGTCGTTGTAAAAGACTTCGCTTAACTTTTTTTCATAGCACGATTCCACAGATCCATCAATTTTTAGCATGTCAAGGCAAGCTTGATTCGTTTGAATGACTCGCTCGTCGACATCAACAAGTAGATAAGGCATGGGCAAACAGCTTAAAACAATTTGGAATAAGCCCTTGTCGTGAATCGGTGTTTGAGCGAAGTTGACGAGTTGCGATTCAATCCTCCTGCTGGTCTTTTCGGAATCCGTCATATTTTTCCCTGCCGACTCGGGTTTCCCACGTTATATCAAATCATAACAGAGGCAGTGGACTAGCGAAAGGGGGTGGCGTCCTTTTTTGCCCAGTTACCATGACAACAGAGCCAGCATGCCAGGGTGTCGTCCTCTGACTACCTTTCTAGACAACAGTTGGCCCATAGTGGCGCGTGAGCACAGGAGTAGTCGGCTGGACGTGACAGGATTCCGAGTTGGACGGGAGGAGGAGTTGCCACGGCGGCGCGAGCATAGAATGTGCGAGCCTGGAGCAACAACCATAATTCGCAGGAGATCTAGACGTATCCAGCGGTTGGAAAAATGACCAATGCCAAGTCCCTTGATGGAGTTCCGCGCCTCGGCGACCGCCCCTATGGATCCACTGGGTGCTCAGCTAATGGAGCCACGGCGTGCTCCCATAATGGAGCCATTTGGTGATCAGGCAATGGAGCCATTCTGTGATCATCTAATGGAGCCAGGGCAGCCGTAAGCGACCGGGTTTCGGACCTTCGAGACGCCGCGTACTTTTTCCCGATTCACAAACGGGAGGAGCGCGGGATGTCTAATCGGAGGTTCGAGATGTACGAGTATCGTCAAGCCCTTGTCCGGATGCGCCTTGGCGAGTCCGACAGGCAGATCGCAAAGACCGGCCTGATGGGGCGCAGAAAACTCGCCCACGTCCGTGAGACAGCCGAATCGCAAGGATGGCTCAATCCAGCGGCGTCCGTGCCCGCTGACGCGGACCTTGCTTCGTTTTTTCCTGGCCGGGCATCGAAGCAGCCATCCACTTCCAGTATCATCCCCTTCCAAGACGACGTCCGGGACTGGGTCAAGCAGGGCGTTGCCGGCTGCACGATCCACCAAGCCCTGATTCGCAAGCACGGTTTCACGGGTGCGTATTCAAGTGTCAGGCGCTTCATTGCCAAGATCAAAGAGGTCACTCCGGCGGCCACGGTGATGCTGGATTTTGCCCCGGGCGACGCGGTGCAGGTGGATTTTGGTGCCGGACCGGAGATTACTGACGCTTTCACAGGCGAAGTTATCAAGACCCATTTCTTCGTGATGACGCTGGCTTGGAGCCGGCATCAGTATGCGGAGATCGTGCGCGACCAGAAAATCGAGACCTGGCTTGGGTGCCACCGTAGAGCGTTTGAGTTTTTCGGCGGCGTCCCGGCCAGGGTCATCATCGACAATCCCAAGTGCGCCATCACCAAGGCCTGCTACCATGACCCCGTGGTACAGCGTTCTTATGCCGAATTTGCAGAGAGTTACGGATTCCTGGTGTCGCCTTGTCCGCCGCGTGATCCCCAGAAAAAAGGCCGGGTGGAGGCTGGCGTTAAATATATCAAGAACAACTTCATGCCGTTACGCGACTTCCGCAGCTTACGGGACGCCAATGACCAGCTGCTGGACTGGGTCATGAGCACGGCGGGCAACCGTAACCATGGCACCACCAAGGAACAGCCCTTAGCGATGTTCGTCGAAACAGAGAAGCATGTCTTGCGATCTCTGCCCGATGTCCCGACTGAACTGGCTATTTGGGGCAAGGTAAAGTTGCACGGAAACTGTCATGTCGAATTTCGGCGTTGCTACTACTCCGCACCATATCGATTGGTCCACCAATTCCTTTGGCTGCGCGCCACGGAAAAGACCGTACAGATCTTTTATGACAACGAGTTGGTTGCCATCCATCCTCGCCTGTCTCGCCCGGGGAGCAAGTCAACCGTGCAAGAGCATTTGCCGCCTGAGGCTCAAGCTTACAATATGCACGATCCGCAGTGGTGCCTAAGGCAGTCAGAAAAGGTTGGCATTGCCTGCCGGGAATTCATTGACGCTTTGTTTGCCCATAAGGTGCTGGACAATCTGCGGGCAGCTCAGGCCACATTGACGTTTAAAAAGAAGTACGGGGCCAAACGTCTGGAAGCAGCTTGCCGTCGAGCGTTGGATCATCACGCCCCCCACTATAACACCGTCAAACGGATCCTGGAGAAAGGCCTTGATGTTTTGCCTCGCCCTGTTTTCCATGAGGAGGTGAAAGAAATATACAAAGGAAAATCGAAGTATTGCCGAGAATTAAGAGGAATTCTTCAATGACAAAGGAGGAGATCATGAACCCTATGCCAGCGCTCGAGCCGGCACTCAAGCAGTTGCGCCTTTCCGGAATCTTGGACTCCATGGAAATACGCAATAAGCAAGCCATCGAGGATGGTCTGTCTCACGTGGAGTTTCTGGCCATGCTGATCCAGGACGAGGTGGCTCGCCGCGAACAGAAAAAGTTCTCGTTGCGCGTACGCCGGGCCGGCTTTCGCAGTGAAAAAACATTGGAAAGCTTCGACTTTAGCTACAATCCGTCCATCAACAAGGCGCTCGTCCTGGACTTGGCCACCTGTCGCTTCCTTGAGGAAAAGGCACCGGTGCTCATCGTCGGCCCCTGCGGCACCGGCAAAAGCCATATCGCCCAGGCCCTTGGTCATGCAGCCGCCCGAAAAGGGTACGAGGTGCTGTTTACGCCTGTCAGCAAGCTCCTGGGGATGCTCCAAGCGGCTAAAGCGACCAATTCCTACGATAGGAAACTGTCCGCCCTGGCCAAAACGGACGTACTCATCATTGACGACTTTGGATTGAAACCCTTTAAGTCCTCGGAGGATGAAGACTTTCACGACCTGATCGCCGAGCGTTACGAGCGCTTTGCTACGGTTATCACCAGCAATCTGGACTTCTCCGAATGGGGGGAGGCCTTCAACAACAAACTGCTCGGAGCGGCGACCTTGGACCGGATCAGACACGGGGCGTACAAAGTCATCCTTGAAGGAAGGAGCTATCGAAGCTCCCGAGAGGAAGCGGCGCTCAAAAACCTCGTTGCCGGTGCGGAGGAAAACACCTAACTTTTCGATGCGTCCGAACCCCGTAATCGCCACCCAAAGTGGCTCCATTAGGGGTGCACATCGCTGGCTCCATTAGGGCGGTCAACAAGACCTGTCGGCGATTTGCCGATTTTTAGCCCAGGCGTTGGGTACAGGCGGACAACTGGCAGCAGGACCGGGCGTGTCCCCGAACTTGGTCCCGGTAAGCAAAACCCTCCATTTTCGAGGATGGTTGTCCGGTAACATACGGGTTCGTCAAGAAAAAAAGCCCCAGCACGGGGAGGCGCACTGGGGCAGAGGGGGAAGCCGCATCAGGCGGGGCGGCATCGAATGGTAAAGATTGCTATTCAGCTTTGCTCTTGGTCCGCCGTTCCCAGAGTTTCATGTCCTTCATCTTAGTGCGGCGTTCCCGAGCCAAGGACTTGCACGCAAGGGCCTGAGTCTTCTTATAGCCGTATTTTGCCTTATATTCCTCGGAGGTGAGGCCATGGGAGGCCAAGTGCTTCTTGGTGATGACCTTGAAGGACTTGCCGCACTCAAGGCAGGTGATGGATGCTTCCTTGATGGCCTTTTTCGGGTCCATGGCCGGTGCGGCAGCATCAGCATCAATGGTAGCAAGCTGGCCAGTGCTGACAGCAGCAATACCTTTGGCGACTGACTTGACCATGCTGATGATTTCATCTTCTGTCATGGGCCTGGCGCTAGCCTGGGCCTTCACGATATCAAGGGCGCTCTGGATATACTCTTCCATTGTTTCCTCACGGGGTGGATTTGTTCTTCAATGAAAATGAATCACCGACAGATAGGGGATAATTTTCTTCCTTGTCAAGTATGAAATGGTTTAAAAGTTTCCACCGAACGCTTGTTTCCCTCCGGTTATGGGGGTACTCTAACAGCTAGTAGGCTAGTAACAGGAAGCTTGCGTTTCAGAGTTCGATTTTTGGGAAAAAAATCACTGCCGACGAAAAAGCAGTGGGCCGCAGTTACTAGCTTGCAACCAAGGGGAATAATTCATACTCTGTCGAAATGGAGGCTGAAAATGAACAAGGGCGAGCTGATTAAGGCAGTCGGGGAGAAGTATAATCTCGACCATGAATTTGCTGTCGAATTTGTGAACTCTTTTTTTGAATCTATTAAGCAAGCTCTAGTCAATGGTGACCGTGTTGAAGTCCGTGGTTTCGGTTCCTTTGCAGTTAAAGAATATGATGGTTATACTGGTCGAAATCCAAAAACAGGAATTAAAGTGGAAGTAAAGCCGAAGAAAATCCCTTTTTTTAAAACTGGGAGGGATTTTAAAAATTATCTTAACCGTGAATAGCTTTTAAAGATAGTCCACGGAGAAAGGACTTTCGAAAATGTAGGACACTGGTTCCAACTGCATGGCATGAAGCCGGCTCCGGTCTTAAACCTTTGCTGGACCTGAATGGATGCTGCTAATGAAATGCTTTGAATTGATTTGCAGAAAGATAGTCGTGTAAGAACTCAAGGACAATCGCCTGCATGTATGCAAAGGTGCTTTGATATGTCGTTTTATACTGAACAACCAGGATACGAGGAAACTTCTCTTTCAGAACTTCAAGGTGCTTGGGATAATTTTAAGTGCAACCTGCTAAGTCTTCATCCTTTTGACGAATCAAATAGGTTGTTGTTTCATACTTATGAAGCGATTAGCTGGGAAACAGTGAGAGATTTGCTGAAAATGAAAGATTTGTATTTGTTGATTCGAAATATAGCTTCAAAAAGCGAAATGGCCGAATTGTTTAAAGAGGATCTAGATGCTATTAAAGGCTGCCTGGATGACGCTATTGAAGAATACGGGAGATGAGTCGGCTGCCAAGAGGAAAATGACGGATAAGTTTATTTGTGTAAAATAATGATGTCATAATATTTCAATTATCTTGTGCTTTTTTTACTGTTTTCTAGAATCCATGACTATAATCCATGACACCAACTGGCCTCCAGCCCTGTTGGCAATGAATCTAATGTATATTGCGTTTTTTCTAAGTTTGAACTTCTATTTTAAGAATAGTGCAAAGTTTTTTTATAAGTGTTGCTTCTGTGAATGGTTTTACGATGTAGCTTGATGCGCCAGCTTGAACAGCTATTATGACTTGAGATTCTTTTGCTTCAGATGTGACCATTAGTACAGGTACATTTTTTAGTGTTTCATCGCTTTTGATCGATCTTAAAAGGTCTAGCCCCGACATGTTTGGCATGTTCCAGTCTAAAATGATAAGATTATACGGTTTTGATTTTAAATAACTTAGTGCAATTTTTCCATCTTCAGCGTCATCAATGGATTTAATTCCAACTCTCCTTAACATTGATTTGATAATTTTTCGCATAGTCGAAAAATCGTCCACGACTAAGATCTTGATGTCGCCTATTTTCATTTTTTACAAAGTCCCTGTGTGTGGCTTTGGTAAGTACGTGTAGCTGTGTTGTAGATTAAGCGAGTTGTTCCAGCGAAAATTCAACAAAAAAATCACCACTTGAAGTATTAAATGGGGTTGTGACTATTGTGCATTGTTTCATGTGTTCAATAGTGTGGTTGTCTCCTAAGATAATGGTAGGGATAGACGCTTGTAAATTAATCCCCATTTGAGATAAGTTTGCTCTTGATTGACCTGATATCATGTTAGTGAGTTCACCGACAGTTTCTTTGATGTCCTGGACGATGTCTTGAATATCGTCGCCTAGCATATTTTTTAAAATGAAAATGGCACATTTTTTAGTGAATGATAGTGCCATCGTTCCATTTCTATCTCCAGTGAACCCTATAATTGCTGATACATCGCCAGGAGCAGTTAATCCTTTTTTGACGTATGGCTTGCCAGGAGTTGCTTGAACGAAAGCCATTGTTGAGATTACGTGTTGAGTAGCTTGTATAAAGGGTTTCGCCAGTGTAATATAGTCTTCGTGCATTTTAATATAACCTCGCAATGGTTATAATTGTGCATGTTTTATAATCGGTCTCGCGAGCCGCATGGCGCAAACGTAGTTTTTTCTATTGGGATATACTACGCCGATGTCCACACTTCTCAACAACTGTTGATTTTGGCCATGGGATGGATGCTGAAAACAAGCTTTGAAAAGTATTCGTTGGACAGTCCGCTTAGGTTATCCAGAATGTTAAGCCTGTATATAGCTTTTAATGCTAACGCCAAAACGCTATGATTTGTTTACCGACTGAGCTTGTCAACCAGGTTTTTTAAAGCCCTAGCCATTTCAGTGAGTTGTTCTACGGCACTAGACGCTTGGTGTAATCCTTGGTCTGTTTCGTCTGCAGTAATACGAACCTCATTCGCTAATTGTGCAATTTTTTCAGCGTTTACATATTGTTCTCGCGATGCTTCAACAATATTTTGTGACCCAGTTGCAGTAGTTTCTGCGATGCTCACGATTTCACTTAAAGAATTTCCAGATTTGTTCGCGAGATCGGTTGCGCCATCTATAATTTTAATTGCATTGTTCATTTGACTTATGTTGAGTTTGGTTGATTCTTGTATGGCTCGGATAGTATTTTCTACTTCAAGAGTAGCGTGTGTGGTCTTTTCTGCTAACTTCCGAACTTCATCCGCAACAACAGCGAACCCCCGCCCTGAATCACCAGCTCTGGCGGCTTCAATTGCAGCGTTTAACGCCAAAAGATTTGTTTGATCAGCTATGTCGGAGATAACTCCAATTATTTCTCCGATTGATTTTGAATGCGCTTCCAGTGATTGCATGTTTTCGCTGAGTCGTGCCGCTGTTAATGAAACTTCATGTATAGCTTCAACTGATTGTTTTACGATGTTTGATCCTTCAAGCGCTTTTTCTTGAGCAATATTAGCATTCTTTGCAGCTATGTCAGCTTGATCAGTGACTTGAGAAATGATGTTTTTCAATTCATCCATTGCAAGTGATGTTGTTTCAGAACGCTCTCGCTGTGTAGTCGCGCCGTCAGCAGCAATATTGATCTGATTAGAAAGACTTTCGACTGCTTCGAAAAGACCCGAAGCGATGTTTTCCGTTTCTGTAGCGGCGCGGCGCATATCTTCGGATTGTAGAATGGCCTGACTTTCACTACACTTGATATCCGTTAAATCTGTGTAGGTGGCTATTCCTCCTGTTACATTTCCATCAAGATCTTTAAGTTGACATCTGTCAGCTTTGACACTCAATTTGTTGTTTTTCTGTGTTGTTAGCGAAACATCTTCTGTCGAACTCCAGTTTGTTGACTTGATAAGTTTTTGTATGTTTGTTTCTCTCGATTCGTCTTTGTAAAATAAATAACCGGCTTTTTTCCCAATGTACGCCTCGGCGGGTAAGTCCGACTCAAGCATCAAAAGGGCCGCGTTGTTTACGGATGTAATTCGTCCATCTAGGTCTATTGTTAAAAATGGCTGGCGATATCCTTGCATTACACTCTGAGAAAATCCTAGGCTTTCCTTTGGTTTGTTTGTCATTTCTAGCGTTTTTTTCTTTAGTGATTCAAATTCAGGGCAAAAGTTGTCATCAATAACTGCACCATAATCGCCAGATGCAATTTTGTTTGAAAATAATCCTAAGCTTTTTAGTGGTGAGTTGATTGATTTTGTTATGACTACTGATGCTATGACTACAAATATAAGCATAAATGCGACGATAGATATGAAAATTATTTTGCTCGACTCATTTGTTTTTTTGTTGTTCTCAAGTGCTTTTTTAAAGACCTCGTTTTGTAAGTCTATTTGTTTGAGTATGATTGCCTTTATGTCTCTCCACTGAGGCGTTTCGGTGCTGTTAAGGATGGCTATGGCGTCGCTTTGCTTGTTTTCTGTCGCTAGCTTTATAATTTCACTCTTTGTCAGCGCGATTTTGCTCCATTTTGCTGAAAGCTCTTTGTAAATATTTGTTTGATCGCCTTTGCTTATGTCGATGAGAGATGTAATTGCTTTTGTAAAATAAGAGTCAGCATTTTTATAATTTTCAGCTGCTTTTTGATCTTTCGGGTTGAAGATTATGTTTCTGATGGCTTGCTCTGTCTGGAGGCCGTTTGCCCACGATTCGTGAAGGAATATGCTGTGCTTGTTTTCAAGATTAATGATTCGGTCAAATTCTTGAGATGTTTTGTGTTCGTAATTCAAGAATAACAATAGTGACATAACTAGTGAAGTAGAAGCGGTGAAGGCGAAAGTGACTAGCATGGCCTTTATTGTGATTCTTTTCATGGCAAAACCCGTTTTTTTTGATGTGCTTCGTTTTTTTGAGTATTGCGCACCAGTGCGTAAGTCGCTGTCTCACGTGCTCAGGTAAAAGCACTGTTCTTTGCAGAAGTGTATTTAATTGCTGAAAGCTTTATTGCTGTTGTTTTGGCTGCGATCTTTTGTAGTCATTTCTAGTGCATCTGGATGTTTTGTGGACCAATATAAAATATTCTTTTGTTATATTTTTTATGATACGAGTCAAACTCAGGAAAATGGTGTTTCTCCAGGGCCACTCTCCAGTTTTCATAATAATTTCAGTGCCAGGCCACTTTCAAAAACCTAGATCAACAACCAGCGTTTTGGGCGAGTCCCTTCTGCAAACCACAGTACCACTATGCACTTTGGTGAACCCCTCTGTCAAAACCCCGGAGAAGGATAAGTTCAAAATCGGGCAAACCGGGCAGAGGAGGGCCGTGTCACCGAATTCTTAGGATGTCATTCCTGGAAATGGAAGTTCCATCCATAGGGTGTGAGGATACCCTGGGTGGATGGCGGTGGGGCTGAGTAGGGTGAGGAGAGGGGCGTGGTTTAGCGGGGGGTGAAATTTTTTTCGAGGGAAGGGTAGGTCGACAACTAGGTCGACGCGGGATTCGCTACTCGCAAGGCAGGTCGAAAAAAGCGAAAAGCCGCCCAAATTTGGACGGCTTTTCTTAATGATTCTAAATATCTGGCGGAGAGGGAGGGATTTGAACCCTCGAACAGGGTTTAAGCCCCGTTACCCGCTTAGCAGGCGAGCGCCTTCGGCCAACTCGGCCACCTCTCCGCAAAACGGTGAGGTAAACGTTTGCCCGCTCGCGGTCAAGGAAAAAAACTGCTTTTCCCCAAGCCTTTGACCTCATACGCTCTTTACAGGGGGCCGGGCAGGCGCATATGCTCCCGTTTCGCATTAACGAGCCCCCTCAAAAGGAGTCCAGGGCATGAAAAAGTTCGCGCGTATGGAGCGCCTTCCCCCATACGTCTTCGCCACCGTCAATGAGCTCAAAATGCAGATGCGGCGGCGAAACGAGGACGTCATCGACCTGGGCATGGGCAACCCCGACCTGCCCACGCCCCCCCATATCGTCGAAAAACTCGTCGAGGCCGCCCAAAAGGCCGTGAACCACCGCTACTCGGCATCGCGTGGCATCAAGGGCCTGCGAAACGCCGTCTCGGCCTGGTACAAGCGCCGCTTCGACGTTGACATCGACCCCGAAACCGAAGCCGTGGTCACCATGGGGGCCAAGGAAGGCCTGGCCCACCTGGCGCTCGTCATGCTCTCGCCCGGCGACGTGGTTTTCGCCACCGACCCGGCCTATCCGATCCATCCGTACTCCTGCATCATCGCCGGAGCCGACGTGCGGCGCATCCCGATAAGCAGCGACCGGGACTTTTTCGAGGACCTGCTGGCCGCCACGCGCCAGACCTGGCCCCAGCCCAAGCTGCTCATCATTTCCTATCCGCACAACCCGACCACGGTCACGGCCGACGTGCCGTTTTTCGAGCGCATCGTCGAATTCTGCAAAGAACACGACATGATGGTCATCCACGACTTCGCCTACGCCGACTTCGGCTTCGACGGCTACCAGCCGCCGAGCTTTTTGCAGGCCAAGGGCGCGAAAGACGTGGGCGTGGAGTTTTTCTCCCTCACCAAAAGCTATTCCATGGCCGGCTGGCGCGTCGGGTTTTGCTGCGGCAACCCCGAGATGGTCCATGCCCTGACCCGCATCAAGAGCTATCTCGACTACGGCATCTTCCAGCCCATCCAGATCGCCGCCACCGTGGCCCTAAACGGCCCCCAGGAGTGCGTGCGCGAGATCATGGACGTCCACCAGGAGCGCCGCGACGCGCTCATTGACGGCCTGGCCCGGGCCGGCTGGGAAGTGCCCGCGCCCAAGTCCACCATGTTCGTGTGGGCCAAGATTCCCGAGCCCTTCCAGCATCTCAAGTCCGTGGAATTCTCCAAGCTGCTGCTGCGCGAGGGCGGCGTGGCCGTTTCGCCGGGCCTGGGCTTCGGGCACTTCGGCGACAACTACGTGCGGTTTGCCCTGGTCGAAAACCGCCACCGCATCAATCAGGCCGTCCGCGGCATAAAAAAGGCGCTTTCCGGATGAACAACGCTGCCGTAGCCCCTGTTCGCATCGGATTGGCCGGACTCGGCACCGTCGGGTCCGGCCTGGTGGCCGTGCTGGAGAAAAACGCCGACTGGATCGAGGCGCGCCTGGGTCGGTCGGTTGCCGTCAAGACCGTGCTCGTGCGCGACTTGGCCAAGCCCCGGGCCGTGACGCTTGGCCCCGAGGTACTGGTCACCACCGACGCCGACGCCCTGGTCACCGACCCGGACATCGACATCGTGGTAGAGCTCATGGGCGGCATCGACGCCGCCTTCGGGCTTATTGCCAAGGCGCTTAACGCCGGCAAGCACGTGGTCACGGCCAACAAGGCGCTTTTGGCCAAGCGCGGGCCGGAGCTTTTCGCCCTGGCCGCCGAAAAGGGGCTTGGCCTCTACTACGAGGCCAGCTGCGCCGGAGCCGTGCCCATTGTCGAGACCCTGCGCTCGTCCCTGGCCGGCAACCGCGTCCAGAGCATCATCGGCATCCTAAACGGCACGGCCAACTACATTCTCTCCAGCATGAGCGAAAAGGGCCTGCCCTTTGCCGACGCTTTGGCCAAGGCCCAGGAGCTCGGCTACGCCGAGGCCGATCCGACCCTGGACATCCAGGGCTTCGACGCAGCTCACAAGCTCATCGTGCTCATCCGGCTGGCCTACGGGTGCAATCTGCCCCTGGAGAAGCTGCCTGTCGAGGGCATCACCGTGGTCACCCCCGAGGACATTCGGTTTGCCCGGGAGTTCGGCTACGCCATCAAGCTCATCGGCCAGGTGCGCGACTGCGACGGCAAACTTGCCGCCGGGGTCTGGCCCATGCTCGTGCATGAGGACTTCCTGCTGGCCAGCGTCAGGGGCGCGTTTAACGCCGTGCGGGTGGAAGGCAACGCCTCCGGCCCCATCATGCTCCACGGCAAGGGTGCCGGCGACCTGCCCACGGCCAGCGCCGTGGTGGCCGACATCCTGGCCCTGGCCCGGGACGGCATGATCCCCAACAACACGGGCTTTCGCACCGAGCCTTTGCCCGAGGCCGAGCTGGTCGCTTCCGACGATTTCGTCACCCCGCACTACATCCATTTCACGGTCAAGGATCAGGCCGGGGTCATGGCCGCCATCTCCAAGTCCATGGGCGAGCATGGCGTGTCCATCCGCCAGGCCGTGCAGAAAGGCGAACCCGAGGACGGCTACGTGTCCATCGTGTTCTTGACCCACGAGGCCCCCAACCGGGCCATCGACGCCGTGCTGGCCGACACCGGGGCCATGCCCTTCATCAAGCCCGGCACGGTCCATTTCCGGGTATTGTAATCACCGGTGCATGTGTTCGGCATGCCCCGTTAAAAGTTTTTGAAGAGAGTCCAGAGAGAAACTTTTTTCAAAAAGTTTCTCTCTGGCCGCCGGAGGCATCATCTTGTCCGTTCCATCTCCTTCATCCTCTCCGTCCCCCTTGCCCCGCAAACTCGTGTTCCTCATCGCCGACGGCATGGGCGATCTGCCCGTGGATTCCCTGGGCGGGCGCACGCCCATGGAAGCGGCGGCCACCCCGGTCATGGACCGGCTGGCCCGGGAGGGGATGGTGGGGCTTTGCCGCACCGTGCCCCAGGGCATGGCCCCGGGGTCGGACGTGGCCAACATGTCGCTTCTGGGCTTTGATCCGGCCCAAAACCACACCGGCCGAGGCCCCATCGAGGCGGCGGCCATGGGCTTGCCGGTCGCGCCCGACGACGTGGTTTTCCGCCTCAACACCGTCACGGTGAGCCAGTTCGCCGAGGCCGGGCTCATGCGCGACTACAGCGCCGGCCATATCGCCACCCAGGCGTCCACGGCCCTGGTCGAGAAGCTGGCCGCGACCTGCCTGCCGGAGGGCTACGAGCTTCATGCCGGCGTGCAGTACCGCCACATCCTGGTGGCCAAGGGCGCGGCCGGCCGGGAGGAGGCGGGTGTTTACGTGCGTCCGCCCCACGACATCACCGACCAGCCCATCGCCCCGGACCTGGCCGAGTTTCGCCGCGCCCCGGCGCTTTTTGATTTCGCGGCCAAGGCGGCGGCCGTGCTGGCCGGGCCGGACAATGCAACCAAGGCCAACGCCGTGTGGCCCTGGGGCCAGGGGAGGGCGCTGACCTTGCCCGATTTCGCCGCGACCTTCGGCCTGCGCGGCGCGGTGGTCTCGGCCGTGGATCTGGTCAAGGGTCTTGGGCGGGCGGCCGGCATGGCTGTTATCGACGTGCCCGGGGCCACGGGGCTGCTCGACACCAACTACGAGGGCAAGGTGGCGGCGGCGCTGGCGTTTTTAAAGGACGGCGATTTTGTCTTCGTCCATGTCGAGGCCCCGGACGAGTGCGGCCATGGCGGCGACGCCGCCGGCAAGACCGAGGCCGTGGCCCGGTTCGACGCCCGCATTGTCGCGCCCATGGTCGAGGCCCTGGGCGACGACGCGGCCTTCGTCATTGCCTGCGACCACTTGACGCCCATCGCCATTCGCACCCATGCCGCCGATCCCGTGCCTTTTCTTTTCTGGCAGCCGGGCGTAATACCCTCCGGTGCGGCGGGTTTTAGCGAGGCCGAAGCTGCGGGGACCGGGCTGGCCGTGGAAGCGGGGCACGAGTTGCTGCGCCGGGCCATGGACTGGACCCGTTCTTGACGCGCCGGACTTTCCGGGCGCATTTCGCCAAAAAACGGTTGCGACACGCTGGCGACGTCTGATCGCCGGGCGAGATACGCGAGAACGAGACGCCATGGCCCTGATCCTCAAGCCTGAAGACTTTCCCCAGCCTGACTCGCGGCTGGCGCTCACCGTCTCCTACGGCGAGGTGGACCAGATGGGCTACGCCTACTACGGGCACTATCCCCACTGGTTCGAGCGCGGGCGCGGGCATTTCATCCGCGTGCGCGGCATGAGCTACGGCGAGGTCGAGGCGCGCGGCGTGTGGCTGCCGGTGCGCGATATGGCCGTGCGGTATCTGCGCCCGGCCCGCTACGACGACGCCATCACCGTGCGCACGGCCGTCAGCGAGTGGGGCCGGGCCTCGGTCACCTTTGCTTATCAGGTCTTCGGGCCGCCCGAGGACGCCACGCTTCTCGCCGTGGGCGAAACGCTCCACGCCTGCACCTCGCCCCAAGGCCGGCCCATGCCCGTGCCGTCCTGGCTGCGCGAGCTGTTCACCTTCTAACCCTCCCGCCTTTTTCGCGGCATTTTCCCTCATGTTTATTGATATCCACACCCACGCCTATCATCCCAAGATCGCGGACAAGGTTCTGGCCCAGCTTGAAGGGCACTACGGCATCCCGCCTGTCGGCACCGGCCAGATCGACGATCTTTTGGAGCGCGCGACCAAGGCGGGCCTGGACAAGGTCGTGGTCCACAACGCGGCAACGGCCCCGGCCCAGGTGGTTCCGGCCAACAATTGGGCCATCGCCATCCACCGCGAACACAAGCGCATCATCAGCTTCGGCACGCTGCACCCGGACTACCCGGACTTCGAGCGCGAACTGGACCGGCTGTGGCGCAACGGCATCAAGGGCATCAAGTTTCACGCCGACTTCCAGGGCTTCCGCCTGGACGACCGCAAGCTGTGGCCCATCTTCGAAGCGCTGTCCGGCCGGTTCGTGGTCATGCTTCACGTAGGCGACCGCCTGCCCCCCGAGGAGAACAACTCCTGCCCGGCCAAGGTGGCGGCCATCCTGCGCGATTTTCCCCAGCTGACGGTCATCGCCGCCCACATGGGCGGCTATCTCCATTGGCAATACGCCGTGGAGCATCTGGTCGGCAAAAATGTCTATATTGACACGTCCAGCACCCTGGCCTTTATCGACGACGCTACCTTGCGGCGCATTTTCGACGGCCATCCCCGGGAACGCATCCTTTTCGGCAGTGATTACCCGCTGTTCGATCCCGGTGAGGAAATCGCGCGCCTGCGCCGCCGGTTGTCCTTGCGGGACGCGGAACTGGAAGAGATATTGGGCGGAGCTTCCGCACTATTTCGGTCATCAAAATGAGTATTGACACCTGAGCGAACCTCATGCTCGAACATTTTTGTCGGGCTAGTGATATTGCTTTTCAGCTGCCGCCCGGCCAAGGAGTTTCGATCCATGAGTATTCGCGCCCGGATTCTCGCCTCCGTCGCTGTCCTTTTTCTCGTTGCGCTGGGCATGTTCGCGGCCACGTGGTCCATCACCAGCGAGCAGCGCTCCGACGGTCTTGTCATCAATCTGGCCGGCCGGCAACGGATGCAGGTTCAGAGAATCGCCAAGGACGTCCTGGCCTTGGCCCACCAGGCCAAGGGCGGCGGCGCGCCGGCTGGCCTGGCCGACGATATTCGCAAGCGGCTATCCGCTCTGGAATCGACCCAAAATCTGCTGGCCCGGGGCGGCACGTATGAAGGCAGCAAGAGGTTCACCATTGACCCGTCCAGCCGTGAGGCCGCGGCACTCCTCGACGAGGCCGGCCGGCTGATCAAACCTTTTGGCGTCGAAGTCGAAGCCATCCTGGCCAAGACCGATGCCGTTTCGCCCGAACGCCTGCTGGCCGCCTCGGAAGCCATGGTCGCGGCCCAGGACAAGGCCGTGGCCCGGCTTCAAGCCGAGACCGAGGACGACGTGTCCACGCTCATGACCATTCAGGCCGTGGGCATGGGGCTGTGCGCCGTGGTGTGCTTGGCGGTGCTGTTCATGTTCCGCCGCGCGGTCATCGCGCCCCTGGGGCGGCTGCGCGAATACGCTGCAGCCGTGGCCGGAGGCGATTTGCAGGCCGTGCCGGCCGGCGACTATCCGCCGGAACTGGCCGTGCTGCGCGACGCCCTGGCCCGCATGGTGGAGTCCCTCAGGGACACCTTGGCCGCTGTCGAAGCCAAAAACCTGGAATGTACCGGACATGCCGACGACGCCGAACGGGCGTTGGCTGCCGCCCGCGAGCAGGAAACCCGCACCGCCGAAATGTTGGCCCGCCTGGGAGACGGCGCGGCCAAGGCGCGCGGCATCTCCCAGAGCGTCATGGATCATGCGGCCGGCTTGCTTTCGCGCATTGAACAGGTGGGGCAGGGCGCGGCCCAGCAGCGTGACCGGATGATGGACACGGCCGCGGCCATGGAAGAAATGAACGCCACGGTGATGGAAGTGGCCCGCAATGCCTCCAGCGCCGCCGTGAGCGCCGCCGACGCCAAGGACAAGGCCGCCACCGGCGCGGCCGGCGTGCGTTCGGCCGTAACGTCCATCGAGGCCATCCGCCGGCGCATCCTCGATCTCAAGGAATCCATGACGCGTCTTGGCCAGCAGGCAGACAGCATCGGCCACATCATGAACGTCATTTCCGACATCGCCGACCAGACCAACCTGCTGGCGCTCAATGCTGCCATCGAGGCGGCCCGGGCCGGCGACGCCGGACGCGGCTTTGCCGTGGTGGCCGACGAGGTCCGCAAACTGGCCGAAAAAACCATGACCGCCACCAAGGAAGTCGGCGAGGCCGTGGTGTCCATCCAGGGACAGGCGAGGGAAAACATCGCCGCCGTGGAGTCCGCCGCCTCGGGCATTGAGGACAGCACCCGGGCGGCCGCCGATTCCGGCCGCTTCATGGACGAAATCGTCGGCATCGTTGAAGCCACCGCCACCCAGGTGGAGTCCATCGCCACGGCTTCCGAGGAACAGTCCGCCACCTCCGAAGAGATCAACCGGGCCGTGGAAGAGGTCAACGGCATCGCCCGCGACACGGCCGAGGACGCCGCCGCCGCGTCCCAGGCCCTCCATGCCCTGTCTGAACTGACGAACGACCTCGACGCCGCCATCCGCCAGATGACCGGCGAGGCCGGCGCGTCCCGGCCGGCCCTGGCCGTCGCCCGGCCGGCCGCCAAGGCCATCGCGCCGTCACGCCCGGCCGCTTCCCGCGCCCTGCCGCCGTCGCGTCCGGCCCCGGCCAAACCCAAGGCCTTGCCGACGGCCAAACCTGCCGCCGCCAAATATGCCCCGGCCCCCAAACCGGCGGCCATCCCCGCTCCAGCGGCCAAGCCTGCCGCCATCAAAGCCTCGGGCAACGGTTCCGGCGGGGCCTGTTCCATTGGCGGCAGCCTGCTGCAGTGGGACGATTCCCTGGCCACCCACATCAGCGAGATCGACCGCCAGCACCAGGTGCTCGTACGCATGATCTGCGATCTGCACGAGGCCATGCGCTCGGGCAAGGGCAAGCATCAGCTTGAGGCGATTCTCGAAGAGCTTCAGAACTATGCGGTGGACCACTTCGGCTACGAGGAAAAGCTCATGGAGCAGTACAAGTATCCGGGCTACCTCAACCACCGCAAGGAACACGTGGCCTTCGTGGACAAGGTCATCGCCTTTGGCAACGACTTCCGGGACAACCGGGCGGCGCTGACCACCGAGGTCATGAATTTCCTCAAGAACTGGCTGGTGGGACACATCAAGGGCACGGACCAGAAATACGCCCCGTTTTTCATCGAACGCGGCGTAAACTGAGTCAGCAAAAGAGAAGATGCCTCCGGCGGCCGGGGGGCTCAGCCCCCCGGACCCCCGACATTTTAGGGCGGCGTTCCCTGCAAGCCTTGCAGGGAACGCCGCCCTAAAACATGGTGATTCCGTCGCGCCTCAACCGCCGCGTCATCGCCGTCCCCCTTAACCCATTTTGGGAGTCCGGGGCCTGAGGCCGCCGGAGGCTCTCTTCCCGCTTTCACCTTCCTGCTCGTGCCGTCTGGACAGCGCGGCGGCGCTCCCGTACCGTGCCCCCATGGGACGACCCACCTTGACGATCCTGGGGTTCGAGCCGAAGACCGCGCTTGAGCTGCCGCTGTATCTGGCCACGGCCCCGGCCGGCTTTCCTTCGCCGGCCGAGGACTACATCGACAAGAAAATCGACCTCAACGAACACCTCGTGCGCCATCCCGCAGCCACCTTTTTCGTGCGCGTGGACGGCGACTCCATGCGCGACGCCGGCGTGGCCTCGGGCGACATCCTCGTGGTGGACCGGGCCCTGGAGGCGAAAGACGGCTCCATCGTCGTGGCCGCCCTGGACGGCGAACTGACCGTCAAACGCCTGCGCCGCCGCGACGGCAAACTGCTGCTCGTGCCGGAAAACCCGGACTACCAGGCTGTGGAAGTCGCGCCCGAGGCCTCGTTTATGGTCTGGGGCGTGGTCACCTACATCATTCATAAAGCGTGATCGCCATGCCGTCGCTGTACGCCCTGGTCGACTGCAACAATTTCTACGCCTCCTGCGAGCGGGTCTTCGCGCCCCACCTCGCCGGCCGGCCCATCGTGGTGCTGTCCAACAACGACGGCTGCGTCATCGCGCGCTCGGCCGAGGCCAAGGCGGCCGGCATCCCCATGGGCAAGCCGGCCTTTATGTGCCGGGAGCTGTTCACGCGCCACAACGTGGCCGTTTTCTCCTCCAACTACGCCCTTTACGGCGACATGTCGGCCCGGGTCATGACCACGCTGTCCCGGTTCACGCCGACCATGGAAGTCTATTCCATCGACGAAGCCTTTCTTGATCTGGCCGGCCTGCCGGGCGGTCCCGAGGCCACGGCCCGCAGCCTGCGCGAGACCGTCGTCCGCTGGACCGGCATCCCGGTGTCGGTGGGCATTGCCCCCACCAAGACCCTGGCCAAGCTGGCCAACAGGGCGGCCAAGAAACGCCCGGAAAGCGGCGGCGTCCTTGATCTGGCCGCCTGCTCCGATACCGACGCCGTCCTGGCCGCCACGCCGGTGGAAGACGTCTGGGGCATCGGCCGCCGCCACGCGGCCATGCTGGAAGCCTTCGGCATCCGCACGGCCCTGGCGTTTCGCGAGCTGCCCCGGGATTTCGTCAAAAAGCGCATGACCGTCCAGGGCCTGCATACACTTCTTGAGCTGCGCGGCCAGCCCTGCATCGACCTGGAGCACGCCCCGCCGCCGGCCCGTACGCTCATGTCCTCGCGCTCCTTCGGCCGGGCCGTGACCACCCTGGACGAGCTGGCCGAAGCCGTGGCCGAATACGCCGCCCGGGCCGCCGCCCGGCTGCGCGCCCGGGGGCTGGTCGCCTCAGGGGTGGAGGCCTACGTCCAGACCTATGCCGACAAGGACGGCCGCCCGCCCTACGCCAACGCCGCCTTCGCCGCCCCGCGCGCGGCCACCGCCCACACCGGCGAACTCATCACGGCGGCCCGCCAGGCCCTGGAGACGATCTTTCGGCCCGGCCACCGCTACAAGAAAGCCGGGGTGATCCTGCTTGGCCTGGAGCCGGGCGGCCGACGCCAACGCTCGCTCCTCGACGCGCCCCCCGAAGAGGATGCCCGGAAAGGCCGCCTCATGGCCGCCCTGGACGCCGTCAACGCCAAATGGGGGCACGGCGCCCTGGCTCCGGCCGCCTGCGGCATCGACAAGCCCTGGGCCATGCGCCAGGCCAGCCGCTCCCCGCGCTACACCACGGTCTGGGACGAACTGCCCGTGGCCAGGGCCGGGTAGCGCCGGCCGCCCGTTATTTCCCTGCTGTACACAAACCCCGGCCCCTTGCTAGACAGCTTCCGACGCGACCAAGCCATCCCCCAGGAGCAACGCCCATGGCCCTTTTCACCGCGGAAAACCTCATCGCTTTCCTGACGCTGTCCGCTCTGGAAATCGTCCTTGGCATCGACAACATCGTCTTTATCGCCATCATCTCCAACGCCCTGCCGGCCGAGGTCCAGTCCAAGGCCCGCAAGATCGGCCTGCTGCTGGCCATGGGCACCCGCATCCTGCTGCTGCTCGGCATCACCTGGGTCATGGGCCTGGTCGCGCCGCTTTTCACCGTCCTTGGCCACGTGGTCACCGGCCGCGACGTCGTGTTGCTGGCCGGGGGCCTGTTTCTTATCGCCAAGTCCACTTTCGAGATTCACGAAAAGATCGAGCCGGCCCATGAGGACGAAAAGCGCGCCGCGAAAGTGCGCGGTTTCGCCGCCGCCGTGACCCAGATCGCCATCCTCGACATCGTCTTTTCACTCGATTCCGTCATCACCGCCGTGGGCATGTCCGGCGAAATCGTGGTCATGGTGGCGGCCGTCATCGCCGCTGTCCTGGTCATGATGCTTTTCGCCGACGCCATCAGCCACTTCGTGTCGCGCCACCCCACGGTGCAGATGCTGGCCCTGTCGTTTCTCATCCTCATCGGCGTGTTCCTGGTGGCCGAGGGCCTGGGCCGCCACATAGACCGGGGCTACATCTACTTCGCCATGGCCTTCTCCCTGCTGGTCGAACTCCTCAACATGCGGGCCAAAAAGGCCAGCCAAAAGGAAGAGGGAAGAGTGCCTCCGGCGGCCGGGAGGAGCTAAGCCCCTCCCAGACCCCCCGCATGGGAAAAAGTTGTAAGGGGTTTTCGACGGGGAGTTGCTCTCTGTCGGCCGGGGAGCCAGAGAAGCCGTGGATGGGATTGATGCCGGAATATGAGGATGACGCCGTGCAGGCCGCGCGCGAGGCCTTCCCGCGCGGGCTGGCCCAGCCCGAAGGGGGCTTTCGTTTCGGTTCCGACGCCCTGCTCCTGGCTGCCTTTGCCGCGAGTCTGGCCGCCGGCCCCCGGACGGCCGATCTCGGCACGGGCTGCGGCGCGGCTGGTCTTGGCTGTCTGCTGGCCGGGGCCGATCCGGCCGCGACCTGCCTGGGGTTGGACCGCGACCCGGACATGGTCCGGGCCGCCGGCCAAAACGCCGCGCGCCTTGGCTTGGCCGAGCGCTTCACGGCCCTGGCCGTGGACCTGCGCGGTATCCGTGAAGATGCCCGCTGCCTGCCGGAATCGTGCGATCTGGTCATTTGCAATCCACCGTACCGCGACCCGGCCTCGGGCCGCCGGCCTTCCGGCCCGGCCCGGGAGGCCGCCCGCTTCGAAACGGACGGCGACATGACCGATTTCGCCGCCGCCGGCAGCTATCTGTTGGCCAACAAAGGCCTCTTCGCCTGCATCCATCTGGCCGAGCGCCTGCCCCTGGTCTTTGCCGCCCTGGCGGACAAGCGGCTTGTGGTCAAGCGCGTGCTGCCCGTTTCGCCGCGCGCCGGCGCGCCGGCCAGGCTAGTGCTGGTGGCCGCCCGCAAAAACGGCGGTCCGGGCATGATCCTGGACGCGCCCCTGGCCCTCTACGCCGGAGTCGGGACGCAAACCCGCCTCACCGAAACCGCCCTGGCCTTTTGCCCCTTCCTGGCCTGCAATGCTGGACCGTCCGGCGAGTTCTGAGTCCCTGGCCGCAAGCAGCAAACGCCGTCAGAGACGGCGGGGCCGTCTGTGCCCCTAGCGGGATTTGCTTCCCTGGAGCAGGGCGGGCAGGCCGCCGCCAGAGGCCACAAACATGCCTGCCGCCGCGCTTTGGCGGTCGTCTGCGGACGGGAATGCCGCAAAAAAGGGGACGCCCGAAAGCGTCCCCTTCCGGCGCGGCGAACCCTCCGCCGCGCCTGCCCTCCCAAATCCGTGTCGCTATTTGCTCTCGAAAAGCCGCTGTGGATGCGGCCCGGCGTGCTGATCATAGGCGGCGAGCCGGGGTTCGCCCTGGCGGCGCAGCAGCAGGCTGGCCTCGGCCAGCCGGACCACCTCGCTCTGGACGGCTGGAGTCTTGGCGACAATGCCTGCGGCAGCCGTCTCCTTGGCTGTCAGACGCGGCGGATCGGCCACGTACACGGTCGCTCCCAGGACGGCGATGGCGGCGATAAGCAGCAGGCGTTTCATGTCGGCTCCCTCTTCCAGTTGTCCGCTGACGGCGGCGTTCCCACATCTGCTTTTCTTCAAGCGAGGAACGTGCCAATGGAGACAATCACAAAAAGTAAACTATTTCAGGCGGTCTACAGGCAGCCCCAAAACAGTCGCGCCGCGATTCCACAAAAACGGGAGTCGCGGCGCGCAAAAATGACCATATATCGGCAAAGCGTTGGTTGCCGGGGAAGCTGCGTCGTTGCCGGTCCGACCGAGGGACATCATCAACGCCTCTGCCTGGTTGACCAGCGACCGAGCCCTTTGCCCATTTGGGGGGTCCGGGGGCCTCAGGCCCTCGGCCGCCGGAGGCATTCCCCTCTTCTCTCTTCCCGTTCCGCCTAAAAAACCTCGGCCTCGAACCAGTACAGCGTGGCCGACGGGTCGCGCCAGCAGCCGTTTTCCAGGCCGGCCTTGCGGCAGGTGTGGTCCAGAAAAGTTTCCCGATCCCAACCCCATTCCACCGGCACCTGGGGCAGCAGCAGCCCGGAGCGGGCGCCGCGCCGCACCATCAGGCCGTGGCGGCCGACGACCACTTGGGCCGGGTCCGGGCAGGGTTCCAGGGGGCCGAGGATGGAGATTTCGATGGCAACGCGGTCGAACTCCCGGCGGGTCAGCGGCGTAAAGCGCGGATCGCCGAAGGCTGCGGCCTCGGCCATGGCGGCGATGGTTTTGACCAGGGGCTGGTCGCCGACGATGTGGCCGATGCAGCCGCGCAGGCGGCCATCAAGGGTGAGGGTCACGAAGGCCCCGAAGCGGCGGCGCAGGGTTTCACTGTCTGGCGCGGGCAGGTTGGCCGGCTTGCCGGCCAGTCTGGCGGCGATGACCAGCCGGACGAGATCCTTGAGAAAGGCTTTTTCCGCATCGGTGAGGGCCACGTGGAAGGCGTCCATGGCGGGACTCCTTGGCTGGGGTGGACATTGCCCCGACTGTGCCCCGCCCGCCCCGCTCTGGCAAGGCCTTGGCGGCTGCATCGCTCACCATCTGGCAAAGCTATCCACGACGCCCATTTGGGGGGCCGGGGGCCTCAGGCCCCCGGCTGCCGGAGGCCTTTTCCCTCCCCTCAACTACAAAATTCGCCAAGCATACTGTAAAATTCGCCGGGCATGGCCTGCATGAGGAAATGGCAGTCCGTGGGGAAGGGGCGGGTGGGCACGGCGTGTTCGTCGAGAAAGGCCCGGGTTTCCGGGGCCACGTCGCGGCCGTAGGCGTAGAGCTTGGGGATGGGCAGGGCGGCAAGGGCTTGGCCTGCGGCGTGGCTCCATTTGCCGGGCAGCGCCCGGGAGGTGCGGCGCACGGCCAGCACGGTCTGGAGAAAGGCTTCCTCGCGGCAAAAGCGCAGCGAGGCGTAGTAGTGGCGGCAAAACGGGAACTTGCCGAGATAGTCCCGAAAGATGGTCTGGTCGCGAAACTCCGCGTACCACTCGCCAAAACGCCCCGACAGCCGAGCCGCTTCGGCATGGGCCGAGACAAAGGCCCCGAAGCGCGTCACCGAGGCCTCGGCCAGGATCAGCCCGGCCACTTCGCCGGGGGCGGCGTCGCGGCAAAAAAACGTGGCCGGGATGCCGCCCACGGAGTGCCCTACAAGATAGAGGCGGCTCGGGCGCAGGCCGTGGTGCTCCATGAGGTGGTCAAGCACCTGGCGCACCCGCCGGGTGGCAGCCTCCATGGAATAGTCCAGGGCGGCCGGACTGCCCCCGTGGCCGGCCATGTCCGGAACGATCAGACTCGCCCCGGCCAGATAGCGGGTGGCGAAGGCGTCCTCGAAGGCCAGCCGGGAATCGCCCAGGCCGTGAAGCAGCGCCACCGCCGGGGCGCGGTCGGCCTGGATGCGGGCCGTGACGTGCACCGGCGCGTCAAAGGTCGGCACGCAGCCGTCGAAATTCGGGCCGTCCTGTCCGCCCAGGGAAAAGTTTCTTGCCATGGTCTTGACCCCGCCCCTTAACGGTCTGTAACAGTAAAACTCAAAATCCAGGCCCGGCGACGGCGATGCGATGCGTGTCCCCAGCCCGCCGGCAGCCCAATCCGCAAGGCGGTATCCATGAAGTTCTCTATTTCGGCGCGTTTGGGGCTGGGTTTTGGTTTGGTGCTGGCGGCCATGACCGTCGGGGCGTTCGTCATGACCTTTTCCCTGGCCAACGTAAAGGACCGGGCCGAGGCCATGCGCTCCCAGGCCCTTCCCCTGGCCGACGTCGCCGCCGGCATGCAATTCGAGGCCGTCAACGTCCAGCAGTGGCTTACCGACGTCTCGGCCACGGGCGAGGACGACGGTTTTGCCGAGGCCGAGAAGGCGGCCGGGGCCTTTCGGGCCGGCGCGGCCAAGTTCGCGGCCCTGGCCGAGCGCACCGGCAATCAGGCGCTGCGGGCGGAAACCGCTGCCGTGCTGCGCGATTTCGAGGCCATGTACGACGTCGGCAAGCGCATGTCCAAGGCCTATGTGGCCGAAGGCCGCGAGGCCGGCAACGCCATGATGGGCGATTTCGACGCCCGTACCGAGGCCCTGGCCGGGCGCATTGCCCCCCTCAAAGCCAGCCAGTTCCAGGCCGTGGACACCCAGGTGGCCGGCATCTTGGACAAGCTCGAAAACGATTTGCGGCTGCAATACCTGCTGTTGGGCCTGTCGCTGGCCGTAGGCGTCGTCTGCGCCGTCCTCGTCTCCCGCAACATCCGCCGCCAGCTCGGGGCTGAACCCTGGGAAGTGGCTGCCGTGGCCCGGGACGTGGCCGCCGGACGATTCGATGCCGTGAGCGCGACCTGCGTCGCCAAAGGCAAGGGCTGCGGCGTCATGGCCGACATGGCCGCCATGGCCGACAAGCTTCGCCAGTCCTTCGCCACCGTGGAAGCCCGCACGGCCGAGGCTGAAAAACACTTACGGGAAGCCCAGAGCCAGCGGCAGGCCGCCGAGGAGGCTACGCGCCAGGCCGATCAGGCCCGGCGCTCCGGTCTGACCGAAGCGGCTGATCGGCTGGAGGATCTGGCCGACGCCGTGGCCCGGGCCGGCAACGCCTTGACCGACCGGGTGGCCCAGGTCAACCGGGGCACGGTGCGCCAGCACGAACGCACCGCCGATACGGCCACGGCCATGGAGGAAATGAACGCCACCGTGCTCGAAGTGGCCCAGAACGCCGACCGCGCCAGCCAGAGCGCCCGGGCCGCCCGGGACGGCGCGCGCGAAGGCCTGTCCGCCACCGAAGAGGTGGCCCGCTCCATCGACCGGGTGCGCGGCCTCTCCCAGGGCCTCAAGACCAGCCTCGACGTTCTGGGCGATCGGGCCAAGGGCATCTCGGCCATCCTCGGCGTCATCTCCGACATCGCCGACCAGACCAACCTGCTGGCGCTTAATGCCGCCATCGAGGCGGCCCGGGCCGGGGACGCCGGACGCGGATTTGCCGTGGTGGCCGATGAAGTCCGCAAGTTGGCCGAAAAGACCATGCAGGCCACGGGCGAGGTGGCCTCGGTGGTCTCGGCCATTGACAGCGGCGTGCGGGAAAACGTGGCCGGCATGGAAGCGGCGGCCACGGCCGTGGACGAAACCACCAAGCTGGCCGAAAACGCCGGCCGGTCGCTCACGCACATCGTGGAAATGGCCGAAACCGCCACCGAGGAGGTGCGCTCCATAGCCACCGCCTCGCAGCAGCAGGCCACGGCTTCGGAAGAGATCAACCGCGCCCTGGCCGACATCAGTCTCATCGCCGAAGAAACCGCTCAGGGCATGGCTGATGCCGAAACGGAGTTGGACAATCTCTCCAACTCCGCCTCGCGTCTGGCGACCCTCATCGACGGCCTGCGCCGCGAGGGCTAGGCGGGAAAGAGGAAGAAGGAGAGGGGGATGCCTCCGGCGGCTGGGGCCTAAGGCCCCCGGACCCCCCAAATGGGTTAAGGGGTAAATGCCGTTACGACGTCGGGCGGAAGTGAGGAACAGATAAGCCGAAAGTGGTTGGCGTTGACGCCAACGGACTTCACCATGTTTTTGGGCGGCGTTCCCTGTAGGCCTTGCCTGCAGGGAACGCCGCCCAAAAATGTCGGGGGTCCGGGGGACTGAGTCCCCCGGACTCCCGAGGCCTCTTCCGCTTTCCCTTAGTCCAGTCCCAGTCTCACCGCCGCCGTTTCGGCGGCGGTCTCCGTCAGCGATTCCATGAGCGGTCCGTGGTCCAGGCCGGCCAGATGCAGGAAGCCGTGGGCCAGCAGCCGGGCCATGTGCAGTCCCGGCGGCTGGCCGTAGAGGAAGGCTTCCCGGCGCACGGCGTCGAGGCTCAGCGCCAGTTCGCCGAGGTAGTCGGGCCGGTCGGGGTCCTCGGCCGGAAAGCTCAGGATGTTGGTTGGGCCGGGCAGCCCCAGGAATTCGCCATTGAGGGCGGCGATGGCGGCATCGTCGGCAAGGGTCAGATCGAAGTCCCGGCCGTCGAGGTCCAGGGCGTCGAGCAGCGCGTCGCACAGGGCGTCGATCTCCGGACGCGAGGCCGGCAGGTCGGGGGCGAAGACGCCCCGGGCAAGGCCGATCACGCGGCGTGTTCCGCCGCTTTGGGGTCCACGGCGCAGGCCGTTTCCTCGCGGGTTTTGCCGTTTTTCTCCGGGCTTTTGGCGCTGGGGTATTCGATGCGCTGGTGGAAGATGCCGGTCAAGATGCGCTGGAAGGTGTCGCTGAGTAACGTCAGGTCCTTAAGGGTCAACTGGGAATCGTCCAGTTCGCCCTCGGTGTAGATCTTGCGCACGATGTTTTGGATATGGCCCTTGATGCGGCTGGGGGTCGGGTCCACCAGGGTGCGGCTTGAGGCCTCGATGGCGTCGGCCAAAAGGATCAGGCCGGCTTCCTTGGACTGGGGCTTGGGGCCGGGATAGCGGTAATCGGCCTCGCGGATGGGATCATCGCCCTTGGCCTCGGCCAGTTCCTTGGCCTTGTGGTAGAAGTAGGCAATGAGCGTGGTGCCGTGGTGCTGGCCGATGAGGTCGGTGATGGCCTGTCCCAGGCGGTGTTCACGGGCCAGTTCGATGCCTTTTTTGACGTGGGATATGAGGATTAGCGCGCTCATGGACGGCGCGAGCTTGTTGTGGCGGTTCTCCTTGCAGGAGATGTTTTCAATGAAATAGTGGGGATTTTTGAGCTTGCCGATGTCGTGGTAGAGGGCCGCGACCTTGGCCAGCAGCGGATTGGCTCCGATAGCCCGGGCGCCGGCTTCGACCATGTTGGAGACGATCAGTGAATGGTGGTAGGTGCCCGGGGCCTTGACCATGAGTTCCTGGAGCAGCGGCTGTTCCAGGTTGAGCAGCTCCATGAGCCGGAAACGCGACGTGTAGCCGAAGATGAGCTCCATGATGGGCGCGATGCCGACCACGGCCAAAAGCGACAGGAAGGCGGACAGGGCAACGAAGGCCAGGCCCGCGCCGGCTACCGACGGGTCATTTAAGTCCATAAGGTTGACCGAGCACCACATGACGCACAGGGCGGCCAAGAGCGGAAAGACGGACTTGAGCAGCTGGGAGCGGGTCTCGGAGCGTTTGATGAGGTAGACGTAGATCATGGAGCCGACAAAGTAGTAGCAAAAGGCGCCGATGCCGCCGTAGACCATGTTGGCGGCCAGAAACGACAGGATGAGGCTGGTGAAGATGCACAGGCGTTTGGGGAAAAACAGCGCTAAAATACCGGCCGCGCCGGCGATGGGCAGGCTGTAGGCGAAGTAGATTGAGCGTGTCGCCTCCGGCAACCCGCCACCACCCGGCAGGGTAACCATGTCGCCCACCTTGGCCAACATGCCGAAGATGAGCAGCACCACGCCCAGAAACACCCAGTCGGTGCTGCGCACGCGTTTGATCCCGGCCCGCTCCAGGGAGACGTAGAGTACGGCCAGAAACATCAGGCACATGCCGAAAAGTCCCGTGGCCCGCAGCAGGTTGTAGGGGCCTTTGCGGTGGGAGTAGAGGGACTGGAGCTTGAGCTGCTGGATGGGTCCCACGCGCTCGCCCTGGCGCACGATGATCTCGCCCTTTTTGATGATGTAGTACAGCGGCTCCACGGCCCGGGCGATCTCGGCCTTGCGGGCTTGCGTCGTTTCCTGGTTGAGGGTCATGCTGGGGGCGATGAGCGGATAGACCAGGGAATAGACGGCCTTGCGCTGGCGAAAGGGCTTGTTGAGGGAGACCTTGAGCATGTGCTCCAGGTCGTCTTTTATCTGCTTGATGTCCTTGATGTCGCGGGTCTCGACGCGAAGGGTCTCCATCTTGGAGGGCAGTTCGCGCAGGAGGATGCCGTTTTTATAGGGCGTGAAAACCGAGACCGAGCTGACCACGCCGGGCTCGTAGTTCTGCTTGAGCCAGGGCAGCACGTCTTTTTGCATGAGCGCTTTGAAGTCGTCCTGCCGCCAGACCTCAATGATGTCCGGGCCGATGTCGGTGTTGAGGTTCTCGGCCACCTGCCAGCGCAGCTTTTCCAGATCCTCGGCCGTGGCGGCCCGGGCCGCGCCGATGATGTCCTCGACGCTTTTGGCCAGGGCCTCGAAGGGCAGGGGGCTGACGTCGAAGACCGGGGGCTGGGCCTCGGCAACCTGGTCGCGGCGGCGGGTGGTGGCCTCGACGTCCTCGATTTGCAGGCTTTGGTCGGCGGCCACGTCCTGGGTGGCGATTTCGCCGGCGGTAAAAAGACGCACCGAAGTGTCCAGGCCCAGGCGGGCCACGAAGCACAAGGTGAAGACCACAGCCAGGAAAAACAGGAAGCCCGGTGCCCATTCGGGCAACGTGAAGCCGCCTGCCTGCTGTACCGGGGATTGGGCCGAAGGGGCCTTGATGGCCCGCTTAACCCTGTCGACTATCTCGCTCATAAGCTTGGACGATCCTTCCCACCAGGGGATGGCGGACGACATCGGCGTCGCTGAAGGTGACGAACTCGATGCCGCGTACGTTGCGAAGCACCCGCCGGGCCTCGACCAGTCCCGAGGCCGTATGGGACGGCAGATCGATCTGGGTCGCGTCGCCGGTGACCACGGCCTTGGAGGACAGGCCCAGTCGGGTGAGAAACATTTTCATTTGCTCGGGCGTCGTGTTCTGCGCTTCATCAAGAATGATGAGCGCATCGTTTAAGGTGCGCCCGCGCATGAAGGCCAGAGGAGCCACTTCAATAACGCCGGTGTCGAGCATCTCGCGTACCTTGCGGAAGTCGAGCATGTCGTTGAGGGCGTCGTAGAGAGGGCGAAGATAAGGGTTTATTTTCTCCACCATGTCGCCGGGCAAAAAGCCCAGCTTTTCGCCGGCCTCCACGGCCGGCCGGGTGAGGATGAGGCGCTTGACCCGTCGTTCCAGCAGGAACCCCACGCCCATGGCCACGGCCAGATAGGTCTTGCCGGTGCCGGCCGGGCCGATGCCGAAGACCAGATCGTGCCGTCTTATGGCGGCCAAGTAGTCGCGCTGGGTGGCGGTGCGCGGGGTGACGGTTTTCTTGGGCGAAATGACGAGGGATTCCTCGCGGTAGACGCGCTGGAGGCTGGCCTCGGGCTCCTTGGCCAGAACGCTTAAGGCCTGTTCCACGTCGGCCGGATAGATGGGCTTGCCCTGGCGCAAAAGCCCGTAGAGCTGTACCAGCACGTTGGCCACATGAGAGAGCGTCTCCTCGGAGTCGGCCCGCAAAATCACGGAGCTGCCCCGGGTGTCGAGACGCGCGCCGGATTTGCCGGCGATCAGGGCGATATTGGCATTGTGGGGGCCAAAAAGGTCCCGGGCGAGCGCCGGGTCGTCAAAGTCGAGCCGTCGCTCCATGCACAGCGTTTCCATCATAACGTCACGAAGCCTGGTTACGGTCGGGAACCCGCGCGCGCACTCCGGTCAGGCAATTAATACAACGCGCCGACAAGGACAAGCAAAACCGCATGTTCACGCCTTTTCCCGCAAACTTTCCAGGGCCGGGTCCACGGCCGTCCGTAGCGTCTCCAACATCCGCGTCACCGTCACCTGGCCCGGCGCGCCGCCCTTGACCCGGCGCACGTCGCCGACCCGGGCCAGCCAGACGTCGGCCGTGCCGGCCCCGGCCGCATAGCTGGCCAGGGCGGCCAGTCCGGCGGCCTCTTCGAGGCTGCGTCGCGGCACGTCGCGTCCGGGGTGGTCGCGTCGCAAAATCACATGGGTTCCCGGGCCGTTGGCCACGTGGAACCACAGGTCATAGGCATTGGCGAGTCTAAGGAGCTGGTCGTTGGCCTTGGCGTTTTTGCCCCGTAGGGCCAAAAAGCCGTCTGAAGTGCGGTAGACATGGGCGGCCACGCCCTTGAGGCTGCCAGACGCCCCGACGGCGCTTTGGGACGCCGGGACGTGTTCCCGACCTTTTAAGTCTTTTTTATCGCCTTGCAAGTCCTGGCGGCGGGCGGCGATGGCGACCAGGCCCCGTTGGCCTTTTGCCGCCAAATGATAGAGCTTTTGCATGTTGCCAAGGATCGTCAGGGCCGGGTCGAGGGTCAGGGCCGTTTCCGTGCCGTCGTCATTGGTGAAAAAAAGTTCAGGAATCTTGGCCGTCTTGTCCAGCAGATGGAGGTGCGCCGCGATGCGGTCAGCCTCGGCTTTGCGCATGATAAAGGCCCGCATCCGGGCTTCGTCGGCCTCCAGTTTGGCCAGGGCGCGCTGGCGGCGACGGACCCGGGCGGCGACGGCGTCGGCCTCGGGAGCCTCGCGACGGCCCGAGACCTCGCCGAAGGCCAGGGGCAGGCCGAAGGCGGCGGCCGCTTCCAGGGCCGTGGGAAAGGCAATGGTTTCGACCCCGGCCTGGGGTTTGCCGGGCCAGACCACGGGCCAAAGCGCCAGGGGCTCGCCCCCTTTGCGCTCCAGGAAAAAGCCTTCGGCCGTGTCCGCCTGCAACCGGTCGTAGACCGTCTGGCGGCCGTCCCGGGGCAGGGCGGCCAGGCGGCGGCGCAGGCCGGGCGAGAGCTGGGGATGGGCCTGCCAGATGTCGGGATCGCTGGTGACGGTTTCGATGGCCGGCCAGCCCGGTTCGGCCGGCGTCGCGTCCGGGGCCGGCGCCTCGGCCAGGACCGGGAAGGAGCGGGGATCAAGGACCAGGGCCGGGCCGTCGCCGGTGAACACCAGGGTCAGGCGGCGGTTTGGCCAGTCGGGAACCAGGCGCTGCACCCGCCGGCCGCGCAGGTGCTTGCGCAGCCGCATGGCTTGCCCCGGGGCGCGGTCGGGCTGGGCGGTTTTGGAGCCGGAGAGGAACAGGAAAAAACGCCCCGTGCCGTAGCGGGCGTGGAGATGGACGGTTTTCTTGCCGGGACAGCCGGGGACGACACGGCTGACCGGCAGATAAAGCGACAGGGTGAAGACGTTGGGGACGGGCAGGAAAATCTTCTCCACCCGAGCGCCCGGCAGGGCCGCGGCCAGCTCGCGGACCAGGACACGAAAAAAAACGGCCTCCATGGGCGACGTCTCCTCCCGGCCCGGGAACGTCCCGGACAGGGTTTGTCTGCCGCCAGGCGGGGCCGGCGGCCGAACCGGCAACAACGACCGCCGCCGTCTTTGGCGGATCGGGGGCCTGGCCGGCCGGCTTTGGCGCTGCGTCCTTTCTGTCCGTTGACCGGAGCTTAAAGGAAAATACCCCGGAGCGTTGCCCCGGGTGAAAATACGGGCGTATTTTCCAAGGGCGCGGCGCTAATCTCCCCGGAGGTCTTCGTCGGCCTCCTGGCGGCTTTTGCATTTGATGCACAAGGTGGTGACCGGACGGGCTTTCATGCGGGCGACGCTGATGTCCTCGCCGCACTCCACGCACTCGCCGTAGGTGCCTTCGTCGATGCGCTCGATGGCTTCCTTGATCTTCTTGATCAGGCGACGTTCCCGGTCGCGCAGGCGCAGGGTAAAGGCCCGGTCGGACTCGGCCGTGGCCCGGTCGGCCGGGTCGGCGTACACCTCGACGGTGTCGGTCATGTCCTCGATGGTTTCCTCGCCCTTCTTGAGGATGTCCTGGAGCATGCCGTTTAGAAGTTCGCGGAAAAATTCGACGTCCTTGGGATCCATGAAGTCCTCCTCGGCCGCCGGCCTTACAGCTCCGGCTTGAAAATTGACTCCAGTAATCAAAACCGGGACGGAGGTAAAGAGGTATCGGGCTTTGCGTCAAAATGTCACCGGCTCTGGCGGTGGGACAAAGGGTGTGGGTCAAAATGTCTCTGTCTGTCGGCAAAGACAAAAATGATCCGATTTGCGGCGGGAGCGCGCGTCGGCTCTTGCTCCGTGCGCGCGGGCGGGTTATGCAGTACGTTGGATTGATGGCAGACCGACCGTTTCGATGCGGACCGTTTGGGGAGGAAGGGTTTGATGCACCTGGGCTGTCAGGAAGCGCCGTGCGACATCCGCAAACTGTGCGGCGAGCTTCACAAACTCGGCTGCGGCAATGATTCGTCCTGGCTGGCGGTGCTGCTTTTTGTGCGCAACCTGCTGCGGCAGTTTTCGATTTTCGACGACTCGCGCAAGAAGTGCCTGCAGGAATACGTCTTTTCGGAACTGGCCCGGCGTGATCCTTCCCCCGAACATCTCCAACGCCTGCTTGGCGGCCTGGAACTGTTTCTCACCGACCACCTGCCCATGGCCGCCGTCAAGGACCAGCTTGAAAACGAAAAGGCGGCCTCCAAATCCCTGGCCCAGTCCATTACCGCCTTTCTGGAAGAGACGCTGACCTCGGAGCAGGAGCGCAGCAAGCTCGTGGGCCGCTTTGGCCGTGAGACCCTCGATACCCTGGCCGGCGGCGAGGACCCCTCGGTCATGATCCCCAAGCTGCGCACCCTGGTCGGCAACATGCTCGCCCATTACCGCGAGGAGGCCCAGGCCTGGGAACGCAAGGCCCAGCAGCTCGAAAAGATCATCCAGGTCGACCCGCTGCTGGCCCCCCTGCACAATCGCCGCTCCCTGGAAGAGCATCTGCGCGCGGCCGTGGCCCGGGCCGAGGCCGAGGGCGCGCCGCTTACCGCCATGATGATCGACGTGGACAACTTCAAGACCGCCATCAACGACGCCTACGGCCATGTGGTCGGCGACGACGTGTTGCGTACCCTGGCCAAGATCATCGACGCCCATGCCGGTCGCCACGGCTGGTTCGCCGCCCGCTACGGCGGCGACGAGCTGGTGCTGGTGTGCGACCTGGACGGCGACGACGCCCAGTTTCATGCCGACGCCATCCGGCTGGCCGTGCAGAACTACGAGTTTCGCCCCCGCATCGACGGTAAGCTGGCTGAAGCGCCCATCCGTTTTACCGTGTCCATTGGCGTGGCCGCCTTTGTCCCGGGCATGTCCGGCGACGACCTCATCGCCGCCGCCGACGCGGCCATGTATCAGGTGAAATCCGGCGGACGCAACAACGTCGCCCGGTTCGAGCAGCCGGCCGCCTGAAGGCGGCCGGGCCTGCAACCCGGCCGGGACAGTCCGGAACAGCCCTCTACCATCGCGCAGTACCGAATTGACCAGCCTGCCGTGACCACGCCGGGAAGACGGGCTGGATCGGGCTGCTTACGGTCAGGCTTACCGGTACAATGAAAACCTTTTCCTTTTTATTCAAATTCCGTATGCTGCCGCACAGTCGTCATCCGGCCTTCGCAATGGACCGGCATGGAGACGAGACCCGGCCGGCGGATCGTCCGCCGCCGCCCCAACCACCCCCTTGCGGGAGGGAGTCATGAGCGAACAGGAATGCGCCTATTACCGCAGCCTCTATGAAGTGGCCATGTGCATCAATTCGAGCCTGGAGCCGGCCACTGTCCTCCACTCCATCGCCGAGCAGGCGACCAAATCCCTTGCCGCCAAGGCCTGCTCCATCCGGCTGCTGGACCGCCAGGGCAAGACCTTGCTTGCCGGCACTTCCCATGGCCTGAGCAAGGGCTATCTGCGCAAAGGAACCATCGAGGTGGCCAAAAGCCGCATCGACCAGGAAACCCTGACCGGCAAGGTCGTGCAGATCAAGGACGCCGGTTCCGATCCGATGTTCCAGTACCCCGACGCCGCGCGCGAGGAAGGCATCGCCTCGGTCATGGCCTTGCCGCTGACCGTGGACGGCCGCCATATCGGCGTCATGCGCCTGTACTGCTCCAACATCCGCGAGTTCTCCCAAAGCGAGATCAATTTTGCCACGGCCATCGCCAACCTTTCGGCCATGGCCATCGAGAACGCCCGGCTGCATCAGGCGCTGCGCACCGATTACGAACTGCTGACCGCCTACGAATACACCATGCACGAGTAGAGGAAACGGCATATGCAAAAGCTTCGCATCGCCATCAACGGCTTCGGCCGCATCGGCCGGCAAGTCCTCAAAGCCATTCTGGAACGCCACGCCGAGGCCATGGACGTGGTCGCCATCAACGACCTGTTCGACGTGGCCACCAACGCCCACCTGCTGTCCTACGACACCAACTACGGCAAGCTGCCCGTGGCCGCCCGGGTCGAAGGCGACGTCATGGTGGTCGGCGACTGGCACATTCGCAATTTCGCCGAACGCGACCCCAAGGGCCTGCCCTGGGGCGAACTCGGCGTGGACGTGGTCATCGAATCCACCGGTATTTTCCGCACCGGCCCCAAGTGCCAGGCCCACATCGACGCCGGCGCAAAAAAGGTCATCATCACCTCGCCGGCCAAGGAAGAGGACCTGACCATCGTCCTTGGCGTCAACGACGACAAGTACGACCCGGCCGCCCACCACATTATTTCCAACGCCTCCTGCACCACCAACTGCCTGGCTCCGGTGGCCAAGGTGGTCCACGAGCACTTCGGCATCGTCAAGGGCGTGATGACCACCATCCACGCCTACACCAACGACCAGCGCATCCTGGATCTGCCGCATAAGGACCTGCGCCGGGCCCGGGCCGCCGCCTGCAACATGATCCCGACCTCCACCGGCGCGGCCCAGGCCGTGGCCCTGGTCATCCCGGACCTCAAGGGCAAATTCTCGGGGCTGTCCGTGCGTGTGCCGACCCCCACCGTCTCCCTGGTCGATTTCGTGGTGCAGCTGGAAAAATCCACCACCACCGACGACCTGCGCGCGGCCCTCAAGACCGCCGCCGACGGGCCGCTGGCCGGCATTCTCGGCTTCTCCGAACTGCCGCTGGTGTCCTCGGACTTCAAGGCCGATTCCCGTTCCTCCATCGTGGACGGCGAATACACCTTCGTCCAGGGCGGCGACATGGCCAAGATCCTGGCCTGGTACGACAACGAATGGGGCTATTCCTGCCGGGTGTCCGACCTGGTCGCCTTTATGGCCGAAAAGGGCTTGTAATACCTGACGCTTGTTTTGATGTGAGGCGGGGAAGGCGACTTCCTCGCCTTTTTGTCTTTCAAGATATTTGACAATCAAAATTTCATGCAATAGAGATATCACGTCTTCAAGGCAACGGCGTTGCTGGGAACCGGAATCACGCCGTCCGGCTCAAAGCCGCCGGGCAAAGCCCAGGGCTTACGGGGCAAGGCCGTAGGTTGGGCGGATGGCAAGGCTGCGGGGGATGGACCGGAAAACAGACGCCGCATCGGTGTTTCCTATTGATCCTCTGTCGCGGGGCGCATCCGACCAATCCGGCGGCCCGACAAGCCCCCCTTACCCCCTTTCTTCCCGTTGGGGGGTCCGGGGGCCTCAGGCCCCCGGCCGCCGGAGGCACTCTTCGTATTCTATTTCGCACACTAACGAGGTGTACCCATGATCGGACGATTTTCGAACCTAGGCGACTATCGGGGGCTTTTCTCCTTCAAGGATTTCGCCGTGTGCCTGGGCGGCGGGGCGCTGGCCCTGGTTGCCTGGATACTGGGCGAGAACGGCTGGGGTTTTGGGGCCGGGGCTTTTGCCCTGGTGGCGGTGGCCATAAACGGCGCGCCCATTGTGGTCGAGGCGGCCAAGGGCGTTTTGGAGCGCCGGGTCAACGTCGACGAGCTGGTGAGCATCGCCATTGTCGCCTCCATTTTACAGGGGGAACTGCTCACCGCCGCCGTGGTGAGCTTTATCATGACCCTGGGGGCGCTGGTGGAAGAGGCGGTGAGCGACGGGGCCAGGCGCTCCATCGAGGCTTTGGCCCAGCTGGCCCCGGAGGAGGCGACCGTGGTCGGCGCGGACGGAGCCGAGCGGGTCGTGCCCGTGGCCGAGGTCCGGGCCGGCGATCTGGTCATGGTGCGGCCGGGTGAGCGTATTGCGGTGGACGCGGTCATCGAGGCCGGGACTACGGCCGTGGACGAGTCGGCCCTGACCGGCGAATCCCTGCCGCGCGAGCGGGTCCCCGGCGACACGATCCTGGCCGGCACGCTCAACTACACCGGCCGGGTGACGGCCCGGGCCACCAAGGTTGGCGAGGACTCGACCTTTGGCAAGGTGGTGAAGCTCGTGGTCGCGGCCGAGGCCGGCAAGCCCCGGGCCGGGCGTGTCGTCGACAACCACGCGAAATATTTCACACCCCTGGTTCTGGCCTGCGCCGCCTTGGCTTGGCTTATAAGCGGCGACGCCGACCGGGCCGTGGCCGTGCTGGTGGCCGGCTGCCCTTGCGCGCTGCTCATGGCCGCGCCTACGGCCACGGTGGCGGCCATCGGCCGGGCGGCCAAGCGGGGCATCCTTATAAAGGGCGGCCAGTACCTGGAAGAGGTGGCCCGGGCTGACGTGGCCCTTTTCGACAAGACAGGCACCCTGACCCTGGGCCGGCCCGTGGTCGAGGCCGTGATCCCGGCTGATGGGGTGGGCGAGGCCGAGGTCCTGGGCTGCGCCGCCTGCCTGGAGCGCCACTGCAACCATCCGCTGGCTACGGCCGTGCTGGACGCCGCCAGGGCGGCCGGCGTCGAGGCGCGTCTGGCCGATTCCCTGACCGCCGAGGCGGGGCTGGGGCTTCGGGGGGAACTGGACGGCGAGGTGGTGGAAGTGGGCAGCCCGGAGATGATGGGCGGGGCCGCCGCCTTGCCGCCGCGACTGGCCGATTGCCTGGAGGCGATGTATGCCCGGGGGGCCACGGGACTGGTGGTGCGAAAGGGCGGGGCGGTCATGGGCCTGCTCGCCGTGTCCGATACCGTCAAGGACGAGGCGGCCGCCGCCGTGGCCGGGCTGCGCGGCCTGGGGCTTGCCACCGTGGGCATTTTGTCCGGCGACCACGACAAGGCTGTTTCGACCCTGGCCGGCCGGATCGGGGTGTCCGACGTCTGGTCCGGGCTCAAACCCCAAGACAAGCTCGACATCCTGGCCGACTTCCAGAAAAAGGGCCGCCGGGTGCTGTTTGTCGGCGACGGCGTCAACGACGCCCCGGCCCTGGCGAGGGCCAACGTGGGCGTGGCCATGGGCGCGGCCGGCTCGGATGTGGCCCTGGAGACCGCCGACATCGCCCTGGCCAACGACGACCTTGGCCGGCTGCCGTTTCTGGTCTATCTTGGCCGGCGCATGACCACAATGATCGCCGTCAACATCGGGCTGGGGCTTTTTTTCAACTCCGTGGCCATCCTTGGCAGCGGCTACGGCTTGCTGTCGCCGGTGGCGGCGGCGCTTTTCCACAACATCGGCTCCATCGTGGTGGTCCTGTCCTCGGCCAGCCTGGCGTTTACCGCCGAACCGGCCGTTACGGCCGCAACCGCCAAACAGTAAGGCATGGAAAACGAACAACTCACCCGCCTGCTCATTGAATTCTACGAGAAGTTTTCCTCGTGGGAGCACGGCGTGGTCAAGGAATCGGGACTGTCGCTGCCCCAGATGCATACGCTGGAGATTCTCGGGGCCGACGGCGACCTGCGCATGACGGAGCTGGCCGCCAAGATGGGCATCACCACCGGATCGCTCACCGTGCTGGTGGACCGGCTGGAGCGGGGCGGCTTCGTGGCCCGCAAACCCCACGAGACCGACCGCCGTTCCATCCGGGTGGGGCTGACTCCCGAGGGCGGGCGGCTCTTTGCCGAGCACCACAAGCTCCACGCCCAGCTCACCCAGGAGATCCTGTGCGCCCTGTCCCCTGAGGAAGCCGGCCTATTCGCGGCCATGCTGGCCAAGATCACCGCCTGCTTTTGACGCGTCCGGCCGTCTGTTTCGGGCGGTCGGACGTTTTTTGCGTCCTGTCCTTTCCGCCGCTCTTGTGATTATCCAAGGCCTGGTGCTAGTGTCGGGCCATGGATAGTCTTCAGGATGCAGCGACGCCGGGCCAGGACGGGCTGGACGACGGGGCGGCCTTGTTGGAGGCCGTGCCCGACCGCGAGGCGCTTTTGGACGTGGCGGCGCGAATCGTGCGCCGTGTCACGGGCTGCGACGCCGTGGGCATCCGTCTGCGCCAGGGCGAAGACTATCCCTATTTCGTGGCCGACGGTTTTGCCGCCGGTTTCGTCGCCGCCGAGACGTCGCTGTGCGCCAAGTCCGGGGAAGACTCCGTTGATCCGGCCGCACGGCCCGTGTTTGAATGCATGTGCGGCGCGGTTATTCAAGGCCGCGTCGATCCCCGTCTGCCTTGTTTCACGCCTTTTGGCAGTTTTTTCACCGGCTCCACCACAAGGCTTCTGGCCCAGGCCGGTGCTCTGCCGCCCGGGACCCGCAACCGCTGCAACGCCGCCGGCTACGAGACCGTGGTCCTTGTTCCGCTGCGCGCCGCCGACACCACCCACGGCCTGCTCCAGATCAATGACCGCCGGCCGGACAGGCTGGACGCCCCGGCCGTGGTCCGGCTGGAGCGCCTGGCCACGGGGCTGGCCATCCTGCTCTCGCGCCAGGAGATGGCCGCTGCCCTGGCCGACTCCGAAGCCCGGCATCGGGCCATGTTTTTTTCCAACATCGCCATCAAGCTGCTGATCGATCCGGCCAGCGGTCGCATCGTGGACGCCAATCCGGCCGCCTGCCGGTTTTACGGCTATTCCCTGGAGGAGATGCAGCGTCTGTCCATCTGGGACATCAACGCGGCCGGCGAGGAGGCGACGCGCCGGGACATGGCCCTGACCGGCGACGCCGAACGGCGGTTTTTTCGCTTCCGGCACAGGCTGGCCGGAGGAGAGGTGCGCGAGGTGGAGGTCTATACCGGGCCGGTGGAGTATCTGGGGCGCAAGCTCCTTTTCTCCATCATCCACGACGTCACCGAGCGGGTGCGGGCCGAGGAGGCCCGGGACCGGGTGGAGCAGATGCTGCGCCACGACCTGCGCTCGCCCCTGGCCGGCATCGCCGGACTGGCCGGGCATTTGGCCGAAGGGGATCTCACCGACAAGCAACGGGAAATCGCCGTCGTCATCCGGGAAACGGCCGCCGGCCTGGGCGACATGGTGTCTCGCAACCTTGACCTGTGCCGCATCGAACAGGGACGTTACGAACTGCGGCCCCAGCCCGTGGCCCTGGCCGCGTTGTTGCGCCGCCAGGCCTCCCTGGCCGCTCCCCTGGCCCGGCGGCGGCAGGCCGAACTGGCCTTTGGGCCGGGCTTCCGGGAGGACGACGACGGCCCCCTGGCCGCCGGCGAGGAAGGGCTTTTAGCCACGGCTTTTTCCAATCTTGTCACCAACGCCCTGGAAGCCGCGCCCCCGGGCACGGCCGTCACCCTGTCCCTGGCCGTGGAGGACGAGGCGGCCGTGGCCGGCGTCCACAACCACGGGGTCATTCCCGCCGGCATTCGTGGGCGTTTCGCGGCCAAGTACGCCACCAGCGGCAAGCCCGGCGGCACCGGCCTTGGGGCCTACATCGCCCGCACCATCGCCCGGCTGCACGGCGGCGAGCTGCACTGGGAGACCGACGAGACGGCCGGCACCCATATCCGGGTGCGCCTGCCCCTTTACCGCGATTCTTCCGGCTCTCCGGCCGCCTGATCGTCCAGGGCGGCGAAAATATCCCCCATTTCCGTAAACGCGCCCAGGTCCTGGCAACTCGGCCCGGCCTCGGGCGCGGGCCGGCCCGTGACGGCCAGGATGGCCGCTTCGGCCAGGGCCAGTTCCTCGGCGATGTCCGGGGCATGGAGATAGGGCAGGCGGTTGCCGGCCATAATGAGCGTTTCGAAATTGCTCTTGGCCAGGGCCTCTTCTTGCAGCCTGGCCCGGCGCAGTTGGGCGACAAGCTTAGCTTGGCGGGCCATGAGCGCCGGCAGGGGCAGGGCGCTCTCCGGCAGATCGGCCAGGAAGCGCAGGACAAATCGCGCTACCGCCAAGGCCTTTTCCGGGTCCGGGCGCACGGCCGGCAGGCGTTGCAAGCAATTGATGAAAAAGGCCAAGGCCCCCCGGGACCAGACCGGCCCGATCTGGCGGGCGTCGGCGGCCAGACGCCGGCCCAGGCCGGGATAGGCGGCCTGGGCGGCCTGCCGGGCCGCCGCCGGCAGGCTGCGCTGGGGGGCCAGCCGGGCCACGAGCCGGGCCGCCTGATCGGCCTCCAGCACCGGCAGGGGCACGACTTCGCCGTCCGGGAGCAGGGCGGTCGGACGCGGCCCCAGCCCGGCCAGGGCTTCGGCCAGGGCCGGCAGCTCGGTCGGCTCCAGGGCGGCCTGGGCCATGGCCTCTTCCAGCTCCAGGGCGGTGGCCCGGCCCGGGAAGAGGAGCAATTCCAAAAGCGGTGCGGCTTGGGGATCGTCCTCGTCGGCGGCCAGGGCGGCGATGGCGGCCGGGGACAGCTGGCCGTGGGTGGAGCGGATGCAGTGCAGGGCGGCTTCGTCCTGGGGAAGACCCCTTTCAAGGATGTCGGCAATGGCCCGGGCGAGCTGGGCGATGGCGTGGGAAGGCATGTTTTTTCCTGTCTTGCCTGTCGCGACGCAGAAGGGCGATTGACAGGCGGTATGGAATATTATTAACAAATTCCGTAATTGGAACGCTCAAATCCGTGGCGGGCCAAGGCGGAAAGACCCCGACCGACACCTGTGTTACCCGGCCGCCGAAGCGGCGACAAGGCTTGCCCATGCCACCGAAGATGGACTTCGACAGCTACGACGTCGGCCCCTTTTTCGACGAGATGTTCACCCCCGACGGCCAGCCCCGCCCCGGCTGCCGGATGCTCCATGACAAGATCGCCTCCCTGCCGCCGGGCGAGATCCTGGCCAGGCAGGCCGCCGCCGAGCAGGCCTTTTACGACATGGGCATCACCTTTACCGTCTACGGCCACGAGGAGGGGACCGAGAAGATCTTTCCCTTCGACATCATCCCCCGCATCATCGAGGCCGCCGAGTGGGACGCCCTGGAGCGCGGGCTTATCCAGCGCATCCGGGCGCTGAACCTGTTTATCGACGACGTCTACCACAAAGGGCGCATCATGGCCGACGGCGTGGTGCCGCGCGTCGTGGTGGAGTCGTCTTCGGGCTATTTCAAGGAGTGCCAGGGGCTTAATCCGCCGCATGGGGTGTGGTGCCACATTACCGGCTCGGACCTCATCCGCGACGAGTCCGGCCGGTTCATGGTGCTCGAAGACAATCTGCGCTGTCCGTCGGGCGTGTCCTACGTCCTGGCCAACCGGCGCATCCTGAAGCGCACCTTCCCCCAGGTCTTCGAGGCCATTGACATCCGGCCCGTGGACGACTACGCGCCGCTACTCCTCGACATGCTCCACGCCATCGCGCCTCAGGCGGCCAACCGGCCCACGGCCGCGCTGCTCACTCCCGGCGTCTACAACTCGGCCTATTTTGAGCACACCTTCCTGGCCCAGCAGGCCGGCATCGAGCTGGTCGAGGGCCGCGATCTGGTCGTGGCCGATGGCTACGTCCACATGCGCACCACCAAGGGCCTCAAGCGGGTGGACGTGCTCTACCGCCGGGTGGGCGAGGATTTCCTCGATCCGCAGGTCTTCCGTCCTGATTCGCTTTTGGGCGTGCCCGGCATCATGGAGGTCTACAAGGCCGGCCGGGTGGCCATGGCCAACGCCCCGGGCACGGGCGTGGCCGACGACAAGGTAGTGTATGCCTACGTGCCGCGCATGATCCGCTACTACCTGGGCGAGGAGCCGCTCATCGACAACGTCGAGACGTTCTTGTGCTGGGAGGACAAGGCCAGAAAGCACGTGCTGGCTAACCTCGACACGATGGTGGTCAAGGCGGCGGCGGAATCCGGCGGCTACGGCATGCTGGTCGGGCCGGCGGCCACCCCCGAGGAGCGCGAGGCCTTTGCCGCCAAGATCGAGGCCGATCCGCGCAACTACATCGCCCAGCCCACAGTCAGCCTGTCGCGGGCCCCGGTCATCGTGGACGACCACTTCGAGGGCCGCCACGTCGATCTGCGACCCTACATCCTCTACGGCGACGACATCCGGGTGATTCCCGGCGGCCTGACCCGGGTGGCGCTGCGGCGCGGGTCGCTGGTGGTCAATTCCTCCCAGGGCGGCGGCAGCAAGGACACCTGGGTGCTGGGTCCGGGCGCTGCGGCCAGAGGGTAGTTGTATGGCTATAATTTCAAGGAGCGCCGCATGTTAAGCCGCGTGGCCGACGCCATTTACTGGATGAGCCGCTATTTGGAGCGGGCCGAGAACATCGCCCGGTTCCTCGACGTCAACTGGCACCTCACCCTGGACACCCCGGGCGGGCGCGGCGAGCAGTGGATGCCGCTGGTCTCGGCCATGGGCGACTTTGACCTGTTCGCCGCCCGGGAGTTGCCCGGGGACCGCGAGACCATCATCCGCTTCCTGGCCTTCGATCCGGAGTACCCCAACTCCATCGTGAGCTGCCTGGGCCGGGCCCGGGACAACGCCCGCACCATCCGCGAGATCATCCCCACCGAGATGTGGGAGCAGATCAACACGTTTTACCATCTCGTGCGCGAGGCGGCCAAGGGCTGCGACGCCGTGCTCAACAACCCCTACCACTTCTGCGACGAGGTCAAGCGCCGCGACCTGACGATAAGCGGCATCGCCGGCGACGCCATGAGCCACGACGAGGCCTGGGACTTCTTCCGCCTGGGCAGGCTGCTGGAACGCGCCGACAAGACCTCGCGCATCCTCGACGTCAAATACTTCATCCTGCTGCCGCACCCCACCGACGTCGGCTCCAACCTCGACTACGTGCAGTGGGCGGCGCTGTTAAAGGCCATCAGCGCCCTGGAGGCCTACCGCCGCCGCCATGGGCGCATCCAGCCCGAGCGCATCGTGGAATTCTTGCTGCTCGACCACGACTTTCCCCGGTCGGTCCTGTGGTCGCTGATACGAGCCCAGCAGTGCCTGCACGCCATCACCGGCACGCCCATGGGCTATTTCGCCAATCCGGCCGAAAAACGCATCGGCCAGCTGTGCGGCGACCTGGCCTATATGAGCGTGGAAGACGTTGTGGCCAAGGGCTTGCATGAGTTCACCGACAACCTGCAAACCCGCATGAACCGTGTGGACGAGGCTGTTTTCGCCACCTTCTTCTCCACGTTTCCGGCTATTGACGGGGCCAGCCAACAGTGACAAAGGGACGGCCATGACATTTTGCCTCGGCATCACCGTGGAGGAAGGCTTGGTCGGCATCGCCGACACCCGCATCACCTCCGGCAACGAATTGACCAGCGCCCACAAGGTCACCACCTATCAGAACGGGCAGGGGGCCTTTTTCCTCATGACCTCGGGGCTTCGCTCGGTGCGCGACAAGACGCTCACCTATTTCGAAGAGGCCATGGAAACCTGCGCCAAGCCCCTCGACAAGCTCTACAAGGTCGTCAACGCCTTTGCCGCCGAACTGCGCAAGGTCGCCGTCGAGGACAAGGCCTTTCTGGCCGAGTCGGGGCTGGGGTTCAATCTCCATGTGCTCCTTGGCGGCCAGATGACCAACGATTCCACCCACAAGCTCTATCTGATCTACCCCGAGGGCAACTGGGTGGAGGTGAGCCAGGGCACGCCCTACCACATCATCGGCGAAGGCGGCTACGGCAAGCCCGTCCTCGACCGTACGCTCAAATACTCCGATCCGCTGCGCATGGCCCTCAAGGTCGGCTGCCTGGCCTTTGACTCCACCCGCATCAGCGCCTCGGACGTGGATTTTCCCATCGACGTGGTGCTCTACCACAAAAGCGGCCTGGAGCTGGTCCAGCACCGCTACGAAAAAGAAGACCTGGCCGACATCTCGGCCTGGTGGCAGGAGCATCTGCGCGGCCTGGTCCACGACCTGCCCTCGGAGTGGATCGACAACGTGGCTTCCAAGCTCAAAAAGGTGTGCGGGAAGTCCGGCTGCCTGACCGAACCGGCCTGACCCCGTGCGCTGCCGCATCGTTCACCGCACCCGTTATGATTACGGGCGCGAGGTCTTTCTGGAGCCGCACCTGCTGCGCCTGGTGCCCCGGGGCGACGCCGCCCAGCGGCTGCTGGCCTTTGCCGCCGTCATCAAGCCCGAACCGGCCGGCCGGACGTTCGTCACCGACGCCTGGGGCAACACCGCCCTGTCGGTCTGGTTTTCCGGCCTCACCGACCATCTGACCGTGACCACCGAAACGACGGTGGCGACCCTTCGCGACAACCCCTTCGACTATCTCATCGAAACGCCCCGGGCCGTGCTGCCCGTGCCCCTCGCGCCGGGCGAGGCCTGGCTGGCCGGGGACTGCCTGGCGCCGGTGGCCGGGGCCGCCTCCCGGACAGCTGAACTGGCCGAGGGCATCCTGGCCGACGGCGCGACCACGCCCCAGACCTTCGCCATGGAGCTGCTTGGTCGGATGCACGCCCGGCTGGCCACCTCCGCCCGCCTGGAGCCAGGCCTCATGGCTCCGGACACGGTCCTGGCCAGGAGGAAAGGGGCCTGCCGCGATCTGGCCCTGGTCTTCATCGCCGCCTGCCGCCATGTCGGCATCCCGGCCCGGTTCGTCAGCGGCTACCACGAAGGCGACCCGGACAGCGACGAGCGCGATCTGCATGCCTGGGCCGAGGCCTATCTGCCCGGCGGCGGCTGGCGCGGCTTCGATCCTTCCCTGGGCCTGGCCGTCACCGACCGTCACGTGGTCCTGGCCGCCGCCCCCCATCCCGACGACGCCGCGCCGGTTACCGGTTCCTTCCGGGGCGCCGCGGCCGCCGCGCGCCTGCGTCACGCCATTGCCCTTGAGGTCTCGCCTGGGAGCGAATAGCCCGATTTTTGGGGTTGGGCTTCGAGGCAGGCTGCGCTATGCTGCGGGCCGGATGAACAACGGGGTCTGCATGATGCGTTTTTTGCGTGCGTCCTTTGTCTGGCGGCTTGTGGCCGTCCTTGCCGCACTGGTTGTTTTCGGGGGAGCGGGCGCTTGGGCTGCGGCCCTGGACCTGACGCCCGAGGAAAAAGCCTTCATCGAGGCCCATCCCGTGGTCACGGTCAGCGACGTGGACTGGCCGCCGCTGTCCATCGTGGCCGACGGCCGGCAGCAGGGCCTTTTTCACGACTATTATGCCCTTATCGCCCAGCGCACGGGCCTGGCCTTCCGGTTCCAGATCCTGGGCGACGGGCTGGATTTTCAGCTCGTCCTGGATGCCCTGCGCGACAAACGCATCGATCTGGTGGACGGCACCGGCAAGACCGCCGACCGCGCCACCTACGCGCTTTTCGCCGGCCCTTACTGGCAGTTCCCCCTGGCCGTGGCCGCCCGGGACGACGCCGCGGCCTGGTCCCTGGAGACCCTGGCCGGCAAGCGCGTGGCCGTGGCCCGGGGCTCCACGGCCGAGGAGTACCTGCGCGAAAAGGCCCCGGGCCTGGAGCTCGTCGAGACCGCCGACCCCTATGCCGCCCTGTCGCTGGTGGCCACCCACAAGGCCGACGCCGCCGTGGAGAACATGGCCGTGGCTTCCTACGCCATCCGCAAGTCGGGGCTGGCCAACGTCAAGATTTCCGGACTGCTGGACTATCAGTTCAAGATATATTCCCTGGTGCGCAACGACTGGCCGCTGCTGGCGTCCATTCTGCAAAAAGCCCATGAATCGGTGACGGAATCGGAAAAGGCCGCGCTGCTCTCCCGCTGGCTGCCGCTGTACAAGGCCGGAGCCCAGGCTGGCGAGGCCGTGGCCGAGGTCATGGGCAAGCCGGCCGACACGCACACGGGGCTGACCTTCACGGATCGGGAAAAAGACTATCTGGCCCGCAAAAAAGCCCTGTCCTTTTGCGTGGACCCGGACTGGGCCCCCATCGAGCGCATCGACGAAAACGGCCGCCACGTCGGCATCGCCGCCGATCTGCTGGGCCTTATGAGCGAGCGCCTGGGCGTGCCCGTGGTCCTGGTGCCCACCAGCTCCTGGAGCCAGAGCCTGTCCGCCGTGCGTGAGCATCGCTGCGATTTCCTGCCGGCCGCCGGCGACACCAAGCAGCGGCGGCGTTTCCTCCATTTCACCACGCCCTACCTGCGCTTCCCCATGGTGGTGGCCACCCTGGCCAAGACGCCCTTCATCGACGATCCGGCCGGACTGTCCGGCAAGGATCTGGGCGTGGTCAACGGCTACTCCAGCCTGGACATCCTGCGTTCCAAGTACCCGGAAATGCGGCTGGTCGAGGTGCCAAGCGTCACCGAGGGCCTGCGTCTTGTGGCCGACGGCAAGCTCTACGGCTACATCGACACCGTTCCGGCCATCAGCCAGGCCATCGCCAAGGACCACTTCAGCGATCTCAAGATCGCCGGCCGCCTCGACGCTCAGCTCGACCTGGCCGTGGCCAGCCGCGACGACGAACCGGAATTGGCCTCGCTGTTCCAAAAGGCCGTCAACACCCTCACCAAGGCTGAAACCGAGGCGATCATCAAGAAGTGGGTGGCCGTCACCTTCGAGGAAAGCTTTGACTACACCCGGTTCTGGAAGGCCCTGGCCATCGCCGCCGCCGTCCTGGCCGTCATCGTCTGGTGGAACCGCAAGCTTGCCCGGCTCAACCGGGCCATCCGCCAGGCCCACGAGGCGCTCGACGTCGCCAACCGGGACATGGCCGCGCTGCTCGACAACGCCGGCCAGGGGTTCTTGTCGGTGGACCGCAACGGCTTGGTCGGGCCTCGGTGCAGCCAGGAGTGCCGGACGATTTTCGGCGGCGACATTGAGGGTCGAAACGTCGTCGAGCTGCTTTTCCCGGATGACCCGGCCGCCAGGGAGGCCTTGGCCGTCAACATCCGGCGGGTGGCCGACGAGGCAGACGCCTATCGCCGCGACCTGTATCTGTCGCTCATGCAAAAGTCCGCTCAGCTTGGCGGACGCGCCCTGCGCCTGGCCTACCGCGCCTTGGACGGGGGGCGGCTTATGTTCGTCATCACCGACGTCACCGACGAGGCGCGCCTCAAGGACGCCGTGGCCCGGGAGCGCAACCGCCTGGCCTGCGTAGTGGCGGCGGTGCGGGAGCAGCGCGACTTTTTCGCCGTCCTTGACAGCTTCGCCGGATTCCGGGAATCAGGACAGGTCTTCGTTTCCAGCGCCGCCGACGGCCGTGCTGCCCTGGAATCCGTTTATCGGCAGGTGCACACCTTCAAGGGCTTATTTTTGCAGCTGGAATGCGCCCATGTCGCGGCCGCTCTGGATGCCGTGGAAACGCGTCTGGCTGGTCTGGCCCGAGAGGATGCCCCCCAGGCTTCGACCGTGGCCGAGGCACTGGCCGATCCCGAGGTGGACGAGGCGCTTAACCGGGACATCGCCGTGGTGCGAAACGCCCTGGGCGAGGAGTTTTTCGATCGCCGGGGCGAAATCTGCCTGGGCGCGGATCTGGCCGAGGCCCTGGCCGAACTGGCCGACCGGCTGCTTTCGCGCTTGGACGATCTGCCGCTCGGCGAGCAGGACCGTACGGTGTTGGCCGCTGCCCGCACCTTGCGCCATGTGGACGTGAAAAAGTTGCTGGCCGCCTACCCGCGTCTGGCCGCCCGCCTGGCCGCCGGCCAGGGTAAGCTCCTGGCTCCCTTTGCCGTGGAAGGCGAGGCCGTGGCCGTCGATCCCGACCGCCTGGACGCCTTGGCCAAGGCCTTGGTCCACGCCTTTCGCAACGCCGTGGACCACGGCCTGGAAACACCAGCCGAGCGGGCCGAGGCAGGCAAGGACGAAGCCGGGATCATCAACTGCCGGGTCGCGGCCGAAAACGGCCGGCTGGTCATCGAGGTGGCCGACGACGGCCGGGGCGTGGACGTGGAAGGCGTGCGTTCCCGGGCCTTCGAGGTCGGCCTGGTCGGTGCCGAGGAACTGGCCGCCATGGACGACGCCGCCGTGATCGAACTGCTTTTCCGCGACGGATTTTCCTCGCGCCGCAGCGTCGGAGAACTCTCCGGGCGCGGCGTGGGGCTGGCCGCCGTGCGGGCCGAGGCCCAGCACCTGGGCGGGGCGGCCGTATTGATCAGTGAACCCGGGCGCGGTTCGCGCCTTCGCGTCGAAGTTCCCCTCCTTGACGCCTAAGTTTTACTTTCGGGAGACGTTATGACCGAACAACTGGATCTCAAAGCCTTCCTCGACGCCCTGGCCACGCGCACCCGGGCGTTTTTCGCCGAGGAACTGGGCATAGCCGTCAAGGAACCCCTGTACCACTTCGACGATGTGCAAAAGCTCGACCTGCGCCATCTGACCGCCATTTTGAGCGCCACCGGGCAGCTCAAGCTCTATCTGGCCTACAGCTTCGACGCGGCCCTTATCGAGGCGGCCTTTGCCGCCTACACCGCCGACCTCGACATCGCCGAGGACGAACGCGACGACGCCATCCAGGAAACCGCCGGCGACATCATCAACATCATCGTGGGCAACGCCCTGGCCGACGTGGCCGCCACCGGCCGGGCCATTGCCCTGTCGCCGCCCATTATCCTCACCGAAGCCAAATCCGTGATGCGCCACCGCGGGGCCAAATTCGCCTCGGCCGAACTCGCCGCCGCGACCGGTTCCCTGGCCATCCACCTCATCGGTCCGGGCGAACTCTTTGACGACGCCCTTGAATATGTGAAGGAGTAAGGCATGAGATCCCTGCGAATCCTGGTGGTGGACGACTCCGGCCTCACCGTGAAGAAAATGGCCAAGCTCCTGGAAGAACTCGGACATCACGTCGTCGCCATGGCCTCCACCGGCCAGCAGGCCGTGGACGTCTACGCCGAGGCCGCTCCCGACGTCACCACCATGGACATCACCATGCCCGATATGGACGGCATTGAGGCCACCCGCCGCATTCTGGCCGTGCATCCCGGGGCCTGCATCGTCATCGTCACCTCCCACGGCCAGGAGCAGATGGTCATGGACGCTATAGAGGCCGGGGCCAAGGGCTATATCTTAAAGCCCGTCAAACAGGAAAAACTGGCCGAGACCCTGGAAACGGTGGCGGCGAAATACTTGTGATGCAAAGCGCCTCCATGCTCGAAAGCGCGCTGTTAAAGACGCATTTCGACGTCATTCCCTTCGGCATCTACGTCGTGGACGTGGCCACCTACGAGGTGGTCTTCCTCAACCGCCACTCCCGGGAGAACCTTGGCCCGGCCGAGGGGGGCAAGTGCTACAAGGTGGTCTATGACAACGACGCGCCCTGCCTGCATTGCCGCATCCCGGAGCTGATCACTGCGGCCGGCCTGCCAAACGGCCGCACCGCCGTCTACGACCTCTACAACGAACGCGACGAACGCTGGGCCCAGATCCAGGAAAAGGCCATGGGCTGGCCCGACGGCCGGGTGGTCAAGTACGCCATCGCCGTGGACATCTCCGAACTCAAGGAGACCCAGAACCGTCTGGCCGAAGCCCATGCGGAGCTGGCCATCCGCAACAAGGAGCTGGCCGGGCAGAACACGATGCTGCGCCAGAACATGGACCTGCGCGAACACGTGGACCGCATCGCCCGCCACGACCTCAAAGCGCCGTTGTCCGCGCTCATCGGCCTGCCCCAGGTGCTGCTCGAAAACTACGACCTGCCCCCCGAGGCGGCCCACATCGTGTCGCTCATGGAGCAGGCTGCCCATTCCATGCTCGACATGCTCAACCAGTCCCTGGTGCTCTACCGGCTGGAAATCGGCGAGTTCGTGCTGTCTCCCCGGCCGGTGGATCTGGTCGATCTGGCCGTTCGCACCTGTTCCCGGCTGTCTTCCATGCCCATGGCCCGGGGGCGAAAGCTGCATGCCGCCCTGGCCGGGGGCCCGGTTCCGGCCGGGGCCCGGGTGGAAGTTCCCGGCGACGACCTGCTCTTGGGGCCGATGCTCCAAAATCTTGTGGTCAATGGCCTTGAGGCTTCGCCCGAGGGCGGCGACGTGGAAGTGGATGTTGTCGTAGGAGAAGAGAACGTGGCCCTGGTGGTGCGCAACCAGGGAGAAGTGCCCGCCGCCATCCGTGACCACATGTTTGACAAGTACGTCACCATGGGCAAACGTTCCGGCACCGGCCTTGGGGCCTATTCCGCCGCCCTGGCCGCCAAGGCCCATGGCGGGACCATCGAACTCGACGCCGACGTACCTGGCCGCACCGCCGTGATTGTGACCCTGCCCCGCAGCGGAGCCGCCTCGTGATGATGGAAAACGCCCTTTTCGAGAGCCATTTCGATCTCATTCCCTTCGGCATCTACGTGGTGGACGCCGCCAGCTACCGCATCGTCTACAGCAATCGGGCCTTTTACGAGCATTTCGGCCATCATGCCGGCAAAGTGTGCCACGAGGCCCTTTACGAGCGGGCCGAGCCCTGTCCCTGGTGCCGCCTGGGCGAACTGCTCACGCCCCAGGGCCTGCCCAGCGGCGAGACCCGGGTCTTTGAGCACTTCAACGAGTCCGACGACCGCTGGTATCAGATGCAGGTCCGGGCCATGACCTGGCCCGACGGCCGGGTGGTGCGCTACGCCATCGGCGTCGACATCTCCGAACTCAAGGACACCCAGAACCGGTTGGCCGAGGCCCATGCGCGGCTGGCGCTCACCAACATCGAACTGGCCCGCCTGTCCACCACCGACATGCTCACCGGACTGGCCAACCGCCAGCACACCGAACATCTGCTGCTGGCCGGCCTTGGCGAGCTGGGCCGGCAGGGGCGGCAGCTGAGTCTCATCATGTTCGACATCGACCACTTCAAGGCCGTCAACGACCGGTACGGGCATCTGCGCGGCGACGACGTGCTGCGCGCCCTGGCCGATCTGCTGCGTCAGACCGTGCCCGCTGGGCTGGGCGTGGGGCGTTGGGGCGGCGAGGAATTCCTCATCTGCTGTTCCGGCCTGGGGCTGGCCGAGGCTTGCGTCCTGGCCGAGAAGCTGCGTCTGGCCGTGGCCGGTCTCGACCTGACGGGAGTGGGGCGTCTGACCTGCAGCTTCGGCGTGGCCGAGGCCCGGGCGGGGGAGTCGGCCGTAACTCTCCTGGCCAGGGTCGACAACGCCCTGTACGCGGCCAAGGGCCTGGGCCGAGACCGGGTGGAAATGGGCTGAGCCGCAGCGGTTGGCCGGTGGGACGTCCCGGGCAAAGGGGGCTGCCAACGGTACCGCCGGCTGGTCCCTGGCTTTGACGCCGGCCTCGCGCCAAACCCGGTCGCCTGTCCCTTGCTCCGGCCTTTTTGCGGCCGGCGCCAAGACCGGATGTCTGCCGGCATCGTCGAAATAACGCCTGCAAGGCGTGGGGCCAAGACTCATCTGACGTCTTTACCTGCCGTCCCAAAGTCTCTATTGCATTGGCCTTGCGGCTGAAGCGTCCCGCGGCGGGGTCGCCCGGCTCCACCCTCGACGCCACAGGAAGGCTATAATGGAAACGAAATTGGCCAATCCCGCGCCCCTGGGACTCATGGGCTTCGGCATGACCACCATCCTGCTCAACATCCACAATGCCGGATGGTTTCCCGTGGGATCCATGGTGCTGGCCATGGGCATCTTCTACGGCGGCGTGGCCCAGGTCATCGCCGGGATCATGGAATTCAAAAAGGGCAACACCTTCGGGCTGACGGCCTTTGCCAGCTACGGCCTGTTCTGGTTGACCCTGGCCGGGCTTATCATGCTGCCCAAGATGGGGCTGGCCGACCCCACGCCCCATGCCTTCATGGGCTGGTATCTGTTTTTGTGGGGGCTTTTCACCTTGTTCATGTTCTTCGGAACCTTGCGCGGTTCGCTGGTCCTGCGTTTCATCTTCGGTTCGCTGACGCTGCTCTTTTTCCTGCTGGCCTTGCGGGACTGGCTGGGATCGGAAGCCATCGGCCGGCTGGCCGGCTACGAAGGCATCGTGTGCGGGGCCAGCGCCTGCTATCTGGCCATGGCCGAAGTGTTGGAAGAACAGTACGGCCGCAAGATTTTGCCCGTGGGCTAATGCCGCGTCCCTGAAAAAATACGAGAGTATTTTTCAGAAAAATTACTGATTTTAGTCTGTTGTCCGCGAATTGTCCTGTAGGCTTTTCGTGGATGCGACAAGAAACGCCGGCTCGGGCCGTTCTTTCCGAAAGCCGCGCCGGCCTGGCGCGGCTTTCGTTTTTGCTACGCCTGGGGGGCGGCGTCCGCCGGCCCGGCGTCCTCTGACGGGCGGGAGCGCCGGATGGCGGCGGCGGCCTCGTCCAGGTTTTTTTTGAGGGCCAGGCCCGTTTCATGGGCCGCCTCGGCGTCGCGCCGGCGAAGCTGGTCTTCCAGTTGCCCGGCCAGCCGCCGGGCGGATTCCGCGCCGACGGCTCCGGCCACGTTTTTGAGCGAATGGGCGGCCAGGGCGGCCTCGTCCCAGTTTTCCGCGTCGCTGCACAGCCGGATAAGTCGCAGCTTGCGGGGGTACTGGCGCAGGAAATCCTCTTCCACCTCGGCCAGCAAGGCTTCGTCGCCGCCCAGACGGCGTAGGGCCGCCTCGTGTTCCAGGACGGCGGCGGTTTCCGGCGTGGCCTGGGCGGCCGGTTTCGCAACGGCCGGGCCGGCCCCGTCGGACGCCACCCGGGCCAAGAGTTCGGCCAACAGCGTGAAATCCAGGGGTTTGGGCAGAAATTCCGTCATGCCGGCGGCTAGGCAGCGTTCCATGGAGCCGGCCAGGGCATGGGCGGTCATGGCCGCCACGGGCACGCGGCGGTTGGCCTCGCCGGCCAGGCCGGCCCGCAAGCGGCGGGTGGCCTCCATGCCGTCGAGTTCCGGCATCTCCACATCCATGAGCACCAAATCGAAGGTTTCGTGGCCAAGGCATTCCAGGGCGCGCGCGCCGTTGGCGGCCACTGTGGCTTGGTGACCCCGGCGGTTTAAAAAGGTGGTCGCCACCTTGACGTTGATCGGGTTGTCCTCGGCCACCAGCACGCGCAGGGGCCTGGCGTCGGCCTGGGGCGCGGCCACCGGGCGTCGGGCCGGCTCGATCGGGACGACCTGGGCCGGGGTGAGACGCAACTTGACCCGAAAGACCGTGCCTTGGCCCGGAACGCTGTCCACGGCGATCTCGCCGCCCATGCTGCGGACGAGTTCGCGACAGATGGCCAGCCCCAGGCCCGTGCCCCCGAAGTTCAAGGCCACAGTGCGGTCGGCCTGGGTGAACATATCGAAGATGCGCTCCAGACGATCCGGGGCGATACCGATGCCGGTGTCAGCCACGGCCAGTTCCAACTGGCCGGGATCGCCGTCCGGGGCGGCGACGGTGACGGTGACGCCGCCTTCCCGGGTGAACTTGACGGCGTTGCCCACGAGGTTGAGCAGGATCTGCCGCACCCGTCCCTGGTCGCCCCGGACATGGCGGGGGGTGTTCGGGGCCACGGCCAGGGTGAGGAAAAGGCCCTTGCGGGCGGCCTGGGGGCGCAGGGTGCGGGCCACGCCGGCCAGGGTGCGGCGCAGATCGAAGTCCTGGATGACCAGTTCCAGCCCCTTGGCCTCGATGCGCGACAGGTCCAGCACGTCGTTGATGATGCCAAGCAGGTTGCCGGCGGCTTCCCGGGCGGTTTCCAGGGCGTCGCGCTGCTGGGGCGAAAGCTCGGTGCCCAGGGTCAGCTCGGTCATGCCAATGACGGCGTGCAGGGGGGTGCGGATCTCGTGGCTCATCTTCGCCAGGAAATCGCTTTTGGCCCGGTTGGCGGTTTCGGCCGCCTCCTTGGCCTGACGCAGGTCGGCCTCGATGGCCTTGACGTCGGCGATGTCGCGCACCACCGCGAAATAGCGGCGATCCTCGCCCGGGCTTTCGGGATGCCGGTGCGGGCGCACGGCCACGGGCAGGATCGAGCCGTCCTTGCGGCGATATTCTTTTTCGAAAACCTCGGCAGACCCCTTGGCGTCCACTTCGGCCAGGAGGCGTTCCTCGGGCTTGTGCCAAGCCTCGGGAGTGATGTCGCGATAGGTCATTTTTTCCAGTTCATCCGGGCCGTAGCCGGTCATCTCCTGAAAAGCCGGGTTGGATTCCACCAGCCGGTAGTCGCTGGACAGCACGACAAAGCCATCGCCCATGCTGTCCAGGAGCAGCTTGTAGCGTGTGCGGGAAGCGAGAAGTTCGGCCTCGGAACACTTGCGGCCGGTGATGTCGAGCAGCACGCCGATGACGCCGGCCGTACGCCCGGCGACATCGTGGAACCGGCTTTTGAAGACCACCACGTCGTGGACGGTCTGGTCGCGAAAAAGAAGCGACGTTTCGTATTCAACGGTTTCGGCTTCGCCCGAGAGCACGGCGCGGTCGGTCTTGGCGCAAAGGGCCGCCTGGGCCGGAAGTTCCAGGTCATGGACGGTGCGCCTGCGGATGCGGGCCAGGGGCCGGATGGCGCGTTCGTAGGCGGCGTTGCAGCCCAGATAACGGCTTTCGAGATCCTTGTAGAAGACCGGCACGGGGATGGCGTCGATGAGCTCCTGGGTAAAGCGGATGCGTTCCTTGAGCTTGTCGGCCATGGCGTCCAGGGCCCGGCCCAGCTCGCCCATCTCGCCCTTGCTTTCGGCCAGCCCCGAGCGGCGGTCGAGGTTGCCGGCGGCCATGTCGGTGGCCATGGCCACGAACTGGCCCATGGGGCGCAAGAGAAACACCCGGTTGAACCACCAGGCGGCGGCCAGGGCCAGGGCCACGGCCAGGCCGAAAAGCAGCATGTCGCTTTGCCAGGCCCCGATGAGCAGGGCCTCATGGATGGCCTGGGGCTGGCTTAAGCGGATAAACAGGCGTTGCCCGCCAGGGGCGGCCACCGGCGCGAACACGGCGCGCTGCATCTCGTCGTCCGGCCCCTGGCCGGTCCAGACCAGGCTCGCCGCCTGGTCAAGATGCGGCAGGACGTCGTCCGCGCCGGCCAAGGTCTTGCCGGCGGCCTGGGGGCGTGGCGGCCAAGTGGTCAGCAGCGTCCCGGTCTCGGTGAACAAACAGGCCCGGGCGGCCTCGGGCATCCGAATGTCCTTGAAGATGGCGGCGAACCAGTCCGGGGCCAGGGTGATGGCGCACACGCCGACCACGCCGTCGTCCGGTCCCCGCACGGCCTGGGCCAGCACCAGGCCGGGCTTGCCGTCGAGGGTGTCCGGCCCGAAGGCCATGATCGTGGACAAGGGGGCGTCCAAAGCTTGGCGCAGCCAGGGCCGGTCGCCGAGACTGCGCGTCGCCCCGCCTGGCAGAGCAGAGGCTGCTGTCACCGTGCCGTCGGGGCGCACGAGAGCCATGTCCTGGAAGGCGGGAAAGACGGCCAGGGCGTCGGTCAGCAGACGGCCGGCCTGGGCGGGATCGCCGGATTTGATGACGGCAAGCCAGGTGACGCCGCGCAGGATGTTGGCGTAGTTCTCCAGCAGGCTTCGGGCGTTGCCGGCGGCCAGATCGGCGATGCTGTGCAGGCCCTGGTCCACGGCGACCCGGGCGGAACGCTGTTTTTCCACGGCCGAAGCGACGTGCAGCGCCAGGACCGGGGCCAGGGTCAACGCCACAAGCCACAGCAATCGCGTGCGCAGGCTTTCCAGCCGTCGCCAAGCCATACCGGATACTCCGTGGAATGGTGCATCGAGTTGCCTCAAGGCAAAATCCGCCAGTGGCTTCCGTAAAGGACTTCCGGCAACAAGGCAAGAGATGGGGCGAAATTAAGCGGCTGGCAGGCAGTGGCGGCCTGGAATAAAGCCGACCGCGCCGAGTCTGTCCAAAATTACATCAGTAGCTCCTCGGCTGGCGACATAGGGGACGATGAAACACGACTGCGGTCCCGGGGATTCGTTGTAATGGAGCACCGGCCGGCCGCCAAGCATCAGTCCGATCTTGCGCGGATCGATATCGAGCCAGGCGTCGATGACAATGCCGTGATCGCACAACAGTTCGGCCCGGCGGCGGGTGACGCGTCCGGCTCCGGCCACCACGATATGGGGATGGAAAGAGTTTACCCTGGCCAGGCGTCGGGCCAGGTAGCCGGCCTTGATGCGGAAAAAGGCCTCTGGGGCGTAGCGCGGATCGGTGCGCGAGAGCCGGCCCGGCGGATCGTTCCAGACCACAAGCGTCTGGGGCAGCTTGTCCATGGCCACGCCGGCTTCCAGCCAGCGCAGCCACAGTTCGTAGTCCTCGGGGAAATCGCCCTGGCGGTAGCCGCCGTAAAGGGCCGGCAGCTCCCGGCGAAACATCACCGTGGGGTGGGGCAGGGGGGATTCCCGGAAGATGGCCTGGCGGATGGCTTCGGGGGTTGTCACCGTGTTGCACCATTCGATATGGGCCAGATAGCCCCGGCAGGCCTCGCCATCGCCGCCGTACGCCGCCCGGCAGGAGACCAGTCCGATGTCCGGATGGGCGTCGAGGTGGCGGGCCTGGAGTTCCAGGCGCTCGGGCAGGCAGACGTCATCGGCGTCCAGGCGGGCCACGTAGCGTCCCCGGGCGGTGGCCAAGCCGGCGTTCAGGGCGGCGGCAATGCCCTCGTGGGGCCGGGAGAGGAGCCGAAAACGGCGGTCGCGGTCGGCCATGGCCGTGGCGACGTTCCTGGTGGCGCCGCCGTCGTCGGAACCGTCGTCGATGATGAGGACTTCAAAGTCGGCCAAGGTCTGGGCGGACAGGCTCTCCAGGGCGGCGGGCAGGACGGCGGCGGCGTTTCGTGCGGGCAAGACAACGGAAACCATGAATCATCCTAGCCGGGCCGCCGCCGGCGGACAAGGGGCCGGCAGGGGCGTAGCGACGACAGCCTCTCGCAAAGTGGATTAACGGGAACGATCTAAATTTGCCAGTTTGTAACTGTTCTTGTTTAATTTTAAGATTGTTGACCCTGAGAACCCTCTCCATTGAGACCTGGGGATATTGTATTTAATAAGAATATCTTCGCCAAAATGCTTTGCCGCATCGTATTCTTTTGGAATGTCAACTATTGATCCGATGTGTTTATGTATATCATTGATTCCAAATCTTCGAAGGTGATCAGACTGCCCAAATCTTCGTTTTCTCTCGTTGTTGCCTATGTCGGCTAAACTTTCATCATACTCGCCATGTAGAAAAGGGATGCTGAATATGTGCAGCCCGGAAGGTTTTAGCATTCTGTGTAGATGGTAGAGTATATAAGCAATGTTGCATCTGGCATGCTCTAGGACATGATTGTGTATTATTAGATCGTATTCATTGGATGTCCAGCTGTCGAGATCGCATAGGTCAATATATTTGCATTTTTTTGCAAATGAGTAACGCTTTGGTTCAAAGTCGGCTACAGTATAATTATTTTTTTCGACCAGAGAGCGTATTCTTGCGTAGAGGCCTAATTCTGGGGCCATGTGCAAAATTTTGAAGGTAGGATCAATATTTTCTTCCTCAATATAGAGCCACATTAAGCGAGTGCGTTCGAGGGAGCGGCACTTGGTGCAAGCAATGTTCTTGCGCGTATTGAAATCCTGAAATTCGTTGTTTCCACATATATTGCAAATCACGTTTTATCTCCGTAGTATGCCTTGTCTTTGCTCTTGGGTGGCCTGTCGTGTTGTTTCGTCGTTTAGCAGCTCCTGTTTCACGATAGTAACATTCGCGGATAAGGTTCTTTTTGGCATTGGTCAGACGCCAACTTGAGCCTATTTATCGTTTGAACTGTTTTGCGCGGCAATTTCTGCATTGAAATACTTAGATTTACCCTTATCGATTGTCAACCCCATTGTCGACGGCTCGCGACAGGCGCCAACGGGCAGGGCCCGCTGGGGAAAGGACGCACTGCGGCATTGCCCTGGCTGCGGGCATCTGTTAAAAAAACTTCCATATTCGAAGGGAGAGACGTAACCCGCCATGTCCGACCCGAAGATTCTCCTTGTCTCCGACAATCCCTGTCTGGCTGCGGCCGTGGTGCGCCATTGCGGTTCCCTGTCGGGGCTGGGGGCCGTCCAAATTCATGATCCCGGCGCGGCGGCGGACGCGCTTTGCCGGGGCGACGGCGACGGAGCGTTCTTGCTGTGTGTGGTCGATCTGGCCCTGCCCGAGGAGGCCGTGCGCCGTCTGGCCGTCGCCTCGGCGGCAAGCGGTGTGCCCTGGCTGGCCGTGGCCGAGTGTTACCGGCCGGAATTTCGCAATCTCTCCCAGGAACTCGACGCCATCGATTTCGTGGTGGCCGAGGCCGAAGACCCGGCTGCGGTGGCCCGGTATGTGGACCGGCTGCTCAAAAACCGCGCCGCCCGCATCCTCATTGTGGAAGACTCGGCCTTCATGCGCCTTTTTTTGCGTCGGCTGCTGCGTCGCTACCAGTTCCGGGTCCACATGGCCGCCTCGGCGGCCAAGGCCCTGACCATCCTCGAACACCGGCCGGACATCGCGGCGGTCATCATCGATTACGACATGCCGGTGCAAAACGGCGTGGAGCTGACCCGCACCATAAGAAGGCGGTTTCGGCTGCGCGAGATCTGCCTGATCGGCATCTCGGGCAAGGCCCCGCGTTCCATCTCGGCGGAGTTTCTCAAAAACGGCGGCGACGACTATCTGCACAAGCCATTTGAGCGCGAGGAGCTCTATTGTCGGGTGCTTCACGGCGTGGAAGCCGTGGAACGGATGCTCGAAATCAAGCGCCTGGAACGGCTTCGCCGCATGTTTTTGTCCATGCTGGCCCACGATCTCAAAAGCCCGGCCGGCGGCATCGTCGGCGCGGCCAATCTCATTCTCGACGGGGTGTGCGGCGAGATCGGCGGGGAAGTGCGCGAAATGGCGGCGGTCATCAGCCAGGCCGGCCGGCGGCTGTGTTCCCTGGCTTCCAATATGCAAGACCTCACCCGTCTGGAAACCGGCCGGCTCGAACCGGCCCTGGTCATGGCCCATCTCGACGCCCTGATCCTGGAGCGGGCCAGGCTGGCCGAAGCCACCGCCGCCGGCAAGTCCATCCGGGTGGAAACCCGCGCCCCGCATCTGCCGCCCATGAATCTCGACCCCGACCTTATCGCCCGGGTGCTGGACAACCTGCTGTCCAACGCCGTGAAGTTTTCCCCGCCCGGCAGTCTCGTGCGCCTGACCCTGCGGCAGGCCGGGGAAGAGGTGGTGGTGCGGGTGGCCGACCAGGGGCCGGGCATTTTGGCCGAGGAACGCCACCGGCTGTTCAAGCCCTTCGAGCGCCTCTCGGCCCGGCCCACGGCCGGAGAAAAAAGCCTGGGCCTGGGGCTGGCCATTGCCGAAGGCATCGTGGCCGCCCATGGCGGACGCATCTGGGTGGAGTCCGAGCCCGGGCAGGGCGCGGCCTTCTGCTTCACCCTGCCCATGCCGATGGCATTTTCCGATCAGGCCGACGCCTGCATCAGTTCGTAGACGTATTCCCGCACCGTGATGGTCCAGGCCCGGGGGCCGCGGCCGATGGCCGCGGCCAGTTTGGCGTTGTCCAGGACCGAGTAGGGCGGGCGCTTGGCCTTTTGCGGGTAGGCGTCGGAAGGGATGGACAGGACGCGGCAGGGCAGGCCCGAAGCGGCCACGGCCTCGGCGGCCAGATCGCACCAGCTGGCCTGGCCCGAGCCTACGGCGTGGAAGATGCCGGCGGCCTCGGTGCGGGCCAGATCGGCGATCCAGCCGGCCAGATCAAGGGTGTAGGTGGGCGAACCGATCTGGTCGGCCACCACCTTGAGTTCCTCCCGGGTCTTGGCCAGCCCGAGGATGGTGGCCACGAAGTTCTTCTTGCCCGGGCCGTAGAGCCAGGCCGTGCGCAGGATCTGGAACGCGTCCAGCCCCGAATCCAGGATGGCCCGCTCGCCGGCCAGCTTGCTCGCCCCGTAGACCGACTCCGGGTTGGGCGCGTCGTCCTCGGCGTAGGGCGCGCCCTTGGCACCGTCGAAAACGAAATCCGTGCTCAGATGCACCAGTCTCGCGCCGGCCTTGCGGCAGACCCGGGCCAACCGGCCGGGCAGGTCGCGGTTTACGCGGTAGGCCTCGTCGGCGTCGTCCTCGGCCGCGTCCACGGCGGTGTAGGCCACGGTGTTGACCACATGGGTCGCCTCGAAATGTTCGATCTCCCGGGCCACGGCCTCCATGTCAAAGGGGTCGAGGACCGTGCGCGTGGTCGGCAGCACGGCGAATCCCGCTTCCTCCATGGCCGCCGATAGCGGGCGGCCGACCAGTCCGGTCAGGCCGCCCAGCACGATGGCGCGGGGGGCTTTGGCTTCTCCGCTCATGCCCGTTCTCCATACCAAGAGGCCATGAACTGGCGGTAGGCGCCGCTGTTGACGCTGTCCAGCCAGTCGCCGTTGGCGCGGTACCAGGCCATGGTCTCGGCGATGCCCCGGGTGAAGTCCCAGGCTGGGGCGAAGCCCAGCTCCCGGGCGGCTTTGGTGAAGTCCATGGCGTAGCGGCGGTCGTGGCCGGGCCGGTCGGTGACGTAGCGGATGAGGCTTTCGGGTTTGCCCAGGGCGGCCAGGATGGTGCGCACCACCTCGATGTTGGGCTTTTCCGCGTCGCCGCCGAAGTTGTAGACCTCGCCCGGCCGGCCTTTCATGAGGGCCAGTTCCACGCCCCGGCAGTGGTCGATGACGTAGATCCAGTCGCGCACGTTGAGCCCGTCGCCGTAGACCGGCAGGGCTTCGTCGGCCATGGCCTTGGAATACATCAGCGGAATGAGCTTTTCCGGGAACTGGTAGGGGCCGTAGTTGTTGGAGCAGCGGGTGACCACCACGTCCATGCCAAAGGTCTCGTAAGCGGCCCGCATGAGCATGTCGGCCCCGGCCTTGCTGGCCGAGTAGGGGCTGTTGGGAGCCAAGGGCGTTGCTTCGGAGAACTTCCCGTCCGGCCCGAGCGTGCCGTAGACCTCGTCGGTGGAGACGTGGACGAAGCGACGCACGCCGTAATGCCTGGCGGCGTCGAGGAGGCTTTGGGCCCCGAGCACGTTGGTTTGCACGAAGGGCGTGGCGTCGGTGATGGAGCGGTCCACATGGGACTCGGCCGCGAAATTGACCACGGCCTCGATTTTGTGCTCCTCTAGGAGATACAGGGCCAGCTCGCTGTTGGCGATGTCGCCGCGCACGAAGTGGTAGCGCGAGCCGCCGAAAGCGGCCTCGACGTCGGCCAGACTCTGCCGGTTGCCGGCGTAGGTGAGCAGGTCGAGGTTGACGATGGAGATCCCTTCGTGGCGGGTGAGCATGTCGCGGATGAAGTTGGAGCCGATGAAGCCGCAGCCTCCGGTCACGAGCAGTCGCATGTCTTGGTTTGTCCTTTGTTTTCAGTGTGTTGTTGCTTTATCCGCTGGGTGGCCGTCGTTTTTTTTGGCTTTTTGCAAAATAATGCTTGCCAGGGGAGGGGGTCCCACGTACATTCTTTGACGGGCGATTAACTCAGCGGTTAGAGTGCCATCTTCACACGGTGGAAGTCCGGGGTTCAAATCCCCGATCGCCCACCACCGAACCATCCGAAACGCCTCGCGAAAGCGAGGCGTTTTTGTTTTGGCCCGCCGGCATGTCACTATTGAATGCCACGTGCCTTGAATTCCTGGATTTTTTTGTAGTCATCGACGATCTTCGCCTTGAGGCTCTCGATTTCCCGAACGTAATGCTGCTTGATGATACGGATTTCCTCGCGCCGCCGGGCCGAGGCCGGATCGTTGCCGGTCAGCGACCGCATCTCCGCGTCATAGGACACGATGGTCTTCTCATGCCCGGCTATGGCCACCCGGGCCGTCTCGATGGTGCGCGACAGGTCGGCCGGGCCCGGCGGCGCGGCCAGGGCCGGCACGCCGAGCATCGCCGTCAGGCACAGCGCGGCCAACAGCGCGGCCAAAACCATGGCCCAAGGCCGGTTTCGCGGTCTCTGGCCCGGCCCGTGTATAACGTGACGCAGCATGGCGGATTCCCCCTCAAAGGGCTGGCCCCGTATAGCCCCAAACGCCCGGCTTGACAAATCCGCCGCCCCGGCGTTCCATCCCCAGACCCCGCCTGCCAAGGCGGGCAAAGGAGCGTTTCCCATGGACATGCAGTGGTTTCTCGACCGCGACCGGTTCGCCCAGATGCTTGGCATCCGCATCGTCGAGGCCCGGCCCGGCTACGCCAAGACGGCCATGGACCTCACCGACGACCATCGCAACGGGGCCGGCGTGGCCCACGGCGGGGCGATCTTCAGCCTGGCCGACCTGGCCTTTGCCGTGGCCTCCAATGCCCACGGCAAACTGAGCCTGGCCGTGGCCGCCTCCATTGCCTACGTCAAGGCCGGCCTGGGTTCCACCCTCTACGCCGAGGCCACCGAAATCTCCCTTGGCAATAAAATGGCCACCTACGCCGTGACCATCAGCAACGACATGGACGATGTCATCGCCAGCTTCCAGGGCACGGTCTACCGCAAGGACGTCCCCTACACCCGGGAGACGGCGTGATCGAACTGGTCCTGGTCGCCCCGGAAATTCCCCAGAACGCTGGCAGCGTGGCCCGGCTGTGCGCCGCCGCCAAGACGCCGCTGCATTTTATCAAGCCCCTGGGCTTCTCCCTGGCCGACCGCTACCTCAAGCGGGCCGGCCTCGACTACTGGCCCCACGTGAACCTGACGGTCTGGGAGGACTTCCCCTCCTTCGCCGCCGCCCGGGCCGGCCGGCGGCTGGTGGCCGCCACCGCCGGCAACCGGGGTCACGCCGCAGTACCCCATCACCGTTTTCCCTTCGAGGCCGACGACATCCTGCTGTTCGGCACGGAATCCAGCGGCCTGTCCGAAGAAGTCCTGGCCGCCGCCCACCGGCTGGTCACCATCCCCATCTGGGGCCAGGTGCGCAGCCTCAACGTGGCCAACGCCGCCTCGGTGGTGCTCTACGAGGCGCTCTCGCGGGTCGGCGTTCTGGACGCCGTGGCCGCCCCCCTGGAAAAAAGCGAATAATACGGGTATAAGGGCCGGACGTTTGCAACCCGCGTCGGCCCGCGCCGCCACGCGTCGCGTCCCTTGAAAAATGCCCTGGTATTTTTTATGAAAAATTATTGGTTTTAGACTGTTGGCCGGGAAACGCCAGAGGCGCTTTTCGTCGCCGCGACATTCGCGCCGCCGCACGTCACCCATGAGGCTCCATGACCGTCGCCATTGCCCAGCATATCGCGCCCACGTTCGATTTTCCCGTGGTCTTCACCCGTAAGGCCTTTGACCCCGCCAATGCCGTCCTGGCCGACATCCTGGCCCGGGCCGGAGCAGGGCCGCGCAAAGTCGGCGTGGTCTGCGACGCCGGCCTGGTCGCCGCCGACCCCGGCCTGCCCGGCCGCGTCACTGCCTATGCCGCCGCCCACGGCGACGTCATGGCCCTGGTCGAAGCGCCGCTTGTCCTGCCCGGGGGCGAGGTGGCCAAGGCCGATTTGGCCGTGGTCCAGGCCGTGTGGGAGCTGACCTTCCGGGGCAAACTGTGCCGCCAGTCCTTTGTGCTGGCCATCGGCGGCGGGGCCTTTCTCGACGCCGCCGGCTTCGGCGCGGCTACCGCCCACCGGGGCGTGCGGCTCATCCGCATGCCCACAACCGTCCTGGCCCAGAACGACGCCGGCGTGGGCGTCAAAAACGGCATCAATTATTTCGGCCGCAAGAACTACATCGGCGCTTTCGCCCCGCCGTACGCGGTGGTCAACGACCATGCCCTGTTGGCCACGCTGCCCCGGCGCGACGTGCTGGCCGGACTGGCCGAGGCGGTCAAGGTCGCCTTGGTGCGCGATCCGCTCTTTTTCGCCCGTCTGGTCGAGCTGGCCCCCAGGCTCGCCGCCGGCGACGACGAGGCGCTGTTCGAAGCCAACGTGCGCTGTGCCGAGGCCCATTTGCAGCATATCGCCGGCGGCGGCGACCCCTTCGAACTCGGTTCGGCCCGGCCGCTGGATTTCGGCCACTGGTCGGCCCATGCCCTGGAAGAGGCCACCCGGGGCGAGCTGCGCCACGGCGAGGCCGTGGCCGTGGGCATTGCCCTGGATACCCTCTATTCCTGCCGCACCGGCCTGCTCTCCCGGGCCGAAGCCGAGCAGGCGCTGTCCCTGCTCGACGCCCTGGGCCTGGCCGTGTGGCATCCGGCCCTGGCCGACCTCGACATGGCCGCAGCCATCGAAGCCTTCCGCGAACACCTCGGCGGCCGGCTCCACCTATCCATGCTGACCGGCCTTGGTCAACGCATCGAAGTTCACGCCGTCGATGCGCCCCAACTCGAAGCCGCCCGCGCCGAACTGGCGGGAAGGCAATAAAGAAGCCTCCGGCGGCCGGGGGCCTGAGGCCCCCGGACCCCCCAATTGGGGAGAGAGGGGACCATGGAACCTGTCACCTACTGCACGAACATCCATCCCGGCGAGAGCTTTGGCGAGATTTGCCAAGGCTTGTGGGACCACGCCCCGGCGGTGGCCGCCGCCGTCTGCCCGGACCGGCCCTTTCCCGTGGGGCTGCGGCTGTCGGGCCGGGCCAGCCTGGAGTGCGACGCCGAGGCGGCCCGGGCCTTTGCCGGGGAACTGGCCGCCCGTAACCTGGCCGTTCGCACCATCAACGGCTTTCCCTACGGCCGCTTCCACGACGTGCCGGTCAAGGAGGCCGTCTACCGGCCCGACTGGCGCGATCCCGAGCGCGCCGCCTATGCCCTGCGCCTGGCCCGGCTCCTGGCCGGCTGGCTGCCCGAGGGCGCGACCGGCGCCATCTCCACCGTGCCCCTGGGCTTTCGCCAGGGCTTTCCCGACGCCGACCTGCCGGCGGTCTACGCTTCTCTGCGCGGCGTCCTGGCCGCCCTGGCCGCGCTCCATGAAGAAACCGGCCGGCGTATCCGCTTGGCCGTGGAGGCCGAACCCGGCTGCCGCATCGAGACCACCGCCGAGATGGCCGCCTTTTTCGAGGCCGTGGACGCGCCGCCCAGGCACATGGCCCATCTGTGCGTGTGCTATGACTGCTGCCATCAGGCCCTGCAATACGAGGACCCGGCCGAGTCCCTGGCCTTGCTCGCCGCACGCGGCATCGAGGTGGGGCAGGTGCAGGTGTCCTCGGCCCTGCACCTCGACGGCGGCGATCTGACGCAGCTTGCCTGTTTCGTGGAGCCGGTCTATCTGCACCAGGCCGTGGCCCGACTGCAGGGCGGTGAGCTGGTCCGGTTCGACGATCTGCCAAAGGCCCTGGCCGCGCGCCTTTCGGGCGTCGAATCCTGGCGCGTGCATTTCCACATGCCCATTTTCATCGAGTCCTTGCCGCAGTGCGCCACAACCCAGGCCTTTTTGCGCCAGGCCTTGCCGCTGTTTCCCCCGGACACGCCGCTGGAAGTGGAGACTTACACCTGGAGCGTGCTGCCGCCCCAACTGACGGCCGGGGGCGTCACGCAGTCCATCATCCGGGAGATTGCCTGGGCCGAGGCGGCCAGACGGGCCTGACGTCCCCGAGCCTGCCTTGACGTCGCTGGCGCGCGCCATTAGATGCTGGGGAAGATGCCGGCCCGTTACGCGGCTGTCGCAGGCCAAAGGAGAGACGCATGGGCAAGGGACGAAAACGCGCTGCGGCGGCCATGGCCCTGGGTCTGGCCCTTCTGGTCGCCCGACCGGCCGTTGCGGCCACGTCTTCCCTGTCCTCTCTCGGCGGGCTGGCGTCAGGCAATGACGCCGCCTACGCCAACGCCGCCGCCGCCATGACGGACAACAATTATCCTTCGGCCCTGGCCTATCTGACCGAATCCATCGCGGCTTATCCCGACAATGGCGAGGCCTATCTGGCCCGGGCGCGGGTCGATCTGGTCTTGGACGTGCCGTCCCAGGCCGTGTCCGACGCCAGCCAGGGCTTGGCCCTGCTTCGCGCTTCCGACACCTGCGACCAGTTCTTGCCGGGCGAAAGCCCCATTCTCGACGTCGCCACAGCTTACGGCTCCGCGTACGGCTATCCCGGTTCTTCCCTCTACGGCCTTGGCTCGGGCAGCCTCTTAAGCGGGACGTCCCTGTACGGCATGAGTTCCCTTGGCGGTCTGTCCGGCCTTGGTTCGACCACTTCCGGCACGACCGCCTCCGGCTCGACCACGAGTTCCGGCACGAGCACGGCCGGCACGGCCACCGGCTCCGGCCCGGTCTCGACCAGCACGACCACGGACACGTCCGGCTCGACCACCACGTCGTCCACTTCGGGAACGACGACCTCCTCGGCCAGCGCCAACCAGTTCGCTTCTTCCGCCGGCAGTCAGAAACTGCCCGTGTCCGAGGATTTGACGGACAAGGACAAGGAAAAAAACGAGACGCTTAACGAATACAACGAAACCCTGGTCCAAATGGCCATGTATTCGTCCTATTGCGGCGGCATTTATCTCAATAACAAGGATAAGCTTGTCACCGGCTACATTCTGCTCGGCGACGCTTATCTGGCCCAGGGCAGCTATGCCTCGGCCCAGCTGGCCTACAAGGCCGCCCTGGCCGTGGACGAGGACAACGCCAAGGCCACAGGCGGCCTGGGGCTGGCCTACATCGGCCTTGGCGCGGGGTCGGCCGCCCTGTCCGAGCTGAATCTGGCCGTGGCCTACGGCCCGGGCGAACCGAGCGTCTATGTGGACCGGGGCACCTACTATGCCTCCATTGGCGACCCCGAACGGGCCATGGAAGAGTACAACACGGCGTTGTCCCTGGACGCAGCCTACGCCCGGGCCTACGACGCCATCGGCCGGTTGCGCTACGACGCCGGCCTCTACAGGGACGCCATCGCCAACTACGACAAGGCCTTGGCCATCCAGCCTTATTATGTGGCCGCCCTCAAGCACCGGGCCGCCGCCTGGACGGCCCTGGCCGCTGCCGAGCCGGCGAACAGCGCGGCCTACACCCAAAAGGCCCAGGATGACCTGAACGAGGCGGCCTCGCTGCAGGCGCTCGTGACCACGGCCGCCACGGCCACCAACAGCTCCAGTTCCTGGTATACGCCCTCGACCACGTCCTCACTCTCTTCGACGACCACCACGACCACTACAACGACCACGACCCTGGACAGCGGCGTCCGCTGACGCCTCGTCGCGCTTCCCGGCTCCCGGAGCCTTGGCAAGGACGCGTTTTCCCGCGCCGTCGAGCAACGCAGCCTCTTGTCGTGCCCGCGACGAGTCCGGTCGGGCTGAGTCTCCCGCGCTGACGGTCCACAACCAACCAGCCTGCCGGCCCACGCCGAACCCCCTCTACATCTTTTCCCATGCGGGGGGTCCGGGGGCCTCAGGCCCCCGGCCGTCGGAGGCATCTTCTCTTTTCTTTGTCGTTTACCGCCCTTTGTCGGCTGACTGGGGCATGGCCACGGACAGGTCGGCGTCGATGCCGCCCTTGGACGACGGGGTGAGGATGAGCTGGCGGATGCGGATGCCGCGCGCCGGGTCTTCGACCTGTTGCAGGAAGGCCAGGAGTTTGTCCATGCCAAGGCCGGCCAGGCGTAGATCCACGGCCGCTTCCCGGCGGCCGCCGCCGAGGTCGCGATTGGCCGGGCGCATGAATTCCACGTTGCCCTTGGCCCCTTCCCGGCTGGCCACGCCTTCCACCAGGGAAAACAGCGAGAAGCCGTCCGGCACGGAGGCTGCGGCCGGGGCCTGGCCCAGGGCGGCGAGCTGTCCGGCCAGCCGCTTGGCTTCCTCCAGACCGCGCCCGGCCTCGGCCAGCCGGCGTTTGCGGGCGTCTAGACCGTCCGTGACGGGAACGACGACCCACAGGTACAGGCCGACAAGGACAGCCAGTCCGCCGGCGGCCAGGAGCAGGGGGTGGGGCAGCTCGCGTTTCACGGCGCGCCTTGGCCGGCTGCGGCCAGTTTGAGGTCGAGCTGGAATTCCACCTGTTTTTTCTCCGGGTTGTTCTTGGCTCCCCGGATTTCCACGCCGGAAAAGACCGCCATGGCGGCCAGCCGGCGTTTGACGGCGTCCACGGTGGTGTAGTCGTCGGCCACGGCGTCGATGGTGGCCCGGCTCTCGTCCAGGGCCACGCGTCGGGCCTTGGCCGCGCCATCCGGGCCAAGGCCCTGATGGATGGCGGCCAGTATCTCTAGAACACCCCCGACCGGGCCGGTTCCCTGGTCGCGCCGGGTGGCCGCGTGTTCGGCCAGCCGGCCGCGCAGGGCGGAGAGTTTTTGCGGGAGGGTTAAGCTCGGGGCCAGGTCCGGGGCGGCGGCGGCGATGACGGCCTCGGTTTCGGCCCGGGTTCGGGTGAGGGAGGCGTCGAGCCGCCAAAGCATGGAGAAATACGCCCCAATGGCGCAAACGGCCAAGACCAGGGCGCTGCCGCCGGCCAGGAGCAGGGCGCGGCGCAGGGTGGCGCGCGAGGCGGCCGGGGCCAGCTCGCCGCGCAGGAAATTGGCCGTTTTCGGGTCCTTGGCCGCCAGCACGGCCAGACCGTAAGCCAGGGCCAAGGCTTCGGGCAACGCCTCGCCCGTGGGCAGGCGCGGCCAGCCGGGCAGGGCGGACAGGGACGTTGCCGGCACGCCCAGGGCGGCTTCCAGAGCGGCGGCCGCCTGGGGCCGGTCGACCTTGCCGCCAAGGATCAGGTTCAGGCCGACCGGTGGCTGGCTGGCCAGGGCCGACAGGGTGAGGACAGCCTCGCGGGCGAGAAACGTCGCCTGTTGCGCGGCGTCGGCCGCCTCGGGCAGGGGCAGGCTGCGCCAGGCCAGGGGCGCGTCGTCCAGGCGGCAGACGAAATCGGCTCGGCCGTCCGCGACATGGACGCACAGAACGGCCTGGCTGCCCGGCGTCAGCGCCTGGAGCAAGGCGTCAAGGCCGGCCAGATCGAGGCAGGCGGCTTGCGGGGGCAAGCCCAGGGCGGCCAGGGCGGCCGTCTGGGCGACCAGGGCCTCACGCGACAGAGCTGCGGCCAGGACCACGGTCTCGGGAGGCGCGGCCAGGGCGGTGGCGGCCCAGGCCAGGGCGGTCTCGGCCGGCGGCGCGGTCAGAAAGGGCTCGAATTCCGGGCCAAGGACCAGATCGATCTTGCCCGGGGCGGTAAAGGGGAAAGGCAGGCGGCGCAGGGTCGCTTTGGCGGCGTCCAGACCCAGGGCCACGCGCCGTGCGACAAGACCGTGCTCCTGAACCAGCCGGGCGGCGGTTTCGGCCACATCCTCCGCCGAGGCGTCGGGGGGCAGGGGAAAGGTCGCCGCGCCGGTTGGCGTGGGCAGGCCCGGGCCGGTCTCGACGCAAAGGACCGCGAGGGAGCGCGGCCGCCTCGCCACGACCAGAAGGGATTCCCGCATCCCGGCCTTGTGGCATGGAGCCTGTCTTAGCGCAACTCCCGGTACAGCACCGTGCAGGAAGGGGGCTTGCCTGACTGGCGGGGTTGGTCACGTTTGAGCACGGCGAAAAGCCGGGCGGTGGCCGCACCCGAACGGCCTTCAAGGGTGACGGCGTAGTAGAGGCTGCGCGTGGCGAGTAGCGTGGTCGGCCATTGGCCGTTGTGCGAGCCGGCGGCCTTGGCCAGCCATTCGAGGCTGGCCAGCTCGCTTTGGCGCACCGGATCGCGGCGATAGGCGTCCAGGCTGCGAGCCAGGGCGGCAGCCTGGGCGGCGTTTAGGCCGGAGGGCAGGGCGGCCAGCACGGGGAGCGGGGCGGTGTTGACGTTTATAAGGCCGCTGCCCCAGACGGTGAGCAGGGACATGAGTCCCGCCCGGTCGCCCCGGCCGTGCAGCAGGTCGCGGGAAAAGCCTTGGATCAGTAACAGTTCGCCCAGGGTGTCCAGGGAGTTGTTGCGGACATGGTAAGGAAACTGGGCGGCGGCGTAGGCGGCGTCTTCCGCGCCGCCTGCCCCTGGCTGGTCGTCGGCGTCGAGCCAGTCGACCAGGGCGGCCAGCAAGGCCTTGGCCCGGTCTTCGGGCAGGGCCAGCGCCTCTCCGGTCAATAGGCGCAGGAAGACGGCCTGATAGGCGGCATGGTTGGAAAGGCCGGGGTGCATGGCGTTGACCGGAAACTTGCCGCTTTCGTCCTCGATGCGGCCGCTTATGTGGCCGTCCAGGAAGCTTGCCCCGGGATAGTTGGCTAGATCAGGGAAAAATGCCCAATCCTGGGTCAGGTTGTCGGAGTCAGCGGGCCGGGCCGGCAGCAACACGGCGGCGGCGGCCAGCAGCCCGGATTCGGCCGTGGCCCGGGCCTGTTTGGCGTAGATGCCGCCATAGGCCGCGAAAACCTCGACCTGGGCCGTGCGGATGGTGGTCACGGCCAGGGAAGCCAAAAGCGCCACCAGGGCCAGGACGAAGAGCAGCACCGCGCCTCGGGAATGGTCGGCCCTCATCGCCCTTCCCCCACGGCAAGGTTGCGGAACGGCAAGGCCGAGCGGACCTCGAAACGGCGCGTCTTGCCGCCAAGGACGGCCTCTCCCTGCAACCGGACCTGGGTCGGCAACGGAGATTGGCGGGCTTGTACGCGTGCCTGGCTGTCCCAGGTCGTCAACGCGGCGCTCTGGTCGAAAAACTGGATGGCGCAAGCGGAGACGGTCTCCAAGAGCACGGTTTCGTGGGCGCTGGGTCGGGCGGGGTCCCGCCAAGCCAGGGTGGCGGCGGGCAGTTCCCGACGCACGAGCTGGCGCGTGTCCGTTTTTTCCCCGTCTTTCCCTGGCGGCTTGCGCAAGAGATAGGTGACCCGGTTGAAGGCGTGGGAGGGAAACGGCGCGTCCGGGGCCAGGACGGCGGCGCTGGCCAGGGAGAGGATGACTTCCTCGTCCAGCCCCGAGAGGGCCGTTTCCTGGCGGCCGCCGGAAAAGGCCATGCTTTCGGCAGCCCTCCGTATGGTGGATTCGACCCAGATGATCGATCCCAGATCGTTGTCCAAGGCGATACGCAGGATATCGAGGGCGTCCTCGGCGGCCAGGTTGGACCTGACGTCGTCGGACAGGCCGATGACCTGGGAGGTGACGGAATAGGAACCCAGCATGACCAGGGCCCCGATGAGCAGGGCCAGGAGCACCTCGACCAGGGTGAAGCCGGATTCGTGCCGGCGCGAGGCGCTCATGGCCCGGGCTCCAGCCGGGCCAGCCGGACTTGCAGGCGCTCGGAGCCGGTGGCGCGCACGGTGACCGACACAAGGCGCAGCCGCTCGCCCCGGGTGCCACCGATCTCCACGCTAAAGGCGTAGTCCGTGTCGGGAGCGGGGAACGTGCCCGAGGCGTTGTTGAGGTTGGCCGGGCCGGCGGCCAGGATATCCAGCATTTTACCTTGGGCCAGGAAGGCGGCCCGCCTGGCCCGGGCGGCGTCCAGACGTTTGTCCTGGAGCCGGGCCAGACCGGCCAACAGCGACACCAGGGCAATGGCCATGATGGCCACGGCGATCAGGGTTTCGAGCAGGGCCTGGCCGGATTGCGGCGACGGGCGCGAACGCTCCGGGCGGTTGCTCATGGTGCGTCCGCCGGCCGAACCACCCCGGACCAGGGCGGATCGAGCAGCCCCAGAGATTTTTCGAACCGGGCCTGGGCCGCTTCCAGGTCGGCGGTCAGCAGGCTCACGCGGCAGCCCACGGGATCGACCACCACCGCCGCCTCGCTGCCTCCGGCGGCGGCCAAGCGGGCAAAGACCGGCTGGCACAGGCCCTGCGGGGTCACGACCAGCTCCAGGGATTCGGGCTGTCTGAACCGGCCCTGGGGCGTAAGGAGCAGGCCCGGCCGGGCCTTGTCGGCGATTTTGGTCGGCGGGACGACGACGGGCGGCCGGGACGCGCCGGACGGGTCCGGCAGGTTCCCGGGCGCGTCCTTGGCCACGGCGGCCTTGGAGCGCTCGGCGTTTTTGCGGCCGTCACGCCCGGCCGGCACCGGCGAACCGGACTCGGGCAGCGGTTTCAGTCGGGCTTCGCCCCTGGCCCAGTCCAGGGTCACGACAAAGGGTCGGCCGGTGACGATGGCCTCGGTCCTGGCCCGGGTCAGCAGGCCGGCCAGTTGGCGGGCCAGGGATTTCTCGCTTTCGCGGGAAAACAGGCCGGCCAGTTGGGGGATGGCCAGGCCGGCGGCAATGCCCATGACGACCAGCACGATGGTCAGCTCCACCAGGGTGAAGCCGGCGGCGCGGCGCGGGGCCACGGGATGGGCCGTCAGCCGCCAAGCTCCCAGCTCTTGACGTCGGCGTCCACGCCTTCGCCGCCTTCCTGGCTGTCGGCCCCCAGGGAAATGAGGTCGAAGTCGCCATGCTCGCCCGGGCACAGGTAGACGTAGTCGCGGCCCCAGGGATCCTTGGGCAGGGAGTCGAGGTAGCCCTTGGGCGGATAGTTCTGGGGCACCCGGCCGATGGACGGCTTCTCCCGAAGCGCTCTCAAGCCCTGCTCGGTGCTGGGATAAAAGCCGTTGTCGAGTTTGTACTGTTTGAGCGCCATGGACAGGGCCTCGATCTGCGTCTTGGCCTTGACCACCCGGGCCTTGTCGGGCTGGTCCACGATGCGCGGCAGGACAAGCCCGGCCAGGACGCCGAGGATGACGATGACCACCATGAGTTCAATAAGGGTGAATCCGGCCGCATCAAGGCGATGGGGGCGACGGGACCGGCGGGCGGCGAAGAGGGCGGCGCGCATGGGGACTCCTTGGTTGTCAGCCGATCAGGCTGCTCATTTCGAAGATGGGCAGCAGCACCGCCAGCACCATAAGGCCGACCATGCCGCCGAGCAACAGGATCATGACGGGTTCAAAAAGCGAGCTGGCGCTATTGATGCGGGCGTTGACGTCGTTTTCAAGCATCCGGGCCAGGCCGACGAGCAGTTCGCCCAGTCGTCCGCTTTGCTCGCCGGCCGAGACGAGCTGGAGGGCGATGGGCGGGAAGATGTCGGCCTCGCGCATAGGGTCGGTGAGCCCCCCGCCCTGGCTGGCCTCGTCGCGGATGCGCTCCATGGCCTGTTCGAACACCATGTTGCCCGACACCGATCCGGCGATGCGCAGGGCGGAAAGCATGGTCACGCCCTGGTCGAGACAGGTGCCCAGGGTTCGGGCCAGGCGGGCCGTGGCCGCATTGCGGGCGATGGGGCCGACCACGGGCAGGGCGAGGGTCAGGCGGTCGGCCAGGGCCCGGCCGCGCCTGGTGCGCAGCGTGCGGTGAACGGCCAGGACCAGCCCGACCAGCCCGCCGAGGAGGAAAGGCCACCAGGCCCGCACGAAGTCGCTGGCCGCGATGAGGATGACGGTGGGCAGGGGCAGGGCGCGGCGCAGGTCCACGAAGATGCGGGTGACCTCGGGGATGACGTAGGCCAAAAGCAGGGCCATGACGGCCAGGCCGAAGACGAACATGAAGGCCGGGTAGGCCAGGGCGGCTTGCAGGGTGCGGGCCAGCTGGGTCTGGCGGTCGAGGTATTCGGCCAGGTTGCCAAGCACGATGGGCAACATGCCCGTGGCCTCGGCCGAACGCACCATGCTGACGTAGGTGGGCGGGAACACGGCCGGATAGGCGGCCAGGGCGGTGGAAAAGTCCTGGCCTTCGCGGATGCGTTCCAGGATGTGGGAAAAGACCCATTTGCCCCGGCCGGCGCGCATCTGCTCGATGAGGGCGGCCAGGGCCTTGTCCAGGGGGAGTCCGGCTTCCAGCAGCGTGGCCAGCACCTGTGTGGCGGCGAGCAGTTCGCCCCGGCCCATGCGGCGGGCGAAAAACGGCAGGGAGGCTGTCTCGCCGCGACCCCGGGCCGTTGCGCCCGAGGTGGCCTCGGCCAGGGAAGTGACGAAAAGTCGCTTGGCCCGTAGCGCGATTCTCGCGGCTTGCTGGCTTTCGGCGGTGACGATGCCTTGTTTGACGCGGCCCTTGGCATCGACGGCGGCGTATTCGTAGACGGGCATGGCGGGCCTTATGATCGCGCGCCGGCCGGGATTTTGCCGGCGCGCTGCCGGCGAAAGGGCCGGGCTTAAGGCTTCATGGTCAAAATCTCCTCGCGGCCCTGCCGTTCGAGGATGACGAAATTCTTGCCGATGGATTTGATGCGGGCATCCTTGACCGTGGCCCCCACGGCGTAGGCCTTCTGGGATTTGTTGCCCTTGTCACGCAAAAAGGCGGCGGCATGGCGGCCGTCGGCGGCAATGACCGTGCCGGCCAGTTCCATGTCGATTTCGGCCGGTTTGAGCGGTTGTTTGGCCTTGGGCTGTTGGTCGGGCAGAGGCGTCAAGCCGAAGACGTCGTTGGCCAGGATGGCGCGGGTCAGTTCCGGCGCGGCGGTGGCCTGGCGCGGGGGCGGGGCCTTGGGGCTGGCGGCCGGAGCCGGCGGCGCAGGGGGTGCTACGTCGAAGCGCCAGGCGGCGACGACGACAAGGGCCGCCCCGGCCAGACAAAGCGCGCTTACGCCCATGGCCAGCCGTCTGATGCCGTATTCGGTCACGAGGCCCGCCCGTCGCTTTCGGCCGCTACTGGCACAGGCCGAAGTTCTTGGCCTTTTCCAGGTGGCCGCAGTAGCCGAACTGGCAGGCCAGGGAGAGGTCGGCGCAGCCCTCGCGGGTCATTTGCAAGCGAAGGCGCAGCACGCCCCGGTTGCGGTAGGCTTGGCCGAAGTTGGAACGCAGTTTGGCGGCCCGGTCGTAGTCTTCCATGGCCTGGGGATAGTTGCCGAGTTTCTCCCGGACCAGGGCGCGGTTGTAATACAGGTCGGGGTCGCCGGAGTTGCGGCGGATGGCCGTGTCGAGTTCCACGGCGGCTTCGTCGTAGCGGCGCAGGGTGATGTAGATGTCGGCCTTGTTGTTGCGGGCGGCGGTCTGGGACGGGTCCAGGCCGATGACCCGGTCGTAGTCGGCCAGGGCTCGGTCAAATTCGTTCTGGGCCTGATAGGCCAGGGCGCGGTTAAAAAGCGAGGCCGCGGCGCTTTGGCCGCCCAGTCCGGCGGCGGCGGAGAAATCGGCCCCGGCCTTGTCGTACTGGCCCAGGGCAAAGGCCGCCACGCCGCGATTGTTGTAGGCCTTGGCCATGGTGGCGTCCTTGGCGATGGCGTCGGAGAAGTAGTTGATGGCCTTTTGGTAGTCCTGATTCATGTAGGCGGCCGCGCCGAGATCGTAGGCGGTCTGGGCGCCGCCGCCGGCGCTCTGGGCCTGTTCGAAATCCTTCTGGGCCAGTTCGAACTGCCCCATACGGTAGTAGGCCTCGCCGCGCTCCTGGTAGACGGTGGGCGTGGCCTGGCCGGCGGCGATGGCCGGGGTGGCGCGCATGATGACGCTTTCAGGCGATTCGGCCGTGGTTTCCGGAGCTAGCCGCACCGGGGTTGGCGGTCGCTTCTGGGCGCAGCCAGCGGCCAGGGACACGAGCAAAAGCCCGGCCAGCAGCCAGCCGGAGGCAAGGCGCGGCACGAGACGTAAGCATGACGGCGCGGCAGAGATGGGCATAGGCTGGCGGGGCGTCCGGAACGGGAGCTTGCGCGCGACCGGCATCGGTAAGGGTTGGGGCAACCAGCTGGAAAACGTCGTCGTTCTCGCAGCCAGTATGCCCCAAACCTTCGGGATGGACAAGGCGGATGTTGGGCCGCCTTTAGAGGCGTTCGAGCATGGTGCGCAGGACCGTGCGCGTGGTTTCGAGGTCCTTGGGGGGAATGCCACGCGTCAGTTCGCTGCTGAGCTCCAGTCCGGCCTTCAGGGAGGCGTCCCAGTTCTGCCGGGCCTGTTCGGCCAGTTCCACCCGCTTGATGCGACGGTCCCGGGGGTCGGACACGCGCCGGGCGATGCCGTGCTGTTCCAGCCGGTCCAGCAGGCGCACCAGTGTCGGGCCTTCGATGCCCACGGCCTCGGCCAGCTCGCGTTGGGTCAACGCCGCCTGGCCGGTGGCCAGGCGGCGGATGACGGCCCACATGGCGCTCGAGAGGCCAAGAGGGCGAAGGCGTTCGTCCAATCGGGACCGCCAGGCCCGGGCTACGTCGTTCAGGGCAATGGGGAGGGATTCCGAAGCCTGCTCGGGGACAGCGACAGACGGAGAGGATTCCATGGGGGTGCTCCTTTTCCGACGCGCGTCGCGACTTCCCGCGCGCATGGTTTTTATAGCTTATAAAAGCATTAGTCTGCTTTTTGCTCCTTGGCAACATGTTTCCCGGTGACTTGTTGCACCCAGGCCCCAAGACCCATGATGAGCTTGAAAAAGACCGGGATGAAAAACGGCGCGATGATGGTGGCCCCGAGCATGCCGCCGATGACGCCGGTGCCGATGGCGTGGCGGCTGTTGGCGCCCGCGCCTGTGGAGATGGCCAGGGGCAGGCAGCCGAGGATAAAGGCCAGCGAGGTCATGATGATGGGCCGAAAGCGCAGCTTGGCGGCCGAGAGCGCCGCCTCGGCCAGGGTCTTGCCGGCCTTGACCTCCAGCACCGCGAATTCCACGATGAGGATGGCGTTTTTCGCGGCCAGGCCAATGAGCGTCACCAGGGCGATCTGGAAGTAGATGTCATTGCTCAGGTCCCGGCCGTAGACGGCGGCGATGGCCCCGAACAAGGCAAACGGCACGGCCATGACCACGGCAAAGGGCAGGGTCCAGCGTTCGTACTGGGCGGCCAGGATCAGGATGACCATGACGATGCCCATGGCGAAGACCAGGGCCGAGGAGCCCTGGGCGGCCTTTTCCTGGTAGGCCGATCCGGTCCAGGCCAGGGTGTATTCCGGTGGCAGCACCTTGGCCGCGGCCTGCTCCATGGCGGCCAGGGCCTCGCCCGAGGTGTGTCCCGGGGCGGGCTGGCCCATGATCTTGGCGGCCGGGAAGACGTTGAAGCGCTCCATGACCTCGGGGCCGGTGGACTTTTCGATGGAGGCGATGGCGGTCAGCGGGATCATCTCGCCTTTGCTGGAGCGCACGAACACGTCGCGCAGATCCTCGGGCCGGTCGCGGAAATCGGCCTCGGACTGGATCTGGACTTTGAATGTCCGGCCGAACTTGTTGAAGTCGTTGACGTAATACGCGCCGAACGTGGCCTGCATGGCGGCATAGACGTCGCTTATGGCCACGCCCAGGGCCTTGGCCTTTTCTCGGTCGAGGTCGATGCGCAGCTGGGGCACGTTGGCTCCGAAGGTGGTGGCCACCCGGCCCAGCACCGGGTTTTTCGAGGCTTCGGCCACCAGGGCTTCGGTCATGGCGGCCAGGGCCTTGACGTCGCCTTCGCCTCGGCTTTGCAGGTAGGCTTCAAAGCCGCCGGTGTTGGACATGCCGGAGATGGCCGGCGGGTTGAAGGCCAGGGTGAAGCTTTTGGGCAGGGCCATGCCCCGGCCAAAGATGCGCTTGACCATGGAGAAGGAGGAGAGTTCCTCGCCGGGACGTTCCTTCCAGGGCTTAAGCGGCATGAACATGGTGCCGTAGTTGGAGCGGTAGGTGAAGCTTAAGAGATCAAGGCCGGTGATGGCGATGACGTCCTTGACCGAGGGGTCCTGCATGTTCATCGCGTCCATGGCGTCGCTGATCTGTTCGGTCGCGCGCAGCGACGTGCCGTCGGGCAGGATGTTGACAGCGATGACGTAGCCTTGGTCCTCGTCCGGGACGAGTCCGCCGGGCACTTGCTTGAACAGCCAGCCCGTGCCCAGGCACAGCCCGGCGAAAAGCAGCATGGCAAAGGCGCTGCGGCGCAGGAGAAAGGCCACGCCCGCGCCGTAACCGGCGGTCACGGCGTCAAAAAGGCGATTAAAGCCCCGGAAGAACCGGTTGGGTTCCTGGTGGCCGGGCTTTAACAGCGTAGCGCACAGGGCCGGGGTCAACGTCAGCGCCACCAGGCCCGAGATGACCACGGAAACCGCGATGGTGATGGCGAACTGCTTGTACATCTGGCCGGTCAGCCCGCCCAGAAACGCCACCGGCACGAACACGGCGCACAGCACCAGCACGATGGCCACCACCGGCCCAGTCACCTCTTCCATGGCCTTGGCCGTGGCTTCCCTGGGCGGCAGCTTCTCCTTGGTCATGATGCGCTCGACGTTTTCGAGCACCACGATGGCGTCATCGACGACGATGCCGATGGCCAGGACCATGCCGAACAGGGTCAGGGTGTTGATGGTGAAGCCCAGGGCCTGCATCCCGGCGAAGGTGCCGATGATGGAGACCGGCACGGCCAGGCAGGGAATGAGCGTGGCCCGGAAGTTTTGCAGGAAGACAAAGACCACGATAAAGACCAGGATCATGGCCTCGACCAGGGTGTGGATGACTTCCTCGATGGAGACGCGCACAAAGGTGGTGGTGTCCAGCGGCACGGAATAGATGATGCCGTCGGGGAAGCGGGCCGAGAGTTCCTTGAGCTTGGCGGTGACGCGCTCGGCCGTGTCCAGGGCGTTGGCTCCGGGAGCGAGGAAGATGGCGGCGTTGACCGTGGGGCTGCCGTTGCGTTTGGAAATCGAGCTGTAGTCCTTGGCCCCGAGCTCGACCCGGGCCACGTCCTTCAGACGCAGCAGCGACCCGTCGGGCTGGGCGCGCAGGATGATGTCGCCGAATTCCTCGGGGGTGATGAGCCGGCCCTTGGTGGTGACCATGTAGTTGAGCGCCACCGGGCTTTCGGGCTTGGTGGGCTCGGCCCCGATGCGGCCGGCCGCGAACTGGGCGTTCTGTTCGCTGATCGCATTGGCCACGTCGGTCGGCGTGAGCTTGAGCTGGGCCAGCTTGTCCGGCCGCAGCCAGACGCGCATGGAATAGTCCTTGGCCCCGAAGATGGAGGCGTCGCCGACGCCGGGCAGGCGCTTTAGCTCGTCAAGGATGTTGACCAGCACGTAGTTGCTGATGAACACCGCATCGTAGCGGCCGGACGGGGAATCGAAGCCGATGATCTGGAGGATGTTGGAGGATTTTTTGGTGACGGTCACGCCCTGGCGGCGGACTTCCTCGGGCAGGGTGGTCTGGGCCGCCTGGACGCGGTTGTTGACGTTGATGGTGTTCTGGTCGGGGTTGGTGCCGACGGCGAAGGTGACGGTGATGGACAGCGTGCCGTCGCCGGAGCTCGTCGAGCGCATATAGAGCATGTTGTCAACGCCGTTTATCTGCTGCTCCAGGGGCGCGGCCACGGTGGCGGCGATGACCTCGGGGCTGGCCCCGGGGTAGACGGCCGTGACGTTGACCTCTGGCGGCACGATATCCGGGTACTGGGCGATGGGCAGGCTTCTGATGGCCGCCAGACCCGCCAGCACGATGACCAGCGAGATGACGATGGAAAAGACCGGGCGGCCCAGGAAAAAGCGTGAAATCATGAACGGTTCTCCTTGACCTCGGCCTTGGCGGCCTCGCCGTTCTGGGCGGCGGCCGGGGCGTCCTTGGGAGCCTGTTGCGGAGCGGTCTGGGCCGTGGCGGCCGGCTGGGCCTGCTTGGGTTCTTCACCGCGCACGCGCACGGTCAGGCCCGGGCGCACCTTGATCACGCCTTCGGCGATGATGCGCTCGCCGGCCCCAAGGCCCTGCTCAACCAGGTAGTCGTTGCCCACGGCCTCGCCGAGGACCACCGGGCGCGGGGCGACCTGGTTCTTGTCATCCAGCGTCCAGACCATGGCCCCCATCTGGGTGTTGAGCACAGCGCCCTGGGGCACGGCCAGCACGTCCTTGAAGCGCGCGCCCTCAAGGCGCACCCGCACGAACTGGCCGGGCAGCACCGACCCGTCAGGGTTCTGGAATTCGGCCCTGACCTTGACCACGCCGGTTGTGGCGTCGACCTGGGTGTCGGTGAAATTGATGCGGCCCTTGAGGGGATACGACGACCCGTCGGGCAGGGTCAGGCCCACAGTGAAATCGCCGCCGTCCACGACCACCTTGCCCTCGGCCCGCAGCTTGCGAATCTTCATCATCTCCTGGCCGGACATGGAGAAGTTCACATAGATGGGATCGACCCGGGACATGGTGGTGAGCAGGCTGCCGTCGGAACCGGTGGTGACGAGGCTGCCTTCGGAACGGGTCTCCTTGCTGGTCATGCCGGAAATGGGGGCCGTGACCTTGGTCCATTCGAGATTGAGCGAAGCTTCGCGGACCTTGCCCTTGGCCGCATCCACGGCGGCGGTGCCGGTTTCCACAGCGGTCTTGGAATCGTCGAAGTCCTTGCGGGCCACCACGTCGCCCTTGAAAAGCTTGTCCATGCGTTCGGCGTCGCGCTTGGCCTGGGCCAGGCTGGCCTCGGCCTGGGCCAGGGCGCCCTTGGCCTGTTCCAGGGCGGCCTGGTAGGGGGCCGGGTCGATCTCGAACATGAGTTGGCCCTGGCGCACGCGTGAGCCTTCCTCATAGTCGCGGCGCAGCAAAATGCCGCCCACTCTGGCCCGGACCTCGACCTCGCGGGAGCCGGCGGTCTGGCCCATGAAGGCCATTTCCAGGGGAATGTCGGCCTGCTTGACGGCGTAGGCCACGATTTCCGGCGGCGGCGGCGCGGCGGCGTTTTCCTGGCCCGAGCTTTCGGTGGCGCAGCCGGACAGGGCGGCGGCCAGGGCAAAAGGCAGGCACATGGCGAAGGTGACGCGCGCGGCCTTGGCGAAAATGGAGACAGTCATGATTCCCTCCGGGACAGGCGGCTGTCGCGCGCATGGCGACGGCCGGTTGCGGGCGAAAAGGGTTGCGGGTTCATTGCAGGCGGCTTGTGGCGGCCTCGCTTCGGGCGAGCAGAGGCAGCCAGGCCTCGGCGAAGCGGTCGGCGGCCTGGGCCGTGAAATGGTAGCCGTCGTTGCGGTCGGAGTAGGGCACGAGGCGGTCGGTGTCCGGGCCGGACAGGACATGGCGCTGCGGGTCGGCCGCGGCGGTTTGCGCCTGGATCAAGGCCGGACAGGTCTTGAAGCAGGCCGGATTGGCCGCGTCGCCGCAGACCAGGTCGAAATACTGGGAGGTTCGGGCCACGACGACGTCGGGGGCCGGCCCGACCTTGCTTCGAATCTGGTCGATGACGGCGGCGAGCATGTCGGCGTAGTCTGGCCCGGCCACGCCCAGGGCGCAGTCGGCCTCGCCCTGGTGGAAAAGCACATGGGTGGGCGCCAGCCCGGCCTTGGCCAGGGAATCCAGGGAGGCCAGGAGCACGGCGTTGTGGCGGCCGCCCGGTCCCCATTCGAGAATGGAGGAGCCGCCCCGGGCGATGTTGGCGAAAATGACGGCGTCGTAAAAGCCGCCGGCAATGAGCTTGTCGCCCAGGCGCGGCCAGGAGCTGCCCTTGGTTCCAGTGGCCCCGGGCAGGGCGTCGCGGGCCTTGGTGCATACGCCGTCGGCAAAGGCGTAGACTGGCTGGACGGACTCGTAGCCCGGGTCCACGGTGTTGGAGGCGTTGGACTGGCCAAAGACCAGGGCGACCATGGTCCGGTCCTTGGCCAGAGCGGCGCAGTCCAGGGGCGGCTCGCCGGGTGCGCCGGCGTAGACGGCCAGCTCCCCGGTTTCCGGCGAATTGGGCAACCGTCCGGCATAGTGGTCCTGGACGGCGGCCAGGGTGCGCCGGGCCGGAGTGGGCGCGGGCGCATCGGAGACGGCCCGCCCGGCCAACACGGCCAGGGCGACCAGACCTGCAAGACCCAGGGTCAGACGATGGAGCGGCATGGTGTGGGGCGTTAACGCGTGTTCACTTTTGGGGCAAAAAAAATCATGGAGCAACGGCATGGGCGAACAACTCCCAGTTGGCCGTGATCTGGCGGGGCATGTCCAGATCTTCCGGCGTGCGTGCCTGGATAAGCGCCGGCATGGCGATAAGCCCGAGGAAATGGATCACGATTTCTTCCGGGCGCAGATCAGTGCGGATTTCGCCGGCCTGCTGGCCAGCGATAATCAATTCCACGACGATGTCCCGCAGCATTTTGTGATGTTGCAGTTTGAGGGCGCGCAACTCCGGTTCCTCGAACCACAATACATCGGACAAAAAGACGACGGGCAAGGCGCAATAGCGGCTGACCATGACCATGGAAGAGTGGTACAGCCGGCGGATCGCGTCCAGCGGACTCGTCGACTCGGCCTTGGCCGTGCGCACCGTGGCCATGAAGAATTCCTGGTGCTCGTGCATGACGGCGGCCAGGATGTCGACCTTGCTTTTGTAGTGACGATAGAGGGCGGCGGCCGAGATGCCCACGGCTTCGGCCACGCGGCGCACGGTCACGGCGCCGATGCCCTGGCGCACGACAATGTCCAGGGCGGCTTCGGCGATCTGTTCGCGGCGCAGGGGGGATTCCAGACGTTCAGCCATGGGGGGAAGTTAACACCGGTTCACAAGCTGTCAAGACCAATCCCGCGACGGGATGGGCGGACATATATCGACGCCAAATCCCTGTCAAGAGACTGCGGCCTCAGACCACCGTGGCCCGTATGACCTCTTCCATGGTCGTGATATGCCGCAGGATTTTGTCCATGCCGTCCTGGCGCAGGGTGGCCATGCCGGCGGCCATGGCCGCGGCGCGGATGCGGCCGGCTTCGGGATTGTGCAGGATCAGTTCGGCCATGGCTTCGTCGATGACCAGGAGTTCGTGGATGGAGGTGCGGCCTCGGTAGCCTGTGCCCATGCACTGAGGGCAGCCCACGGCCCGGCAAAAGCTCCGGCCGGCCAGGGCGGCCGCGCCGGGGCCAAAGGGCAGCAGGTCTTCCTCGGTGGGCACGAAGGCTTCCTTGCAGTGTGGGCACAGGACCCGCACCAGGCGCTGGGCGATGAGCGCCCGCACCACCGAGCAGACCATGTAGGGTTCGATGCCCATGTCCACCATGCGGGTGACGGCCGAGGCGGCGTCGTTGGTGTGCAGGGTCGAAAAGACGAGGTGGCCGGTGAGCGCCGCCTGGCAGGCGATTTGCGCCGTTTCGGTGTCGCGGATTTCGCCGACCAGGATGACGTCCGGGTCCTGGCGCAGAATCGAGCGCAGGCCGCCGGCAAAGGTCAGGTCGATCTTGGCGTTGACCTGCATCTGCCCCACGCCCTCGATCTGGTATTCCACCGGGTCCTCGATGGTGAGGATGTTTTTGTCCGTGGAATTGATGTGGTTTATGAGCGCGTAGAGGGTGGTGGACTTGCCCGAGCCGGTGGGGCCGGTGACCAGGATGATGCCGTGGGGGAGCCTGGCCAGGGCGCTTAGTTCCTCGAAATGGCCGGGGGAAAGCCCCAGTTCGCCAAGGCTCAGGATGCGGCTGTTTTTTTCCAGCAGCCGCAGCACGAGCCGTTCGCCGAACTTGGTGGGAAACACCGACACCCGGATGTCCACGTTGCGGTTGCCCAGGCGGATGTCGAAGCTGCCGTCCTGGGGCAGGCGGCGCTCGGCGATGTCGAGCTTGGAGCGGATCTTGACGTGGGACACGACGGGCGGATGCCAGCGCTTGTCCAGGGTCTTGATGTCGTAGAGCACGCCGTCGAGGCGGAAGCGGATTTTCAGCGAATTCTGGTAGGGCTCGATGTGGATGTCGCTGCACAGGTCGCGCACGGCCTGGGCCAGGAGCTGGTTGACCAGCCGGATGACCGGGGCGTTGCTGGTCTCGTCCAGGAGGTCCTCGGTGGACATGTTCTCCGGCGGCGGCCCCATGAAATCGTCCAGGCTCAGGTTGTCGAGCCTGGGGTCGCGCTCGCCCTCGGCTTCGCCGTGGGCGTGGTTGATGGCCGAAACGATGGTCTCGGGCAGGGCCAGGGCCACGGCGAGATCGGGCTGGCCGAGCAGCCGGCGCAGGTCATCGGCCAGCTCCGGCGCGAAGGGATCGGCCAGGACCACAAGCTGCCGGCCGTCCAGGGCAACCGGTACGGCCAGATTGCGCTTGAGATAGCCAAAAGGCAGTCGGCGGATGCGCTCGGCGTCCTCGTCGCTGACGTCGATGGCTTCGAGATAGGGCAGACCGAGGCTGGCGGCCAGGGCCGAGGCGGCCAGCCCCGCGTCGACCTTGTGGAGTTCGGCCAGGCGCTTGAAGGGATTTTGGCCGGCCCGGGCGGCCTCGGTAAAAGCGTCTTCCAGGGCGGCCAGGGGCAGGGCCAGGGTTTCGGCCATGGGCTCTAAGAGCGATGGCCGCGGCGGGCCGGGCGTCGCTTGGCCCGCCGCGACGCGGCCGCCCCGGGCCAGGGGCAGCCGGCACAGGGCGGCCAGACGGTGGGCCATGCGCCGGAAATCCGGCAGCCTGTCCATGCTATTTGCCGGCTCCGGCGGCGAAAAAGACCGGGGCCTTGCGGATGGGCTTGGACAGCTCCTCTTCGTTGAATTCGATCTGGCGCTCGATTTCCATTTTTTTGGCGTGCAGCAGCCGGTCGCTGTCCACCCCGGGCGCGGTGATGCGCGGGGTAATAAAGACGTAAAGGTTGGTGCGCTCGTCGGCCACGGACTTGTTTTTAAAAAGCCAGCCCACCACCGGCACGTCGCCAAGGCCCGGGACCTTGCTGTTGCCCTCGGCCCGGCTCTTGCCGATAAGCCCGGAGAGCACGATGGTCTCGCCGTTACGGCACATGATGGTGGTTTCGGTGACGCGTTTGCGGGTGGTCGGCTGGAGCGCGCCGGTTTCCTTGGTGACCGTCTCGTCGATGCGGCTGGTTTCCTGCTTGACCTTGAGCTTGATGGAATCGCCTTCGTTGATCTGGGGCGTGACCTTCAGCGTGGTGCCGACGTCCTTGTAGTCGAAGCGCTGGTAGGGCCGGTCAGTGGTGGACTGGCCCACGTCCTGGCTCGTCAGATAGGGCCGGTTTTCGGCCACGGTGATGGTGGCCTCCTCATTGTCCAGGGTCATGAGCTGTGGCGTGGCGATGATGTTGAAGCTGTTGTCGGATTTGGAGGCGTTGATCATGGCTTGCAGGTTGGAATAGATGACCTCGCCGATCTTGACCGGGAAGGCCAAGCCTCCCAGCGAGCCGCCGGCCGGGGGCACGAAGGCCCCGGAGGAATTATACAGCGACTCGTAGCCGGCCGGGTTGGATGAAGCAAAAAGCAGCCCGCCGTATTTGCCGTCGCCCAGGCCGGACTGCTTGTTGGCCACGTTGAGGTTGACGCCAAAGGACACCGATTTGTCGGTGGAGACTTCCATGATGAGCGCCTCGACGTAGACCTGCTTGCGCGGGGCGTCGAGCTTCTTGACCACCTGGTCGACGAAGGCGAAATCCTCGGGGGCGGCGGTGACGAGCAGGCTGTTGGTGGACTTGTCGGCCACGAAATTAAACCCGCCCGAGACTGTCGGGGCTTGGGCCTTGGCCGCGTCGCCCGTGGCCGTGGAACCCTTGGTGAACAGTTCGTTGAGCACTTTGCTCAAGTTCTCGGCATCGGCGTGCTGGAGCTTGTAGACGTGCAGGTTGCCCTGTTCCATGGGATTGGGCACGTCGAGCTTGGCCAGCAGGCCCTTGACCTGGGCCACGTACTGGGGTTCGGCCAGGACGATAACGGCGTTGGTGCGCTCCTCGGGGACCACGCTGATCTTGGTCTGGCCGCCGCCTTCCTTGGCCGCGCTCTGGCTGAGGAGCTTTTCGAGCTTCTGGGAGATCTTGGCGGCCGAGGCGTGCTTCAAATGAAACAGGTGCAGGGTGGCCTTGGCCGAGGACAGGTCGAGCTGGTCCACGATGCCGATGATGCGCTGGATGTTGGGCCGGTAGTCGGTGACGATCAGCGCGTTGGTGTCGGCAAAATCGGCCAGCATCCCGTCCGGGGAGACCAGGGGGGCCAGGGTCTTGCGCAGTTCGCCGGCCCGGATGTTTTGCAGGGGCAGGATTTGGGTGACCACGGCGTCGGCCGGGTTGGTCACGGTCTCGCGGCCGTCGATGACCGGCATGGACCGGGCCCGGCTGGTCTTGGCCGGCACGATCTTGACGAAGTTCTCGGTGGGCAGGGCGGTGTAGCCGTTGACCTCAAGGACGGACTCGAAAACCTTGTAGACTTCGGCCGGAGACAGGGGCTTGGGGGAGATGACGGTGACGTTGCCTTTGACGGCGTCGTCAATAACGAAATTCTTGCCGGTTACCTGGCTGATATACTTGATGAAAGCGCGCAGGTCCACGCCGTCGAAATTGATGCTGATGGTTTTGGCCGTATCGTCCGGGGCGGCCACGGTCTCCACGGTTTCGTCCGTGGCCGGCTGGGCCTTGGACGCGGCCGGCGTTCCTTGCGGCGGGGCAGCCGCAATCCTGCCCGGCAGGAGCAGGAGCAAACCGAGCAGGCACACAGCCAGGGTGCATCCCCTGGCCAGGCGGAATCGAAGGGTCGGCGTCATGGAGCACCTTGCTGGCGGTCTGTTTGCGGGGCGGGCAGGCTGGGCCTGGCCGGCAGGCCGACCGGGCGGCCTTTGGCTATGCGCCGGATACGGTCGGTTCCCGTCGTCTTCCTAGCATGGCGGCGTTCAGGCGTCCAGGCGTCGACAGACGTCCGGGCCTTGTGCCCCTGTCGCGGCGGGCGACCGGGGCCTGGCAACAACAACGCCCGGCCAGGATGGCGGCATCCTGGCCGGGCGCGGCAAGCAAACGGCGGTCCTTGGAGCCGGGCCACGACCGTGGCCCGGCTCCAAGGACTAGAAGGTGTACAGGAACCCCAGGGAAGCCATCCAGGCGTCGGTGGCCTGGTTGGTCATGCGGTGGCCCCAGATGCTGGTCTTAAGCCCCTGGGGCGAGGCGAAGCCGGTTTGCAGGGTCAGCGTCAAGGCTTCGGTCAGCTCGTAGCTGTGGTCGAAGTTGAGGCCAAACACCCATTCGCCCTGGGCCAGGTCGCGGCCCATGGTCACATACTCGCCGGGGCCGCCGGTGGCCCAGACGGCCTTGCGCAGCCCGGCCGGGCTGTTGCGGCCGGCCATGACGGCGGCGGTCAGCCGGCTTTTGAGGGCATCGATAAACGAGATGTCACGCACGGCCAAGGCCAGGCCCCAGGAACCCAGCGGATTGATGCCCATGGAGTTGTTGGCGAACTCCTGGTCGCAGTCAAACAGGAACGAGGTGCCCGGTCCCCATTTGGGGGCGATGACGGGCAGGCGTTCGCTGCCGTTGGCCAGGCTCCCGTCCTCGCCGCTGGCCAGCCAGCCGAAAAGGCCCGGGGTGGCCCAGTCGAGGCCCGTGTAGGTCAGGCCGGCGTCGAGGAAATAGCCTTCGCGGCGGTTTCGCGACCGATCCGAACCGGCGGCGTTGCCGTAGATGCCGTCGAAATAGAGCTTCACCGGGTCCAGGGCGGTGACGGAAAGGGCTAGGCCGCCCCACCACATGGGATTCTGGTTGTCCTTGTAGCCGGCGGGATCGAGGTAGCTGCCGGCCGAGCGCAGGCCGGCGTCGAAGTAGCCTTCGGGATCGGCCTCCTTGCCGTACACGCCGACCAGGCCCCAGGGCGTGGCCTCGAAGCCGTCCACGGTGAAGGGCAGGGCCAGGCGGTAGACGTCGAAGGCGTCGCCCACCTGGGTGGTGGTGGGCTGGTAGGTGCGGTAGGCGTCCAGTAGCCGGCCGTAGGCGGCTTCGATGGTCAACACGTCGTCGATGACCGGGATTTTTACGAACAGCGCGGCGCTGGACTGGTCGCCGTCGTCGGCGGCCAGCACGATGCTGTCGTAGAAGACCTCGGTCTGGGGCACGGAAAAGGGCTGGTAGCCGGCCGTCACCTCGATGTCCGTGCCCGGCCATTTGAACTGGAGGTAGGCCAGGTAGGGCTGGATGGCCACTTGCGGATTGGCGGCGGTGAGGTAGTCATGGCCCCAGGCCTCGTCATCCACGCGCATCCCGAAGCGGAATTTGAGATTCTCATTGGCCGCGAAATCGGCCCGCAGACGCAGGCGCTGCCAGATGGTGAGCCGGTCCTCGGTCTGGGTTCCGGTCTCGTCCCAGCCGGTGAAATTGCGATTGGCGAAAAAGACGCCGTACACCCGGGCATCCCCGGCCATTTTGACTTCCGTGGCCGACCAGGCCGGGACCGCCGTGGCGGCCACAATGGCCAGGGCCAGCAACGCGACCGTTTTTCGCATGAGCGACACTCCTTCCCGTTTCCGCGTGGTTGAAGGGCTTCCGATGACGGTGGCCTGGAAGCAAGATCAGTTAAATGATTTGAAAAGTCGTTATCATTATGTCCCGAAATGTCTGCCGCCGCCCAGGAGCGGGGGCCAGTCGGCCGTCCCCGTATCGCTTTGCCTTGGCCGCGTCTTCAGGGCACCAAGACGCCGCCCCGGCAGGAACCCAGAAGCTGACGCACCTCATCGGCCACGGCCAGGAAGGCGTCCACCACATCGGGGTCGAACTGGCTGCCGGCGCAGCGCGCGATCTCCCGGTGGGCCTCGGCAAAGCCCATGGCCGGCCGGTAGGGCCGGGTCTGGAGCATGGCCGACAGGCTGTCGGCGACGCTTATTATGCGTGCGCCAAGGGGAATCTCCCGGCCTTTGAGACCGGCGGGATAGCCCGAGCCGTCGAAGCGTTCATGATGGGCGCGCACCATTTCCACGATGCCGGTGCGGGCCAGGCAATCCAGCGGGTCGAGGATGTCCGCGCCGATGGCCGGATGGGCCTGCATACGCTGCCATTCGTCGGGTTCCAGGCGGCCGGGCTTGCCCAGGACGGCGTCGGGCACGCCGATTTTGCCGATGTCGTGGAGATGGCCGGCCACGTGGACGCAGGCGACGCTCTCCCGGGACAGGCCCATGGCGGCGGCCAGGAATTTCGACACCTCGGCCACCTCCTCGGAGTGGGCCATGGTGTGGGAGTCCTTGGCGTCGATGGCCCGGCCCAGGGATTCGGCCAGTTGATGGACCAGGGCTAAAAGGACGTCGCCGCACACCGTGTGGGGCACGACGACGTCCAACAGGCCGCGCGATTCGTGCAGCGGGCTTTTGAACATGGTCATAGGGCAGGACGGCCGGGGCTCAGGCCAGAAACCGCCGCCGGTGCATGGTGAGGTGCCAGGCGGCGAAGCCGGCCAGGGCGAAACCGAAGGTCAGGTGGGCGGCCTTGGTGTCGGCCAGGCCCGTGGCCACGGCTCCGGCCATGCAGGTGGCCAAGCCGATCTTCTGGGTGCGGCGCTTGAGCTGGGCCGGAGTCATGCGTTTTTTGGCCGGTTTGGCCGGCGCGGCCGAGGCCAAGGCTTCGGCGTGGGTGGCGGCCAGGGCCTCGGCCATGGCCACGAGGTCGCTGGTGGCCACGGACGCGTCATGGCTGACGAGCACGCTGCCAGTGCGGGGATTGGCCTCTATCTCGGTGATGCCGGGCATGGCGGCGAGTTGGCTGGTGACGATTTCAAGCAGTTCCGGATCGGACAGGGCCGGATGCCGGAACCGGATGCGGCCTTCAATGCAGCTGGCTATCATGGCTGACGCCTCCGCTTGGCAGGTGTTTGGGGAGATAGGGCCGCAGGCTGGCCAGGGCGATGCCCACGGTGGCCAGATTGTGGGCCAGGGCCGAGACGCCCGGGGTGACGCGGCCGAAAAGCCCCAGGCCCAGGATCACGGAATTGATAAGGCAGATGGCTCGGAAGTTGGCATGCAGCCGGCCCATGAGGCCGGTGGCGATGTCGCGCAGGGCCACCACGCTTTGCAGGCTGCCCTCGGCCAGCAGGATGTCGGCCGCGGCCTGGGCGATGTCCGCACCGTGGCGCGGGGCGATGCCGACATTGGCGGCAGACAGGGCCGGCGAATCGTTGATGCCGTCGCCGACCATGGCCACCACGTGGCCGGCCTCGCGCAGCTCCCGCACGATGCGGGTCTTGTCCTCGGGCAGCACCTGGGCATGGTAGTCGGTGATGCCCAGCTCCCGGGCCGCGATGGCGGCCGGGGCGGCGGCGTCGCCGGTGAGTATGACCAGACGCGTAACCCCCCGGTCGGTCAGTTCGCGCAGCACGCGCGGGGCTTCGGGAACGAGCGGGTCCTCGATGGCCAGCACGCCGGCCACTTCGTCGCCGATGGCCAGATAAAGGGTGGACAGGCCGGCCAGGCCCCGGGCTTCGATGGCCGCGTCGGCGGCGGCGATGTCGATGCCTTCGTCCTCGCCGATGAAGTGGCGGCTGCCCAGGCGCACCCGGTCCGTGCCGACCATGGAGGACAGGCCGTGGGCCAGGATGTAGTCCACCTCGGCGTGGAACTCCTGGTGGACGATGCCTTCCTTCTCGGCCTGGCGCACCACGGCCCGGGCCACCGGGTGGGGGAAGTGCTCCTCCAGGCAGGCGGCGAGCTTGAGGACATCGTGGCGGGTGTAGCCGTTTAAGGGTTCCACGGCGGCCACCCGGGGGCGGGCCTGGGTCAGCGTGCCGGTCTTGTCGAAGACAAAGGCGTCGGCCGAGGACACGCCTTCCAGGAACTTGCCGCCCTTGACCAGCACGCCGCCGGCAGCGGCCTCGCGCATGGCGGCCAGCACGGCCAGGGGGGCCGAGAGCTTTATGGCGCAGGAGAAGTCCACCAGCAGCACGGCCGAGGCCAGGCGCGGGTTGCGGGTGATCGCGAAGACCACGGCCGCGCCGAGCAGGGTCCAGGGCACCACGGCGTCGGCGAAGCGTTCGGCCAGATCCTGGGCCTTGGCCTTGTAGTTCTCCGATTCCTCGATGACTTCCACCATTTTTTGGATGCGGGTCTCGCCGCCGGATTTTTCCACCCGTACGACGATCTCGCCTTCCTCGACCACCGTGCCGGCAAAGACCGTATGCCCCACGCGCTTGTGGGCGGGCAGGGGTTCGCCGGTCATGGAGGCCTGGTTCACCATGGCCTCGCCCTCGGCCACCACGCCGTCCACGGGAATGGCGTTGCCCATGGTGACGATGGCCAGATCGCCGGGCACGACTTCCGAGGCGGCCACGCGCACCGGGCCGTCCTGGCGGCGCACCCAGACGGCGTCGAAGGAGGCGGCCAGGGTTTCGGCCAGGCTCTCACGGGAGCGCTTGCGGGTGTAGCTTTCGAGCACCTCGCCAAGCCCCAGCAGCAGGGCGATGCCGGTGGCGGCCCGGTAGTCCTTGCGGGCAATGGACACGCCGATGGCCAGGGCGTCGAGGACCTCGACGTTGAGCTTGCCGCGCACAAGCGCCCCCAGGCCGCGCTTGATGAAGGGCCAGACGCGCTTGATAAGAAACAGCGGCCGAAAGGCCGGCGGCAACGCGGCGCGTAGCAGGAACATCCCGGCCTCGCGGGCCATGGCCTGCAAGGGCGAGGGGGGATTGTCCCCGGCCTCGGCCGGGAGGTTGACGGCCTTGGCGAGTTTGTCGCCGGCCTTGGCCAGGGCGACCTTGCCGAGCCGTACGGCCCGGACCGCCTTGCCCCGGCGTCGGGGCGCGGGGGTGAGCATGGCCGATTTGGCCGAGTCGCCGTTTTTGGTCATGGCCAAAAGGGCCAGCCGCACCGGGTCTCCGCTGTAAAGAACCAGCAGGCCGAGGGTCCGAGGCGAGGGGATCACCTCGGCCACGCCGGACAAAGATACGGCGGCGGCGGCCAGGGCCGGAGCCTGCGCCGAAAAGGCTTCGGCGCAGGCGAACCGCAGCCGCATCCGACCCGGTATATCGTGGACAATGGCGCAGTGCGTCATGCGTTGAAACTCCACCCGGCAAGGGGGTCTTTAGGCCGTTTCGCCTTCGGCCACGGATTTGCCCTCCCGGGATTCCTTGGCGTGTTTGGCTTCGGCCATGAGGTCGTCGAGGTTTTCCTTGGCCCGCTCCAGAACCGTGGCGGTCTTTTCCTTGAGGTCCATGCCGTGGGACAGCAGGTCGGCCATGGCCGGACGGATCGAGAATTTGCCTTTGCCAAGGGCCACCGCGCCCAGGGCGCCGATGGCGACTCCAGCGGCCAGGAACAGTCCGTTTTTCAGATAATCGTTCATGGGTGCGTCTCCTTCCTTAAGTGGGTTGCGTTGTGGACGGCATCTCCGTTCCTATCCCGCAATGTGACAATTCGGTAACAATCGCAAGCCGAAAAGTAGTGGTACTGATGTTGATTCTCGTTGTCAATAAATAAAAACAGTGTTTCCGCTGTTTCACCGATTTGGCCAAGGCGAAAAAAAATGCCGGCGAAGCGCGCTTCGCCGGCATTTGGTATTGAAAATTAGTATCTTAGTAAGCTTCTTCGTAGTCCAGGTCGGCCTTGGTCACGGGGTGGCTGAAGGTGCGCATGGTCCAGATCTGGTAGGCGATGACGATGGGCACGAAGACCAGGGCCACGCCGAGCATGATGGCCAGCGTCATGGGCGTGGACGAGGAGTTCTGGATGGTCAGGGAATAGGCCGGATTGAGGCTCGACGGCAGCAGGGCCGGGAAGATGCCGACCACGCCGAAAAGGGCGGCCGAGCCGATGAGCACGGCCGAAGCGCCCCAGGAAGCCAGGATGCGGCCGGCCTTGCGGTAGGTCATGGTCAGGACCAGTCCGGCCACGGCCACCAGCAGGATGATAAACAGCAGCGGATTGACCAGGTAGTTGGCGAAGAGCTGGGTCATCATAAGGCTCATGACCAGGAACAGCACCACCAGCCCGGCCACCACCGGCCAGAGCTTGCCGGCCAGGGCCACGGCCCGGTCATGGATGTCGCCTTCGGACTTGAACGCCAGCCACAGCGCGCCGTGGTGGGCGAACAGGGCGACGAAGAGCAGGCCGCCGGCCAGACCGTAGGGGTTAAGGAGCGTTAAGAGGTTGCCGTGCAGGATGCCGTCCTGGTCGATGGGGATGCCCTTGAAGATGTTGGCAAAGGCCACGCCAAGGAGCAAGGCCGGCAGGAAGCTGCCCAGGAAGTTGCAGGTGTCCCAGAGCTTGCGCCAGCCCGGGCTGTCGATCTTGGAGCGGAATTCAAAGGACACGCCTCGCAAAATGAGCGCGAACAGCAGCAGCATCAGCGGCGTGTAGAGCGCCGAGAACATGACGGCGTAGGTCTTGGGGAAAGCGGCGAAGGTCACGCCGCCGGCGGTGATGAGCCACACTTCGTTGCCGTCCCAGAAGGGACCCATGGCGTTGTACATGATGCGTTTTTCTTCGTTGGACTTGGCGAAAAACGGCATGATGCTGCCGATGCCGAGGTCGAATCCGTCCAGGATGAAATAGACGGCCCAAAGCACGCCCCACAGGATAAACCAGATGGTTCCGAGATCCATGGTCTGTCTCCTTCGATTAGCAACCGGCCGGGCCGGGTTGAGTCAGTCGCATTGCCATGACGCGGTGGTGTCCGGGCCTAGTGCGGTTCGGAGCGGGCGTACTTGGCCAGCAGATAGATATCCAGCGACGCCAGCAGGATGTAGACCACGAAGAAGGCGGCCAGGCTGATGCCGACCTGATGGGCGGCAATGGGGGAGACGGCGTCCTTGGTCCGCATGATGCCGTAGACGATCCAGGGCTGGCGGCCGACCTCGGCCACGGCCCAGCCGGCCTGGAGCGCGATGTAGGGCAGGGGGATGGTCCACAGGAAAACCTTCAAGAGCTTATGGGAGGCTTCCTCGGGATGGTGGCGGGCAATAAAGGCCAGCACGGCCAGGATCAGCATGGCCGTTCCCAGGCCCACCATGATGCGGAAGGCGGAGAAGGTGAGCGTGACGGGCGGACGGTCTTCGGCCGGGAAGTCCTTGAGGCCCTTCACTTCGGCGGCGGGGTCGTTGAAGGCCATGAGGCTCAGTAAGCTCGGGATGCCGCCGATCTCGATGCTGTTTTTCTCATTGTCCGGATCGGGCACGGCAAAGAGGTACATGGGGGCGTTTTTCTGGGTCTCCCAATGGGATTCCATGGCCGCCAGCTTGGCCGGCTGGACTTCGGCCACGATGTTGCCCTGGCGGTGGCCCACGGCGGCCACGAGCAGGGTGGAAACCAGGGCGAAGCCGGCGGCGATGCGGAAGGACTTGGTGAAGAAGTCCACATGCTGCTTGCGCAGCAGATGCCAGGCGGACACGCCGATCACGAAAAAGCCGGCCAGGGCCCAGGAGCCGGTGACGGTGTGGAGAAAGGCGTTCCAGCCGTAGGGGTTGGTGATGACCTCAAGAAAGCTCGACAGTTCGGCCCGGCCGTTGCGGATAACGTAGCCCACGGGGTGCTGCATGAAGCCGTTGGCCAGGATGATCCACAGGGCCGAGAAGTTGGCGGCGCAGGCCACCAGCCAGATGGACGTGCAGTGGAGTTTGGGCGAAAGCCGGTTCCAACCGAAGATCCACACGCCAAGAAAGGTGGATTCCAAGAAAAAGGCCGCCGTGGCTTCGATGGCTAAAAGCGACCCGAAAATATCGCCGACAAAGGTCGAATAGCGCGACCAGTTGGTACCGAACTGGAACTCCAGGGTGATGCCGGTGACCACGCCCAGGGCGAAGTTGATCAGAAACAGTTTGCCCCAGAACTTGGCCATGCGTTTGTAGGTTTCGTCCCCGGTGCGCACGTACTTGGTTTCCATCATGGCCACGATGATGGAAAGCCCAAGGGTGAGCGGGACGAAGATGAAGTGGATAAATGTCGCAAAGGCGAACTGCAGTCGGGAAAGCATCAAGGTGTCCATGATCTGTCTCCTTTTCCTCCGTGTTGACCGTCAAACCCGTTTCGCATTTTCCCGGCCGCAAGGCGCGGCAAGCCGGCGGTCGATTTCCACCTAGCACCGCCCCGGGAAAAATGCACCAACCCCCGTCAAAAAAACTCAACCATTCGAAGCGCGCGGCCCCTCACACGACTGCCCCCGGCAAGCGCACTTTTCCAAGGCCGCCAACTCGGCCAGGGTGGTGCTGCCCAGGGTGTCGCGCAATTGCCGCCGCGCCGTATCCCACACGTTATGCACGGAACAGATGGCCTGCCTGTCGCAGCTGCCGGGCCGCTGGATGCAATCATTTAAAAAGATCTCGCCGTCGATGGCCTCGATGACGGCCAGCAGGGTGATGTCCTGGGGCCGGCGGGCCAGTTCGTAGCCTCCCAGAGAACCCTGGCGGATGCTGATGACCCCGGCCTTGGCCAATTGCTGGGCGACCTTGCCCAGGAACTGGGCCGGAATGTCCATGGCCTCGGCGATTTCCTTGCGCCCAATGAGCGTCCGGTCCTGGTGCATGGCCAGGTACAGGACACAGCGGATGGCGTACTCGCCGGCTCGGGTCAAACGCATGAAACGCCTCTCTTGTGGATTAATCGGAGCTGATTGATCCTATATAAAAGCCCGCCCGCCCTGTCAACGAATAACCCGCCGATCTGGAGGACTTTTTACGCGCCGCCGGCGGCGCGGACCAGGTCCGGGGCGTGGCGGTCGAGCATCCATCGGGCGATGCTGGCCTTGGGCGGCAGCACGGCCGGCGGGCGGCGGGCGGAAAACCAGCCCGCGTCCTCAAGCTCGGTGCGGTCGACCACGAGTTCGCCGCCGACGCAGTCCGCCGCGAACGCGGCCATGATCTGGCTGGGGAAGGGCCAGTTCTGGCTGCCGAGGTAGCGGATGCCGGCCACGGCCAGCCCGGTTTCCTCGGCCACTTCCCTGACCACGCACTCCTCGAAGGATTCGGAGAATTCCACGAACCCGGCCACCAATCCGTACTGGCCGGCCGGCCAGCCGGCCTTGCGCACCAGCAGATAGTCGTCGCCGCGCGAAATCAGGACAATGACGGCCGGATGGATGCGCGGATAGTATTCCCGGGCGCAGGCCGTGCAGCGCGCCCCGAATCCGCCGGGGATGCCGGCCGGGGCGCCTCCGCAGGCCGGGCAGATGCGGCTGCGGTCGCGCCAGTGGAGCACCTGCCGGGCCAGGCCGGCCAGGGTGAGAAGTCGCTCGTCGAGCAGCGGCGAGCGGTAGGAGGCGGTGATGGGAGCCAAGCCGGCCGGCAGGGCCGCTTCGGGTTCCAGACGGGCGGCCCGCAGGGGGCGGCCGTTTAAGAAGCCGACCAGCACCGGCGGCACGGCAAAGGGGCCGGGGACCGGCAACAGGCCGTCGGGCAGGGCCAAACTGCCCTCGGTCAGCACCAGGGCGTTTTCGCGCAGCACGATCCAGCAACCGGGTTCGCCCGGCCGGTCCTGGTCGGGCGAACCCGGGGCGAATTCGGGACTCAGGGCGGCCCGGGAAAAGGGGAGCAGGTTCAGGTCGGGCTTGGGCATGGGCGTCTCGCGGGTTTGGCCGGCGGCAGTCCTGGCGTCGACGTTGCCGGCCACGATACGCCGGGCCGGGGCGTTTGGCTATCCCCGGCCGGCTTTTGCCGCCCGGCCAGACCCCATGCTCTCGCTTCGCCATGGCTTGACGCGCCCCGGCCGGCCCTGGCACTCCCGGGCATGACCCTGCGCCCTGCCGGCGCGAAGGAGCCCCCTCATGCGAAATCCCCTTGCCGACGCCGAAGCCATCTTTCGGGCCGGACTCGACCGGGTCGATCCCCTGGCCATGATGCAGCGTGTGTTGACGCTCACGGGCGACACCCTGCGCGTGACCACCGAAACCGAGTGCCACGTCTACGACCTGGCCCGCTACCGGCGCATCTACGTTCTGGGCATGGGCAAGGCCTCGGGCCGCATGGCCCTTGGGCTGGAGCGCCTGCTCGGCGAGCGGATTACGGCCGGGGTGGTGGCCGTCAAGGAAGGCTACCTGGAAACGCTCTCGCGCATCCGGCTCCTGGAGGCGGCCCATCCCGTGCCCGACGCCCGGGGCGAGGCGGCGGCCCGGGAAGTCCTGGCCATGGCGCGGGAAGCCGGCCCGGACGATCTGGTCATCGTTTTGGTCTCGGGCGGCGGTTCGGCCATTCTCGCCGCCCCCCTGGACCTGCCCGGCCTGCCCCTGACGCTGGCCGACAAGCAGGCCGCCACCCGGGCGCTTTTGGCCTGCGGCGCGTCCATCCACGAAATCAACTGCGTGCGCAAAAAGCTTTCGGCCGTCAAAGGCGGGCGGCTGGCCGCGGCCATCGCCCCGGCCGACTGCCTGGGGCTGCTTTTATCCGACGTGGTCGGCGACGACCTCGACGTCATCGCCAGCGGCCCGACCGTGCCGGATTCCACCTGCGGGGCCGACGCCCTGGCCGTGGTCGAGCGCTACGGCGTGGGGGAGAGAATCGGGAAAAACGTCCTGGCCGTGCTCTCGGCCGTGGCCGACGGACGCGCCCCGGAAACGCCCAAGGCCGGGGACCCGGTGTTCGAGCATGTGCGCACGGTGCTTATCGGCACCAATTACCAGGCCTTGCTGGCCGCCCGGGACAAGGCCGCCGCCCTGGGCTACGCCACCCTGGTCCTGACCTCGCATCTGGCCGGCGAATCGCGCGAGATGGCCAACCTGTTTCTCGGCGTGGCCAAGGACATCGCCGAATACGCCATACCGCTGCCCCGGCCGGCCTGCCTCATTGCCGGCGGCGAGACCACCGTGACCCTGCGCGGCCCGGGCAAGGGCGGGCGCAACCAGGAAATGGCCCTGGCCTTTCTGGCCGGGCTGGCCGGGGAACCCCGCAACGCCGAGGAGGCCGTGTTCCTGGCCGCCTCCACCGACGGTTCCGACGGCCCCACCGACGCCACCGGGGCCTTCGCCAGCCTGGCCATCCTGCGCGAAGGCCAGAACCTGGGTCTTGATGCCCGGGCCTATCTGGCGGCCAACGACGCCTACCACTATTTCGAGGCCGTGGGCCGGCTGCTCAAGACCGGCCCCACCAACACCAACGTCTGCGACGTCAAGGTGTTGCTGGTGCCCTAGGGCCGTGTCCTCGAAACGCGCCTTTGACGTTATCGCGGTCGAGACGTGAAAATGGCGCGGAGGTTGCAAATCCCCTTGCGGATGGAGTAGCCTTTGTGACTGCGCGGGGCCGGGCCGTTTTGGGACCGCGCGTCACGACTGGCCCGGCCGCCGTGGCCGAGCCGCAACCGCTGGGGGAACCCTTTGCCCTTCGCCTCAAGACAGGGAGCCATCACCTGGCTTCGCGCCCTTGACCTGGCCCTGGCCGCGCTGTCGCTTGTTGTCGCGGCGGCGGTCTCCACGGCCTTTTCCCCGGAAACGGCCAGCGCCGCCCATCTGCACCTGGACCCGGGAAGCCTTGGCCTGCTGCTTGGCGTCCTGGCCGCCACGTTGGTCATTTTTCCGTTTTTCGGCGTCTATACCGAGACCGCCCTGTATGACCGCCGCCTGGCCGTCAAACAGGTGGTCAAGTCCGTCACCGGCGTGGTCATGGCCTTGCTTTTAGGCGCGGCCGCCCTGCGTCCGCCCCTGGCCACGCCGGTTTTCCTGGCCGCTTTTTGGCTGATGGCGGCGCTGGGCTGCGTGGCGTCGCGCCTGGCTCTGCGCCGGCTGCTGTTTATGGGCGAGGCCCAGGGGCTGTTGCGCCGTCGGGTGCTGGTGGCTGGAACCGGGGAGCGGGCCCAGGAGATCGCCCGGGAGATGCTGGCCCATCCCGAACAGGGCCGGCGCTTCATGGGCTTCGTGGCCGACGGCTGGGAAGTAGCTCCAGCCGGCTCCCAGCCCGAGGCGGCGCATTTGGTCTGCCGCTTCGACGATCTGGCTGATTATTTGCGCGAGCATGTGGTGGACGAGGTGGTGATCTGCCTGCCGCTTGCGCAGTTAAGCCGCCTGGGCACGGGGCTGGTCACGGCCTGCGAGGCCCAGGGCGTCACGGCCACGGTGGTGGCGAGGCTTTTTGACCTCAACAACCCCGGCAGCCGGCCGGGCAGCCATGGCGGCGAGGTGGTGGCCACCTTGTCGAGCAGCCTGGCCGACGAACGCGAGCGCATTCTCAAGCGTTTCCTGGACGTGTCCGTGTCGCTGACCGCCCTGGTCGCCCTGTCGCCGCTTCTGGCCCTGACCTGGGCTTTGGTGCGGCTGACTTCGCCTGGTCCGGCCATTTTCGCCCAGGAGCGGGTGGGGCTGGGAAAGCGGCGGTTCATGTTCTACAAGTTCCGCACCATGGTGGAGAACGCCCCGGACATGCAGGAGGCGCTTGAGGCCCAAAACGAGATGGACGGGGCGCTGTTCAAAATCAAAAATGACCCGCGCGTCACGCCTCTGGGCCGGCTGCTGCGGCGCACAAGCATCGACGAACTGCCCCAGCTCATAAACGTCCTTCGCGGTGACATGAGCCTGGTCGGCCCCCGGCCGCTGCCCCTTCGCGACGTGGAGCGCATCGAAAAGACCTGGCCGCGCCGGCGCTTTGGCGTCAAGCCCGGCATCACCTGCCTGTGGCAGATCAGCGGGCGCAATGCCACGAGCTTCGAGCGCATGATGGAGCTGGACATCGAGTACGTGGACACCTGGTCGGTGGCCTTGGACCTCAAGATTTTGCTGCGCACCATTCCGGTGGTGTGCAGCATGCGTGGGGCCTACTGAGGGCGGGGACGGGCCGGCCCAGGCAGATGTGGGAGCCGGGACGGCCGCCCGGGAGAGGGCAGGGCGGCCGGCTTCAGTCGAGGATCACCACTTCGAGGGTTTGCACGCCGAAATCCACGGCCTGGCGTTTGTTGGGCAGGCACAGATCCAACCGGCCGGCATGGCGGGGGTGCATGAGGTCTTCCACCACCCGCACGCCCACGCCTTCGATATAGACCTTGCGACCCAGGAGCCGACGCAGGTCGCGGGAGACGGCGACCGTGCGCCCGGCCCGCACCGGCGCGCCCGAGGCCGAAAGCTGCGGCCCGTCGTCGTCGAGGCATTCCGGGCAGTAGGCCGTGGCCGTCAGGCGCAGCCGGCGGCGCTCCTCGGGATCGATGGCGAAAAGTCCGGCGGCCATGGCCGCCTCGGACCGGGCCATGGCCGCGTCCTGGGCCATGAGCACGGTTTCGTGGCGCAGCTCGCCCGTGGCCCGGCGCAGCCAGTCGCCGGCCTGGGTGAGCGCCAGGGCCGACACGGCCAGGGCGGCCGTGGCCGCCGCCATGCAAAGGCCCCCCTTGATGGGCGGCGTTGCGGTGGTCGTTTTTTCGTCGTCAGCCATGCAAACTCCGTTTCGCCGCCGGGCGGCTTGCCCGGCCGGCCGGCCTCGCCTATAGTGTCGCCACTGCGGCGACAGGGGATACTTGCACCATGCGCATTTTAAAGCCGTTTAAAAAAAGCGGAAAAACGGGGCCGGCCTTCTGGCTCCTGGCCTTGGGACTCCTGGCCTCGCCGGTCGTCGTCGCCGGGTTCGCCGGCTATCAGCTGTTCCTCAAGGACGCCGAAAAGCCGCAAGTGACGCTTTCGCCCCAGGCCGAGGCCGCCTCGCTCAAGCGTCCCTTCGTGGTCACCGCCTCCGACGACCAGTCCGGCATCCGGTCGCTCACCGTCACCGTGGCCCAGGGCCAGCGCCGGGCCGACGTGCTGCGCCGGGTCTACGATCCGCCCCGCGACCAGGTCAGCGAACGCTTCAGCCTGGAGCATTCGGAACTGCGCGGCGGGGCCTTCGAAATCCAGATCGCCGCCCACGACGGCTCCCACGCCAACCTCGGGGCCGGCAACGCCGCCCGGGTCAACAAGCGGATGCTGCTTGACCCCGTGCCGCCCACCATCAAGGCCTTGACCCCGGCGCACTACATGCGCCAGGGCGGAGCCGGGCTGGTCGTCTATGAAGTAAATAAAGACGTGGCGCGCAGCGGCGTGATGGTGGGGGATCGGTTCTTTCCGGGCTACAAGCAAAAAAGCGGCCAATATGCCTGCCTGTTCGCCTTCCCCAGCGACCTCGATGCCGAGGCCTACAAGCCCAGGCTCTTTGTGGAGGACGCCGCCGGCAACGAAAAAACCGGATTTTTCGTCAATATGGCCATCAAACGGCGGTTTCGCGAGGAGCGGGTGGAGATCACCGACGATTTCCTGGCCGCCCGGCTGCCGGCCTTCGCCGGACTGTTTCCCCAGGAGCGCGATCCGGTGGAACGATTTAAAAAGTTAAACACCGAGTTGCGCCGGCAAAACGCCGCTTTCATCGGGTCGCTGTCGGCCAAGTCCGGCCCCGAGCCCTTGTGGGACGGCGGCTTCATCTACCTGCCCCGGTCCGTGGTGCGCGGGTCCTTCGGGGCCGACCGCATCTATACCTACAAGGGCCAGGAGATCGGCCGTGAATTAAGCGACGGCATCGGCCTGGCGTCGGTTCCGGGAGCGCAAGTCCCGGCCGCCAACGCCGGGGACGTGGTCTTTGCCGGGCCTCTGGGCGTCTACGGCAACACCGTGGTCATGGACCACGGCCTGAGCCTTCTGACGGTCTACGCCAACCTCGGCTCCATCGCCGTCAAGGTCGGCGACGTGCTCAAAAAGGGCGAACTCGTGGGCACGACCGGAACCACGGGCCTGACCCCGGGCGATCAGGTGCATTTTGCGGTCTACCTCTCGGGCCAGCCCGTCATTCCCATCGAATGGTGGGACGGGCATTGGATCGAGGACAACGTGACCGCCAAACTGCGGCGCTACGCCGCCGAGACCCCGCAGCCGTAACGGGCGGGATGTCTCCCAACCCGCGCCGGGCCGGTTTTCCGGCTGGGGGCGGCCGCCGGGAAGCGCCGGGAGCGATCGTCGAGTCCGCTTGCCCCCTTGGACCGTTCCCGAGCCGTCGGGGACGGGACTGGGGCAGGGTGCGGGCAACGGTGACGGACGCATCCGCCGCCGACCGGCCGGGGACGTCCGTCATGGATCGAAAACCGCTGGTTCCGCTGGCCTTTTTCCTGTTCGCCGGTCTGCTTTTCGTGTTGCGGGAGGTTGTCCCGTCGCCGCATTTTCCGCTTTTGGGCAACATGCGCCAGGGCGGCCGGACCGATCCCCGGGCTGTGGGCGGCCCGGACCTGCGCGCTCCGGCCGAGGCCCCCATTCCCAAGCGTTACGTCGACGCCTGCCGCGGCGAGGCCGCCCGGCGCATGGCCCGGCCCGACTGGCCAACCCTTGACCGCGATGGCCGCGAGGCGGCACTAGTCCAGCTCCTGGCCCTGTGTGGGGCCGACGCCGAGTTTTGGACCATGCCCGAACACCGGCAACGGCGAGTGGCCCGGCAGTTCGCGGCCCATTTTCTGGACCCCGGGCCGCCGGGGCCGCCGGCGGCCGGGCGGCCGGTTGACAAATGACCGGCTCCCTTTCTATTTTCCTTTTTTGTTTAAATTTTCCCAAGAGGAGCCCAGGCGCATGGAAAAGACGGTATTTTGGATCGAGGGCGACGGCATCGGCCCGGACGTGTGGAAGGCCGGGCGGCCGGTTCTCGACGCCGCCGTGGACAAGGCTTACGGCGGAGCCCGAAAGCTCGTGTGGAAGGAACTGCTCGCCGGTGAGAAGGCCTTCAAGGAAGTCGGGGAATACCTGCCCCAGGCCACCGTCGAGGCCCTGACCACGGCCGAGCTGGCCTTCAAGGGACCGCTGGGCACGCCGGTCGGCGGCGGTTTCCGCAGCTTAAACGTCACCCTGCGCCAGGTGCTCGACCTCTACGCCTGCATCCGGCCCATCCGCTATTTCCAGGGCATCGAATCGCCGGTCAAGCGCCCGGATCTCGTGGACATGATCATCTTCCGTGAGAACACCGAGGACGTCTACGCCGGCATCGAGTACGCCACCGGCACGCCCGAGGCCAAGCGGCTCATCGCGTTCCTGCGCGACGAACTCGGAGCCAAGGTGGACGAGACCGCCGGCATCGGCATCAAGCCCATCACCCCGGCCGGCTCCAAGCGGCTGGTGCGCAAGGCCATCCAGCACGCCGTGGACCACAAAAAGCCCAGCGTCACCCTGGTCCACAAGGGCAACATCATGAAATACACCGAAGGCGCGTTCCGGGCCTTCGGCTACGAAGTGGCCGCCCAGGAATTCGCCGCCCAGTGCATGACCGAGCAGGACGCGGCGGCCGGCGGGACCAAGCCCATCGTGGTGAAAGACCGCATCGCCGACAACATGTTCCAGGTGGCGCTCATGCGGCCCCAGGATTATTCCGTCATCGCCACCACGAATTTAAACGGCGACTACATCTCCGACGCCCTGGCCGCCCAGGTCGGCGGGCTGGGCCTGGCTCCGGGCGTCAACATGTCCGAGAAGCTGGCCTTTTTCGAGCCCACCCACGGCACCGCCCCGGGCATCGCCGGCAAGGACAAGGCCAACCCCGGCAGCCTGATCCTGAGCGGCGCCATGCTGCTGGAGCACCTCGGCTGGCACGAGGCCGCCAAACTCATCCATGACTCCATGGACAAGACCATCTCCGAGAAAAAGGTCACCGTGGATCTGGCCGACCAGATTCCGGGCGCGACCACCATCGGCTGCGCCGCCTTTGGCGAACTGCTGGCCAAAAACCTGTAGTTCTTCCTTTCGATTCCATGGCAACGCCGTCACGTCGTCGTGACGCGGCGGCGTTGCCCCTTGAAAAAAATCGGAAATCCGCAATAGTGGTTCCGCCCGGCCCGGGATGGCCCAGCCGCCCGGGAACGGCGCGCGATTTTTTTTGCCAGCGCGCCTCCCTGGTCCACGCCTCGTGGCGTGGGACGCATTGCATTTTCGTCAACCAGGTAGCTGCCATCCCTTGCAAAAAGGGAAAAAGGGGGCGCGATGGCCGTTGTCGGCGTGGATACCGGCGGCACGTTTACCGATGTCATCTGCTGGACGGACGACGGTTTTGCCGTGGTCAAACTGCCGTCGAGCCCGGACAATCCGGCCCGGGCCGTGCTTTCGGGCCTTGCCCGGCTGGCTGTCCCGGCCCGGCGCGTCATGCACGGCTCCACCGTGGCCACCAACGCCCTGCTCGAACGCCGGGGCGCGGTCACGGCCTTCGTCACCAACCAGGGCTTTGAGGACATCATCGCCATCGGCCGCCAGAACCGGCCCGAGCTGTACGATCTGGCCAGCCGCAAGGAACCGTGTCTGGTGCCCGAGGCCTTGCGCTTCGGCGCGCCCGGGCGGGTGAGCGCCGAGGGCAAGGTCATCGAGGAGCTTTCCGCCGAGGCCGTCCGCGAGCTTACGGCCCGGGTGGCCGCCTCGGGAGCCGAGTCCGTGGCCGTGTGCCTGCTTTTTTCGTTCCTCAAGCCCGAGCATGAGCTGCTTCTTGGCGAGGCCCTGGCCGAGGCCGGGCTGTCGGTGTCGCTGTCCTCGGACATCCTGGCCGAATTTCGCGAATACGAGCGGGCCGCCACCACCGTGGCCAACGCCTACGTGGCCCCGGTCATGGCCGGCTATCTCGGCGATCTGGCCGCTGGCCTGCCCGAGGGAGCCGAGCTTTGCGTCATGCAGTCGAGCGGCGGCCTGATCCGGGCCGAGACCGCCCGGCGCGAACCGGTGCGCACGGTGCTGTCCGGCCCGGCCGGCGGCGTGGTCGCGGGACTGGCCATGGGCAAGGCCGCCGGCTTTGACCGGCTCATCACCTTCGACATGGGCGGCACCTCCACCGACGTGTCGCTGCTCGACGGCGCGCTGTCCATGGCCGCCGAGACCGAGCTGGCCGGGTTGCCCATAAAAACGCCCATGCTCGACATCCATACCGTGGGCGCGGGCGGCGGCTCCCTGGCCCGCCTCGACGCCGGCGGGGCCTTGGTCGTTGGCCCCGAGAGCGCCGGAGCCGTGCCCGGCCCGGCCTGCTACGGCAAAGGCGACGGGCTCACCGTCACCGACGCCAACTTGTTTTTGGGCCGGCTGTCCCCGGACCATTTCCTGGGCGGCCAGATGCCGCTTTTCCCCGACCGCTTGCCGGAACTCTTTACGGCCCTGGGCGCGGCCGGCGGCCTGACCGCCGTGGAGGCGGCCGAGGGGGTCGTCGCCGTGGCCGAGGCGGCCATGGAGCGGGCCATCCGGGTCATTTCCGTGGAACGCGGCCACGATCCGGCCGATTTCGCCTTGCTGTCCTACGGCGGGGCCGGCGGGCTGCACGCCGTGTCCCTGGCCCGGCTCCTTGGCGTCAAGACGGTGGTCGTGCCGCGCCATCCGGGCCTTTTTTCGGCCCTGGGGATGCTTTTCGCAGACATCGTGCGCGATTTTTCCGAGACGGTCATGGCCGCTTCGGACAAGACCGATCTCATCGAGGTGGCCGGGCTTTTCGGCAATCTCGAAACCCGGGCGCGCCAGGTCATGGCCGAGGAAGCCCCGGGCGCGCGCATGGTCCTGGAACGCCAGCTCGACATGCGCTACCAGGGCCAGTCCCATGAGCTGCCCATCCGCTTCGTGGCCGACCCGTTTTTGGCCTTCCACAACCGCCACGAGGCCGTCTTCGGCTTCAAGCATCCCAAGGCGGTCATCGAGATCGTGACGCTGCGCATCCGCGCCCGGGTCATCACCGACAAGCCGCAGTTCACCGAGGCCGAGCGGTTGGTGGCGGGCGTGCCGGCCGAGGCCATGCTGGGCTGGAAACCCCTGGTTTGGCAGGGCGCGGAGCAGGCGGCCATGTGGTACGACCGCGACAAACTGCTGCCCGGCAACACCTTGTCCGGCCCGGCCCTGGTGGCCGAGACCTCGGCCACCACCTTCCTGCCGCCAGGGGTGGCTGCCGAGGTGGACGGGTTCGGGAATCTGGTCATCAGCGTGGACGGCGGGCGGGCCGCGACGGCGTGACGCTCGTCATCGGCACGCCGTGCTTCGGCGGCATGGTCACGGTGCCGTACATGCTCGCCATGATGGGCGTAAAGGACGTGCTCAACCGGGCCAGGACGCCGTTTCGGCTGCTCACCCCCTGCCACGAGAGCCTCATCACCCGGGCGCGAAACTCCATCGCGAGTGCCGTGTTGCGCGACGAATCGGCCACGCATCTGCTGTTTATCGACGCCGACATCGCCTTCGAGCCGCTGCTCGTGCCGCATCTGCTCGGTTCGGGCAAGGACGTGGTCTGCGGCGTCTATCCGGTCAAGGGACTCGCCCTAGACCGGGTCATGGCCCAGCCGGCCGGCACGCCGCCGGCCGCGGCCGAGGCGGCCAGCCTGGATTATGCCGTGAAGCTCAAACCCGGTTGCCAGGTGGACGGGCAAGGGTTTCTGGAAGTGGAGTACGCGGCCACGGGGTTCATGCTGATAAGGCGCGAAGTGCTGGTAAAGTTGGCGGCGGCCTACCCGGAACTGCACTACGGCTTTGCCTGCACCAACGAACCGGCGGCGGACAATTTCGCGTTTTTCGACACCATGATCGACCCCGAGACGCGCAACTATCTTCCCGAGGATTATGCGTTTTGCAAACGCTGGTGCGACATCGGCGGGAAAGTCCATGTGAGCGTGGCGGGCAAGCTCACCCATGTGGGGAGTAGGGCGTATAGTGGGGATTTTTCGGCCTATCTGGCGCGCCAGGGCGCGCGCCGCAACGGTTGACGGGACGGAGCAGCCATGAACATCACCCCGATCACCCTCGAAGTCTTCAAGAACAAATTCGCTTCCGTGGCCGAGGAAATGGGCGTCGCCCTGACCCGGACCGCCTATTCGCCGAATATCAAGGAACGCCGCGACTTCTCCTGCGCCGTGTTCGATTCCGGCGGCGACATGATCGCCCAGGCCGCCCATATCCCCGTGCACCTCGGCTCCATGCCGCTGTCCGTGCGCGCCGCCATCGACGCCATCGACCTCGGGCCGGGCGACATGGTCATGCTCAACGATCCCTTCCGGGGCGGCACCCATCTGCCCGACATCACCCTGGTCGCGCCCGTCCATGCCGGCGGCGACTCACCCTTATTTTACGTGGCCTGCCGCGCCCACCACGCCGACGTCGGCGGCATGGCCGCCGGCTCCATGCCGCTGTCCACCTCCATCTTTCAGGAAGGCCTCGTCATACCGCCGGTCAAGATCGTGGCCGAAGGCGAGATCGTCCAGGGCGTCATGGACCTGTTTTTGGCCAACGTGCGCACGCCCCAGGAGCGCCAGGGCGACTTCGCCGCCCAGATCATGGCCAACCGCACCGGCATCGCCCGGCTGACCGCGCTGGCCGCCGCTTACGGCCGCGAACGGCTGGCCGCCATGGGTACCGCGCTGCTCGATTACGCCGAACGCCTCATGCAAGCCGCCATCGAGGCCATCCCCGACGGAACCTATGAAGCGGCCGACAGCCTGGACAACGACGGGGCCGGAACCAACGAACCGACCCTGCGCCTGACGCTTACCGTCGAAGGCGGCCGGGCCGAACTCGATTTTTCCCGCAGCGATCCGCAAACGCCCGGCTGCATAAACGCCGTGCGGGCCATTGTCGTGTCCGCCGCGCTCTATGTGTTCCGCGCCCTGGCCGGCCAGGCCGTGCCGGCCAACGCCGGCTGCCTGCGGCCCATCGACGTCACGACCAAGGCCGGAACCCTCGTCGACGCCCGTTTCCCGGCCGCCGTGGCCGGCGGCAACGTCGAGACCTCCCAGCGTCTGGTGGACGTCATCCTGCTGGCCCTGTCCCGGGCCCTGCCCGACCGCATACCGGCCGCCTCCCAGGGCACCATGAACAATCTGGCCATGGGCGGCGTCGATCCGCGAAGCGGCAAACCCTTCACCTACTACGAGACGTTGGCCGGCGGGGCCGGAGCCGATGCGGCCGGCCCGGGACAATCGGCCGTCCACTCCCACATGACCAACACCCTCAACACTCCGGTGGAGGCCCTGGAATACGCCTACCCCATCCGCGTGACGCGCTATGCCCTGCGTCAGGGTTCCGGCGGTCCGGGGCGGCATGTGGGCGGCGAGGGGCTGGTGCGCGAGATCGAGGCCCTGGGTCCCATGGAGGCCACGGTCCTCTCCGACCGGCGGCTGCGCGGCCCCTGGGGCCTTTGCGGCGGCGGGGAAGGGGCGGCCGGCGTCAATGTGGTGACGCGCAGTACCGGCGGCATGGCCATGCCGGGCAAGTTCCATGTGCGGCTGCGGGCCGGGGACAGGCTGTGCATCCAGACGCCGGGCGGCGGCGGCTGGGGCGCGTCTTCCTGATTGCCTTTTGACGCCGCCTCGCCTATGCCCCCATGTTCCGGCGCGGTCCGCCGCCGCCGGTGGCGGGGCATTTTGCCCTTTTCATTTGGGGGTGCTTCCTGTAGCATGACCCATTTTGTATTCGCTTGCGATTTTTTCCAGAATACGACCGAAAATCCGCTGCGACGGCCCGCCCGCCAGCGAACATCTTGGAGGATGCCTTGGAATATACCGTTAATCAGCTTTCGCCTGTCAAAACGCAGGTCACCGTGTCCGTGCCGGCCGAAGAGGCCAACGCCGCCCTGGCTTCCGCCGTGGCCATGTTCCGCTCCCGGACCGACCTCAAGGGTTTCCGCAAGGGCAAGGTGCCGTCCAGCGTCGTCGAGCAGCGCTTCAAGAAAGAGATCGTCAGCGAAGCCACCACCGACCTCATCAACGTGCACATCAACGAGATCATGGGCGAACTCAAGCTGTCGCCGCTCTCCGGCCTGGACGTGAGCGAAGCGGCCCTGACCAAGGGCGAGCCCCTGGAATATACCTTCAGCTTCGAGCACGCCCCGGCCTTCGATCTGCCCGAATACAAGGGCCAGGCCGTGGAAGAGGAAGACGTCGTCGTCTCCGAGGCCGACATCGAATCCGTCATCGAGCGGGTGCGCAAGAATCTGGCCGAAGTGAAGCCGCTGAGCGACAATCGTCCGGCCAAGGACGGGGAAATCGTGTCCGTCACCTTCGAGGCCTTCGAGGACGGCAAGGCCATCCCCGGCGTTCGGGCCGAGAATTTCGAATTGACCCTGGGCGAAGGCCAGGCCCTGCCGGCCTTTGAAGAGTTGGTCAAGACCATCGCCTCGGGCAATGAAGGGGAAGGGGATGTCACCTTCCCGGCCGACTTCATCAATACCGAGCTGGCCGGCCGCACCGTCACCATGAAGGTGGCCGTCCACGTCATCAAGGAACGCACCCTGCCGCCGGTGGACGACGAGCTGGCCAAGAAGGCCGGCAACTTCGAAAACCTGGACAAGATGCGCGAAGCCATTACCATGTCCTACAAGAAGTCCCGCGAGGACCTGCACCGGTCCTCGGCCCAGAAGAAGCTGCTGGACAGCCTGCTGGCCACCCTGGACTTCCCGCTGCCGCCCGCCGTTGTGGAGCAGCAGCTCGGACAGATGGTCGAGGAATTCGTGGGGCAGCTGGAGCGCCGGGGCAAGAGCCTGGAGTCCACCGGCAAGACCCTGGCCGACATCCAGGGCGAGATGCGCCCGCGCGCCGAGGAACTGGTCAAGACCCAGATCTTCCTCTCCGCCGTGGCCCTGAAGGAAGAATTGACCGTCACTCCCCAGGAGATGGACGCGTTCTTCTACCGCCTCTCGACCCAGGCCGGCCAGGACGTCATCATGCTCAAGCGCTACTATGAGGACAACGGCCTCATGATCATGGTGCGCGACAAGCTGCTGTGCGACAAGGCGGCGGACCTGATCTACGCCAACGCCCTGGTGACCAAGGTCGCCCCGGTCGAAAAGCCGGCCGGCGAGGAAGCCCAGGACTAGACGGAGCGGGACCGCTTCTTGCATTGAAAATGAAACCAGGACAAAGCGGCCGCGTCGCAGCGGCCGCTTTGTCCGGCAACCGAAGCCGGAAGGATGTGGCGGTCCCGATTTGACGACAAAAACGTCGCAAAACGTCGCCTCCGGCCTACAAAAGGGAAGCAGATGGCCACGATACCCATTGTCATCGAGACGACCGGTCGCACCGAACGCGCCTATGACATCTATTCGCGGTTGCTGCGCGACCGTATCATCCTGCTTGGCAGCGCCGTGGACGACTACGTCGCCAACTTGATCTGCGCCCAGCTTCTGTTTCTCGAGTCCGAAGACCCCGAGAAAGAAATTTTCATGTACATCAATTCGCCCGGCGGCGTCGTTTCGGCCGGGCTGGCCATCTACGACACCATGCAGTACGTCATGCCGCCGGTCTCCACCCTGTGCCTGGGACAGGCCGCCAGCATGGGCGCGCTGCTCCTGTGCGCCGGCGCCACCGGCATGCGCTACGCCCTGCCGCACAGCCGCATCATGATCCACCAGCCCTCCGGCGGCTACCAGGGCCAGGCCACGGACATCGAGATCCACGCCAAGGAGACCCGGCGCACCCGGGAAACCCTCAATGAAATCATGGCCAAGCACACCGGCCAGAGCATGGAGCGCATCCAGGTGGACACCGAGCGCGACAATTTCATGAGCGCCGAGGAAGCCGTGGCCTACGGCCTCATCGACAAGGTGTTGACCTCCCGGGAACGGCTTGAGAAAAAGGACGCTGAATAGCCCTTGGGGCCTGTTCCTGAAAAATTGGTCAGGTTTGTTTCAGGAAAAGGCCATTTTTCAGGGTGATTGTTCACCAGATCCCTCTGATTTGCTTATAGGACGCCGCACGAGGGCCGCGACGCGGTCAAAAAGGCCCGGTACGCCGGGCAGGGTGGGATTTCCGGTATGACGAGGAAGAAAGGAAGCGTGTCGGGCGAGCTGTGTTGCTCGTTTTGCGGCAAGAACCAGGACGAAGTGCAGCGGCTCATCGCCGGCCCGGACGTCTACATCTGCGACGAGTGCGTGGCGCTTTGCAACGAAATCATCGCCCAGGAGTCCGTCACCGAGGAGACCGAGGGCGGCAAGCTGCTGCCCCCGGCCGAAATCAAGCGGCTGCTTGACGAATACGTCATCGGTCAGGAACAGGCCAAGAAGATCCTGGCCGTGGCCGTGCACAACCACTACAAGCGCGTCTACTACGCCGGTTCCGCCGGCGCCGACGACGTGGAGATCGACAAGAGCAACATCCTGCTCATCGGCCCCACCGGTTCGGGCAAGACGCTGCTGGCCCAGACCCTGGCGAGAATCTTAAACGTGCCCTTTGCCATCGCCGACGCCACCACGCTGACCGAAGCCGGTTACGTGGGCGAGGACGTGGAAAACATCCTCGTCCAGCTGCTGCAAAACGCCGACTACGACATCGAGTCGGCCAGCAAGGGCATCATCTACATTGACGAGATCGACAAGATCGCGCGCAAGGGCGACAGCCCGTCCATCACCCGCGACGTGTCGGGCGAGGGCGTGCAGCAGGCCCTGCTCAAGATCATCGAAGGCACCGAGGCCAACATCCCGCCCAAGGGCGGCCGCAAGCACCCGCAGCAGGAGTTTATCCGGCTCAACACGGCCAATATCCTCTTTATCGTGGGCGGCGCGTTCATCGGCCTGGACAAGATCGTAGGCCAGCGCCAGCGCGGTTCGGCCATGGGTTTCGGGGCCAAGGTGGAGGCCAAGAGCGACGACGACCTGTCCAAGCTGCTGACCCAGGCCCATCCGGCCGACCTCATCAAGTTCGGCCTGATCCCCGAGTTCGTCGGCCGTATCCCCATCCTCACGAGCCTTGAGGAGCTGACCCAGACCGATCTGGTGCGCATCCTCACCGAGCCGAAAAACGCCCTGGTCAAGCAGTACCAGAAGCTTTTCGAGCTGGACAAGGTACGGCTGCGCTTCTCCAAAAACGCCCTGGACGCCATCGCCCAGAAGGCCATCGAACGCAAGACCGGCGCGCGTGGCCTGCGAAACGTCATGGAATCCATCATGCTCGACATCATGTACAAGCTGCCGTCGCTGACCGGCGTCAAGGAGTGCGTGATCAACAAAGCCGTGGTGGAAAAGGGCATCGAACCGTTGCTGTTTTATCATCAGGAAGTGAAATCGGCCTGAAGCCCTTGTCGCGCCCGGATTGACAACGGGTTTTCCGGCCTTACCTCACAACCTGCCGCCAGGCCTTCGGATCGGGTTCAAGCCCGGTCCGGAGGCGGGCCTGGAAACTAACCCCGCAGCGGGAGGTTGCATGTCTGGATTTACCTTCGATTCCAACCGGTTCGCCGCCGAGACCATACGTCTTCCCATGATGAGTCTGCGGGAAGTGGTGATGTTCCCGCGCTCCATAGCTCCCCTTTTTGTCGGCCGCGAAGCCTCCATCAAGGCCATCGAACAGGCCGTGGCCGCCCACGACAAGAAGATCTTCCTGGTCGCCCAGCGCTCGCCAGAGACCGAAAAACCCACCTCCGAGGACCTCTTCGAGATGGGCACGGTGAGCAAGATTCTCCAGATGCTTCGCCTGCCCGACGGCACCATCAAGGTGCTCTTCGAAGGGCTTTACCGGGCCGAGTGGGAATCCGAGACCATGACCATGGGCGAGGACGCCAACTATCCCATGGTCACCGTGCGCCGCGTGCCCGAGGAAGAAACCCACGGGCCGGAATCCGACGCGTTGATCCGCGCCACCCAGGAATCCCTGGAGCACTACGGCCGCATCAACAAGAAGTTGGCCCCGGAAACCATCCTGGCGATTAATTCCATCACCTCGCCGGGGCGCCTGGCCGACGCCGTCATGCCCCACCTCAAGGTGGACTACATCAAGAAGCAGGGCGTGCTGGAAGAGCTGGAGCCCATGCGCCGCCTGGAAGAAACCTACGCGTTTCTGCAGGGCGAGATCGAAATTTCCTCCATCGAGAAGCGGATTAAAAACCGCGTCAAGCAGCAGATGGAGAAGAACCAGAAAGAGTACTATTTAAACGAGCAGATCAAGGCCATCAACAAAGAGATGGGCCGCGAGGACGATCCCGGGGCCGAGGCGGCCGAATTCGAAAAGCGCCTCGAAGAAAAGAACATGCCCGAGGAAGCCCGGGAAAAGACCCTGCGCGAGATCAAAAAGCTGCGCCAGACCCCGCCGTCCTCGGCCGAGTACACGGTGGTGCGCAACTATGTCGAATGGATCCTGGATCTGCCCTGGCAGGTCTATCAGGACACCGATCTCGACATCCTGGCCGCCGAGGAAATCCTCAACACCGACCACTACGGCCTGGAAAAGCCCAAGGAACGCATTTTGGAATATCTGGCCGTGCAGAAGCTGGTGGACCGCATCAAGGGTCCTATCCTGTGTCTGGTCGGCCCTCCGGGCGTCGGCAAGACGTCCCTGGCCAAATCCATCGCCCGGGCCATGGGACGGGAATTCGTGCGCCTGTCCCTGGGCGGCGTGCGTGACGAGGCCGAGATTCGCGGCCATCGCCGCACCTATGTCGGGGCGTTGCCGGGCAAGATCATCCAGTCGCTCAAGCGGGTCAAATTCAACAACCCGGTCTTTTGCCTCGACGAAGTGGACAAGATGAGCACGGATTTCCGGGGCGATCCGTCCTCGGCCCTGCTCGAAGTCCTTGATCCCGAGCAGAACTACGCCTACAGCGACCACTATCTTGATCTGGACTACGACCTGTCCAAGATCTTCTTCATCACCACGGCCAACTCCCTGCACTCGATCCCGCTGCCGCTCCAGGACCGCATGGAGATCATCCGCATCCCCGGCTACCTGGAAACCGAAAAGGCGCAGATCGGCGGCCGGTTCCTGTTGCCCAAGAATATCGAGCAGCACGGCCTGACTCCGGAAAATATCCAGCTCACCGACGAGGCCATGCTGACCATCATCCGCCGCTACACCCGGGAAGCCGGCGTGCGCAATCTCGAACGCGAGATCGCCAGCGTGTGCCGCAAGGCCGCCCGCAAGCTCGTGGAGGGCAAGGAACCCGAAGGCGGCTTTGTCGTGGACACGGCCGATCTCGAAGGCTACCTCGGCGTGCCCAAGCACCGCCACGGCGAGATGGAGCCCGCGCCCAAGGTCGGGCTGTGCACCGGCATGGCCTACACCGAGGTCGGCGGCGAGCTGCTCATGGTCGAAGTGGCCATCATGCCCGGCTCGGGCAAGGTCGAAATCACCGGCAAGCTCGGCGACGTCATGCAGGAGTCGGCCCGGGCGGCCCTGTCCTACCTGCGCTCCCGCTCGGGGCTCTATGGCCTCAAGCCTGATTTCCACAAGGAAATCGACATCCATATCCACGTGCCCGAGGGCGCTATCCCGAAAGACGGCCCGTCGGCCGGCATCACCCTGGCCACCACCATGATCTCGGCGCTTTTAAACCTCCCGGTGCGCAACGACATCGCCATGACCGGCGAGATCACCCTGCGCGGCCGGGTGCTGCCCATCGGCGGCCTGCGCGAGAAGCTGCTCGCCGCCCACCGGGGCCTTATCCGCACGGTCATCATCCCGGCGGAAAACGAAAAAGACTTGAAGGACGTGCCCGAGGCTATCCTCAAGGACATGGAAGTGATCAAGGTCGAAAGCATGGACGAGGTGCTGTCCAAGGCCCTGGCCTGCGAGGACCAGGCGCGCCTGTTCTGCGGCCGCGACGCCAATGCCGCGCCCCTGTCCGATTCGCTGCTCAAGGAAGAATATCGCCTGGAACAGCGGCATTAGGAACGGACGCGATAAGCAACGAGACGAGACGAAAAGAGAAGGGAAGAGTGCCTCCGGCGGCTGGGGGCCTGAGGCCCCCAGACCCCCCGAATGGGAAAAAGGGTAAAGGGGGAGGAGTCGGCCGGCAACGCTGGCTGCTATGAGGCCAGGCTTCGCCTGAAGATGCTATTGAAACGCCGGGACGGTCGCCGTCCCGGCGTTTTTTTATCGGCGATACGTGGTGCGTCTGTTTCAAGAGGCGGGCAGGGCGGTCGATGGATGCTCCCGCCGGCCTGTTGAGGCTATTCGAAGGGGGCTTTGGTGGCGTCGATGATCCGCCGAAACGCGGTCGAGACGGCCCGGTAATCCACCACGTCGACCTGCATGGGCAGGTTGGAGGCGGCAAAGGCGTCACGCAGGGCTTCAAGCCGGCCCAGGGGCAGGGGCGCGTCGGCCGCCACGGCCAGATCGAGGTCGGAGTGGGGCCGTGCCGTGCCGCGCGCCCGCGAACCAAAGACGAAAACCGTGGCCTCGGGCAGGTGGGCGGCCAGGATGGCCCGCACGGTGTCGAGCTGGTCCGGGGCGAGGTCAATCATTGCGGTCGGCCAGCCGGGCCAGCAGTTCCTTGGCCTGGGGCAGGAAGCGCCGAGCCGCCTCGCAGACGTCCAGGGTGGTTTCGCCGTCATAGGTGTGGGAGGTCAGGTTGCGGGCATCGCCGAAACCGAACCAGGGTGTGGGGTCGTCGAGCAGGCCGGCCCGGGCCGCCTGGCGAAAAAGATCCTTGTGGGTGCGCGGGAAGTCGGCATCGGTCGGGGAGACGTTCTCCCGCAGCCAGCGTTGGAGAAATTTCCAGCACAGATCGTAAGCCACTACGAAATGCTGGATGATGCCGGCCCGCACCGTGTCGCGCAGGTTCGGGGGGATGGCTGGAAGTCCGTCGGCCGTGGCGGCCAGCGACCGATCCAGGGCGTCGATGGCCTTGGTCAGGCTGGTCAGGTCGAGGGCCATGGGCTTCTCCTTGCCGCCGTAGCGGCCGGCTGGTCAGGTCGGGCCGCGGGCCAGCCCAGGCCTATCCCTGGGCCTGCCCTTGTTCGCCGTCCACGCCTTCGGGGGCGCGGCCCTGGGCTTTGTCGTGCTCGGCCAGCTTCTGGCAGCGCAGGTTGCGCAGCCGCTCGCCCGAAAGCGGACCGCGCTGGCGCTGCTTGCCGGGCAGATGCACCGAGAGCATCACCTTGAGGTCGCGCTTGGCTTGCGGCAGGACGCTGGCCCCGCTGTCGGCGCGCACCACCTCGAAAAGCGGTTCCACCATGTCGTGCTTGTGCAGCCAGGTGAGCATGTCCACCCGCGTGCCGGCCCGCAGTTCGTGATAGCGGGCGGCTTTCATGTGGAGCTTGGCCGCGGCCTCGCCGGCCTCGCGCACCCGGTTGGGAAGCTTCAGCCGCCGGCCGAGTTCCCCGGCCACGCCTTCGCCACGGTCGTCGTGGCCGTGGTGGCGCGGCCATTCGCATTCGGGCGTGGCAATCTTGCCCAGGTCATGGCACACGGCCATCCAGCCGGCCAGGGCGTCGCCGGCCAGGATGTCGACCATGTCGAGCATGTGGTCAAACACGCTGCCGTCGTGGTGCTCGGGCGGGCCGGCCGGCACGTGGCGGGCGGCTTCGAGTTCGGGCAGCCAGGGCAGCAAACAGCCGGTGTCGGCCAGGAGCTGGAAAAAGCGTGACGGCTTGGTCGTGCCCAGGGCCTTGCGCACTTCCTGGGCCACCCGCTCGGCAAAGACGTCGCCGAGCACGCCGCAGGCGGCCACGGCCCGCATCTGGGCCACAAGCTCGGGGTGGGGCGAAAAATCCGGCAACGAGGCGGCGAACCGGGCTGCCCGGTAGACCCGCAGCGGATCGTCGAACATGGACATCTCGCCGCACGGGCGCAGCCACCGGTCGCGCAGGTCGGACAGGGCCAGGGGGTGGAAATGCAGCCGCCCGGCGATCTCCCGGGAATCGCCCATGGCCATGGCGTTTATCGTCAGGTCCCGGGCCAGCAGATCCTCGGCCACGCTGTCGCCGCGCGGCCAGGCGTACTGGGCGCTGCCCAGCATGAAGACCGGAAAGGTCTTGCCGACCTGCCGAGCCCTTCGATACCGTCTCACGAACGCCTCGGGCGTGGCGTCGACAATGAGATAATCCTGATCCACAACCGGCCGGCCGAGCAATATGTCGCGGACCGCGCCGCCTACGAGATACCGTTTCATGCATGACTCCGGCGCGGACATTGTCCCAAATGCCGTCAAAAATCCAGGGGCCAGCCGCCCCTTGTCGCAAAACCCCTTCGAAAGCGGCGGCGTGTGGCTGTGGGAATCGGGCGGGCCGGGTCTGGCCGGGCCGGTTTCACCGGGATTTCTGGCCGCCGGGCACCCCTTGTGGGCCGCCGACATGGCCCGGCTCGGGCCGTGGCGGACGGTAGAGCTGGGGGCCGAATATGGGCCGGCGGCCGGGCGCTGGCTGCGCGGCGAAGGCCCGGCCCTGGCCGGCGCTCCGGCCATCCTGGTCGTCGGCCCGTGCGCCACGAGCCTGGACGCGGCCTGGGCCTTTGCCGAGGCCGGCCTGCTGCCGCCTTTTGCCTCGGTTGTCGCCGTGTCCCAGACCAGCGGCCGGGGCCAGATGCGTCGGGAATGGATTTCGCCGCCGGGCAACATCTACGCCGCCCTGTCCTGGCCGGCCGGGGAGGGGGCGCTTGCCGCCATGGCCCCGGTGGTGGTCGGGGCCTGTCTGGCCGATGCGCTCTATGCCCGGGGATTCGCCGCCACGGTCAAATGGCCCAACGATCTTCTGATCGAGGGGCGCAAGGTCGCGGGAATCCTCCTTGAAGAACGACATGGCCGTATTGTGGCCGGCGTCGGCATAAACTGCGCCGAGGCCCCGGATGCGGCGTCGCTTCGTCGGGATCACGCCGCCCCGGCCGCCGCGTTGGCCGACTTTGGCGAAGTGCCGGGCGCGGTTACGTTGTGGGGCGAACTTGTGAAGTTTGGGCAAACCTGCTACTTCCAGTGCGTTGCGCTATCGGACTCGAGTGCATTGTCCCGTTTTGTCGAGCGTCGTCTGGCTTGGCTTGGCCGGGAAGTCTTCGTGCGCGAGAGCGGATCGGACGGGTTTCGGGCACGGATCGTCGGGTTGGCCGAGGACGGGGGACTTCGGCTGCTGCGTGGCGAATCCGGGCCAGGGCAGGATTTGACGCTTCATTGCGGGAGTATATCCCTCCTTTGATGCCGGCCCCCGCCGGATCGTCACTCTAAAAGAGAATGGACAGGTCGCCCTCAGGGGTCAGAGGACAGCATGATCGCCAAGACGTTTCAGGAAGTGCTTTCCGAGGTTGAAGGAAAGAAGATTCTTGTCGCCAACCGGGGCATTTCCGCCCGCCGGGTGCTGCGTTCCATCCGCGAACGCCTGCGCGCCATTCCCGTGCTCACCGTAACCGATGTGGACATGGCGTCCCCGGCCACCGCCGGCGCCCATGAACTCATCACCCTGGGCCCCGATCCCCGGGCCTATCTCGACATCGACGGCATCATCAAGAAAGCCAAGGCCCGGGGCGTGGTCGCCATCCATCCGGGCTGGGGATTTGCCTCCGAAGACTGCGAATTTCCCCGCAAATGCGCCGAGGCCGGCATCATCTTCATCGGCTCCTCGGCCGACGCCATGAAAAGCCTGGGCAACAAGGTCGAAGTGCGCCGGCTGGCCATGAGCCTGGGCATCCCGGTGGTGCCCGGTTCCGAAGGCTCGGTCACCATCCCCGAGGCCCGGGAAATCGCCAAAAAAATCGGCTTCCCCATCATGCTCAAGGCCGAGGGCGGCGGCGGCGGCCGGGGCATCTACGAAATTTATTCCGAAGCCCAGCTCGAATCCGCCTTTTCCAAGGCTTCGGCCATGGCCCAGGCCTCGTTTGGCAACCCGCATCTTTTCGTTGAAAAGCTCTTGACCAGCGTGCGCCACATCGAAATCCAGGTGGCCGGCGACCGCTTCGGCAACGTGTTCGCCTTTGACGAACGCGACTGCTCGGTGCAGCGCAACCACCAAAAGCTCGTGGAAATCACGCCGTCGCCCTGGCGCGGCATGACCGACGAGCTGCGCCAGCGCCTCAAGGACTACGGCGAGCGGCTGGTGCGCGAGACCGGCTATTATTCGCTGGCGACGGTCGAATTTCTGGTCGACGCCAACGGCGAGCCGTACCTCATCGAGGTCAACACCCGGCTGCAGGTCGAGCACGGCATCACCGAATGCCGCTACGGCGTGGATTTGGTCGAAGAGCAGATCAACATCGCTTTCGGCGGCAAGCTGCGTTTTAACTGCGTGGACACCCGGCCGTTCCTCCACGCCATGCAGCTGCGCATCAACTGCGAGGACCCCAAGCAGAACTTCGCCCCCAACGCTGGTTCGGTCACCCGCTACCTGTCCCCGGGCGGCCAGGGCATCCGGCTGGATTCCTGCCTGACGGCCGGCTACGAATTCCCCACCCAGTACGACTCGGCCGGGGCGCTGCTTATTTCCTACGGCCGCAACTGGCCCAAGGTCGTGGCCGTCATGGAACGGGCGCTGCGCGAGTACATCATCGGCGGGCTCAAGACCACGATCCCGTTCCACCGCCAGATTCTGCGCCATCCGGAGTTCATGAAAGGGGATTTCGACACCAAGTTCATCACCCAGAACCCCTATCTGCTCAACTACCAGGACGAGGAGTCAGAGGCCATGCGCCTGGCCTGGCTGGTGGCCGAGGTCTCGGCCCGGGGCTACAACCCCCATGTCCAGCTCGGCAAGTACCGGGGCCGCGAGGACTACCGCCTGGGGCGCTTCACGCCCCACATGCCCGAGGCTGATCTGCGTTCGCCGGAAAGCCCCTATCCGCGCGGCGACCGTCAGGCCGTCCTGGACATGGTGCGCGACTCCGGCAAGGTCCATTTCGTGGACACCACCACCCGCGACATCACCCAGTCCAACAGCGGCAACCGCTTCCGGCTGGCCGAGGATGAGCTGGTCGGGCCGTATCTCGACAACTGCGGCTTCTTCTCCCTGGAAAACGGCGGCGGCGCGCACTTCCACGTGGCCATGATGGCCAACATGACCTACCCCTTCTCCGAGGCGGCCAAGTGGAACGAGTTCGCGCCCAAGACCATGAAGCAGCTGCTCATCCGCTCCACCAACGTGCTGGGCTACAAGCCCCAACCGCGCAACCTCATGCGGCTGACGGGCGAGATGATCTGCGAGCACTACGACATCATTCGCTGTTTTGATTTTCTCAATCATATTGACAATATGTATCCATTTGCCGAGGTCGCCCTGTCGCGGCCGGGCATCATCTTCGAGCCGGCCATCTCCCTGTCCTACGCCCGGGGCTTCGACGTGCCCCATTACCTCGGCGTGCTGGAGGCCATTCTCGACCAGACCGCCAAGGCCGGCGGCATGACCAAGGCCAAGGCGGCCAAGAGCATCATCTTGTGCCTGAAGGATATGGCCGGCATGTGTCCGCCGCGTTTCGTGCGCGAGCTGATTACCGCCATCCGCAAGGCCTACCCCGATCTGGTCGTCGACTACCACCGCCACTACACGGACGGGCTGTTCGTCCCGGCCGTGGGCGCCGCCGCCGAAGCCGGCTGCCACATCGTCGACACCGCCATCGGCGCTTCCGTGCGCTGGTACGGCCAGGGCGAGGTGCTGTCCACGGCGGCCTATATCGAAGAGGACCTGGGCGTGCCCGTGGCTCTGACCAAGGCGAACAAGGACATGATCCGGGCCGCCAACTTCGTGCTCAAGCAGGTCATGCCCTACTACGACCGCTACACCGCGCCCTATTTCCAGGGCATCGACTACGACGTGGTGGAACACGCCATGCCCGGCGGGGCCACCAGCTCCTCCCAGGAAGGGGCCATGAAGCAGGGCTACATCCACCTGCTGCCCTACATGCTCAAGTTCCTGGCCGGCACCCGCAAGATCGTGCGCTACCACGACGTCACCCCGGGGTCCCAGATCACCTGGAACACGGCGTTTCTGGCCGTCACCAGCGCCTACAAGGTCGGCGGCGAACGGGCCGTCAAGGACATGCTCGAAGTGCTTGAGGCCGTGTCCGAGAACTGCGACGAGTGCCTGACCCCGGCGGCCAAGCACGACCGGCTGCTGCTGTACGCCAACTGCAACGACGCCTTCCGCAACCTGCTTTTGGGCAAGTTCGGCAAGATGCCGCTCGGGTTCCCGCCCGACTGGGTCTACGAGAGCGCCTTTGGCTCGGAGTGGAAGGAAGCCATTGCCTCGCGCACCGAGGATTCGCCCCTGGACGCCCTGGGCGAGGTGGACATGGAAGCCGAGATGGCCGCCCTGACCAAGCAGTTGGGCCGCGAGCCGTCCAACGAAGAGTTCGTGCTCTACTTGAACCACCCCGGCGACGCGCTCAAGACCATGGAATTTCGAAAGAAATTCGGCGATCCCAACAACCTTCCCCTGGACGTGTGGTTCGAGGGTCTGGAGCCGGGCGAGGAGCTGACCTTCGCCGACAGCCAGGGCAAGCCCCACCACCTGTCCCTGCTCGACATCTCGCGCCCGGACAACAGCGGCATGGCCACCGTCCGCTATGTCCTGGATTCGGAAATCCTGAGCTATCAGGTCCAGGTGGCCGCCGCCCAGAACGGGCCGGCCAGCCAGGTCGAGATGGCCGACCCCAATAACCCCTACCACGTGGGCGCGCCGGTCTCCGGCGACCTGTGGGTCATGCACGTCTCGCCCAACGACTACATCAAGACCGGCGAGGAATTGTTCAACATCTCCGTCATGAAGCAGGAAAAAACCGTGGCCGCTCCCCTTGACGCCACGGTCAAACGAGTGCTCAAAAACGCCGATTACGCCAACGACCGCAAGATGGTGCCGGTCAAGGAAGGGGAGCTCCTGGTCGAACTGGCCCCGGTTTCCAAGGATTGCCCGGGGTGCCGCCAGCCCTTGGGCGACGACGGCTTCAAATTCTGTCCGAATTGCGGCCAGCAGATGTAATGTAACTTTTGCCGCGAACGTGTCATAGTGGGGCCGGCGGTAAGACGCCGGCCCATCGAGTCTGGAGAGACAAGGAGGGGAGCATGGCCAAGAACCAGTCCAATGACAAACCGCGCCAGGACGAAAACCCGTCCACCAATGAGACCGGCGCGGCTCTCGATACCGCCGCCACGCTTATTCTCACCGGAGCCGACATCGTCGGCATCGGCGAGGAAGCCGAGATTCTGGTCGGTGGGAAAAACTATAACACCGCGCTTATCAGCCAGATCCAGGGCATCCGCGCCCCGCAATTCCGGGCCGTGTCCTCCGTGGCTTTCCATCGGGTCCTTGACGAAACCAAGGTCAACGCCGCGCTGATCCGTGAAGTGGTCAACGACGGCTACCGCCGGGTCGACTGGAATGACGAGGAAGTCAACAGTGACCCGGAATACATGAAAAATCTCGTGCGTAATCTGGCCGAGGAGGCTCGTCTCAAGACCGCCGACGCCCCGGGTTCCTCCATCAAGCTGCGCACGTTCATCAACAACGTGGTCGAGGGCTTCGCCACCTCCCCCGAAGGCATCGACCAGTTGCGCAAGCGTTCCGTCCTCGTTCAGGCCGCCATCCTGTCCGTGGACATGCCGGCCGGTGTGCGCGAGGCCGTGGCCAGCGCCTACAACGACATTTGCCGCGAAGCCGGCCTGGAAGACGTGCCCGTGGCCGTGCGCTCCTCGGCCGCCGGCGAGGACAGCCGCAAGAAAGCTTTCGCCGGCCTGCAGGACACCTATCTCAACATCGTCGGCGCGGCCCAGTGCGTGCGCGCCTACCAGTGGGACTGCGCCTCGGCCTACAACTTGCGCTCCATGACCTACCGCCGCGAGGCCATCCTCGACGCCGTGGCCCTGGCCGAGCGCACCGGCGACGATTCCATCGCCGAAGTCGCCAAGCAGGAATGGGCCATCGAGAACACGTCGCTGTCCGTGTGCATCATGCGCATGATCAACCCCGTGATCTCCGGCACCGCCTTTGCCGCCGACACCGCCACCGGCTGCCGCGGCACCGCCCGCAACGACCTTGTCTCCATCGACGCCAGCTATGGCCTCGGCGAAGCCGTGGTCGGCGGCATGGTGACCCCGGACAAGCTTTTTGTCTTCCAGCGCGACGAAGGCCCCGAGGTCGTCATCCGCAACATGGGCTACAAGGACAAAAAGATCGTCTATGACGACGAGGAGGGCGGCACCAAGCTCGTCAAGGTGCCCGACGAGATCGCCTACCGCTGGGCTTTGTCCCTGGCCCAGGCCGAGGAAGTGGCCCGGGGCGTTCGCGCCATCTCGGCCGCCTACGGCGGCTGCATCATGGACACGGAATTTTGCATCGACGAGTCCGACCGCCTGTGGTTCGTCCAGGCCCGGCCCGAGACCCGTTGGAACGACGAGCTGGAGCTGCATCCCGACACCATTTTCATGCGCCGCATGGAGGTTGAAAAACGGGCCGCCGCTTCGGCCGAAGTGATCCTTGAGGGCAACGGCGCCTCGCGCGGGGCCGGCCAGGGCATGGTGCGCTTTTTGCGCTCTGCCCTGGAACTCAACAAGATCCAGAAAGGCGACGTCCTGGCCGCCGAACGCACCGACCCGGACATGGTGCCGGGCATGCGCGTGGCCTCGGCCATCCTGGCCGACGCCGGCGGCGACACCAGCCACGCCGCCATCACCTCCCGCGAACTCGGCATTCCGGCCATCATCGGCATCCAGCGGGCCGAGACCCTGCGCTCCCTGGACGGCCAGTATGTCACCGTGGACGGCTCGCGCGGCTGCGTCTACCGGGGCCTTTTGCCCCTGGTCGAAGTGGGCGGCGAGATGGACCTGTCCAAGCTGCCGGTCACCAAGACCAAGGTCGGCCTGATCCTGGCCGACGTGGGCCAGGCGCTGTTCCTGTCGCGCCTGCGCAATGTCCCCGACTTCGAGGTGGGCCTGCTGCGCGCCGAATTCATGCTCGGCAACATCGGCGTCCACCCCCAGGCCCTGGAAGCTTACGACAACGGCACCTTGCCGAGTCTCATTGAATCCAAGGTCAAGGAACTCGACGCCAAGCTGGCCAAGGTCGTGCGCGAGCAGATGGCCGCCGGCTTCATTAACGTCCAGATCAAGCTGCGCGGCTACGTCGGCCTCATCACGGGCCTGACCGCCGAGCTGGACAACCTGGCCGACCACTCCGGCGCGCGCGGCACCGACGAAGTCATGGCCGTGCACCGCCGCATCCGCGACCTGGAAAAAAAGCTCGACCACTATCTCGAAGCGACCACCCGTCGTCTGGACATGCTCAAGACTTCGGCTGATCTGTTTACCCATGTGGCCATCATTCTCGGTTACTGGGACGAGCTCCAGACCAAGGCCGTGGAACCCGACGACGTCAAGCGGCGCTACGAGATCAAGGCCCAGATCGAGGACCGCATGGCCGCCGTGGCCGACGAGCCGCTGGTCAAGGACGTGCTGGCCAAGATCGCCGCCATGCGCCAGGAAGTGGCCCGGCAGGTCGGCATCAAGTCCCAAAGCGATGATCTCAACGCGCTTTTGGGCAAGATCCGCAAGCAGCTCACCTCGCGCGGCTTCCGCAGCGGCAAGGAGCTCTACGTCCAGACCCTGTCCCAGGGCCTGGGGCTTTTCGCCATGGCCTTCCACGGCAAGCCCATTCTCTACCGCACCACGGATTTCAAATCCAATGAGTACCGAAACCTCCTTGGCGGCAACCTCTTCGAGGCCCTGGAGGACAACCCCATGCTCGGCTACCGTGGCGTGTCGCGCAACATCCACGACTGGGAAATCGAGTCGTTCAAGCTGGCGCGCGGCATCTACGGCGGCAAGAACCTGAACATCATGCTGCCCTTTGTGCGCACCGTGGAAGAAGCCGTTTCCATGAAGCGCTACCTCGAACGGGTGCACAAGCTCCAATCGGGCGACGATGGACTCAAGATGTTCATCATGTCCGAGATCCCCAGCAACGCCATCCTGGCCAAGCAGTTCATCCAGGAGTTCGACGGTTTCTCCATCGGCTCCAACGACATGACCCAAATGGTGCTCGGCACCGACCGCGACAATCCGGCACTGCGCCACATTTACGACGAAGAGGACCCGGCCGTGGTCTGGGCGCTTCTGGTCACCATCTTCGCCGGCCAGAAGTACGGCAAAAAGGTGGGCTTCTGCGGCCAGGGCGTATCCAACAGCGTGATCCTGCGGGGCCTGGTCGCCATCGCCGGCATCGTGTGCGCATCGGTTGTGCCCGACACCTACTACCAGACCAAGTTCGACATGGCCCATGTCGAGGACGAGAACATCCCGGCTTCGGGCCTGGGCACGTGGCTTGGCGAGCAGCATCTGGCGCGCCTGAAGACCGTGCTTCAGCAAAACAAGTACGAGCACATCGCCAAGAAGTACGACACCGCCGCCGACATCAAGGATTGGTACGACGGCGAACTGACCCGTCTTGGCGAGCAGTTGCGCGAGAACCTGGAAAGCCCCAAGGCCGCCTTCTACCGTCAGGAGATGGAGACCTTCCGCAAGCTGTTCCACAAGCCGGTGCTCTACGCCACCTGGGACTGGCCGGGCACGGTGTTCGACGCCCTGCGCCAGGCCGGTTTCGAGAACTACGACGAGCAGGCCGTGGCCCTGGCCGCCCAGCGTCAGAAGAGCTGGTAGCCGGGCAGGCCTCGCCGCCGGCGGCAAACAACGCAAGCAAGCGGCCTCCGACATTGTCGGAGGCCGCTTTTTCGTGCTGGCGTGCCCGGCAGGCCGGGGTTGCGGCCTGGGGCGGAAACATTCTGCTTGGCCGCAAGCCGGGTCGGGAGCGCTGTTGGCCGCGCGGCCAGGGCGCGTCGCCTTGCCCGGGCCAGGGACGACGGCAACTGTTCCGAACCGACAAAAAGGCCGTCCAGACTTATGTCCGGACGGCCTTGAACCTATTGCACGAGGAGCTTCACAACTTGCTCAGGATATTGTCGTCGATCCAGTGCTGATCCCACCATTCGATGGGCGAGGCCTCGCGGCCGCCGACCAACACGCCGAAGTGCAGATGGTCGCCGACGGCCAGGCCGGTGACGCCGGTCTTGCCGATGAGGTCGCCCTTTTTCACGTCCTGGCCGACCTTGGCGTCGATCTGGCGCAGATGGGAATAGAGCGTTTGCAGCCCCAGGCCGTGGTCAATGATGACGGTTTCGCCGTAGATGCCTAGAAAACCGGTGAAGACCACCTTGCCGCTGTTGGCCGCCGGCACGGCCGCGCCTTCCAGGGAAGCCAGATCCACGCCCATGTGGGTCTGCTGGTCGATCTCCTTGCCTTGGTAGAAATAGGTCCGGTGGTCGCCGAAACCGGCCCGGGGGGCGGCGTTGGGCAGGCGCAGGAAGGCTTTTTTGTCCCACAGCATGGCCGGGGCGCTTTTCTGGGCCAGTTCCTTTAAAAACACCGCGTTCTGCTTGCGGACGTCGTTGTTGACCTTGAGGTAGATTTGCAGATTGTCCCGGGTGTCGGGGATGATGTTGTAGTACTGGGGCATCTTCGACTCAAGAAACGCGTCGGAGATGTTGATCTTGTCGTCGCGGAACTTGCGCGGGATGGCCTGGAAGCGAAACGCCCCCATGCCCACATTGCCGGCCTGGTCCGTGACCTTGACCTTGGGCACGAAGTTTTTCGGGTCCATGTTGAAGGGGAAGACGTAGAGACAGAAGTACTTGCCGTTGTCGAGCTTGTAGGCCGGGTAGAAGTCGTCGCCGACCACCACGCCGGCGCTTTCCACCGGTTCGCTGACGCCAAAGGACACGGCCCCGACGCCGCCCTGGCGCACGTTGTGGGCCAGGCTCGTCACGTCCACCCGGGGCGGGATGGTGTCCAGGGTGAACTGCCGGTCGACGGTGGCCACGTTGCCCGCGCCGAAATTGGCGATGGAGCGGTCGGAAGCGGTGATGGTCAAAGTAAAGGGGCCGTCGCGAAGGCCGGCTGGCTCCAGGGTGAATTTCTCCACGGCCTCGCGCACGGGGGTGGCATAAGCGGCGTCGAGCAGGGTGATCTGCTTGTCCTCCTGGCGCACCACCACCTTGGCGCTTTTGAGTCCCGAGCCGGCGTCGCGTAGCGTCAGGGTAAACTCGCGCTTGGGCGCGGCCACGGCGGCATCCGGCGAAAGCGCGATCTCCGGCTTGGCCCTGTCGACCAGGAACAGGTAGCCGGCTACACCGCCAGCCAGGGCCAGAATCAGAATCACGCCGAAAACAAGTCGTTTCATGGTATCCTCTCCCGTTGGCAGCCCGCTTCATACCGGCCCGGTCCTGGCAGCGCAAGCCTGGGCCGGCCGCCCTGGCCGGCGGCCAGGGCCGGTTGTCAACGTCGGCCTTGCGCTAGACCGGCCAGGCGCGATACTTTCCATGCGGGAAATCCGATACGACATAAGGGGTGGGCCATGGGGCGTCGGGGCTGGAATAACGCTGGAATCCAAGCGGCGGTCGGGATCATCGGCCTGCTGCTGACGACTCTTCTTTGGCAGGCCGCCTGGGCCTCGGCGACGGACGAGGAACAGCTGTGGCGGTCCATTGCCGACGGGTTGTCGCAAAACGTTGTGCTCAAGCGCCAGGAACTCGACCGGTTGCACCGAGATTTGCCGGGTATCAAGAATGCTCTGGGAACGGACCTGTCCCAAGTCAGCAGCCGGCTGGACCAACTCCTGCTGCTGCGCGGCGTGGCCGGCGACACACCCTGGGCCTCGCGTACCCTGCTCATGGAGCTGGCCGAACTCGACAAGGCGGTCAACGAGGCTCGCGGCCCCCTGGAGGATATCCGCGACACCCTGGCCCGCACCAAACAGGAATACGCCACCCTGCGCCAGATCAGGACCCAGAACGCCAGCCGGGAATACGCCGATCTCATAAACGAAGAGCTGGCCGGTCCGGGCCGGGAATTCAAGGAACTCAAGCACACCGTGGACGCGGTCAAGGAGGACGTCGACGCCGCCCTGGCCCAGGCCGACGCCCTGGCCGCCGACATCGCCGCTGCACGCAACGATGAGACCGACCGGTTCATCGCCGTCTTCGGACAGACCTATCTCCAATCCGCCGGTTCCCTGCTGCATCCAGCCAATGTGATGGGTCTTTTGGACGATGTCGTCGAATGGGCCGACGCCTCGCCGCGGTTCTGGGGGCCGATCCTGCGCTTCACGCCCTGGGGACCCTTTTTCCTGCTGGGCACGGTCTATGCCGCCCTGGCCTTTTTGGCCGTGCGTTTTCTGGCCTTGCGCCGCCCGGAGACTTGGCCGTCGCGCCGGGCCGGTTTGGCCTGCCTGGCCGTGGGCCTGGGCTTTTTCCTGGCCCGCCATTCGCTGCTCTATGTCGGCAACCAGTTCACCTCCCTGGTCTGGGTCGTCTTTCTGGCCTACGGCCTCTACCGCCTGTCCGGCGGCGGCAAGGTGCTGGTGGTGCTCTACGGCTGTTTCTTGGCCGGGGTCAGTCTGGACATCTTCAATCTGCCGGCCTCGGCGGCCTGCGCCGTGTGGCCGGTGGTTTCGGGCCTGGGCGTCTGGCGGCTGACGCGGGGCCTGGGCTGGCGCTGCCCCGTGGTGTGGCTGCTTTTGGTCTCGGGCGTGGCGGCCCTGGTCGGCTTCGGTCCCCAGGCCATCATGTTGGTGCAGGCCGTGTTCATGCTCTATCTGGCCGTCTACGTCTCGGGGGCGGTCCAGCGTTGGCTCGGGGCCATGGCGGCCGACCGGACGCGCTCCATCGCCCACTTGGCCCAGCCCCTGGCCGTCACGGTGCTGGCGGCGCTCTATATCGCCTGGGTGCTGATCTTCATGGGCGGCCCGGGGCTTATGGAATACGTTTTCGCCATGACCTTTTCCGTGGGCAAGGCCACGGTTTCCCTGGACGCCGTCTCGGGTCTGGTCATCAGCTTTTTTCTGTTGCGTCTCGTCCAGGCTTGGTTCCAAGAGTCCCTTACCTTCATCAATTTCCGGGGCAAGCCCATGGACCCGGGGCTGGCCCATACCGTGGGCGCGGCCTTTTCCTACATCACCTGGACGCTTTTTATTCTCTTCTCCCTGCATCTGTTCGCCGTGCCCCTGGGCGCGCTGACCTGGATCGCCAGCGGCCTGTCCGTTGGCATCGGCTTTGGCCTCAAGGACATCGTTAACAACTTCATCAGCGGACTGATCATCATGTTCGGCGGCACGGTTAAAAAGGGCGACATCATCCAGCAAGGTAAAAACCTCGGGGAGGTGGTGGACCTTTCGGTGCGAAACACCATCGTGCGCACCCTGGACAACACCACGGTCATTATCCCCAATTCGAGTTTCCTGCGCGGCGAGATCGTCAATCTCTCCTACCAGGGGACCACCCTGCGTCTGACCATCCCGGTCACCGTGGCCCCGGGCACCAAGATCAAGAAGGTCCGCAAGCTCCTGCTCGGCATCGCCAAGGAGCACAAAGACGTGCTCAAAAATCCGCCACCCGATGTGCTGCTGCGCACGTTTGGCCGGCTCGGTCTGGAGTTCGACCTGCAAGTGTGGATCGACAATTTCATCAAGAAGTTCGACGTGCAGTCCGAACTGTCCACGACCATTGACCAGGTGTTCCAGGACAACAAGATTCTCGTGCCGTTCCAGGGAGTGAAGGTGAAGTACAAGCCCAAGGGCACCGAGGCCATGCAGCTCGAAGCCCAGCGCGAGGAGCTGCGGCAAAAGCGCGGCAAGGTGTTTGGCAAGGTGCGTTTGCTGCGGCGGGTCCATGCCCGGCGGCGCTGGCCGGCTCCGACGCCGACGACGGGAGGCGAGGAATAATGCGCCGTCTTCTTCTGGCCGCCCTGGGATGCGCGGCGTTGGTGCTGGCCGTGGCCGGGCAGGGGGCCTGCGAGTCCAAGCTCGAACCGGTGGATCCGTCCTTTGCCGGCCGCACCCTGACCGTTGGCGTGGTCATTGCCCCGCCGTTTGTGGAAAAAGACCCCAACGGCAACTACGTCGGCGTGGCCTACGATCTGTGGGAGGACGTGGCCCAGGATTTGGGCCTGCGCTTCACCACCCGGGAATACGGCCTGGAGGCATTGCTCGCCGCCGTGCGCGGGGGCGAGGTGGACGTGGGCGTTTCGGCCTTGTCCCTGACCCCCGAGCGCGAGGCGCAGATGGATTTCTCCCAGCCGTTTTACTATTCGGGCCTGGGCATTGCCGTGCCGGCCGTGGCGGAAAGCGCCGTCGAGCGCGTCGTGGACGCCATATTTTCTTCCCAGGTGCTCTTTTACGTCGGCTCCCTGCTGGCCCTGCTGCTGCTGGTCGGCATTGGGGTCTGGCTGCTGGAGCGGCGGCGCAATCCCGAGCATTTCCGGCCCGGCGGCAAGGGCATAGGCGACGGCATGTGGTGGTCGGCCGTGACCATGACCTCGGTGGGCTACGGCGACGCCACGCCCAAAACCTTCATGGGGCGCGCTCTGGCCATGGTCTGGATGTTCGCTTCGGTGGCGCTTTTGGCCACCTTCACCGCCGGAATCACCTCGTCGCTGACCGTGGACACCTTGACCGGCCGGGTGCATGGCCCGGACGATCTGCCCAAGGTGCGGGTAGGCGTGTTGCAGGACAGCGCCGCCGAGGAAGAGCTGGTGGCCGGCCATATCGGCGTGCGCCGGTATCAGACGGTGGACGCGGGCCTCACCGCCCTGGTGGACGGTGATCTCGACGCCTTTGTCCACGACCAGCCCATTTTACATTACTACCAGCACCGGGATTTTACCGGCGACGTGCGGATTTTGCCGGGCTTTTTCGATCCGCAGCTCTACGGTTTTGCCTTTCCGCGCGGTTCGCTGTTGCGCAAGTCCGTCAACGTGGCCTTGCTGCGCCGGCTGGTCGACACCGAATACCGAGCCCAACTCTACGGGCCGTATCTGGGCAAGCAGGCCATCCAATAAGCGAAGTATTGGCCGATCCGGCGTCGGCACGTTACAACTCTGGTTAATCCCTTGACTTTCGCAGGCATGTGCGGGAGAGGGATGGCATTTGTCGGGCTGTGTCGCGTAGCGTCCGCCCCTTGGGCCTGGTACGTCGCGCCGCGACGCCAACGAGAGGAGACCGCATCCATGCCTGTCACGATTTCCCGCTCGGCCGCCCGGTCCAGCGCCTGTGCCGCCGTTTTGCTGGCGTTTGTCCTCTCGGCGCTGCTGGCCGGATGCGAAAAGAAAAAGCCCCAGGCCGAAAAACCGACCCCGGTCGAGGTCACGGTCATGGAGGCCAAGGCCACCACCGCCCCCCTGGCCGTGGACGGCATCGGCCATGTCTATGCCGTGCGCACGGTGAGCGTGCGCTCCCAAGTCACGGGCGTGCTGCAAAAGACCCTTTTTGCCGAAGGCGACGTGGTCAAGGAAGGCCAGCTGCTCCTCGTCATTGATCCCGATTCCTACAAGGCCAAGCTTGACGAGGCCAAGAGCACCCTGGCCCGGGACCGGGCCACGGCGCTGCAGGCCAAACGCGACTGGCTGCGTTTCCGCGATCTCGTGGCCCAGGCCGTGGTCAGCCAGGAAGACTACGAACAAAAGCGCACCGCCTGGCAACAGGCCGACGAACAGGTGAAGGTGGACGAGGCGTCCGTGGTCAACGCCAAGGTCAATCTCGATTACTGCTACATCTACGCGCCCTGCACCGGCGTGGTCGGCTTGCAGCAGTACAAGACCGGCAACCTCATCGAGGCCAACAAGGACGTCATCATCACCCTCAACCAGATCGAACCCATCAACGTCCAGTTCGCCGTGGCCGAAAAATATCTGCCCGACATCCGCGCCTACGCCGCCAAGGAGCAGCTCGCCGTGGACGTCCGCTATCCCGGCCGCCAGGAAGTGGCCGCCAAGGGCGTGCTCAACGTCATCAACAACACCGTGGACACCTCCACCGGCACCATCACCCTCCAGGGCGTGTTTCCCAACACCGACCGGGCCCTGTGGCCCGGCCAGTTCGTGGACGCCTCGGTGGTCCTGGCCCAGACCGCCGACACGTTGCTCGTGCCGTCCAGCGCCGTGGTCGCCACCCAGTCCGGGGCTTCGCTTTTCATTGCCAAGCCCGACAATACCGTGGAAATCCGCCCGGTGACGGCCGGTCGCAAGATCGTGGACCAGACCGTCATCGAAAAGGGGCTGGCCGTCGGGGAAAAGGTCATCACCTCGGGCCAGATCAAGCTGTTCCCGGGCGTGCCCATCAAGATCGTGGATGGCACGACCTACAAGGAAGGGCCGGTTTCCCCCCAGGCAGTGGCGGACAAGGTCAAGAAGTCTGATGCCGCTGCCGGGGCCGAGTAGGGGAACCAGTCATGACCGATCTTTTCATTAAGCGGCCGGTGGCGACAACGCTGCTGATGGCCGCGCTGGTCTTCTTCGGCATTGTCTCCTATTTTTCGCTGCCCATCAGCGAAATGCCGAGCATCGACTTCCCCACCATCCAGGTGACGGCCTCGTTGCCCGGCGCCGACCCCGAAACCATGGCCTCGGCCGTGGCCACGCCGCTGGAGCGCCAGTTCACCTCGATCTCGGGCCTGCAATCCATGAGCTCGGCCAACTCGCTGGGCACCACCACCATCACGCTGCAGTTCGACCTGTCGCGCAACATCGACGGCGCGGGCACCGACGTGCTCACCTACATCAACGCCGCCCAGGGCAGCCTGCCCACCAACATGCCGAGTCCGCCGACCTTCCAGAAGGTCAATCCGGCCGACATGCCCATCATCTACATCCGCGTCTCTAGCGACACCATGCCGCTTTTCCGCGTCACCAACTACGCCAAGGTCTACATCGCCCAGCGCATCTCCATGATCAACGGCGTGGCCCAGGTGGCCGTTTACGGCGACCAGACCTATTCGCCGCGGGTCCAGGTCAACCCGGACAAGCTGGCCGCCCTGTCGATTGGCATCGACGAAGTGGCCAACGCGTTCAACAACGAAACCGTGCTGCAGCCCACCGGCTCCCTCTACGGCATCGATCGCCTGTTCACCATCAAGGCTCAGGGCCAGTTGACCAGCGCCACGGCCTACAACCGCCAGATCATCGCCTACCGCAACGGCAACCCGGTGCGGCTCCAAGACGTGGGTCAGACCATCGACTCCACGATAAACGACAAAAACGCCGCCTTTTTCGACCAGCAGCAAGGCATCGTCATCGCCGTCAAACGCGCCGCCGGCACCAACACCATCCAGCTGGTGGACGCCATCCGGGCCATGATCCCCAGCATTGAGGCCACGCTGCCGCCCTCGGTCAAGCTCGAATTCCTTTACGACCGCTCCAAGTCCATCAAGGAAGCCATCGACGACGTCCAGTTCACCCTGCTTTTGTCCATCTCTCTGGTCGTCATCGTGGTCTACTTGTTCCTCAACAACCTGCCGGCCACCATCATCGCCAGTCTGGCCTTGCCCACGGCCCTTATCGGCACGCTCTCGCTCATGGTCTTTTTCGGGTTTTCCATCGACAACCTCTCGGCCATGGCCATCATCCTGGCCGTCGGGTTCGTCGTGGACGACGCCATCGTCATGATCGAAAACATCGTGCGCCACACCGAGATGGGCAAAAAGATCATGCAGGCCTCCCTGGACGGGGCGCGCCAGATCGGCTTCACCATCATCTCCATGACCCTGTCCCTGGCCGTGGTCTTTATTCCCATCATGTTCATGGCCGGCATCCTCGGGCGCGTGCTCAACGAAATGGCCATCACCATCACGCTGTGCATCCTCGTGTCCGGCTTCGTCACGTTGTCGCTCACACCCATGATGTGCAGCCGGTTTTTGTCGGGCAAAATCTCCGAGTCCGGCAAGATCTTCAAATGGATCGAGCACGGCTACGAGAAGACGCTGCATCTGGCCCTGCGGTTCCGCTTTTTCGTCATGATCCTGTCCATGGCCATCCTGGGGCTGACCTTCTGGCTGTTCACCGTGGTGCCCACGGGCTTTATTCCGGCCACCGACTCCGGCATCTTCTACGCCTTCGGCATGGCCGAGCAGTCGGCCTCGTTCGAGACCATGAAGGACCGGGTACTCAAGGTCGGGCGCGTGTTCATGGCCGATCCGGACGTGTTCAAGTTCATCGGCGTCGTGGGCGTGGGCGGTCCCAACACCTCCATGAACAACGCCGCCATGTTCCCGCTTCTGGCCCCCATGGAGCACCGCAAGCGCAGCGCCCAGCAGATCATCGACGACCTGCGCCCGAAGATGGCCGAGGTGCCCGATCTCTTCGTCTTCATGTACAACCCGCCCTCCATCCAGATCGGCGGCAAGCAGACCAAGGCGCTCTACCAGTACACGCTGCTCTCGCCCGATCCCGGCGAGCTCTATCCCGTGGCCCGCAAGATGGCCATGTCCATGCGCAAGCTCAAGGAAATCACCGACGTCAACACCGACATGCAGATCGACGGTCCCCAGGTGCGCATCGACATCGACCGCGACAAGGCGCAAGCCCTTGGGGTCACGGCCTCGTCCATCGAGACGGCGCTCATGACCGCCTACGCCGCCCGCCAGCTCACCAACCTCTACGGCTCCACCGACACCTACAAGGTCATCGTGGAAGTGCAGCCCGAGTACCAGCGCCGGCCGGATCTTTTGAACAAGCTCTACGTGCGCACCAACCAGACCAATTCCGACGGCACGCCGGTGCTGGTGCCCTTAAACGGCCTGGTGAAGATGACCGAGGACACCGGGCCGCTGGTCGTCAACCACACCGGCCAGCTTACTTCGGTCACCATCTCGTTTAACACCGCCGGCAACTATTCCATCGGCGAGGCCGTCACGGCCATCGAAGCCTTGTCCAAGCAGGAGCTGCCGACCAACATCAGCTACATCTTCGAAGGCCAGGCCACGGCCTTCAAGGAATCCCTGGCCAGCGTGCCGTTCCTGCTGTTCTTGGCCATCATGATCATCTACATCATTCTCGGCATCCTCTACGAGAGCTTCATCCACCCCATCACCATTCTGTCCGGTCTGCCTTCGGCGGCGCTGGGCGGCTTGATCACCTTGCTGGTTTTCGGCCGACAGCTCGACCTCTACGGCTTCATCGGCATCATCATGCTCATCGGCATCGTCAAGAAGAACTCGATCATGGTCATCGACTTCGCCATCGAGGCCGAGAAAGAGGGCAAGTCGCCCTTTGACGCCGTGTTCGAGGGCTGCATCGTGCGTTTCCGCCCCATCATGATGACCACGGTGGCGGCCATCGCCGGCATCTTCCCCATCGCGCTGGGCATGGGGGCCGGCGGCGACGCCCGCCAGCCTTTGGGCCTCGTGGTCGCCGGCGGCTTGGTCATCTCCCAGATGGTGACGCTCTATCTCACGCCATGTTTCTACACCTACATGGACGAGCTGCAGACCTGGCTGGTGGGACACAGGGCCGAGAAGGACGAGGCCTAGGCGGCGAGCCCGAGTTTCCTCGGGGAATCTGGCCGGCTTGATGCCGGCTGGCGGCGCGGACGACAACGCGCGGCAAATGGGATTGGCTTATCCAAGGCCGGAGCGTCGATGGCGCTCCGGCCTTTTTGTTGGATGCGGCGCTTTGGCGGGCGGTTTGCCATCCGTGTCAAGCGGCGGTAGGGTGACGGAGCGTGGATCGCTTGGCCGCCGGAACTGCGTCGGTTGGCAAGCTTCAATGGCTCCCTTTTATTCTTTGCGACCTTGAAACAGCGCGTTCCTGGCCCCATAAATTGTTTCCCGTTGCAGGGGTCCGGGGGGATCATCCCCCCGGCCGCCGGAGGCCTCCCCCATGTCCACAGCCACAACCACCGCCACACCCCCCGTTGTCGGCCTTTTCGACTATCTGGCCCTCTCCGACGCCGTGGCCGACGTGTTGCGGGCCAGGAAGGCCGGCGAGGCTTTCGCGCCCGAGCGTCTGGCCGTGCCTGTGCCTGGCGGGGTGCTTTTGTGCATGCCGGCGGCGGACGGGGCCATGGCCGTGGTCAAGACCATCACCGTGCATCCCGGCAACCGGGAGCGGCCGGTGATCCAGGGCGAGGTGACGGTGCTGGACGCGGCCACGGGCGAGCGGTTGGGAAGCCTGGACGGCCCCACGGTCACGGCCCGGCGTACGGCGGCGGTGACGCTGCTTGCCGCGCGGCGGTTGGCCAGGGAACCGGGCGGGCCGCTGGTCATCATCGGCAACGGGGTGCAGGCGCGGGGGCACGCGGCGGCCTTTTGGCAGGGCCTTGGGGTGCAGGAAATCGTGTTGTGCGGCCGCGACCCGGTGCTGCTTGAGGCAGCGGCCAGGGAACTGGCGGCCATGGGCGTCACGGTGGCCGTCACGGCCGATGAAGCCGAGCGCGACCGGCTGACGGCCCGGGCCGGGCTCATTGTCACGGCGACGACGAGTTCCGAGCCGGTCCTTGTGGACAACGTGCGGGACGGGGCGTTTGTCGCGGCGGTGGGATCGTTTACGCCCCAAGCCGCCGAGCTGCCGGCCTCGCTGGTGGAGCGGGCGTCGCTTTTTGTGGATGATCTTGCTTCGGCCAAGGTCGAGGCCGGGGATTATCTGCGGGCCGGCGTGGATTGGGGGCGGGTGACGCCCGTGGAGAACGTGCTTGACGACGCGCCGCCGCGCCCGGCAGGGCCAATCGTTTTTAAGAGCGTAGGCCACGCGCTGTTTGATCTGGCGGCGGCCCGCCAAGCCTTCAAGACCCGGCGCTGACCCGGCCCTCCCCAGGTGGGGTTTCCAAAGGGGCTCAGCCCCTTTGGCCGCCGGAGGCCTCTTCTTCTCTCCTCTCAAGCTCCCCGAAACAGCCCCGCCCCTTTCTTCAAGGCCTCAGCCGTGCCCATGACGTAGAGCCGGTCGCCGGCAGACAGCACGAAGGGTCCATCGGGGTTGGGCACGAACTCTTCGCCGCGCCGGGCGGCGGCCACGGTCAGGTCGTGTTCGCGCCGCAGATGCACGTCCATGAGCGACCGGCCGGCCAGGGGCGAGGCCGTATCCACCGTGAACACCGCAACGTGCAGCCCGGCCAGGGACTTGTCCGGCACATGGACGGCTAGCTCGTTGAAGCTGCCCGGCAGCATGGATTTGTAGCCCTCGCGCCGGATGTCGGCCACCATGCGCTCTATGTCGTCGTGGGGGATCATGAACTTGTCCATGACCCGGGTGAAGACGCCAAGCGAAGCTTCGAATTCCTCGGCGATGACGTCGTTGGCTCCGAGGTCGAGTAGGGCGGTGATTTCGGTGTTGAACCGCGTGCGGGCCACGATGTAGAGGGCCGGGTTTTCCTGGCGGGCGATCTCCACGGCCCGGCGCGAGGCGGCCGCGTCGGAGATGACCACGGCCAGGGCCTTGGCCTCCTGGACGCAGATGTGGGACAGCACCCCGGGCTTGGAGGCGTCGCCAAACAGGATGGGTTCGCCTTTTTTCGCTTCGTTTCGCACCGTGTCCGGGTTCATTTCCAGAATGACGTAGGGGATTTCGGCGTTTTTGGCCGCCCGGGCCAGTTGGCGGCCGCCGGCCCCGAAGCCCAGGATGATGAGGTGGTTGCTGTAGTGGGCGGCGGGCAATTCGTCTGGCGCGTCGCACACCCGCAGCCAGCGGCAGACCAGGGCGGCGATGCGCGGGGCGAGGGTAATGCAAAACGGGGCCAGCACCATGGTCAGGATGCTGGCGGCCAGGAATTTCTGGTAGAAATGTTCGGAGATGACGTCCTTGTCGAAGCCGGTCTTGGCCAGGATGAAGGAGAATTCGCCGACCTGGCACAGGGCCATGCCGACCAGCACGGCGGTGCGGGTCGGGTAGCCCAGGATGCGGGCCGCCGTGCCGGCCAGGGCGGCCTTGGTGACAAGCAGCAGGAGAGCCGCCAGGATCACTTCGCCGAGATGGGCCGAGGCCGACCCGACATTGAGCAACATGCCGATGGAAATGAAAAACAACGACGTGAAGACGTCCTTGAAGGGTAGCACGGCTTCGTGGAGATTTTCGCGGTAGTCCGAGCCGGACAGGAGCAACCCGGCCAGGAAGGCCCCCAGGGACAGGGACAGGCCGATGGAGGCGGTGAGCAGGCTGACGGCCATGCAGATGGCCAGGGCGGTCATGAGGAACAGTTCGCGGCTGCGGGTGCGGACAATGGAAAGGAGCAGCCCGGGCATGATCTTTTTGGCGAAAAAGACCAGCAGAACCAAGATGAGCGCGCCCTTGCCCACGGTGTAGATGATGGAACTGGTGAAGCCGAAGGTGCTCCCGGCCAGCAGCGGCACGGCAAGCATCATGGGCACGGCCAGCAAATCCTGGAAGATGAGGATGCCCAGGCTGACCCGGCCGTGGGGAGCCTCCATCTGGGAGCACTCTTGCAGAGTTTTGAGCACGATGGCCGTGCTGGACAGGGCGGCCAACATGCCGATGAGCACCGAGGAGCCGCCGGAGAAATCCAGCAGATAGTAGGGCACGGCGAAAAAAACGGCCCAGGTGAGCGCCATCTGGGCCGAACCGCCGATGAAGACCGGGCGTTTGAGGCGCGACAGGTCGGCCAGGGAAAGTTCCAGACCGATGGTGAAAAGCAGCATGATGACGCCGATTTCCGAGAGGATTTCGACATCGTGGGCCGAGCGGACCAGTCCCAGTCCGTGAGGGCCGCAGAGCATTCCGGTCAGCAACATGCCGACGATGGCCGGCACCTTCATGCGGTGGCAGACCAGGATGACCACTACGGCCAGGCCGAAAACAACGGTGACGTCGGGCAGAACGGGGATTTCCATGGACGGCACTATGAACCAAAGGGGCAATGCTGTGAAGTGCCTCGTCGGGGGCGGGGCCTAAAGGGAAAAGGGTGGGCGGGGCGGCGTTTAGCCGGCGATGTCGGCGCGTACGGCGTCCATGCAGCGACGCAGCATGTCCAGGGAAGCGAGCAGGGCTTCGCGCTGGGCCGGGGCCACATGGCCCAGCATGCCGGCGAACAGGCCGGCCAGGAATTCCCGGACTTCCTCGCGCACGCGCTTGCCGGCCGGGGTGAGGCTTAAAAGCGTCACCCGGGCGTCACCCGGGTCGGGGCGGCGTTCGATGAGGCCCCGGCGGGTGAGGTCGGCGGTGAGCGCCGTGACGCGGCTTTTGGTGACGCCAAGACGCCGGCCGAGTTCGCCGGGGGCCAGATAGCGGGTTTCGCCCAGGGCAATGAGCGCCCGCATGGCGGCCGGCGGCAGGCCGAACCGTTCGCTTTGCAGGGCAATGCGGGTCTGACAGCAGGCAAAAAGGCTCTCCACCGCCTCTTGCAGGCGTTTGGCCTGCCCAGCGGCGAGTTCAGCCTCGGAGGAGGGCGGCGCGTCGTACATGGTTAGGGCCTACCGGAGGCCGGGCTGGGGTGTCAATGCGCCGGTGCGCGGCAAACATGGCGGCGTCTTGGCTTTTGGCGACAATTTCAGGTAGGGTGGCTCCAACGCGGGCCTTGCAGCGCCGCGCAACACGCAGGAGGCCAGCCATGTCCGAACCGCGCGCCCCGTGGACCTGCCCCAAGTGCCAGGCCGAAAACGATCCGGATTTCACCCATTGCCGGTTGTGCGGCGAAAAACATCCCGAAGGCGGGGATGTGGAAGTGGCCTGCGCCTCCTGCGGCACGAAACATCCGGGCGGGAGCTGCTGTCCGCTGTGCGGCAGCAAGGAATTCCTGCAACTCTGATCGATAACCTGGCGGGACGGGCAGGCCCGGCCCGCTGAACGCCCTGCAGCATGACGTTTGCGCCGCCCAATCCGGCGGCGGCTCTCCGTGTTGCGGCAAGGAGGCTTGATGCCGCACGACATGGACCTGATCGTGACCCTGGCCGCCGGTCTGGTGGCTGCCCTGGCCCTGGGGCTTGTGGCCAAGCGCCTGGCGCTGTCGCCCATCGTCGGCTATCTCGTGGCCGGCTACTGCATCGGCCCGTTTTCTCCGGGATTTGTGGCCGACGGCTCCATCGCCAACCAGTTCGCCGAGCTCGGCGTCATCCTGCTCATGTTCGGGGTGGGACTGCATTTTCATTTGAAAGACCTGGTGGCCGTGCGCGGCGTGGCCGTGCCCGGGGCCGTGGCTCAGATCGCGGCCTCGGCGGTCCTGGGGACGGTGGTCACCCACGCCCTGGGCTGGTCCTGGACGGCCGGGGCGGTCTTCGGCACGGCCATCTCCGTGGCCAGCACGGTGGTGCTGACCCGCGTCTTGGCCGACAACAAGGCCCTGCACACCCCGACCGGCCACATTGCCGTGGGCTGGCTCATAGTCGAGGATCTGTTCACCATCGTGGTGCTGGTTCTTTTGCCCACGCTTTACGGCCCGGGGGCGGGGGAGGCCGGCCTGGGCCGGACCCTGGCCGTGGCCGGCGGCAAGCTTTTCGCCCTGGTGGCCGTGGCGGCCGTGGCCGGGCGCTACGTGTTGCCGCGCTTTTTCGGACACATCGCCCGCACGGGGTCGCGCGAACTGTTCACCCTGGCTGTGCTGGCCTCGGCCTTGGGGCTGGCTGTCGGCGCAGCGGTCTTTTTCGGGGCGTCCATGGCCCTGGGAGCCTTCTTGGCAGGTATGATCGTCGGGCAATCGGAATTCGGGGCCAGGGCGGCCTCGGACGCCATGCCCATGCGTGACGCCTTTGCGGTGCTCTTTTTCGTGTCCGTGGGCATGTTGCTTGACCCGGCCGCGTTGGCGGCCCAGTGGCCCCTGGCCTTGGCGACGCTGGCCATCGTGCTTGTGGGCAAGCCGCTAGCCGCTCTCATCGTGGTGCTGGCCCTGGGCCGGCCCCTGGCGGTGGCCTTGTCGGTTTCGGCGGCCCTGGCCCAGATCGGCGAATTCTCGTTTATCCTGGCCACGTTGGCCACGAGCCTGGGCATCCTGCCCAAGGAAGCGGGCACGGCTTTAGTAGCCGCCTCGGTGGTCTCCATCCTCGTCAATCCCTGGCTGTATCAGGGCGTAGCCCCTCTGGCCGCGCGGCTGACTCGGGGACGGGGCCGGACAGTACGGCCCACGGCCGAAGACGCGGCCGAGGCGGCCGGCGGCAGCTTGTCCGCCATCGTGGTCGGCTATGGGCCGGTTGGCAGCACGCTGTGCCGTATTCTGGCCGATAACGGCATTGAGCCGGTGGTGGTGGAGATGAACATCGACACCGTGCGCGCCCTGGCCGCGTCCGGCAAGCGGGTGGTGCACGGCGACGCGGCCAGCCGGGAGATTCTGCTCCACGCCGGCGTCGAGACGGCGGCCAGCCTTTTTATCACGGCCTCGGGTTTGCCGGCGCGCGAGATTGTGGAGGCCGCCCTGGAGTTGCGGCCGGAGATACGCATCGTCAGCCGGGCCGGCTACTTGCGCGAGGCCCAGGCGCTGCGCCAGGAAGGGGCGAAAGCGGTTTTTTCCGGCGAGGGCGAGGTGGCGTTGGCTATGTCCACGTATCTCCTGCGTGAACTGGGGGCCAGCGCCGAGCAGATTGACCGTGAACGCGACCGGGTGCGGCGGGAATTGTTCGAGTCGGCCGGCCAGACGACCGAAGCAGCCCCGGCCTGACATCCCTTTTACCGCTTTCGGGGGCCGGGGGCGTAAGGTCCTCGCCGCCGGAGGCATCTTGATTTCTGCTATTCGCCGTGGGCCAGGCGGTCCCAGGCCAGGGCGCGGGCTTTTTCCGCGAGCTGGAGCATTTCGGGCTTGGACACTTGGTCGTCGGCCCCGACGGCTTCGCCTTTGTGGCGCAGGCTGTCGGTGATGAGCGAGGAAAAAAGGATCACCGGCAGGCGTTTGAGGACCGGGTCCTCCTTGACCTTGCGGGTGAGGCTATGGCCGTCCATGGCCGGCATTTCAATGTCGGACACGAGGATATGGCAGAAATCGGTGATGGGCCGATTTTCCTTCGTCGCGGCATCCTTCCATTCCACGAGCTGGTCCCAGGCGATGCGGCCGTTGATGGTGCGGGTGACCTCGAAGCCGGCTTTTTCCAGCGAGGTGCCGATCATGCGGCGGATGGTGGTGGAATCGTCGGCGATAAGCGCCTTGAAGATCATGTCCTTGTCCGGCAGTTCCTTCTGGCGCTCGACGAAGACGACCTCGTCGAGTTCCTTGAGGGCCAGTTCCGGGTTGAGGTCGGCCACGATCTTTTCCATGTCGAGGATGAAGACTACGCGGGTGTCGAGCTGGACCACGCCGGTGACCGAGTTGCCGGAATAGGTCTGCACCTGGATGCTTGGCGGTTCGATCTGTTCCCAGCTGAGGCGATGGATGCGGGTGACGCCGGAGACGCGAAAGGCGCTGACCACCCGGTTGAACTCCGTGACCACCACCTTGTCGGAAGCGTTGCGGGAGCGGTCCTTGCCGAGCCACAGACTGAGGTCCACCAGCGGCACGACCTTGTCGCGCAGGTTGAAGGTGCCAAGCACGCAGGGGTGTGGCGTTTGCGGCATCTCCGTGACTTTGGGGAGGCGGATGATCTCCAGCACCTTGGCCACGTTGACCCCGTAGTAACCGGTGTAGGTCTTGCCGGACGGGGTGGGTTCCTCCAAATAAAATTCAACGATTTCAAGTTCGTTGGTGCCGGATTCCAGGAGGATGTTGGTATTGCTCATGCTGGCGTCGCTCCCCTAAGCGCGGCGGGCCGTCGTGGAGACGGGAAAGTGGCTTGACTGTTTATCTATGCACTAGGTCTGACAAAATGCAAGCATGTATCGACGGAGAATCGCCCTTTGACATTGGCCACCTTTTTCGCAACAAAAGGGTATATGGAATCTCTGCCGCCAAGGACTGTAACGCGGTTATTCCCGAAAAAAACCAAGCCGCGACGTCTGTTGCGTGCCGTTTTGGCGGCGCTGGCTCTTCTGGTCCCGGCTCTGACGCCAACAGCGGGACAGAGCCAGGAGCCTTTGTCGCTGCTCGTCTTTGACCGCCCTCCCTATTATCAACTGCAACATGGCCAGCCTTCGGGCGGTTTTCTGCTCACCACGGCTCTGACCGTCTTTGCCCAGGCCGGTATCCCCGTGACGGTGCGCGAAATGCCGCCGGGCCGCGTCGTGGCCATGCTCAAGGATGGCCCGAGCCGGGCCTGTGCCGTGGGCTGGTACAAGACCGCGGAACGCGAGGCCTTTGCCCGCTTCAGCGAACCCCTCTACCGCAACCAGCCCACCGCCGTGGCCGTGCGCGCCACGTTGTCCGTGCCCGAGACCTGCAGCCCCTTTCTGGCCGATCTGCTCGCCGCAGGCTGGCACTGGGGCCTGCGCGAAGGCTTTTCCTATGGCGCTGAATACGACCAGCTCCTGGCTGCGTATCCGGCGACCAAGCGTTTTGCCGACACGGCCCATATGGTCGAACTGCTGGCCAAGGACCGGCTGGACGCCATGCTGGTCGAACCCGAGGAGCTGGCTTGGATATTTGCCTCCAAGCCCGCCTTGCGCAAGCACGTACGGATCGTGCGTCTGGCCGATTCCCCCCTGGGTGGACGACGCCACATCATGTGCGGCCTGGGCGTCAGCCCCGGGGAAATGGCTCGTCTCGACGCCGCCATTGAAAGCTTTCGCGCCACGCCGCAGTACCAGGGCCTTGTCGATGGCCTGCACCTGACGCCGTAAGGATGAAGACGTGGGAGATACGACGCTCGTGCCGCGTCCACGGAAAGCGCCTCTAGGGCGTTTCGTGGGTAACAAACCCAAGCCACGGATTTTTCTGAAAAAATCTCGTCTTTTTTAAGGGGCGCGACGCTAGAATTTGCGGTCCAGCAGCAGGTGGGAGAAATAGCCCAGCACCGTGGCCGCGTAATACGGCAGGAAGGGCTTCCACGGCAGGCCGAGAAGCAGCATGGGCGCGAGCAGCACGGAGCTTGGGATAAGCAAGGCCGCCCACCACGAGTGGGTCCAGCCGCGATGAGAGCCGATGGCCGGCAGCAGGGCGCAAAAGCCCAGCACTGCCGCATAGCGGTATTGCTCCCGGAAAATGAGAAAGGCGTCCACCACCAGGGCCGCGCCGTAAAAAATGCGCCGCCCCTTGGAATCGGTGTCCACGTCCGGGAAAAGCCCGCCCAACACGGAAAAAAGCCCCAGGCAGACCATGGTCTCGAACCCGGGCCGATAGACCCCCAGCCACGACGTGGCGGCCAGCGCCCCGCCGGTCACCGCCGCCGCGCCCACGATATGCGTCTTGTACCCCGGCATGGGCGCCTCCCTAGCACCTCCCGTGCCGCCCCGGCAACCGCCGCCGTGAGCACGCCCGGCTTGACGCAGCCCGCTCCCCCCGGCTACCACCAGTGATTGCCAACCCCCAACCGGAAGCACGCCATGCCCCGCATTGTTTTCCCGGCCCTTGGCCGATTTGCCGCCGCCTGCCTCGTCCTGGCCGTCCTTGCGGCCACCGCCCCGGCCCGCGCCGCCGGCCCGACCGTCGAACTGTACGTTACGAGCTGGTGCCCCTACTGCACCAAGGCCAAGGCCTATTTCGACGGCAAGGGCATTCCCTATACGATGTATGACATCGACAAGGACGCCACCGCCAACATGCGCTTCAAACGCTACGGCGGCCGCGGCGTGCCCCTGGTCATGATCAACGGCCGGGCCGTTTCCGGCTATTCCGTGGCCGAATTTGAAAAGGCCCTGGCCGCGCCGCCCCTGGCTCCGGCCCCGGCCTCGTCCCATCCCAAGATTGCCGTGCCGCAGTAGAGCGGCCCCGGCCGCCCAGCACGGGCTGTGTATTCGCCGCCGGGTGGTCTTGGCGGATTGCCCGTTTCCCTTGGCAACGACGGCATCCGCCGTTGTTGCCGCCCCGGCCAGCGCCGTTTTTTCCCCGGGCCGCCGACAAGCCCGGGCATGTCGTAGGGAGCCGTCGTGACAAGTCTTTCCCACCGCTTCAGCCAGCGCGCCAAGAACATCAAGATTTCCGCCACCAAGCTCATGCCCATGCTGGCCAGCGAGGTCGGCGGCTGCGCCTCCCTGGGCCAGGGCGTGCCGTCGTTCGCCACCCCGCCCCACGTGGCCGAGGCCGTCTGCCGGGCCTTGGCCGACCAGCCCTCGGCCGGCAAGTACTCGCTCCAGCCCGGCATGCCCGAGCTGCGCCGGGCCGTGGCCGATCTGCTGGCCGCCGAAAAACGCCTCATCGCCGATCCGGACCGGGAAATCGCCATCACCGTGGGCGGCATGGAGGCGCTGTTGTGCGCCGTTTTGTGCCTGTGCGAGCGCGGCGACGAAGTCATCGTGCCCGAGCCGTTCTATCCCTCCCACGTGGAACAGGTGCTCCTGGCCGAAGCCCAGCCCGTCCTTGTGCCCCTGCGCCGCCAGGACTGGAGCTTGGACGCCGAGGCCGTGGCCGCCGCCGTGACGGATCGCACCCGGGCGATTATCATCAATTCGCCCCACAACCCCACGGGCGCGGTCTTTGCCAAAGACGACCTGCTGGCCGTGGCCGAGGTCGCCTTGACCCACGGACTGACCATCATCTGCGACGACACCTACGACGCCCTGGCCTATGACGAGCCGGCCTTTTCCCTGGCCAGCCTGCCGGAGCTGCGCGACAACCTCGTGGCCGTGGGCAGCTTTTCCAAACGCTTCGCCCTGACCGGCTGGCGCGTGGGCTTTGCCTTTGCCCCGGAGCCGATCATGGGGCAGATGCTCAAGGTCCACGACTGTACGGCTATCTGCGCCCCGACCCCTTCCCAGATCGCCGCCCTGGCCTCGCTCACCGGCCCCCAGGCGGTCTACGCCGGCTTCATCGACGCCCTGCGGGAGCGCCGGGCGCGCATCATGGCCCGCCTCGACGCCATTGACGGCCTGGCCTACAACGCGCCGGCCGGAGCCTTTTACATCATGGCCCGCTATCCGGTCCCGGGCGCGCCCATGGACGTGGCCACGCGGCTCATTCGCGAAGCCCGGGTCATTACCATCCCGGGCGACAGCTTCGGGCCGGGCGGCGAGGGAAGCCTTCGCCTGTCCTACGGAGCCGAGCCGGCCGAGATCGACACCGCCTGCGACCGCCTGGCCGAATGGTTCGCCCGGCAATAGCCGAAACTAGGACGGACCCGTGGCCGACGACGAAAAAGAATCCCAGGACCAGCCAAACGCTTCGGATGACAGGCGGCCCGTGGCCTACAGCGACGGTTCGGAAGCCTGGCTGTTGCGTTTTTTTCGCGACCGCAGGGTCAACGAATACGAGCTCTACCCCAAGGACGCGCCCTGGGCCGTGCGCTACCATCTCTCGCCGCGCCGCAAGACCTTGCTGTCCTGGCTGGATTTCGGCCCCACCGGGCGCATCCTGGAACTCGGGGCCGGCTGCGGCGCGCTGACCGCCCACTTGACCAGCCTGCCCCACGCGGTCACCGCCGTGGAAGGTTCGCCTGACCGGGCCGCCGTCATCAAGGCCCGCCTGCCGGACGCCGCCAATCTGGACGTGGTCACGGCCAACGCCGTGGGGCTGTCCTATAACGGCTGCTTCGACGTGGTCACCCTGGTGGGTGTTCTAGAATACGCCGGGGCCTTCGTGGACGGTCCCGAGCCCTACCACAAGCTTCTCACCGAGGCCCGGCGCTATCTCGCCCCAAGCGGCTGCCTGGTGCTGGCCATCGAAAACCGCATGGGCCACAAATACCTGGCCGGCCTGCCCGAGGACCATACCGGCCGGCCCTACGACGGCCTAAACGGCTACCCCGGCAACCCGGGCGTGCGCACCTTCGACCGGCCAACCCTGGCCGCCATGCTGGCCCGGGCCGGGTTTGCCGCCACAAGCTGGCACTTTCCGTCCCCGGATTACAAGATGCCCGACAGCGTCCTGTCCGAGCGGGCGCTTGGCCTGCCCGGCTTTGCCGCCTTGCCCCTGCTGGAGCTGCCCACGGCCGATCCCGGCGGCCGGGCCGCACCGGCTTTCACCGAACGGGCCTTTATGCGCTCGGCCCTGGCCGGCGGCGTGGCCGGCCATTTCATGAATTCCTTTCTCGTCCTGGCCGCGCCCAGCCCCGACGCGCCCCTGCTGGCCGCCAACGCGGCGACCCTGGCCGTGGCCGTCAACGCCGACTCCTGTCCACCGCATTTCCAGACCATGACGCGGTTCGTCGATGACGGCGCGGGCGGCGTCACCGTCACCCGGCGAAACCTCCACGGCCTGCCGCCGGCCGTCTTTGCCGCCGGCCGCCAGAGCGTCAAGCCGTCCGAGTCGTATCGCCTGGGCTACGCCAGCTATCTGGAGCTGGTGCTTGACGCCGTGGAAGACGGCGATCCGGTCGGGGCCGGCCGCTTGGTCACCGAGTGGATGGAGCTGACTGCCTCCCGGGCCAGACCGGCCATGCCCGGGGCGGCCGAGGCCTTTGTCGCCTTTTGCCGCGCCCAGCTGGGCCGGGAGCTCTATACTGGTTCTATGGCCGGACCGTGGCTGCCCGGCAGCCTGCTCGACGCCCATCCCGGCAATGTCCTGCGCCATCCGGCCACAGGCGACGTGCGTTTTATTGACCTCGAATGGCAGCTGGCCTGCCCCATGCCGCTCCAACTGCTCCTGGACCGGGGCGTCAATCTCGTCGGGCAAAAGCTCGCCGCCCATGCCCGCCAGCCGGGCGAGGCGGGGCCGGCCGCCCTGCCGCCGGCCATGGACCGCTTGCTCGCCCGCCATCCCCTGTCCCGGGGCTGCGACCCGGACAGTCTGGCCCGCTTCACCCATTGGCTCTTTGCCGCCGTTACCAACGGTTCCCTCGACCATCGCCTGCCGACCGCCGGATAATCCGCTTCCCCGCCGCCGCCCGTTGGGGTACACGGCGGCATCGACCAGCCAAGGAAGTCCGTTTTCATGCAAGACCATACCGCCCCAGCCGGCCATGTCCCGACCCCGCGCCCGGCCCTGGCCATGATCGGCGTCAATCTCATGGTGTTCATGGCGACGCTGGACATGAGCATCGTCAACGTGGCCCTGCCCACCCTGACGGAAAGTCTGGCCACGGACTTCGCCACCATCCAGTGGGTCATTTTAAGCTACGTCCTGGTCATCGCCAGCCTGCTGCTTCTGGTGTCGCGCCTGGGCGACATGTACGACAAAAAGCGGATCTTCGGCTCGGGCCTTGTGCTGTTTCTCCTGGCCTCGCTGTGCTGCGGCCTGGCGCCGTCGGTGTCCTGGCTCATCGGTTTTCGGGCCATGCAGGGCATTGGCGCGGCCATGAGCCAGGCGCTGGGCATGGCCATCGTCACCCAGCTCGCCCCGCCCTCCAGTCGCGGCCGGGCCTTGGGATTCATCGGGGCCACCGTGGCCATGGGCCTCATGCTCGGCCCGCCCCTGGGCGGCGTGCTCATTGGCCTGCTGGGCTGGCGCGCACTGTTTCTCCTCAACATCCCCTTGGGTCTGCTGGCCCTTTTCGCCGTCGTCCGCTTCATGCCGGCCCTGCCGCCCCAACGCCGGGGCGAACGCTTCGACCTGCCCGGCGCGGCCATCGCCTGCCTGACCCTGGCCTGTTACTGCCTGGGCATGACCTTCATGCAGCGCCACGGCCCCACCGACGCCACGGCCTTGATTCTCCTGGCGGCCAGCGCCCTGGGGTTGGCCGTCTTCATCAAGGTGGAGCGCCAAAGCCCGGCCCCCATGCTCGACCTGAGCCTTTTCGCCAACCCGCTTATTTCCCTGCCCCTGGCCATGGCCACCCTGGTCTTCGTCACCGGAGCCAGCGGCTTTATCATGCCGTTTTTCCTGCAAGCCGGCCAAGGCTACAGCGTCACCCAGGTGGGGCTTTTGCTCATGATCCTGCCGGCTTCCATGGCCGTGACCGCTCCGGTGTCCGGCAGCCTGGCCGACCGCTACGGAGCCCGGGGCATGAGCCTGCTGGGGATGGTGGTCCTGACCGGCGGCTGTCTGGCCCTGGGCACGCTCACCGAACACACGCCGTGGTGGGGCTATCTGCTGCGCACCATGCCGGTGGGGCTTGGCATAGGCATCTTCCAGGCCCCCAACAACACGACCATCATGGGGCAGATGCCGCCCCATCGCCTGGGCGTCGGTTCGGGGCTGGCCAACTACGCCCGGGTGTTCGGGCAATCCACCGGCCTGCCGCTGGTGGCCACGATTTTCTCCGGCATCGTCCACGCCACCGGCTCTATCGCTGATCATGCCGACTTCGCCAGCGCTCCGCCGGCCGCCCTGGCCGCTGGTATCGCCGGGGTGTTCCATGCCCTGGCCGGGCTGCTCTGCGTGGCCATCGCCATGGCCGTATGGGCCTGGAAGATTGAAGACAGGCGTAAGATGAAGGGAAAATAAGAAAAAGAGGGGAAGATGCCTCCGGCGGCCGGGAGGGGGTTACTCCCTCCCGGACCCTCCCTGATTGGGGGCGCGGTTTCCGTCAGGAGGAACTTGGCGGAAACCGCGCCCCCAAACAGGAAGATTCCAGGAAGAGCAAGCAAGATCGTTAATGACTCTCCGGCGAAGCCGCCCCCCCTTTTTCTTCCAGATGGGGGGTCCGGGGACCTCAGGCCCCCGGCCGCCGGAGGCCTCTTTATTCTTCATTGTCACATGGCAATAACGCGACAATGCGTCACGTAAACGTCGTTTGTCGGGGCGCGGCGGCGGCGGTAGACGGCGGACATGAACCTTACTGTGTCACGGCGTCTGGGCGACGCTTTTTTCCGTTTTGTCCATGGCAACCGCCTTGTCTACAACACCTGCTGGGAAGACCCGCGTCTGGATCGGCGTCTGTTGGCGCTTGGGTCCGATTCGCGGGTGGTGGTCATCACTTCTGCCGGCGACAATGCGTTGGACTATTTGCTGGACGATCCGACCGAGGTCGCCTGCGTGGACCTCAACTTCCGCCAGAACGCCTTGCTGGAACTCAAGCGGGCGCTTTTCTGCCGGGCATCCTTCAAGGAACTCTTCACCTTTTTCGGCCAGGGCGGCGGGCCGTCCTGCGCCGCGACCTACGCCCGGCTGCGGGGGCATCTCCCGGCCTACACGGCGGCCTATTGGGACAAGAACATCGCGTATTTCAAGGGCGGCCGGTTGTCGCGTTCCTTTTACCACCACGGCGCGTCCGGGGCGGCGGCCTTTTTGTTCACGCGGCTTTTGGGGCTGCTCAAGCCCGGGCTGCGGCGCGAGCTGCCGCGTCTGCTGGCCGCCCGCGACGCCGAGGAGCAGCGCCGGGCGTTTACGGCGGTGGAGCCGATATTCTGGGATCGGCTGAGCCGCTGGCTGGTGGCCCGGCCGGCGCTCATGGCCCTTCTTGGCGTGCCGCGCCCCCAGATCGCGCTCATCCGCGATTCCCATCCGGGCGGGTTGGAGGGCTTCGTGCGCGAGAAGGTGCGCCGGGTGTTCACCGAAACCGCCATGGCCGAGAACTATTTCTGGCGGGTCTATCTCACCGGTCGCTACGCCCCGGAGTGTTGCCCGGAGTATTTGAAGGAACAGCATTTCGAGACGATCCGAGAGCGCCTTGGCCGGCTGACGACCCATACGGACTCGCTCAGCGGCTTTTTGGCCGGTCATCCTGGCCCCTACAGCCATTTCGTGCTGCTGGACCATCAGGACTGGCTGGCCAACCACGATCCGGCCGCCCTGGCCGAGGAGTGGGAGCGCATATTCGCCGTTGCCGCGCCCGGGGCCAGGGTGCTCATGCGTTCGGCCGGATTGGACGTCTCGTTTCTGCCCGAGGCGGCCCGTCGGCGGTTGACCTTTTTCCCGGAAGTGACCGAGGCGCTGCACGCCGCCGACCGGGTCGGCACCTATGGCAGCCAGCATTTGGCGGTGGTGGCCTGATGGCGGCTGAGGCTTCGCCCCTGCCCGGCTACTACCGGTTCCACGCCCGCATCTACGACGCCACGCGCTGGAGTTTTCTGTTCGGCCGCGACCGGCTGGTGCGTCTGGCCGCCGAAGCCGTGGCCCGGGACGGCTTGGAGCGGCCGGTTCGGGCGGCCGAGGTCGGCTGCGGCACCGGACGCAATCTCCTGGCCTTGTCCCGGGCGCTGCCCGGGGCGTCGCTCACCGGCGTGGACCTGTGCCGGCCCATGCTGGAGCGCGCTGGACGGACCGTATCCCGCACGGCCTGTGCGGCGACCTTGCGTTGCGCGGCCTACGGCCCCGACACGTTCGCGCCGGGTTCCCTGGAACTCATCATCTTTTCCTATGCCCTGACCATGTTCAATCCCGGCTGGGACACGGCCCTGGAAGCGGCCCGGGAGCATTTGGCTCCGGGTGGGATTCTTGCCGTGGTCGATTTCCACAATACGCCGGCCGGCTGGTTCCGGGCCTGGATGGGGGTCAACCACGTGCGGCTTGACGGCCATCTCGTCCCCGAACTGCAGTCCCGTTTCCAGCCCTGCCGTCATGAGGCGCGGCCGGCTTACGGCGGCTTGTGGCGATATTTTCTGTTTCTGGGGCGCAAGTAAAAGGCGCGGCGGCCGGGTGTCCGGTCCGCCGCGCCTTTTGGCGTTGCCAGGGAGGAAGGGGGCTTAGGCCGGCGAGGCGGCCTCGGCCGCTTCGTAGCCTTCGACCAATTCCTTGAAGAGATCCGCCACCGACATGATGCGGTCCACCCGCCAAGCGTTCTGGCCGGCAAAGGCAAAGCCGTGGCGCAGCCGGCCTTTCTTGGCGTTGGCCAGGGCCAGGGTGATGCAGTAGGGGGCCTTGGTGTAGTCGCAGGTATGGATGCAGCGGTAAGGGCAGCGGGCTGGCGTCTTGGAGCCCTCGGCGGCAAGGTCGAGGAACTCGTTGTGGATGGCCCGGCCGGGCATTCCCACGGGGCTCTTAATGATGACCACGTCTTTTTCCGTGGCTTCGACGTAGCTTTGCTTGAAGCGGTCGTCGGCGTCGCATTCGTTTGTGGCGACAAACCGGGTGCCCATCTGGACGCCGGCCGCGCCAAGCTCGATGAAGCGGCGGATGTCGGCGCCGGTGTAGACGCCGCCGGCGGCGATGACCGGAATGGGCGCGCCGTTGGGGGCGGTGTAGGGGGCGACCCCGGCCACCACTTCGCTGACGAGCTTTTCCAGCACAAAGTCTGGATCGTCGATCTGCTCGGCCTTAAATCCCAGATGTCCGCCGGCCATGGGGCCCTCGACCACGAAGGCGTCGGGGGTGCGGCCGAAGCGCGACAGCCATTTTTTGCATAAGATCACGGCGGCCCGGGCCGAGGACACGATGGGCACGAGCTTGGTGCGCGCGCCTTCGGGCAGGTGTCCCGGCAGGTCCAGCGGCAGGCCGGCCCCGGAAAAGATGGCGTCCACGTTTTCGCAGATGGCGGTTTTGACCAGCTCCGCGAAGTTGGCCATGGCCATCATGATGTTGACGCCGATGGCGCCGCCTGGGGCGGCTTCCTTGGCGGCCCGGATTTCCCTGGCCAGCACCCGGTTGTTGGCTTCGATGTAGTTGGAGCCGAAATCCGGCTCGTTCATGCCGATGCCGGCCGCCGAGATGACGCCGAAGCCCCCGGCCGCGGCCACGGCCGAAGCCAAACCGGAAAGGGAGATGCCTACGCCCATCCCGCCCTGGATGATGGCCCTGGGGATGGTAAGGTCACCGATGGTTAAGGAAGGAAACGACAAAGGGGCTCCGAAGGTTGCGGGTGGAGGCGATAGTGCCTGTCCTTCCTTGGGAAGGGGCTTGGTCCATGGCGTCTCGTCCCGGGCGTTATACCCTGCCGCAGCAAGACGCTTTTTTATTTCAATCCACGCCGACGGACGCACTGCCGCCGACTTCCCGCCCAGGGGAAGGGCAACAGCAATAACGCCACGCGCCTGGCGGGTGCGCCGAAGCGCCGGGGCCTTGTCCCGGACCGGGGCAATGGTCCCGGTGGTTGGGCCGGGCGCACGGCCGGGCCGGGATTCCGCCGAAGCGCCCCTATACCGTTAGGACAGGCCTTCTGGCAATGAGGTGTTGGGGCCTTTCGCGCTTGTCGTCAGACGTTTTTTTGGTGGAGCCGTCGATTATAGCCGTGGAGGCCTTCTTCAGGTGGGGATGGGGCGGTGTCATGACGCGGTTTTCGGGGTGCGGCCGTGGTGGGGGGGATTTCTGGAGCAGCCAGGGAAAGTTCTGGAGGCGGGCAAGGCGTCGGGTATTTTCGACCGTGTCGCTACGTTTGATTGTGAAGGAATTATCATAAGGCAAACTTTTTGGCGTCGCCCTGTTGCATCGCAACGTGAAGCAATTCCTGAATCCGCCCCGGGCCTCTCTCTGGGGGCGATTGCGTCAATTTTTAATTATCTAAATTAATTCAAATCTTTAATTCTGTGCCTTTGGCTAAAAAGCCGTGAGTAGGGAACTTTTTCCCGGGCTCGTACTGGCGTGCGCCGGAAGTATCTGCTACGATTATGACAAATTATTGTCTCTTGACGACGCCCGAAGTTCAACGATATAAGCAACCCGCCTCGCGTGTTACCGTTCTTTGAAAGCTTCGCACGTCATGCACGGTTAGCTGTTCTTGAAATAGCGTGTGATACAAAGCCAGACAGCAGTTTTAAGGTTTACTTGTTATTAAATTCACGCTTTGGCTGATAGTCTATTCCGAAATTGTTGTAATTAGCTTGTGAAATTTATATATAGCAATGCAGTGTGAAAAATAATCACATGCCACGATGTTTTTTGTAGCGTTTGAACGAATATTTTACTGAATGAATTTTATTAAAATCGGATAGTATTCATATTTTATACAAATTAAACAAAACAAATTTGTCTGTAAAAATAACATAGCATCATATGATCGTGTTTAAAGCCGTGTTTGATTTTTTAAATTCTATTTTGTATGTGAATATTTTGCCGTAACATAAGTTAGAATTCGCAACGTTGACTGGGGGGTGCTCGGTATGGTCAGTTTGAAGAAGTCAATAAGCCTTACGAGGAGAACAGCGGGGCGCTTATGAATGAAATGTACCTTGGACAGACCGCCTTTGCCTTCTATAGCCTGATCGCCCTTGCCGGCGGCGTCCTCGCCGTGTCCGCGGCAAGCCTCGTTCGGGCCATGCTTGGCTTGGTCGTTTCCCTTTTCGGCGTTGCCGGACTCTATCTGCTGCTCCTGGCCGACTTCGTCGCCCTCATGCAGATCCTGATTTACGTCGGGGCCGTCACCGTGCTCATCTTCTTCGCCATCATGCTCACCCGGGCTTCGGCCGACGGCGGCGAGGGCCAGGGGCCGGGGCTTCGCGGCAGCCTGCGCGGGGTGTTCGGGGCGCTGCTCCCGGCCGGCATCCTCGTGCCCTGCCTGGCCGTCTACGGCGTGGCCGGATTCCCCACCCCCAAAAACGTCAGCCCGGCCGAACTCGGCGCCGGACTGCTCGGTCCCTACACCATGGCCTTCGAGCTCATTTCGGTGGTGCTCCTGGCCGCCATGGCCGGCGCGGTGCTGCTGGCCTTTGAAAAGCGAGGAGCCGCCAAATGAATCCGCTTGTCTTCTACCAGACCGTGGCCCTGCTCCTGCTCGGCCTTGGCCTCTACGCCCTGGTCGCCCGGCGCACGCTGGTCGGCATGCTCATCGGCGTGGAGCTGATGTTAAACGGCGCGGGCCTGTCCATCGTGGCCGCCGCCCAGCTGACCTCGGCCGACGCCGTGCTCGGACAGCTCGGAGCGCTTCTGGTCATGGGGCTGGCCGCCGCCGAGGCGACGCTGGTCCTGGCCATTGTCTTGGTTGTTTCCAAACGGTTCGGGGACGCCTCGGCGGACGCCCCCAGCGAACTCAAGGGGTAGTCCATGGCCGCCAGCGTGCATACCGTTGAGAGCGCCCGGGTGCTTGTGCCCCTGGTCATCACGTTCCTGGCTCCACTCGCCCTGTGGCGACTGCGTAAAAACATCAACCTCCGGGAAGGCGTCTCCTTTGCCGCCGCCGCCCTGGCTTTTTTCTCGGTCCTGTCCATGGTTCCGGGCGTCCTGGACGGCGTCATCTGGACCTACCACCTCGTCACCTTCTTCCCCGGCGTCTCCATCACCTTCGCCGTGGACGGCCTCTCGCTCATCTTCGCCATCGTGGCCACGTTTCTGTGGTTTTTCGCCACCAGCTACAACATCGGCTACATGCGATCGCTTAATGAGCACGCCCAGACGCGCTACTACTTCTGCTTCGCCGTGGCCATCTTCGGCGCGGTCGGCGTGGCCTTTTCCGGCACCGTGGTCACGCTCTACCTCTTCTACGAGGTCATCACCGTCTTCACCTATCCCCTGGTTGCCCACCATCAGGACGAAGAGGGGTACAAGGGCGCGCGCAAGTACTTGGTGTACTTGATGGGCACCTCCAAGCTGTTCCTGCTGCCGGCCATGATCCTCACCTACGTCCTGTGCGGCACGCTGGACTTCAACCTCGGCGACATCTCGCGCGGCATGTTCCCGCCGGGGGCCGATCCCAAGCTCGTGACCATCACCTACTTCCTGTTCCTCTACGGCCTGGGCAAGGCGGCGCTCATGCCCATCCACAACTGGCTGCCCTCGGCCATGGTCGCGCCCACCCCGGTCTCGGCCCTGCTGCACGCCGTGGCCGTGGTCAAGGCCGGCGTGTTCTCGGTGTCGCGCATCATGCTGTCCTGCTTCGGCGTGGATCTGCTGTCCAGCCTGGGCCTGGGACTCATCACCGCCTACCTGGCCGCCTTCACCATCGTGGTGGCCTCCATCATCGCGCTGACTAAAGACGACCTCAAAGCCCGGCTGGCCTATTCCACCGTCAGTCAGCTGTCCTACATCATCATCGGCGTGGCCATGCTCAGTCCCCTGGCCGTCAAGGGCGGGCTGCTCCACATCGCCCACCACGCCTTTGCCAAGATCACGCTCTTTTTTGCCGCCGGCGCGATCTACGTGGCCACACACCTCAAACAGATCCCGCTCATGGACGGCATCGGCCGCAAGATGCCGTTTACTTTCGGGGCCTTTGCCGTGGCCGCCCTGTCCATGATCGGCGTACCGCCGGTCTCCGGCTTCGTCACCAAATGGTATCTGGCCAACGGGGCCGTCAGCATCCATCAATACATCCTGCTGCTGGCCCTGCTCGCCTCCACGCTCTTAAACGCCGGTTACTTCGTGCCGGTGGTCTACCGGGCCTTTTTCCGGCCCCCGGCCGAGGGCGTGGATCATTCCCACTTCAAGGAGGCCCCCATGGTCATGGTGGTGCCCCTTTGCCTGACAGCGCTGATCTCCGTGCTGCTCGGGCTTTTCCCGGGAACCTTCGGCTCGTTTACCGACGTGTTCGGAGGGTTCTAGGCAAGCCCCGCCGCGAAATACGCCCGTATTTCGCCGGTTAGGCGCGCCGACGCAGGCTGCCCGCCATGGGCGCGCGCGGCGTGAGGGCAGGGGAGTCGTGGCCATGACCGGCCGACCGGGAGAAGCCGGGCGGTTGGAGACCTCGGGCGCAAGGCCCAAGGTCGCGTGAAATGAAAGCTGCCGGCGCGCAGAACGCGCCGTTTCGGAAGCAAGGGAGGACGTCATGCGGGAACCGCAACTGCTGGGGAGCTGGCTCGAAGCGGCCAGGGCCAGGGCGGACGCCTGGAAAAAGGCCTTGTTTACAGTGCTCGGGGCGCTGGTGGCCTTAAATCTCTTTATAACGCCCCATCATCCGCACTTTGTCGGCGAAGGGTTGCCCGGCTTCTGGGCCGTGTTTTCCCTGGGAGCGGCCATAGCCATGGTCTATGTGCTCAAAAAGATCGTCTACCCCGTGTTGGCGCGTCCGGAGGATGACAATGGCCGGCCTTGATCAGCTCGCGGGGATCCATTTCCTCCATCCTTCCATCGGGTTTCTGGCCCTGGCCCTGGTCATGGCCTTTCTGTCCAACGAACGCTACATGACCTGGCGCTGGCTGCTCCTGGCTCCGCCGGTGCTGGCCATCTTCTCGGTCATGGCCCTGACCTTTGGCGGCGACGGCGCGCGCGAACTGGCCACCCTGCACTACCTCGGCCAGACCCTGTCCCTGGGCCGGGTGGACACGTTGGCCCTGGTTTTCGCCAACGTCTTCGCCATCCAGTCGCTTATCGGCTTCATCTACGCCCTGCACGTGGCTGACCGGGGCCAGCACATGGCCGCCTGCCTCTACATCGCCGGCGGGTTTGGCTGCGTGTTCGCCGGCGACTACATTACGCTGTTCATCTTCTGGGAAGTCATGAGCATCGGCTCGGTCTTCCTCATCTGGCTGCGCGGCACCCAAGCCGCCACGGCCGCCGGCTTCCGCTACTTCCTGTTCCACATCTTCGGCGGCCTGTTCCTCCTGGCCGGCCTGCTCCTGCGTTACTCGGAACTGGGCACCTTCGCCTTCACCGCCGTCGCCCCCGAGGCCGCGCGCTACTACGACTACATCATCCTCATCGGTTTCCTGGTCAACGCCGCCTGCGTGCCGCTGCACGCCTGGCTGCCCGACGCCTACCCCGAAGCCACGGTCACCGGCGCGGTCTTCATGAGCGCCTTTACCACCAAGACCGCCGTCTACGTCCTGGCCCGGGCCTACGCCGGCTTCGACATCCTGGCCGTGGCCGGCGTGGTCATGTGCCTCTACGGCGTCTTCTACGCCACCATCGAGAACAACGCCCGGCGCATCCTGTCCTACCACATCGTCTCCCAGGTCGGGTACATGGTGTGCGGTATCGGCATCGGCACGGCCATGACCATCGACGGGGCCTGCGCCCACGCCTATGCCCACATCCTCTATAAGGGCTTGCTCTTCATGGGCGCGGGCTGCCTGCTGTACTCGGCCGGCACGGCCAAGCTCACCGAGCTTGGCGGCCTGGCCTCCCGGCTTCCGCTCGTCATGATCTGCTACATGGTCGGCGCGGTCTCCATCTCGGGCATGCCGCTTTTCAACGGCTTCGTCTCCAAGACCATGACCATCACCGGCGCGGCCGAGGCCCATCGCACCTGGCTGGCGCTGGGCATGGAGCTGGCCGCCGTGGGCACGTTCCTTTCCGTGGGCATCAAGCTGCCGTACTTCGCCTTCTGGGCCAAGCCCAAGAGCACCGTGGAATTAAAGCCCATCCCCTGGAACATGTACCTGGGCATGGCCGTCTCGTCGCTGTTGTGCCTGGGCACGGGCCTGTTTCCGGATCTGCTCTACGGGATCTTGCCGTACCCCACCGACTACCAGCCCTACACCGCCTGGCACGTGCTCCAGGCCTGCCTGATCCTGGGCTTCACCGGCCTTGGGTTCTACCTCATGCGGGCCATCATTCCGCCCCATGCCAGCCGCAACCTCGACTTTGACATCCTCTACCGCCTTATTGGCCGGTGGTTTGTGAAGCTCGTCAGCGTGCCGGCCGCCGCCATCGACAACATCTGGACCGACGTCTACGAGAAGATCGGGCTCAAGGCCCTTATCGAGGCCGGCTTTCTCACCAGCGTGTTCGACGTCAAGGTCATAGACGGCGTCCTGGACGGTTCGGCCAAGGGCGTGCGCGAGGTCGGCGGGGCGACGGTCGCCCGCAGCCAGACCGGACGGTTGCAGGATTATCTGGCCGCCGCCGTGGCCATCGGCCTGGTCGTGTTCGTGGTCGTGTGGCTGCGGTAACGGGCAGGGAAGGGAGCGATACTCATGATGACCCAAAACGGATTCCCGGTAGTGACGGCGCTGATTGTCGTGCCGCTTGTCGCCGCCGTGGCGCTGCTGTTTATGCGCCGCGACTGGACGGTGCGGATGACGACCCTGGCCGTCGGCATCCTCGAATGCCTGCTTTCCTTGCCGCTTCTCGGCTATGTCCCTGACGGCCCGGCCTTCCAGTTCGTGGAAAAAGCCGACTGGCTGCCGGCCCTGGGCATGACCTACCACCTGGGCGTGGACGGCCTGAGCCTCTACATGATCCTTTTGACGGCGCTCATGCTGCCCTTGTGCGTGCTCGGGTCCTGGACCTACATCGCCAAGCGCGTCACCGAGTTCCATGTCTGCCTGCTGCTCATGACCGCCTCGTGCATCGGGGTGTTCGCGGCCCTGGACTTTGTCCTGTTCTACGTCTTCTGGGAGGCCATGCTGGTCCCCATGTACCTGCTCATCGCCGTCTGGGGCGGCCCCCGTCGGCGCTACGCCTCCATCAAGTTCTTCCTCTACACCCTGGCCGGCTCCACCTTGCTCCTGGCCGCCATCGTGGCCTTTAGGCAGGTGGGCGGCACCTTCTCCATCCCGGAGCTGATGGAAAAGAGCTACGCCTTCAAGTTCCAGTTCTGGGCCTTCCTGGCCATGGCCCTGGCCTTTGCCATCAAGGTGCCCATGTTTCCGTTCCATACTTGGCTGCCCGCCGCCCACGTCGAGGCCCCGGCCGCCGGCAGCGTGCTCCTGGCCGCCATCCTCTTAAAGATGGGCACCTACGGCTTCCTGCGCTTCTGCCTGCCGCTCACCCCGGCCGCGGCCGAGACCTTCGCGCCGCTTTTGATCGCCGTGTCCATCGCCGGCATCATCTACGGCGGCTGCATAGCCCTTGGCCAGACGGACATCAAAAAGCTCATCGCCTACTCCTCGGTGGGGCACATGGGCTTTGTGACGCTTGGCATCTTCCTGTTTAGCGTCAAAGGCGTGTCCGGCGCGATCCTGCAGATGCTCAACCACGGCATCACCACTGGTGGCCTCTTCATGATGATCGGCCTGCTCTACGAGCGCAGCCACAGCCGCGAAATCGCCGACAACCAGGGGCTGGGCAAGTTCATGCCGGCCTTCATGTTCCTGTTTGGCGTCTTCTCCCTGTCTTCCCTGGCCTTCCCCGGCACCAACAGCTTCATCGGCGAGGTGCTGGTCCTGATCGGGGCCTTCCAGGGCAACCCCTGGGTGGGCTTTGCCGCCGTGCCCGGAGCCATGCTGGCCGCCGCCTACATGCTGCGCCTGCTCCAGCGGGTGACCTGGGGCGAACCGGCCGCCTACAAGCCGTCCTGGGGCGACCTGGGACTGCGCGAGTGGGTGACGCTTGCTCCCCTTGGCATCCTGGTCTTCTACATCGGCCTGGCCCCGGCCCTTTGCATCAAAACCATCGAGCCCTCCATCACGCGGGTGCTGTCCGCCATGGAGGCCAAGAACACGGCCATGGGACTGCACAAGGACATGTCCATGGCCGAGCGGTTTAACCTGGCCGCGCCCCTGGCCGTGGCCGAGGCCGTCGACGCCGTCTCCAAGGAGCATCCATGAGCATCTTCTCGCTTCTGCCCGAACTGTGGCTGTTGGGTCTGGTGTGCGCCCTTTTTGTCGCCAGCATCAGCGACAAGAAGCAGTCGGTGGCCTCCTGGCTGCCCATGGCTGCCGGCCTTGGCGTCCTGGCCGCGCTTTTCGCCCTGGGCGAACGCGGCGAGTTCCTCTACGCCGCCTACAAGCTCGACGGCCTGTCGCAGTTCTTTAAACTGCTCATCGCCTTCGGGTTCGCCGTGGTGACGGGCATCGCCGCCGGCAACAAGGAAGGCAAGGACCTGACCCCGGACTACTTCATGCTCCTGGCCCTGTCGGCCTGGGGGTTGATGCTGCTCGCCTCGTGCGTGGAACTCATCACCTTGTATCTGGCCCTGGAGTTGTCCTCCTACAGCCTCTACGCCCTGATCCCGCTTCGCGGCCAGGATCGTCGGGCGGCCGAGGCCGGCATCAAGTACATCCTCTTCGGCGCGGCCGTGACCGCCCTGGCGCTTTTCGGCCTGTCCTACATCATCGCGGCCAAGCACACGACCTACCTGTCGGGACTGGCCGCCACGTCCTGGAGCTTTGCTGACGCGCCCATGGCCGTCATCGGTTTGACCCTGTTCCTGGCCGGTTTCTTCTACAAGCTGGCGCTGTTCCCGTTCCACTTCTGGTGCCCGGACGTCTACCAGGGCGCGAAAAACGAAACCGCCGCCTACGTGGCCACCATCCCCAAGCTCGGGGCCGTGGTGGTGCTGGTGCGGCTGGCCGCCTTCGTGGCCCCCCATCTTGAGGTCACCACCATCCTGGCCATCCTCGGCGCGGTGTCCATGACCGCCGGCAACCTGGCCGCCCTGGTCCAGCGCGACCTGAAGCGCTTGCTCGGTTTCTCCTCGGTGGCCCACGCCGGCTACGTGATGCTCGGCCTTGCCGCCGGCTCGGCCGCCGGCATGTCGGCCGCCGCCTTCTACAGCCTGGCCTACATCCTCATGAACCTGGCCGCCTTCTACGTCGTGTGCGCCATCGCCAAAAACGACGAGAACCCCAGTCTCGACGACCTCGACGGCCTGTACAAGCGCGCCCCGGCCCTGGCCATGATCCTGGCCGTGGCCGCCTTCTCCCTGGTGGGGCTGCCGCCCACCGCCGGTTTCGCCGGCAAGCTGTTTTTGCTCTCGGCCGCCTGGGACCAGGGCTACCACTGGCTGGTCATCGTGGCCGTGCTCAATACGGCCATCTCCATCTACTACTACCTGAGCATGGTGCGCCATGCCTACACCGGTGAATCCGACGCGCCGGCCATCGTCTGGCCGCGCGGCTACCTGATCTTTGGCGGGGCCTTGGCCGTGCTGGTGCTGCTGCTCGGCATCCTGCCCGCGCCCCTGTACGATCTGGCCGCCCAGGCGGCCGGCCAGCTGCATCCGTAACCGTGCGTCCCAACGCCTAGAGACACGGTTACCGCAACTTCGAAAGGAGGAGAGGACGCATGGTTTTCACTTGGCTGCAAGCGGCGATACTGCTCTTTTTCCTGGGCGGCGTCCTATTTGCCGCAGGCCCGTTGGTCGGCTCGCTGCTCATCGCCCCAAAGGCGCATGGCGGGGCCATGGGCGAATCCTACGAGTGCGGCGTGCCCACCCACGGCAACTCTTGGATCAAGTTCGGCATCAATTACTACTTCTACGCCCTGATCTTCTTGGCCTTCGAGGTGGACATCCTCTACCTCTTCCCGGTGGCGGCGGCCTACGCCTCGCCCCAGGGACTGGCCACGACGTTTAAACTGTTGGTGTTTCTGGCGGTGCTGGCCGCCGCCGTCGTCTACTTCATGCGCAAGGGAGTGTTCACATGGCCCCGCAAAATCCAAGTCTCGCCCCGGCCGTAAATACGGTCGACCCGGCCCTGATCGCCCAGCCGGCGGTCCAGAAGCTGGTGGACGTGTGCCGGGCCATGTCCATCTGGCCCATGACCTTTGGCCTGGCCTGCTGCGCCATTGAAATGATGGCCGTGGGCATGGCCCGCTTCGATATCGCCCGCTACGGCGCGGAAGTCTTCCGTCCCTCGCCGCGCCAGTCCGACCTTATGATCGTGGCCGGCACGGTCAACAAGAAGATGGCCCCGGCCGTGGTGCGGCTCTACGAGCAGATGCCGGCCCCGCGCTACGTCATGGCCCTGGGCAACTGCGCCATCTCGGGCGGCCCGTTTAACATCGAAAACCAGTACAACGTCATCCAGGGCGTGGATACGCTCATCCCGGTGGACGTGTACGTGCCCGGCTGCCCGCCCCGTCCCGAGGCGCTGCTGGAAGGCCTTTTCGCCATCCAGGAGAAGATGACCGGACGGCGTTGGTGGCAGGTTCCCCAGGGAGGCCAGTCATGATCCCGGCCTTTGTCGCCAAGATGGGGCCGGTGTGTTCCGCGCCCATGGACCATGCCAAAACCGGCATGACCTTGTCCGTCACCGTGGAGGCCGCCAAGGTGGTGGAAGCCATGGAAGTCCTCGACGCCGAAGGCTATCTGCTCGAAGACGTCATGGCTTCCGATCTCCAGGACGGCTTTGAGATCACCTACCACTTGAGCCTGCTGGACGGGGCCAACCGCCTCGTGGTGCGGGCCATGATCCCCCACGACGCCCCAAGCCTGCCGACCATCAGCGCGGTGTATCCGGGCGCGGACTGGCACGAGCGCGAATGCTTCGATTTCTACGGCATTCGCTTCGAGGGCCACCCCAACCTGCACTATCTGCTGTTGCCCGAGGACTTCGAGGGACATCCGCTGGTCAAGGCCGACAAGGCCCGCAAGTCCCTGGCCGACCTGATGCCCCTTGGCTACCTCGTGGACTGCGGCCTGGCCGAACCCGAGGCGGAAAAGCCCAAACCCGCCGCCGTCAAGGCCGTCAAACCGGCCAAGACCGAAGACGCCTAAGGCGCGGAGGATTCATGCAAGCTTTTGACACCGCCCAATTGCCGCGCGACCCCTCGTCGGTGCGCTTCGAGCCGGGTCCCACCGAAGACAAGCTTATTTTGAGCATGGGACCCCAGCACCCGTCCACCCACGGCGTGCTGCGCATCCTGCTCGAACTCGACGGCGAGTACATCGTGCGGGCCGAACCCGTGCTTGGCTACATTCACCGGATGCACGAGTGGATGGCTGAACAAAAGACCTACTTCCAGTTCATGCCCAACATGGGTCGGGTGGACTACCTCCACGCCATGGCCTGGAACTGGGCCTACGCCGGGGCCGTGGAACGCCTGGCCGGCATCGAGGTGCCCGAGCGCGGCGAACATATCCGCGTGGCCGTCACCGAACTCAACCGCATCAGCTCCCACCTGCTCTGGTGGGGGGCTTATCTGCTTGACCTCGGGGCGTTTACCCCCATCATGTACGCCTTCGATGACCGGGAAATCCTTCTGGACATCCTGCAGGCCGTCACCGGCTCGCGCCTGACCTATTCCTACTTTACCTTCGGCGGCGTCTACAACGACGTGCCGGGCGACTTCGCCCCGCGCTGCCTGGCCTTCACCAAGCATCTGCGCTCGCGGCTGCCCATGTACCGCGATCTGGTCACGGACAACGTGATCCTGCGCGGACGCTGCGAAGGCATCGGCGAGATGGATGTGGATCTGGCCCGCCGCTACGGGGCCACGGGACCGGTCATCCGGGGCTCGGGCGCGCCCGTGGACACCCGCCGGGCCGAACCCTACAGCGTCTACGGCAAGTTCGACTTCCGCATCCCGGCCTACAGCCAGGGCGATGCCATGGCCCGGTACATGGTGCGCATGGACGAGCTGGAAACCAGTTGCGACATCATCGACCAAGCCGTTTCCGAGCTGCCGGACGGTCCCTGTTCGGCCAAGGCCCCCAAGACCCTGAAGCCCCCCAAGGGCGAGGCCTGCTACGCCGTGGAAGGCGCGCGCGGCAAAATCCTCGTCCACGTGCGCTCCGACGGCGGCCCCAAGCCGTATCGCGTGAAGCTGCGCGCCCCGGGCTTCTCCAACCTGAGCGTCTTCTGCGAGCTGGCCAGGGGAACCCTTCTGGCCGACGCCGTGTCCATCCTGGGCAGTCTGGACCTCGTCATCCCGGAGATCGACCGATGAGCCCCGACCTTTTAAGCTTCGACCATCCCCTGACGCGTCTCGTCGTCGGGTTGTTGTGCGTGTTCGCCTTCGTGGGCTTAAACGGCCTCGTCCTCGTCTGGGTGGAGCGCAAGGTGGCCGGCCATGTGCAGTTGCGGCCCGGCCCCCTGCATGTTGGCCCCTACGGCCTGCTCCAGCCCATCGTGGACGCGGTCAAACTGGTGGGCAAGCAGCTGGCTATGCCGGCCGGCGCGGACAAGTACCTCTACTGGGCCGCGCCGCTTCTGGCCTTCGCCCCGGTGACGGTGTGCTTTCTGCCGCTGCCCTTTGACCCCGACCTCGCGCCCATGCGCCTGAACATCGGCCTGGTGCTGATCCTGGCCTTCTCGGGCCTGGGCGTGCTGTCGCTGATCCTGGCCGGCTGGGGCTCCAACAACAAATGGGGCCTGCTTGGCGCGGCCCGGGCCGTGGCCCAGTCCGTGGCCTACGAAGTGCCGCTGCTTCTGGCCGTCATGTCTGTCGCCATCACCGCCGGGTCGCTGGATCTCTACGAGATCACGGGCAAGCAGGGCGGCTGGCCCTGGCAGTGGTACGGCGTGCAGAACCCGTTGGCCTTTTTCATCTTCCTGGTCTGCGCCGTGGCCGAGACCAACCGCGCGCCCTTCGATTTGCCCGAGGCCGAATCCGAGCTGACGGCCGGTTTCCACACGGAATATTCCGGCATGGGCTTTGGCCTGTTCTTCCTGGCGGAATACGCCAACATGATCGTGGTTTCCGGCGTTGCCGCCGCGCTCTTTCTCGGCGGCTGGCAGGGGCCGTTTTTGTCCGGCATCCTGTGGTTTCTGGTCAAGGTCTACGCCATTTTGCTGCTCATGATCTGGATGCGCTGGACCTATCCCCGCGTGCGTTTCGACCAGCTGCTCAATCTGAGCTGGAAGTGGCTCACGCCGCTGGCGATCATCGATCTGGCGCTGGTGGTCATCATCAAGGGCATCGGAGGCTGACATGTCGGTGAGTGAACTGTTCGAGGAAGCCTGTACCGGCCTCAAGAGCCTGTTTGTGGGCCTTGGCATCACGGGCAAGGCCTTCTGCCAGCCCCAGGTGACGGTGATCTATCCCAAGCAAGAGGTGGACAACCTGTCGACCTTCCGGGGCCATGTCGAACTCGTGGGCAAGGAAGACGACCCGTCCGTGCCGCGCTGCGTGGCTTGCGGGGCCTGCGTCAAGGCCTGTCCGTCGGATTGCCTGACCATACTGTGTCCGGTTCCGGCCAAGGAGGGCCAGGAAGACGCGCCGATGGCCATGGGGCCGGCTCCGCAAAAGGGCAGCAAGACGCCCGGCGCGGTGATCGTGGATTTTTCCCTGTGCAGCCTGTGCGGCCAATGCGCCAAGACCTGCCCGGTGGATTCGCTGCGGTTTTCCGACAATCCGTACATGGTGGCCCTGGATCGCAAGGAGTTTCGCATCGACCTCATGGCCCGCCTCAAGCGCCAGGCCGAGGAGGAATAGCAGCTAAGCCACGCTGGGCCAGAGGCGAATATTCGGACAGGCAACCGAACGTTCCCTTCTGCTGGCCGCAGCGGTAACGCCGCACCCTCTATAACAATTCAGGGGGTCCGGGGGGAATGATTCCCCCCGGCCGCCGGAGGCATCTTCCTCTTCTGCTTCTGCTTCGCATCATGCTGCCGTCTTCGGCGCGGGGAGCACCCTGCCGCGAGCCGCGCCGAAGTTTTGCCCGGTTACCCTCCCGGGCTCCCTTGGAACCCCCCGCTCAACCCGGACGGGGGGTTCTTTTTTTGCGGGCAGGGGGTTGCCTGGGGGAAGGGCTGGAGCCATAGTGGAGCCATGAACTTCGAATTCGCCGCACCGGCCAAGATTGTTTTCGGTCCCGGCCAGGCCGCGCGCCTGCCGTCCCTTGTCGCACCCTTGGGCAAACACGTTTTGCTGGTCGTGGGGGCCAGTCCCGGCCGCCATGCCGGGCTGATCCAGGCGTTTGCGGCCGCCGGCCTTGGGGTGACGCTCTTTTCCGTAGCCGGCGAACCGTCGGTGGACGTGGCCAAGGCCGGCGTCGCCTTGTGCCGGGAGGCCGGTTGCGACGTGGTCGTCAGCGTCGGCGGCGGCGGAGCCATCGACGCCGGTAAGGCCGTGGCGGCCCTGGCGACCAATCCCGGCGATCCGTATGATTATCTGGAAGTGGTGGGGGCCGGGCGGCCCCTTGTCGAGCGGCCCTTGCCCCATGTGGCCGTGCCGACCACGGCCGGCACCGGGGCCGAGGCCACGGCCAACGCCGTGCTGACCGCCCCGGCCGAGCGGGTGAAGGTGAGCCTGCGCTCGGTCATGATGCTGCCCACCGTGGCGTTGGTCGATCCCGAGCTGACGGTCTCCATGCCGCCGGCCGTGACCGCCGCCACGGGCCTGGATGCACTGACCCAACTGCTGGAGTCCTTTGTTTCCATCAAGGCCAACCCCATGACCGACGCCCTGTGCCGCGACGGTTTGCGTCTGGCCGCGCGCTATCTGGCCGCCGCCTACGACGACGGGGCGGACATGGCCGCCCGGGAGGGCATGGCCCTGGCCAGCCTGTACGGCGGCCTGGCCCTGGCCAACGCCAAGCTCGGGGCGGTGCATGGGTTTGCCGCGCCCATAGGCGGGCTTTTCGCCGCGCCTCATGGGCAGGTCTGCGCCAGCTTGTTGCCGGCGGTGGCGGCGGTCAACATCGCCGCGCTGCGGCAGCGGGAGCCGGGTTCGGGGCGGCTGGCCGCCTATGCCGCGGCGGCGGCCATGCTGACCGGCCGGGCGGATGCTTCGCCCGAGGACGGGGCGGTCTGGCTGGAAGCGTTGTGCCGCCGCCTGGGCGCGCCGACGTTGACCGCTCTGGGCTTGACCCAGGCCGACATTCCCTTGGTGGTGGAAAAGGCGGCACGGGCCAGCAGCATGCAGGGTAATCCCATTAATCTGACCACGGCCGAGCTGACGGCCATCGTGGAGCGCGCCCTGGGCTGACCCCCCGGGGAATGGCCGTCAGCCGTCTACGGCTCCGGTCGTTTCGAGCGGAAATCGTCCGTGACGCGTCCAAGCGCGTGTGCTTTGGGCTCTTGGGCTGACGAGGGCTCGACGGCGGGGATGATGGGCGGCAGGTCAAACGATGGGCCTGCCGCTTGCTGTCAGGAGGGGATCTGGGTGCGGCGTTGTCCCCCGAGCCGGAACAGGCCCCAGGGCGGGACTTCGCTTGCGCCCGAGGCGTCTTCTTGGAATTCGCCGGCAAGGTCTTCCTGTCCCATGCACTGCAAAAGCCCCATGCTCCAGAGGCAGTCGCCGCAAGGGACGGTCTCGCCGTAGCAATCGTTTTCAAAATCGAGGCTGTTGATGTCCTCGCAGGGATAGACGTTGCAGCTCGGGCAATGGGGGTAGCGCCGGCGCATCACGTCCTCGCGAAAGGCCCGATAGGCCGGGCTGTTCCAGACGGCGGCAAGGGACTGCCTGGTCATATCACCGAACACCTTGTGGGCGACCTGCTTCTCCCGGCCATAGAAATAACACGAAAAGCTGCGCCACAGGAAATGGCAGGGCGAAACCTTGCCGTCCCAGGCCACGAACATTCCGCCTTTCTTGACGCCCAGGCAGGCATGGCCGCTGACCGGCTGGACCGGCGGCAGGACAAGCCTGAGGCCGTGGCTTTCGGCGACGGTTTCCGCTCGCCGGAAGACGTCCTCCACCAGGGCAAGATCCTCGCCCGTGATGATGTTGGTCACCTGGAAGGGGATATCCTGTTTCACGGCGTCAAAGAGCATTTGCTGGACGAAATCGGCGAGGGCCTGTTCTTGCGGGGTCTTGTGGTACTTCCAGACGATCCGGAAGTACTGGTCCAGGGCAAGCCCTTGGGCTTTCGCCCTGTCCTGGCACTCCTGGTAGTACGCCTTGGCCCGACGCGTATTGACGCCAAAGACCGGCTGGGTGACCAGGGCGGCGCTAAACGGCAGCAAGTGGGACACGACCAGGGTGGTTGCGCCCCGGGCGGCCAGCCAGGAGACAAGGCCCGGCAGTTCGGCCAGATTGTCCCGCATGACCACGAACTCCGCGCCGACTTCCAGTTTGTGCCCCGGATGGTCCTTTCGGGCTTCAGCCAAGGCGGCCAGGGCGCGTTCCACGTGGCCCAGGCTCCCGCCGGCCCGGACGGCTTGGAAAAGTTCCTGGGAAGCGGCGTCCACGGAAAGAAAGATCCTGTCCAAGCCGGCGGCGAAAAGCGACGTGGCCCGGGCCCGGGTCAGGAGATGGCCGTTGGTCTGAAACCCGACCCAGCCGGTGGACGGCATGGCCTGTTTGGCGGTCTGGATGAAGGCCTCCAGGCGGGGGTGGAGCAGCGGTTCGCCGATGCCGTTGAGGACCAGGGCGTCGAGGTGGGGGAACGCCGGTTCCAGGGCGCGAAACGTTTCCGGCGACATGTCGCCCTCGGCCTGGACGCCGTGGCCGGAATGCTTGACGCACATGGCGCAGCGCAGGTTGCAGCGCGAGGTCACCTCGACGAAAAGCCGCGAGGGATGGTCGAGCCGGGACAAATCTTCGCGAGCGTCGTGACGGGTCATCATAGGTTGCCTCAGGCTGTGGCGGGGCAAGAAGTGGAGATCATGTCGAGACGGATGGGAGCAGAATCAGCGCCGTTTCGCAAGCCCAAAAAAAGGGGCGCGACCGCGTGGTCGCGCCCCTTGGCGTCGGGTGCTGGAACGTCCGGGACTAGGCTTCGATCCAGGCCTTGCTGCGGGCCACGGCGCGCTGCCAGTCGTGGAGGAGCTTGTCGCGGTCGGACTGGGCCATGTTGGGTTCAAAGCGGCGGTCGAGCTGCCACATGGCGGCGATCTCTTCTTCGCTCTTCCAGAACCCGACGGCCAGGCCGGCCAGGTAGGCCGCGCCCAGGGCCGTGGTTTCGGTCACCATGGGGCGCTCGACGGGCACGCCCAGCACGTCGGCCTGGAACTGCATGAGCAGGTTGTTGCGGGTGGCCCCGCCATCGGCGCGCAGGGTGTCGAGCTTGATGCCGGCGTCTTTTTGCATGCAGTCCATGATGTCAAGGGTCTGCAGGGCAATGGACTCCAGGGCGGCCCGGGCGATGTGGGCCTTGGTGGCGCCTCGGGTGATGCCGACCATGGCCCCGCGGGCGTACTGGTCCCAGTGGGGCGCGCCCAGGCCGGCGAAGGCCGGCACGAGGAAGACGCCACCGTTGTCGGGCACGGACAGGGCCAGCTGTTCGACTTCCGGGGCGCTTTGGATGATGCCCAGGCCGTCGCGCAGCCACTGGACCACGGCGCCGGCGATAAAGACGCTGCCTTCCAGGGCGAAGTAGCGGCCGGACGGGGTGGCCCAGGCCATGGTGGTCAGCAGGTTGTTGTTGCTGGGGCGGGGGGCCTTGCCGGTGTTCATGAGCATGAAGCAGCCGGTGCCGTAGGTGTTCTTGGCCATGCCTTCCTTGAGGCAGGCGTTGCCGTAGGTGGCGGCCTGCTGGTCGCCGGCGTTGCCGGCGATGGGCAGGGCTTTGCCCAGGAATTCGGGGTGGATTTCGCCCACCACTTCCGAGGACTTGGACACCCGGGGCAGCATGGCGGCTGGCACGCCGATGATGGCCAGCAGCTCGTCGTCCCAGGCTCCGGTGTTGATGTTAAAAAGCAGGGTGCGGCTGGCGTTGGACTCGTCGGTGACGTGGACCGCGCCCTTGGTCAGGTTCCAGATGAGCCAGGAGTCGATGGTGCCGAAGAGCAGTTCGCCCTTGTCGGCCTTTTCCCGGGCGCCGGGCACGTTGTCGAGAATCCAGCGGACCTTGGTGCCGGAGAAGTAGGCGTCGATGACGAGGCCCGTTTTCTGGCGGATGACGTCGGCCAGGCCCTTGGCCTTGAGTTCGTCGCAGAAGCCGGCGGTGCGGCGGTCCTGCCAGACGATGGCGTTGTGGATGGGTGCGCCGGTTTTCTTGTCCCAGACGACCGTGGTTTCACGCTGGTTGGTGATGCCGATGGCGGCCACGTCCGAGGCGTCCACGCCGGCGAACTGCAGGCATTCGCGCATGACGTAGGACTGGGTGTCGAAGATCTCGTTGGCGTTGTGCTCGACCCAGCCCGGCTGGGGGTAGATCTGGGTGAACTCTTTCTGGGCGATCTGTTTGATGTCGCCTTCGCGGGTGAACAGGATAGCGCGGGAGCTGGTGGTGCCCTGGTCGAGGGAGAGAATGTAATTGGCCATGGGTGTACGCCTCCTAGGCTTCGAGATCCTTGTTGAGCGAACCGGTGGTCTTGTCGTAGATCAGCGCGCCGAGCGGGCCGCCGATGAGCGGGCCGACGATGGGCACCAGCACGATGCTCACGTCCATGAGGTTGGGCTGGGTGAAGCCGGCCACCAGGGCGAAGAAGCGGGGGCCGAAGTCGCGGGCGGGGTTGATGGCGTATCCGTTCATGGCGCCAAAGCTCATGCCGATGCCCATGACGAGCATGGCCACGGCGATGGGGCCGAGCCAGCCGTTTTTGTTCTTGGCGGCGAAGTCGCCGATGGCCAGGACGCCGAAGAGCAGGATGGCGGTGCCGATGATCTGGTCGATGAAGCCCGGCATGAAGCCCGGCACGGCCGGGAAGGTGCAGAAGATGCCGGCGGTCTTGACCAGCTGCGGGTCAAACATGAGCCATTTGGCGTGGAAATCGGTGAAAACCAGGGCTGCTCCGGCAAAGCCGCCGGCGGTCTGGGCCAGGGAGTAGGGCAGCACTTTCTTCCAGGGGAAGCGGCCGGTGACGGCCAGGGCCAGGCTCACGGCCGGGTTGATGTGGGCTCCGGACCGCAAGCTGGCCAGGACGCCAAAAAGGACGCCCATGCTCCAGCCAAGGGTAATGGTGTTCCAAGTGACGGTCAGCGCGTCCCCGAAAAAGACTTTCATGGCCACGCAGCCTGCGCCGAACAGGATGAGAACCATGGTCCCCATGAATTCGGACAGCATTTCCCTGCCCAGTGACGACTCGTTGCTCATGTAACCCCTCCTCCATTTGCGTCGTTGGCCGCTGCCCTCCTGGCGGGACGGGACGCGGCGGTTGAACCCAGACCTTCCCTAGCCGTTCTAGGCCTGTGCGGCGGCCTGGTCCTCCCGCCCGGCGAACCAGGCGGCAAGCAGCCGGCAGGCGTTATCCACTTCGCTGTCACGCCGCGCCTCGTCCCAGCCGAGTTCGCGGGCCATGATGTCGGCCACGGCCGCAGCGGCCTGCATGGCGTGGCGCATGTTGAGCAGCCCAAGCGGCAGGCGGCGCAGGAGCACGTCGCCCACGTGTTGGGCCATTTCGTGGCGCACGGCAAAAGCCACTTCCGCGCCGACGTAGGGGTGTTCGGGATGCAGCGGGGTCAACAGATCCTCGTCGCGGCCCAGTTTGACGATGGCGGCGGCTTCGTCGCCGTAAAGCGTCCACAGGGAGCGGGCCAGCTCGTCGGCCACGCCTTCGCGGCGGGCCAGATCGCGCCAGCCCTCGGGCAGATAGGCCCGGGAGCCGAGCAGGCGCAGTTCCTGGGTGGCGCAGGGGCGCGACTGGCCGAGGCAAAACGTCTGGCAAGCGGCGTCCACGGCTTCCTCGGCCATGCTGCGGTAACTCGTCCATTTGCCGCCGGTCATGGTGAGGAGTCCCGAGGCGCTGATGTCGATGACGTGGGAACGGGCCAGTTCCTGGGTGTTTTTCTTGTTGGGATTAAAGACCAGGGGCCGCAGGCCGCTCCACACGGCCAGCACGTCGTCGCGGGTGACGGGCCGGCGCAGGTAGGCGCTGGCGTAGCGCAGCAGATAATCGACGTCGCGGCGTTCGGGAGCCGGATCGAATTCGATGGGCGCGGGCTCGTCGGTGGTGCCGAACAGCACGAACCCCTGCCAGGGGATCATGAAGAGCACGCGGCCGTCTTCCGTCTTGGGGATCATGAGCGACAGGTCACGGGGGGCGACGTCGGCGGGCAGCAGGATGTGGATGCCGGAGCTGGTCTTGAGCATGGGGGCGACTTCGGGGTCGTCCATGCGGCGGATGGCGTCGGCAAAGGGGCCGGCGGCGTTGACCACGCCCTTGGCGGCGATAGTGAATTCCTGGCCGTCCAGGCAATCGCGCACGGTAACGCCCGAGATGCGGCCGCCCTGCTTGACCAGGCCAGTGACCTCGACATGGTTGGCGCAGACCGCGCCGTAGGAGGCGGCCGTGCGGGCCAGCGTCACGGCCATGCGGGCGTCGTTGAACTGGCCGTCGCTGTAGATGACGGCGGCCACGTAGCCGTCGAGGTTGAGCTGGGGGAAGAGCTTGGCGGCCTTTTTCTTGCTGACGACGGCGCTGCGGCCCAGCGACAGGCAGCCGGAGAGCATGTCGTAGAGCACGAGTCCCGCGTAGATGTAGGCGGCCTCGCGCCAGGTCTTGACCGGGGTCATGAGCCGGATGGAGTGGGCCAGGTGGGGTGCGTTTTTGAGCAGCCGGCCACGCTCGCGAAGGCCTTCGCGCACCAGATCGAACTGGGCTCTGTCGAGCTTCTTGACGGCCTTTTCGAGGTAGCGCACGCCGCCGTGGACGAGCTTGGTGCTTTTGCTGCTAGTGCCCTGGGCGAAATCGTCGCGTTCCAGCAGGGCCACGCTCAGGCCACGTGTGGCGGCGTCCAGGGCGATGCCGCAGCCGGTGGCCCCGCCGCCGATGACGACCAGATCGAAGGGGTCGCCAGCGCGCAGCTGATTGATGTTGTCTTGTCTGTTCATGATACCGCCTTGTTACGCGTCGAGAAGGCTTTGCGCCGTCTGGGCGTCGGTGACGCAGACGTGGACGTAGCCCCGGCGCAGGATGGTTTGGAGGATCGGGACCTTGGCCATGCCTCCGGACACGAGGACGATGTGCGGGACCTTGAGCAGGCCGCCGAAATCCGGCGACATGCTGCAATGGTTGACCTCGTGGTCGAGGACGTTGCCCTCGGCGTCGAGGAAGCGGCCGAAAAATTCGCCCACGGCTCCGGCCCGGGCCAGCTCGCGGCGCTGGTCGAGGCTGATGGCCCCCAGGGCGATGTTGGTGGCCTGGGCGGTCATGTCGCCGACGGCGGTCAGGATCATGTCCACGGCCAGGGCTTCCTTATAAAAGGTGCGGAAGAAGGGCTGGGCGGCGATGGTGTCGCGCACTTCCGGGGTGGAAACGAACATGGGGGCGGGCAGGTGGTTGCACACGGCGGCCGAGAGCTTTCGGGCGAACATGGCCGTGGAGTCGAAGGGGTTGACCGGACTTCGGGGCACGCCGCCGTAGAGGGAGGTGACGGAGATGTCGCGAAAGTTGCGCACGGCCATGCCGTTTATGGCCGAGCGGATGGTGTGGCCCCAGCCCACGCCGATGGACTGGCCGTCCTGAAGCTGGAGCGAGGCGTATTCGCCGGCCGGGCGGCCGATGGCGTCGTAATAGTAGCGTCCGCCGCGTTCGGGAGTGGGCAGGACAATGGCCCGGGCCAGTCCGTATTCCTTGGCCAGCCCGGCTTCGAGGGCGACGCAGTCCTTGAAGGCGGTGTTGATGACGACGCGGATGAGCCCGGCTTCGCGGCCGGCCTGGAGCAGGCGGTTGACCTTGATGCGGGTGATGCCGAGGCGGTCGCCGATTTCGGCCTGGGTGAGCTCTTCCTTGAAGTACAGCCAGGCGACCCGGGAGATGAGCTGGTGTTCGCTGTCGTCTGGGGTGGTCATGGCAGGCTCCGAGGGTCCTGGGCCGGGTTTGGCGTGTGAACTTTTGGTGACCAATGAGTACAATTGTTATGCGGGTGCGTCAATAGGGCTTCGAAAAAACGACAGAAGATCCCCACAAAAGCGTTGTCCCTGGTCGCTGTCAATGCCGACACTAACGGGCAAAGGTTTCTCCTGGGAGTTGGGATTGTTGCTGCTGGCGGGCGATTGTCGTTGCTGACGCCTGTTTTGACAAATTTGCAAACGATCGGATCATCTGTTTGTTGTTTCCACATCTGTTCCGAAAAAAAAGTCTGGGCGGGAAAGCAAACGGCGGGGTGATGGGTGCAGGATCGGTCCGTCTGGCCATCGCCCGGCGGCGACCCAAAAAGCCCGGAAGGCGTTTCTCGGACGAAACGAGGCGCGTGTCGCGACCGAAACGGGGCTGGGCATTTATCAAGGATTCGCCTGGGAGGCGCGCCGGGATGCAGTGCGCGGCGGAAAATCCGTTTTGTCAGCTGAAACGCGGGGTTGGGGTGCGCAACAACGGGGCTGGACCCGTTCTACTTCCCGAAAACGATCCAGTGGCCGGCGTCGTCGGGTTCGATGGCGAAGTCGTGGATGCCGGCGGCCCGCAAGGCGGCCGCCTGGGTGTCGGGGTCGGTGCCCGGCCGGGGCGGCGGCGGGGCGTCCTCGCGCCAGCGGGGATCGCGGGCGGCCATCTCGCGGCAGATGGCCCGCCGCATGGCCGGCGGCCCAAGGCCCCCGCCGATATAGGCCCGGCCGTCCGGGGCCAGCACCCGCCATATTTCGCCAAAGGATCGAGGCAGATCGTCCCAGAACATGACCGAACCCCGGCTGACCACCAGATCGACGCAGCCCTCGGCCAGGGGGAGGGCCGTGACGTCGGCCCCAAGGACCGTTGCCCGGCCAGGCAAGCCGCGCGCGGCGATTTCCTGCCGCGCCGCCCGGAGCATGGCCACAGAGCGGTCGGCCAGGATCACCCGGCAGGCGCTGGCCTCGGCCACGGCCAGGCCGAGCAGGCCGCCTCCGGCCCCGGCGTCCAGGCAAAGCCCTCGGCGTATTCCCGAGGCGGCCAGGAACCGGGCGGCGTAATAGGGATAGAGCGGGGCGAAGATCTCCCGGCTGATGGCCGCAAACCCCTCGGCGTCGCCGGTCTTCTCCATGGGCATCGCCGTTACTTCCCGGCGAACTTGTCCTGGCGGTGGATCACGGCCATGACGCCCTGGTTGTAGAGGTTGCGGGCAAAGCATTCGCAGGTGATGTCGCAGCCGGACAGCATGTGCATGAACATGCTGCGGTTGCCCACGGCAATGCTGCGCGCGGCAATGGCCTCGCCGATGGTTCCGGTGGGCATTTCGCTGAAAAAGCCGGAGTAGGGATAGGCTTTGTCGTCGGTGTCGTCCTGGTAGTAGCGGTAGCCGCCGTTGTGCTCGAAGAGGCTGTGCTTCCCTTTGCTTATGGCCAGGAACTGGCCGTCGCCGGGTTCGTAGGCGAACCAGCCCCGGCCGTTGGCGCAGGCCTGGTGGGGCAGGGGAAACTGGCGGCAGCCCACGCCTTCGATAAGGGCCAGGGCCACCTTGTCGGTACGCAGCAGCTTGAGCAAGGCCGGGCGGATGTCGGTCAGGCAGGCCACCGGCCCGAGGTTGTTGCTGACGGGGATGATCGGGCTGGGCTGGGGAATCTTGTAGAGGCGGCGCAGGGACGTGCCCTTCAAGTAGTGGCCCTCCTTGACCGCGACCATGTGTTCCGGCAGACGCTCGCCGTCGGCGGCCGCGCCGTCGAACAGGGACAGGATGTCGGCCTTGGAGGCCACATGGGCGATGGCCGGATGGTTGGCCAGCTTGTCGAGGTCCCCGGCCGAGGCGTCGTAGAGGCCGGCGTAATGGGCGCACCAGTTGCTGGAGACGGCCAGGCCGTCCAGGCCTTCCAGGTCCACGGGCACGGCGGCGGGCACGAGTTCGCCCGTGCCGACCAGGACCACGATAAAGCCCGACTCCCGGGCGAAACGCTCCACGGCGGCGAAAGCCCCGTCGATGCGGGCCTGCTCCTCGGCCTTGGTCAAGGGCGAATGGCGCAGGGAATAGTATTGTTCGGAGAAACTAAGAAACGCGAACCGGGGATCGTAGCGCTCGACGAATTCCAGGGCGACGTCGGCCACCCAGTCGTTGCAGGCCGCGTCGCGGTCGCCGGGATAGGGCCGGCGGCCGACGACGCCGGCGACCATGTCGGTCAGGGGGCCGGTTGCTTCCCTGGGCCGGCCGGTGCGCAGATCAACGGTTTGCTGCCACTCGCGGGCGTCGAGGATGGCCAGGCTCATGAGCACGCCTCCTTGGCGGTTGCCGGATCGGGGTCGCCGCGCAGGGCGACGGATGCGCCGCAGCGCGGGCAGGCCCCGCCGTCCAGATGCACGGCCTGGAGCCGGTCGCCGCCGCAGCCCAGGCTGTGGCGTTCGATGACGGCCTCGCCGCAACCCGGACACAGGGTGTTGACCCAGCGCGAGCCGATGAAATTGTGGAAATACACGTAGCGCAGCTTGCCCCGGGCGGCCGCCTCGACCTGGGCGCCCACGGCCGCCACGCTCGGGTAGTCCTCCTGGCGCATCTTGTATTCCGGCAGCAGCCGGAAGGCGTGCCAGGGAACGTCCGGCCCGACCCCGGCCAGGAAGTCGACCATCTCGCTAAGTTCGTGGCTGTTTATGCCCTCGATGACCGGGGTGGTCACCTCCACGTGGGTGGTCCGGGCCAGAGCCTGGATGTTACGCAGGATCGGCCCCACGTCGGGAACGCCGAGATAGTCCCGGCAGAACTCGGGCGACAGGCCCTTGAGGCTCACGTTGACGCAGTCGAATATCGCGCCAAGGCGCGCCGTCCCCTCTGGCGTGGCGTAGCCGTTGGTCAGGCAGCCCATGACCAGGCCGGCCCGGCGGGCGGCAACGCTCACCCGCTCCAGGGTGGGCAGGGAGACGGTGGGCTCGTTGACGGAAAAGACGATGGCCCGGCAGCCGCGCTTTCGGGCCACGGCCACGAGATCTTCCGGCAAAATGTCGAGCATGACGTCCTGCTGTCCGGCCGGATCGACCTTGACCACCTCGGCGTTGGCGCAATAGCGGCAGTCGAAATTGCAGCCGGCCGTGCCGACCACCAGACAACGCGCTCCGGGCCAGGCGTGGTAGAAGGGAATGGTCTCCATGCGGGCCGTGGCGTAGGCGCACCAGCGGTCGGGAAAGCGTTCCTCCACCAGGCCGTGCGGGGCATGGTACATGCGGCAATAGCCGGAGGTGTCCGGTCCCAGCGGACAGCGCCGCTCACAGACATCGCAACGGATCATGGGAACTCCTTGGCGAGGCGATCATTGCTGTTTCCGCTTCGGTTTCGTTGGCGTCAAGCACCGAACGGCAGCAGCCAGACGGCAACCGCCGCCGCCAGCAGCACGGCGTCGCCGGCCCCGAGCGTCAGGCGCGAGGCCCTGGCCGGCGGCGCGCCGGAAATGCCGCGAAGCTCCAGGGACAAGGCCAGGTCCGTGGAACGGCGCAACTGGGCCAGGAAAACCGGGATGAACAGCGGCAAAAAATTCTTGGGATTGCGCAGCCGTTTGGGGTCAAACCCCCGGCAGCGCTGGACCTCGACCACATGGGCGGCCAGGGAGAACACGCTTGGCAACAGCGTGACCAGGGCCGAGCAGAAGAGCACCAGCTTTCCCGGCAGCCGCAACGCCCGCAAGGACAGGAGCAGGTCGGAAAACGTCGTCCACTTGACGACCAGGATGTCGGCCAGGAGCATGACGAGCAGGCGCAGCTCGAAAACGGCCAGCCAGGAAAGCCCCAGAACAAGGCCTTCGCGCCAAGTGGCGGCCTTTTCCACCCCGCCCAGCAGGAACAGCACGCCCAGGGTCGGCAGGGAGGCGACGCATACGCCAAGAGCCAGCCAGACGATGCGGTCGAACTGCCGCGAGGCGACAAGCAGGCCGGCCAGGAGCAGGTTGACGCCGACCAGGATGCGCCAGTCCGGGCAGGCAAAGGCGTAGACGGAAAGGGACACGGCAAAGGCGCACTTGGACAGGGCGCTTGCCCGGCGAAGGACGGCCGTCATGGGGCCAGCCAGGGGTTTGGCCGGTCCGAGGCGATCCGGCCGTTGGCCACGGTGACCCAGCGCGTGGCGGCCATGGCCGCGAAGGCTTCCTCGTGGGTGGCCAGGAGCACGGCCCGGCCCTTTGCCGCTTGCCTGCGGACCTCGGCGGCCATGGCCGCCATGTTGGCCGCGTCCAGGCCCGTGGTCGGTTCGTCCAGGCACAACACGGCCGGCTCGGCCACGAGGATGGCGGCCAGACACAGGCGGCGCTTTTCCCCGAAGCTCAAGGAAAAGGGCGCGCGCGAAAGCATTGCGTCAAGGCCGAAGCCGGCCAGGGCGGCGCGGCAGCGAGCCAGCCGTTCTTCGGGCGCGACACCGCGATTTTCCAGCCAGTAGCCGCATTCGGCGGCCACAGTGTGGGCGAAAAGCTGTTCCTCGGGATTTTGGAACATCAGCCCCACGTCGCTAGCGGCCGTCAGTCCCGCCCCCAGGGCGACCCGCCCGACGGCCGGCTTGCCCAGGCCCTTTATAAGCCGCAGCACCGTGGACTTGCCGGCCCCGTTGGCCCCGAGCAGGGCCACGACCTCACCCGGGCGCACGGCCAGGTCCAGGCCGCGAAGGACCGGCGCGGTCGGAGAGTAGCTGAAACCCACGCCCTGCAATGCGACCAAAGGCGCGGCGTCCGGCGAGGCAAGTGAAAAAGGCGGCAGGGCGGCCAGGGTTTCGTCCCGGTCGCCGGCCTCGTCGTTCCAGGCTTCCCAGTCGCTCGCCGGGCCGTCATGGACGATGCGGCCGCTGTCCAGGGCGATGAGCCGGTCGGCGAAACCGGCCAGCCGTTTCCGGTCGTGTTCGATGACCAGGATGATCCAGCCGAGTTCCCGGCTCAGTTCCGTCAGATGGGCAAAAAGCCGGTCGGCGGCGGCGGCGTCGAGGTAGTTGGTGGGTTCGTCCAGGAGCAGCACGCGCGGTTCCATGGCCAGCATGGACAGGACGGCGGTCAATTGTTTCTGGCCCAGGGACAGACTGCCCAGGGAGGCTTCGCCACGCTCGGCGAAGCCGTATTGGCCAAGGAGCGTCGCGGCGGTTTGCCGGCAGCAGGCCTCGTCCTCGCCCCGGGCGAGCAAGGCCAGGGCCAGCTCGTCGTAGACGGTGCGGCAAAACAGCTGGGCTTCGGGGTTCTGCCCCACCAGCCCGGCGAAACCCACCGGCGCGCCGTCGGTTCCGTCGCGTCCGGCAAAGGCCAGCCGGCCGTCGGTGCGCCCGGCCAGGGCCAGCCTGTGCGCCCCGCACAGATGGTAGCCGAGGGTGGATTTGCCCGAACCCGACGGGCCGACGATGCCCACCCGCTCTCCCTGGCCGATGCGGAGGGTTGCATGGGCCAGGGTGGGGCAGGTCGCGCCGGCAGGCACGAAGGAGACGTCGTCCAGTTCAATCATGACTGGCGCAGCATGGCCACGACGTGGAGGTCCTTGATGCGTCGCCACACGGTAAGGGCCAGGTAGACGCCAAAGCCGTTGATGAAGACGGACGTGACCAGCGAGATGCCGAACAGGGCCTTGGTGGCCGTGGCCCACGGCACGCCCAGGGCCACGCGAACGCCCATGGCCGCCGTGGGGCCGAGCAGGCCGCCGCAGATGACGGCGACATAGGCCCGGGCCTGGGGCAGGGACGCGCGCAGCAGCGTGAAAAGCGTGTCGAACACCACCCCCTGGATCAGGGCCGGCACGAGCTTCATGACGCCCGGCTGGCCGCCGGCCGCCGGCATGAACGCGGCGGCCAGCAGCCCCCAGGCCAGTTCGAAGGCAATGAGCGTGCCGAAGCGGTCGATCATGAGCCGGGTGAGCGTCATGAGCATGATCGAGACGAGCATTTCCAGCCGGGCCACCTCGTGAATGGCCGTGAGCTGCAGCGCGGTCTTGAAAACCATGCCCCAGCCGAAGTCCAGGGCCACCATGGAGGCGAAGAACACCACCTGGGCGGTGGACAGCCCCGGCCGGCGGTCGGCTAGAACTTGCATGACATTTCCAGGTAAAGCGCCCGCCCGGTGTTGACGGAATTGGGGTTATGGGCGGTGTAGTACTGGTGGTCGAGGAGATTTTCGCCGGTCAGCGAGACCGTCAGCTTCTCGCCGTAGGTTCCCATGAAGTCCAGGTTGCGCCAGACCTTGGCGTTGACCAGGGCGTGGGGCGGGATGATGTTGGCGTCGGTGTTGACGTCGTCGCCGTACATGAGCCCCACGTACTGCACGCCGAACTTGCTGTTGAGATACTTGTTGAGCCAGGTGAAGCCGACGTTGAACGAATTTTGCGGCACATAGGGCAAAAGCTTGCCGACGAGATCGGGCCGGCCCGGGAAGTCCGCCACCCGGGAGTCATTGAAGGTGTAGTTGGCGAAAAGCGTGAACTTCTTCATGACGTCGAAGCCCGAGAACTTGAACGGATCATACTCGCCATTAAGCTCCGCGCCCCAGATCTGCACCTGGCCGATGTTCTGCTTTTGCATGATGCCCGAGGCCACGGTGACGTAGGACTGGAAGTCGCGGCCCACCGAAAAGTAGCCCGAACCCGAGAAGCGCAGGTTCTCCAAGGGCGCGTAGTCCGAGCCGACTTCGAAGGAGTCGAGCTTTTCCGGCCCCAGCGACGGGTTGGAGATCTTGGAACCGCCCTTCATCTTGCCGGTGCGGTACATGTCGTCCAGAAGCGGGGCGCGGAAGGCGTGGCCGTAGGACAGGTAGGCGCTTAAATTGTCCATGAAGAAGTACTTGGCCGAGGCCCGGGGGCTCCAGTCGTCCCAGTTATGGTCCGGGTAGTACTCGGTGTACTTGCTTAAGCTTGAGATGTTGGTGTCGTAGTGGCCATCGAAGGTGGTGGCGTTGTCGTAGCGCAGGCCGGCCAGGAAGATGAGCTTGTCGTCGAGGAACTTGAGCTGGTCCTGGAAAAAGACGCCGTAGCTGCGGATCTTGCCGTAGTCGGTGGCGAAGTTGGTGTTGGTGCGGTAGTAGTCCGTGCCGTCCATAATGCCCAGGCTGTAGTCGAAGCCGGCCGTGAAGGTGTTGAAGGCCCATTCCTTGGAGACGTTGGAGAGCAGGCCGTACTGCTTGCGGTTCACCTTGGCGTCGTAGCGGGTGTACTTGGAGATGTCGGTGACGTCGGACCAGGATTCGTTGACGCGGGTGTAATTGATGTCGGTGAAGTAGGCGTTGACCACGGCCGACCAGCCTTCCCAGGAGCCGGTGAATTTCCCCTGCCAGGCGTCGGTGTCGTATTCGCGGTGCACGCCGTCGGAGGCGAAGTATTTCGTGCCTTCGCCGGCCCGCTGGCTGTCGTTGGTGTACTGGAATTCCAGGTTGTTGTTGGCGTTGATGTCCCAGCCGAGCTTGGCGTTGACGGTGCCTTCCCGGATGAACTCCTTGACGGACCAGGGGGTCTGTTCGTCGCTGGGGGTGGCCATGTAGCCGGGCGAGGTGTGGTAGAGGCCCGAAACGCGGGCATAGAGCGCCGTGGGTTCCTCGGAGGTCCGCCCGGCCAGCACGCCCCGCAGCTTCCAGTCGTCATATGTGCCGTAGCTGGTGGAGGCCATGCCGGAAACGACCTTGGTCGGTTTTTCGGTGATGATATTGATGACGCCGCCCATGGCGTTGTTGCCGTAGATGGAGGCGGCCGGGCCTTTGAGGATCTCGATGCGCTTGACGTCTTCGAGGTTGATGCGGTTCCAGTTGACGTCGCCCATGTCCGAGGTGTTTTGCGGCACGCCGTCGATGAGGACCAGGGTACGGCCCTGCTCGTTGCCAAGCCCGCGCAGGGACACCACCGACTTGAAGCTGTAGATGCCGCTTGGCCGCTCCACGTGGACGCCGGAAATGTAGGACAGGGCCTCATCCACGGTCTGGATGGGCAGGTCCTTGAGTTCCTGGCGGGTGATGATGGCCACCCGGCCGGGCACGTCCTTCATGGGCTGTTCGGTGCGGGTGGCCGTGACCACCACTTCCTCCATGTTGGCGGCCATTTCCCCGGGATCGGTCTGGGCCGGGGCCAGGGATGGCGCAAGGGCGCAGCATAACGCCAACGACGCAATAACCAGACGCTTCATACAACTCCTCCGCGAGACCCATCTGTGTCGGATGCCGTTCCCACTCCTTGCCGCGACAGTCGCCGTGGCGCGCCCGCCGTCGAGCGCGACGCTCCCCGCGCAAGCCGCACGCCTGTTCGGCCGCTGTCCGTCGCAGTGGCCTCGCCGCCAGGCGAGGCGTGTTCCCTTTGTCCGGTTGGCGGCTTTCCCCGTTTGCCTGCCCGCTTGCGCTCCCGGCCTTGTGCCGGGTGATCGACGACGCCAGAACCTGCCGCCGAGGCGGCCCCTCTCGTTGTCGGCATCCGCTAAGTAACTTTGACTGTCACGAATAATTCTATTCACATGACAGTTGATATTTAAAACGGAATCAGCATAAGCGCTTCGTTGTGTCTCCGTTGTACGAAGCTGTCGGCGATGCTTGGCTTTGGCCGGATGTATGTAATAAATTTAATAAAAGCAATGGTTCACGATAATTTTGTGAAGCGTGATCGTTGAGGGTTATTTTGTCTTTTACCTGTTAAATTTCCGATTGAAGCATTGATCATGCTTGTATGAATCCTTATGTTGCCTGAAAGTGCCTGTTGTTGCGTCGAAAAATTTTTGTTTGGAGATTGTTTGTGGCTGACGGGGTGCCATGGGTGAAGAAAACTGGCGGAGGATGCAGCCCGAAATTGTTCATGAAACAGGATGAATTCCGGAATTCGAGCCAGCCTCGCGACGTTGACGGTGCTGTCGCGTCCCGGTTTTCCTGACCGGGGGCGATCCGCGAGCCGGATTCATGGAAGGGAGCGTGGCCTGACATGACGATGATGGCCGACGAGGAAGCGCAGCACGACGCCAGCCTGGCCGCTCTGGCCCGCTGCCTGGACACGGCTGTTCCGGCTCGGTCCGGCAAGGCCCGGCCGTGGCTGTGCGCGGCGATTTCCTGCGCCCTGCACAGCCTGGCTGTTATCGGCTTGGTCTGGGCCGGCCTGCTGGACTTGTCCCAAAATTTGCCCGTGGCCGAACCGGTGGTGGAGATTGATCTGGCCGGCCTGGCCGGTCCGGCTGGCGCGGGCGGGGATGGTCGGCTGCCTGGCGGCGGCGACGGGTTGCCCGTTGCTGGGCGGGTAGCAGGTCCTGTCCTGCCGATGGTCGCCCAGGCGGCAGACATGGGGTCGGCGGCAGAGACTATGCCGCCGGACGCCGCGCCGGTTCTTGAGGAGAAGCCCCTTGCTTCGCCCGAAACCGTGCTGCTGCCGGACCCTGAAGCCCCCAAGTCGCCCGAACTCCGGCCGCAGCCCCAACCCCAGCCGCCTCCCAAGCCCAAGCCCCAGGCCAAGCCGCCAGTCCAGCCTCCGGCCAAGGCTCTGCGTCCCCAGGACAAGCCGACGACGGCCAAGACCGTTGCGTCGGCGGCCGTCGCCGGGCCGTCTGTGGCCGAGGCCTCTCCGGGACCGTCCGGCACGGGACCGGCCGGCCCCGGCGAGGGCCATGGGTCGGGGCATGGTCCGGGTCATGGCGGTTTGAGCGGCGACGGGCCGGGCGGGGGCGGCGGCGGCGATTTCGTCGGCCAATTCGGCCAGGGCGACGGGCCGTGCTTCCGACGCCGGTCGTTGCCGAGCTATCCCAGCGAAGCCAAGCGGGCCAACCTGGAGGGCAAGGTGTCGCTGCGGCTTTTCATTGATGCCGCCGGCGGGCTGCGTAACGTCGAGGTGCTGGAGCACAGCGGCCTGGAATTCGCGGAAGAGGCGGTCAAGGCCGTTCGCGCTTCGTCTTTTTCCCCGGCCAAGCGGGGTGGACAGACCGTGGCCAGCCGGGCGACGCTCACCATCCGGTTCAGGATCAACTGATCCGGCCAGGGCGCAGGCGGCCCGTTTGGTCGAGGCCCTTGGCCACAAGGCTTGCCTTCGCCGGGCAGGGTTGGTAGTTGGCAGGCATCCTCGGTTTCCCTTTCACGACCGTGGGGGTGCGCCATGCAGCGGTTTTTCCCGTCTTTTGCGGCCACGGCGATGGTTTTCACACTGCTCTTTGGCACTTGCCCGGCCACGGCCCAAAGTCCGCGGGCCGCGAATCTGCGCCAATCCCTGGGACTGATCCCCTATGCGCCGCCCAAGGCCTTTCTCGACGGCTTTTTCATTGCCGACGAAGGCCGGCCGGCCTTTCTCTTCGGACCGGTCGGGGAGTTCGCGGCCAGTCGTTCCTGCAAGACCTCCTGGCTCATCGAGGACAGCGAGAAGGAGCGGCTCGACAAGCGCGATCCGGCCAACCCGGTCTTCGAGTACACGCTCTACCTGGAGCAGGATTGCTCGGACGGCCTGACCGATTTCGTCTTCCTCGACCAGAGCGCCATGAATCCCAAGCAGTGGATCGAATGGCGACGCCAATTCCACAAGAACAAGGCCGAGCCGGAATACGCCGTCGCGGTCAAGCGTCTGGAAAAGGCCATTGCCGACGGTTTTCCCGTGGCCGGCGAGATGCGGTTCGTGCTGCGAAACGGCGAACTCGACGCCACGTCGCCCCAGGAACTGCTGGCAACCGCAACGGCCTGCCCCCCGCGTTACGACTGCTCCAAGGGGGAGCCGGTGGCCCGGTAGCCCCGGCCTCATGATGCAAACGGCGGCAGCGTGACGCGCGGCGGCGCGTCAGGCATTTCGTACCCAGGGCGTCCCAGGAAAGGGCCGCCAGCGGATCTCGGACGGAGCAGCCATGGCGGCAAGACGCAAACATGTTTCGCGGCAGGAGCGCAGGACGGCCTGGGGCGTGTTGACGGTCCTTACCGCCATCGTCGTCTGGCTGGGGCTGGCCCAATCGCGCCTGAACCCCGCCGTGTTGGTGGCGCTGAGTCCGCCCCCTCCGCCGGGCGTAGCCGCTTCCCAAGCTTCGGGCCGGAGCTTTGCCGACGCCGCCTGGCTGGAGAGCCTGCCCGGAGCCCTGCCGGCCGGGCCGGTGGAAAGCTATGACCCCGAAACCCTATCCGATCGCATCGACGGCAAGGCCGAGCTGTATCTCGCCGCCAATTTTCAGGAAATGTCTATACGACCTTTTAGGCTGCCCGATGGGACGCGTCTGGAGGTCGCCGTCTACACCCAGGCCACGCCCACCGACGCCTTTGCCGTCTTAAGCTCCCAGCGCCGGCCTGGGGCCAGGCCCAGCCCGGTCTCCCCGGACGCCTACGCCACGGAAAATGCCCTCTATTTCACCAAGGGCAACCGCTACGTGGAAATGACGGCCGACCGGGCTGAGGCGGCCACCGGACCGGCCCTGGCCGCCCTGGCCCAGAAACTGGCCGAGGCCCTGCCGGCGGGCGATGCCGCCGCAGCCGGGCAGGGGGCTGCCCGAGACGTCAAGGGGCTGTTTCCGGACGAGGGCTTGATGCCCGGCAGCGTGCGGCTGGCCGCTTCGGACGCTATGGGCCTGGAAGGTTTTTCCAACGTCTACACGGCCGAGTACGCCTTGCCGGCCGGTCCGGCCACGGCCTTTCTGGCCGAGCGCGACACGGCCGAGGCGGCCGCCGCCGACGCCCGGGCCTTTGCCGGTTTCCTCAAGCAAAACGGCTACGCCGCCACGCCGCCTCCGGCCGAGGCCAAGCTGCCGGCCGGAGCCGTGGTGCTGGGGACCGAGGGTTCCTTTGAGATTCTCTGGACACAAGGCCGGCTCCTGGCCGGCGTCCACGACGCCGTCAACCTGGAGGCCGCCGTGGAATTGACTGCCAGGCTGGCGGCCAGCCTCAAGGACGTGACGCCATGACTTTGCCGCAAAAGCCCGCCGTCACCGGTGGCGGTACCGATCCAGGCGCGCCCGACCTGCGCCAGGGGCTTGATCGCCGGCAATTCTTGCGCCGGCTGGCCGGGGCGTCGATCTTGGCCGTGGCCGCCGGGGGCCTTGGCGCGGCTCTCTACGATCCCAAGGGGCCGGCGGGGATGGCCGGGGGCAAGGTGCTGGCCAGTCTGGGCGATTTCCGCGCCGCCGCACCGCCCCCCGGCAAGCCCCGGCTGGCCACGGTCCACGGCGCGGACCGCAAGGCCATGTTCGATCTTGGCGTCAAGGCCCTGGGCGGTATGGAGGCCTTCGTCTCCCGGGGCGACGTGGTGCTGCTCAAGGTCAACGCCGCCTTTGCCTCGCCGGCCATCCTCGGGGCCACAACCCACCCGGATTTGCTCGCCGCCGCCGTGGAGGCCTGCCGGGCAGCCGGGGCGGCCCGGGTGGTCGTTACCGACAATCCCATCAATAGCCCGGAAAGCTGTTTCGAGGTCTCGGGACTGGCCGGCGCGGCGCGAAGCTCCGGCGCGACCATCCTCCTGCCTCGGCCGGCCCTGTTTTCGCCCCTGACCCTGCCCGGCGGCCGGCTCCTCACGGACTGGCCGGTCCTGGCCGGAGCCTTTGCCGGCGTCACCAAGGTCATCGCGCTCTCGCCGGTCAAGGACCACCAGCGGGCCGGGGCCTCCATGAGCCTCAAAAATTTCTACGGCCTCCTGGGCGGGCGGCGAAACATCTTCCACCAGGACATAAACGGCGTCATCGCCGAGTTGGGCCAGCTCCTGCGCCCGACCCTGGTCGTGCTTGACGGCGTGAGCGCCATGATGGCCAACGGCCCCACCGGCGGCTCCCTGGCCGATCTCAAGGCCACCAATACGATGATTTTCTCCGCCGACCCCGTGGCCGCCGACACGCTCGGCGTGGCCCTCTTGGGACGAACGCCGGACGATCTGCCCTATCTGGCCCTGGCCCAGGCGGCCGGGGTGGGCACCATGGACGTGGCCTCCCTGGCCCCGGTGACGATGACCCTCGACAAGGCGGCGGAGTAGGGACATGCGCATCGTCGTCGCCCGCCGGGTCAGCCAAGGCTTTTTCCTGCTCCTGTTTTTCTGGTTTTGTCTCGTGGCCACGGTGGGGGCCGGCTTCCTGCAGCTGCGTGGCTGGCCCATCAACTGGCTGCTGTCCTTGGACCCGCTGACCGCCCTGGGGACCATGCTGGCCACGCACACCCTGTACGCGCCCTTGCTTTGGGGCCTTGGCGTACTGGCCCTGACGTTGTTTGTCGGCCGGTTTTTCTGCGGTTTCGTCTGTCCCCTGGGGACGCTCAACCAGATGACGGGCTGGCTGGCCCGGCTGACCCTTGGCCCCAAGGATCGGGCCGAGGACAACCATCCCGGCCGCGCCCAGGCCGTCAAATACGCCTTATTGGCCTTTTTCCTGGGCTGCGCCGCCTTGGGCGGCCTGCAAACCGGACTCCTCGACCCGTTGCCGCTGGCGTTTCGCAGCGTCAATCTGGCCTTGCTCCCCCTGGCCGACCCGGGCGTGGGCGTCGTCCACGACGCGCCCCGGCACTACGAAGGCGTGTGGTGGATCGGACTCGTTTTTCTGGCCATCCTGGCCCTGAACGCCGTGCTGCCCCGGTTCTTCTGCCGGTTCATCTGCCCCTTGGGGGCGCTTTTCGGTTTGGCCGCCCGGGTCGCTCCCTGGCGCATCGGCAAGGCCACGGACAAGAGCTGCGGCGACTGCCGCTTGTGCGAGTCCCACTGCGAAGGCGGCTGCCGGCCGTCCGGGACGCTTGTCGTCAGCGAGTGCTTGTTGTGCTGCAACTGCCTGGACCGCTGCCCCTCGGGGCGCATCGGCTTTGCCGGCCGGGCTTCGGCCGCCGGGGAAACGGCCCTGCCCGATTTCTCCAGGCGCGGGGCGGTGGCGCTCCTGGCCGCCGGCGCGGCCGGAGCCTTCAGCGCGCCGCTGTGGCGGGTGGAGGACGCCGCCGGCCTTGGCCGTTCGCCCTTGCTCATCCGGCCGCCCGGTTCCCTGGACGAGGAGCGCTTCCTGGCCCGCTGCATTCGCTGCGGCCAGTGCATGCGGGCCTGTCCGTCCAACATCATCCAGCCGTCGGTCACGACGGCCGGGCTCATCGGGCTGTGGACGCCGGTCCTCAACTACCGCCTGGGCCGCTCGGGTTGTCAGCCAAACTGCATCGCCTGCGGCCAGGTCTGCCCCACGGCGGCCATCCGGCCGCTCGGCCTTCAGGAAAAGCTCGGCCAGGGCGACTATGCCGCCGCCGGCCCTATCCGCCTGGGCACGGCCTTTGTCGATCGCACGCGCTGCCTGCCCTGGGCCATGGGCCGGCCGTGCATCGTCTGCCAGGAAGTCTGCCCGGTCAGTCCCAAGGCCATCTTCGTGCGCGAGGTCTTCGAGCCGGTGCGTGGCGGCCGTTTGTCCCTGGCTGGCGCGCGCGGAGCGACCCTGGCCCTGGCCCGGCCCTTGGCCGTGTCCGGCAATGCGGCCAGCGGCGACTATTACGTTCGGCTCCTTGGCGCGCCCGAGGCCACCCCGGTGCGGCTGGTCGGCGGCGGCGGGACCGAGCTGGCCCTGGCCGCCGCCCTGCCCGGAGCCGCTCCCGGGCGCGAGGTCGAGGTGCTTATCCATCTGATGCAGCCTCAGGTGGACCCGGCCCGGTGCGTGGGCTGCGGCATGTGCGAACACGAGTGTCCGGTTTCCGGCCTTCGGGCCATACGCGTCACCAGCGAAAACGAGTCGCGGTCCGGTCCCGGCCGCATGTTGGCCTGAAAAGGAGGTTTTCCATGGCAAAAGACAACCAGGCCGGGTTGACCCGGCGCGAGCTCATGAAGACCCTGGGCATGGGTGGACTGGCCGTGGCCGGTCTTGGCGCGCTGCCGACGGTGGCCACGGCGGCCGAGGAAAAGCCCGAGGCCGGCGGCGCGGCCATGCCCCGGCGCACCCTGGGCAAGACCGGGATGGAGGTTTCGATCCTCAACCTCGGCGGCATGTTCGACACGGTCAACAACCAGCTGCTGCTCAAGCAGGCCCTGGGCTGGGGCATCAACTTCTGGGACACGGCCGAGGCCTACGGCAACGGCCTGTCCGAGGAAGGCTTCGGCCGGTTTTTCGCCCGCAATCCCGAAGCGCGGAGCCAGATCGTCCTGACCACCAAGCTCACGCCCAAGGGCGGCAACTTCGACGAACGCCTGGACGCCGCCCTGGCCCGGCTCAAGACCGACCATGTGGAGCTGTTCTACATCCACGCCATCTCGTCGCCGGCCGAACTCGACGGCCAGCTCAAAGACTGGGCGGCCAAGGCCAAAAAGGCCGGTAAGATCAAAAACTTCGGCTTCAGCACCCACAACAACATGGAAGACTGTCTGCAGGGCGCGGCCGGCCTCGATTGGATCGACGCCTGCATGATCTCCTACAACTTCCGCCTCATGCACGAGGCCAAGATGCGCCAGGCCCTGGCCGCCTGCAAAAAGGCCGGTATCGGGGTCGTGGCCATGAAGACCCAGGGCGGCGGGCCGGTCAAATCCGACAGCCCGGCCGAACTCGACATGGCCGGCCGGTTCCTGGAAAAGGGTTTCACCGACAAGCAGGCCAAGCTCAAAGCGGTCTGGAACAATCCCGACATCGCCTCCATCTGCTCGCAAATGCCCAACCTCACCATCCTCGGAGCCAACGTGGCCGCCGCCCGGGACCGCACGGCCCTGGCGCGCGAGGATTTCGAGTCCCTGCGCCGCTACGCCGAGGCCACCTGCGGCGACTACTGCGCCGGGTGTTCGTCCATCTGCGGCGCGGCCATGGGCGGCGCCGTGCCTGTGGCCGACGTCATGCGGGCCATGATGTATTACCGCGACTACGGCGAGCGGGAGATCGCCCGGGAGCTGTTCGCCAGCCTGCCCGAGAGCGTGCGCGCGGGGCTTGGCTCCATGGATTTCTCCCCGGCCCAGGCGGCCTGTCCGCGCGGGCTGGCTATTGCCGAGGTCGTGCGGGACGCGGCGTCGCTGCTCGCCTAAGCGGCTGTGGTCCCGGACGGCCCGGGGCCATGGGATGGGAAGAACGGAAGCCCGGCGGTGGCTCGGCGGCCGCCCGACCATGCTCCCGGGCCTCGCTACAAGGAGAGCGCATGAAGGCACGCTTTGGCGCGGCGCGGCTCTTGGGCGCGCTGCTTGCGGCCCTGGTTGGGCTGGTTCTGGCTTTCCCCGCAGTCGGTCGGGCCGATGCGGTCACCGACAGCGTGGCCGCCGTGGAGCCGACATGCCGAGACGTGGCGGATCGGATCTTTGCCCTCAGGGAGCAGGGCGGCGCGGAACATCAAAGCAGCGCCCTGCTGCGCGAGACCCTGGCCGGGCTGGGCTTCGCGGTCACTGGCGATCTGTCGGTCCCGGCCGACCTTGTGCCGGGAGGCGTGTCCCAAACGGCGTTCAGGGCCGAGATGGCGGGCAATGCCCCTGGCCCAACCGTCGCTATCATGCTCGAATACGACGCCCTGGCCAACGGCCATTCCTGCGGCCACAATCTCATTGCCGGCAGCGGGCTTGTGGCCGCCGCCGCCCTGGCCAGGCTCATGCCCGGGCTGCCGGGGCGGCTGGTGGTCATGGGCACCCCCGACGAGGAACGGGGATCGGCCGGCGGCGGCAAGGTGGCGCTCCTGGAAGGCGGCCATTTCGATGGCGCGGACGTGGTCCTTATCACCCATCCGGCCGACCGCTGGAGCCTGGACCAGCGCCTTCTGGCCATGAAACGGGCTACGTTCACCTTCCACGGCAAGGCCTCCCATGCCGCCGCCGCGCCGGAAAAGGGCGTCAATGCCTTAAATGCCGTCCAGCTGACCTTCCACTGCGCCGACATGCTGCGCCAGCACTTGCCCCAGGACGTGCGGCTGCACGGCATCGTGACCAAGGGCGGCGACAAGGTGAACGTGGTGCCGGAGCTGGCCCAGGCGGAATTCGCCGTGCGCGCCCTGGACACCGCCACCATGGACGACGCCTACGCCCGCCTTGTCGACTGCGCCAAGGCCGGGGCGCTCGGCACGGGGGCCTCGCTGGAATTCGTCGCCCCGCGCGTGGCCCTGACCTCGCCGGTTGTTGTCGCGCCGCTTATCGAGGCGACGCGGCGCGGGCTGTTGGCGGCCGGCGTCGAGGCCGGGCAGCTCAAGGATTGGACGGAGTTCGTCTCTTCTGACCTGGGTCGGGTCGGGAACGCCTATCCCACGGTCAATGTGTGGTTTAAAATCGCGCCCGGGGGCACGGCCCTGCACTCCGACGCCATGCGGGAGGCGGCCGGCTCGCCCGAAGGCTGGCAGGCGGCGAGAAAGGCCGCCACGGCCGTGGCCCTGACCGCCTATGAGATGTTCACCCATCCCCAGGAAGTCGAGGCCGTCAAACAGGCCTTTACGGCGGCCAGAGGCAAGGCGACAGGCGGTGCGCCGGCCCCATGAGGGAGCGTACACGCTTGTAATGAGAGGAAAGCGGGGAGGGGAGCCGGGTCAGCCTTCGAGCACCACCACGGCGGCGGCGGTGTCGCGGCTGTGGCTGATGCTCACGTGCCAGGACGTCGCGCCAAGGGCCTCGGCCCTGGCCAGGGCCGGGCCGTGGAGCGTCAGGGCCGGGCGACCGGCGGCGTCGGAGAGAATTTCCAAGGTATGAAAGGCCACGCCCTGAGCAAAGCCTGTGCCCAGGGCCTTGGCGGCGGCTTCCTTGGCGGCGAACAGCCCGGCCGTGCGGGTGAGCGGGATCGGGGGCAGGGCGGCCCGTTCGGCCGGCGTCAGGATGCGGGCCAGAAACCTATCGCCGAAACGAATCAGGGCGGCCTCGATGCGATCGAGTTCCACCACGTCGATGCCAAGCCCCCGGATCATGAGCGGCTAGTCGGGAAACCCGTCGATGATGGCGCACATGGTCGAGACGGCCTCCACCATGCCGGTCAGCACGGCCCGGGCCACGATGCTGTGGCCGATGGAATATTCGCTGACCCCCGGCGTGTCCTTGAAGGCATAGATATTGTCGTAGTCCAGGCCGTGGCCGAGGTTGACGCCAAGGCCCTGGCTCTTGGCCAGGGGGATGGCGGCCAGCAGCCGGTCCAGTTCCTTTTGCCGGGCGGCCGGCGTGGCCGCGTCGGCGAAGGCCCCGGTGTGCAGTTCCACGTAAGCCGCGCCCACGGCTTTGCTCGCCTCGATCTGGCGCGGGTCGGGATCAATAAATAAGCTCGTGGGAATGCCGGCCTCGGCCAACTTGGCCACGTAGGCGGCCAGTTCGGCTTCGCGGCCGGCCACGCCCAGGCCCCCCTCGGTGGTCAGCTCCTGGCGTTTTTCCGGCACCAGACAGACCATATCGGGTTTGCGCTTCAGCGCAATGCCGAGCATCTCTTCGGTGGCGGCCATTTCCAGGTGCAGCCGGGTTTTGATGGTCTCGCGCAGCACATGGACGTCGCGGTCGCCGATGTGGCGGCGATCTTCGCGCAGGTGCACGATGATGGCCCGCGCGCCGCCGAGTTCGGCCAGGGCGGCGGCGGCCACGGGGTCCGGGCTTTTGGCCAGCCGGGCCTGGCGGATGGTGGCCACATGATCGACGTTGACCGCAAGCAAGGGCATGACGTGCTCCTTAAAGACAGTGTCAAGGAAGGGTAAGTGTTTTACAAATGGGTGGCAACCGACGGAAACGGGGTGGAGCGGGCCGCGAATTGTTGACAAAGGTCCGACGAATCCGTAAGTGCGATCAACTTTCTTCGATGACGGGGCCCTGCCGCCATGCGCAGATATTCTTCAGCCCCGTTCCCCGCCCGCCCTTCGAGCCGGCGGGGGCAACCCTAACAACGAGATATAGTTTATGAATCTTTGTATCGTAGGCACCGGGTACGTTGGTCTGGTGAGCGCCGCCTGTTTTGCCGAGATGGGCAATGACGTCTGCTGCGTGGACGTCAATCCCACCATCGTCGAGAACCTTCGCCAGGGCAAGGTCCACATCTACGAACCGGGACTTGACGAGCTGGTCAAGCGCAACGTGGCTGAAGGCCGCCTGCGCTTCACCACCAAGGTCGCCGAAGGCATGGAGAACGCGCTGTTCGTGTTCATCACCGTCGGTACTCCGCCCCGCGAAGATGGCTCCTGCGACCTGTCCTTCGTCTATCAGGTGGCCCGGGACATCGGCGCCAACATGAAGGACTACAAGATCGTCGTCGACAAATCCACTGTCCCGGTCGGCACCGCCGACGAGGTGCGCAAGCTCATCGGCGAGGAGCTCAAAAAGCGCGGCGAATTGATCGAATTCGACGTGGTGTCCAATCCCGAGTTCCTCAAGGAAGGCGACGCCATCAACGATTTCTTCAAGCCCGACCGCGTGGTCGTCGGCACGGACAACGTCCGCACCGGCGAACTCTTGAAGGCCCTGTACGCTCCCTATGCCCGCAGCCGCGAGAAGGTCATCGTCATGGGCGTTCGCTCGGCCGAAATGACCAAGTACGCCGCCAACTGCATGCTGGCCACCAAGATTTCGTTCATTAACGAAGTGGCCAACATCTGCGAGAAAGTGGGCGCCGACGTGCGCGACGTGCGCATGGGCATCGGTTCCGACCACCGCATCGGCTACCAGTTCATCTACCCCGGCCTGGGCTACGGCGGCTCCTGCTTCCCCAAGGACGTCAAGGCGCTCATCGACACCGCCCGCAAGATCGGCTTCGAGCCGGAACTGCTGGCCGCTGTTGACGAGGTCAACAAGCGTCAGAAGCATGTGCTCAGCAAGCGGATCATGGAATACTTCGCCCCCCAGGGCGGCGTGAAGGGCAAGACCCTGGCTTTGTGGGGTCTGGCGTTCAAGGCCAACACCGACGACGTGCGCGACGCCTCGTCCTTTGAGCTGATCCGCGACCTGACCGACGCCGGCATGCGTATCGTGGCCTTCGACCCCGTCGCCGGCCCCAACACCCGCGAGCACTTCAAGGGCAACGAGCTGTTGACCGTGGTCGATGAGCAGTACGCGGTGCTGGACAAGGCCGACTGCCTGGCCGTGGTCACCGAGTGGAACCAGTTCCGCAACCCGGATTTCAGCCGCATCAAGAAGACGCTCAAGGCCCCGATCATCTTCGACGGCCGCAACCTCTACTCCCCGCAGCTGTTGGCCGACCTCGGCCTGGCCTACTTCTGCATCGGCCGCCCGGCTCCCAAAATGTAGCTGGCGATCGGTTATCTGACGAGAGAAAGAGGGCGGGTGACCGCCCTCTTTTTTTACGCTCTGTGCCGCTGACAGTAGGAGGCTCGTTTTCGTGCGTTGCCAGTAACACGGACGATGGACTGTTAAAGTTGCTGCACTGGTGGCGGCCTGGGAGGCAGGACGACGAGGCCGAAGGGGCGTTGGCGGCGAGGATGGGAGTCGAACCGGAGTGCGGTGCAGGCCGTCCAAATGGACCGCTGGCGACCAATGAAGGCGACAACGCCGATGAACAGCTCAATGCCGGACAGGAGATCTGCCGTCAGTCGGCTGACGCGCTGGATTCAACAGGGAGTGAGTGTAGAGATAAGGAGACGAGCCGCGTGATAACAAGTAGGGGGTTCCAAAGGGCACAAGCCCTTTGGCCGCCGGAGGCTTTTTACCGCAACTGCGGGCGATAACCCGACGGCGGCGACGCCCCGGGCTAGCGTTCGCTAACCAGGGCGCGGCGGCGGCAGGTGCGCAGCATCAGCTCTTGGAGAATCACCCGTTCGTACTCTTGGGAATGGTCGGCTTCGGGATTTTCCTCTTCCACGAGCATGCGCTCAATGTACTGGGTCTCTTCCCAGAAATCGAGCAACTCGTCGTCGCCAAGGTGCTTGATCTGGTCTTCAAGGGGAAACTGGTCGGCATCGGGGAAAAATTGGCCCATGGGGACGGGACTCCTTAAACGGGGGCGGGTGACGGCGTTTTGCCATTAAACGGACGAGGCCCTTTTGGCAACCCCTTCATGACGTCGTTTCCGTGACGTCCTCGGCCGGCTGCCCGGGCAGGGCGCAGGGGGCCAGGCCCTCGGACAGGATAACGGCCTCGGCCTCGGTCATGCGCAGCTGGCCGTTGAGCACGGCTCCGTCCTCGATGACCACCGACGGGGTCTGGATGTTGCCGGTCAGTTTGGCCGTCTTGTTGAGGATGACGCGCCGGCTGGCCGTGACGTCGCCGCGCACGCTGCCGCTGGCGATGAGTTCGCCCACGCTGATGCTGCCCTCGACTTGCCCTTCCTCGCCGAGCACCAGCACGCCGTCGGAGATGATGTCGCCGATGACGCCGCCGTCGATACGCACGACACCCTGGAAATTGAACTGGCCATGATACTGGGTTCCAGCCCCGAGAAAGGCGGTGATGGCGTCCAGGCGGGGCTTTTTCTTCGACGAGAATCCGAACATGGGTCTGGGTCCTTGGCTGGCGCGGGCGGCGTTAGTAATGCGGATTGGTCTGGCGCTGCAGTTCGATGTTGATCTGGATGATGCGGGCGTTGATGCGTTGGATACGGTCGAGGTTGTCGCTCAAATTCTCGGACAAGGTCCGCTTTTCCTGCTCCAATTGGTAGCGCTCGATCTCCAGGGGATTGGCCCCGGGGCCGGGTTCGAGGGCATCGTATTGGGGCATGGCCGGGGCCGTGCTCTTGGCCTTCTTGCAGCCGGGCGCGACGGCCAGGGCCAGGACCAGGCAGGCCAGGGGCAGGACTCTTCGGTTCATGCGGCGTCCTTTTCTTGAGCCGTATCAGAAAACCATCCGGCTGTCCCGTGCAAATGCCCGCCGGCCAAGGCGGCGTCCGGGCCAGGGCGGGTCCGGGCGGCCCAGGGCGAACACGCGCCCCGGGCCGCCTCTTGGGCCATGGCTCGGATCAATCCGCGGCCGCGCCAGCGGCGGCCTGGACCGGGTCGCTGGCCCCGGCCACGATGCGCACCTCGCGCTGGGGGAAGGGGATGTCGATGCCGACTTCCCGGAAACGCCGGTCAATGGCGAAGCGGATGTCGGAGGTGGTGCCCACGGCCACGCCCACGTTGTCCACCCAGAAGAGCAACTTGAAGTCCAGGGAACTCTCGCCGAAGTTGGTGAACTGCACTGACGGGGCCGGGGTCTTTAAGACATGCTCGTGGCCGGCCACGGCGTCGAGCAGTATCTGGCGCACCTGCTCGGTGTTGGAGCCGTAGGCCACGCCGATGGTGATCTCCCGGCGCACGGTCGGGTCGCGGTGGGTCCAGTTGACGAGCTTGCCGCTGATGAGGTCGGAGTTGGGCACAAACAACGTGGCGTTGTCAAAGGTCTGGACAACGGTGTTGCGGATGTTGACCTTGCGCACCTGGCCCCAGATGGCGTCGATCTGGATGGTGTCGCCGGCCTGGATGGAGCGGCCAAAGAGCAGGATCAGCCCGGCCACGAAGTTGTTGACGATGTTTTGCAGGCCAAAGCCGATGCCCACGGACAAGCCGCCGGCGACCACCGCCAGGCTGGTGAAGGAAAAGCCGAGTAGGAACAGGGAGATAAGGATGTACAGACCCCATAGTACGTAAAGCGAAGTAGTCTCCAGCACGTCGCGCACGCCCGGATCGATGCCCGGGCGCAGGCGCGGCAGGTCCTGGATGAAGGAGCGCACGGCGAAAAGGGTCGAGCGGGTGACGAAAAAGCCGGTGAGAATAAGGGCCAGCCGGCCCAGGGTGACCGAGACCGTGCCGATGGTCACGGTGAAGCCCACGGCTTCCATGAACAGTTCCTGGCCGCCCAGTTCCGTGGAGAACCAGTAGAGGACCAGCAGGAACAGCGACAGGAAGATGAGCGGAAAGCCCAGGCCCGAAACCATGGCGCGCGTGAGCGCCGAGGCCCCTTCCTGGCTGGCCCGGGCCTGCCAGGCGGTGACGATGCGCGACAGCCCGGCCCCGATCTGCACGGCGGCCAAAAGCAGGAACCAGCCGGCCAGGACCAGCACCGACAAATGCTGCCAGCCCAGGGCGGCCATGACGGCCAGGCCCATGGTCAGGGGCGGCGTGGCCCGGCAAAAGAGCCTCAGCGGCCCGGCATAGCGGCGCAAGAAACGGCCTGTGGCCAGCAGGAATACGAGCAGCAGGGCCATCCACAGCGTGGTCAGGGCCGGTTCCGGGATGTCGGCGATCTGGAGCAAAAGCCCCAGGGAAAACATGGCCCACAGGCCGCGCAGGGGATTGCCGGCCCCTGGCGTGGCCGCGCCCGAGGCTTCGGCCAGATAGCGCGAGAACACGGCCAACCCGGCGGCGAGCAGGATCTCGGCCAGGATGTTGCCGATCTCCTGGAGCAACAGCGGCGCGCCGGCCGCCGCCCAGTGCAGGATGAGCCCGGAGCCGGCCAGCAGGCAGACCAGACGCAGTTTGCCGGGCGCGTACAGCCCGGGAATGCGGCGGCGCAATCGGGCGATGGCGATGACGGACACCACCGCCAGCACGGCCAGGGCCAACGCGGCCCGGATGCCCACGGCCTGGGCCCGGACGGCGTCGGAACCGCGCGTCATGGAACGCAGCATGGAGGCGTTGGACTTGGCCCAGTGCTGGAAACGGGTTTCCAGGTCGTTCCAGGCCTTGTGGGAGAACAGTTCGTTGGAGGCCGTGAAATAGTAGGTCTTCCAGGCCTTGGGGATTTTTAAGCGCAGGGCTTCTTCGGCCTTGTCCAGGGCGGCAAGCAGTTCGCGGGCCGGGCCGAGTTCCTTCTCCAGGGTGGAGCGCACGCCGGTGAGGGAAGCGCGCACGCTTTTGACGTAGCGCAGATAGTAGCCGATGGCGTCGGCGATGGGCTGCTCGGGATCGTCTTCCAGGCGCTTGGCGAACTCCTCTTTGAGGGAATCGAGCCTGGCGGCGATCTTGTCGAGTTCGTCGCGACTTTCCTGGGACGGCGCGATAAGCGTTTCCACGGCCCGGCGCAGGCGGGCGAAATCCCCCAGCACGGCCCGCAGTTCCCAGGGATTGCCGCCGGACAGGCTGATGATGAGCCCCAATTCGTCGAGCTTGCCCTCCAGGGCCGAAAGCTCGGAGCGGAACTTGCGCACGTTTTTGGGGAGCAGCTCTTCCATGGACTTGAACCGGGCCGCTTGCTGCACCACCGATTCCTGGTGGATGGAGAGCAGCACCTGCCAGTCCTTGGGCGCGTCGGCCTCGGCTTTTTCGCCGTTTTTTTCGCCGGCCTTGTCCGAGGCTTTGGCGGCCGGCTGTTTTTCGGCCGGTTTGGCAGCCGGCTTGTCGGCTTCCTTGGGCGCGGGCTTATCCGGGGTTTTCTCTGCCGGTTTGTCGGCGGCTTTGTCAACCGGTTTGTCGGCCGGCTTGGCCGTCTCCTTGCCGGCCTCGGCGGCGGGAGCGTCCGGCGCTTTGGGCGCGTCGGCCTTGGCCTCGGGGGCGGCGGGCTTGTCCGGCGTCTTGGCCGGTTCGGCCTTGGCGGCGGCCGGGGCCGCGTCCTGGGCGGGCAGGGCGGCCGGCAAGACGGCCAGGAGCGTCAGGGACAGGCAGCACAAGGCAAGCAGACGAAAAGAACGCATGAGGGCTCTCCGGGGCGTCCTAGGGAACGGACGGCGGGTTGGCGAAGCCGGGGTGTCGGTGGGGCCGGCCGGGACGGCGCCGGAGGCCTGGAACGGAGCAAACCCGCGGCGGCGCGCCGAAGCGCCGGTCGGGTTTGGGACGGCGGCCGCCGCGCTTGGGCGCGGGTCGGCCGCCGGGCGGCTGTTGCGCATGGGAATCAGGACTTGCGCTTCTCCATGGGCGTGTAGGCGTGGCGCTTGCGGCCCATGTAGACCTGGCGCGGCCGGTGGATGCGCTGGTCCGGGGAGTGGGTCTCCTCGTTCCAGTGGGCGATCCAGCCGGGCATGTTGCCGATGGCGGTGATGACCGGGAACATGCGCGGCGGGATGTTGATGGCCCGCAGGAGCAAGCTGGCGTAGAAGTTGGTGTTGGGGAAGAGCTGGCGCGAGGCGAAATAGTCGTCGGCCAGGGCGCGTTCCTCGATCTCCAAAGCGATGTCGTGGAAGGCGTCGCGCTTGGCGTAGCCGTTTTTCACGAGATTTTGGTAGGTGCGCTTGATGATGCGGGCGCGCGGGTCTTCCACGTGGAAAAGCCGCTGGCCAAAGCCCATGAGACGGCCGGCGCTGGTTTTCGAGGCCTCGAAAATGCGCTCCACGGTGGTGCGCCCGGCCACCACGTCCTCGAACATGGTCAGCGCCGCCGAGCTGGCTCCGCCGTGCTGGCGGCCCCACAGGGCGCAGATGCCCGACGACACGCTGGCGAACAGGTTGGCCTGGCTTGAGCCGACCATACGCACCGTGGCGCAGGAGGTGTCGAGCGCCTGGTCGGCGTGGCACAGCATGTAGATGCTCAGCGCCCGCACCACAGGGTCCGGGGCTTGGTAGGTCCAAAACGGCACCGAAAACATCATGTGCAGGAAGTTGCGGCAGTAATCCAGGTTGGGGTTGGGGTAATTGAGCGGCAACCCCTGGGATTTGCGGTAGGAAAAGGCGGCGATGGTGCGCACCTTGCTTAAGATCTTGGCGGCGGCCAGCCGGAAGTCCTCGGGCGAGCCGATGTCGTAGAGTTCGGGATAGTAGCTGCCCATGGCGTTGATCATGGCCGAGAGGATGGACATGGGATGGCCGTTGGGCGGAAACCCGTCGAGGTGGCTCAACAGATCTTCGTGCAACAGTTCCTGGTCGCGCAGCATGATGCGGAATTCTTCGCGCTCGGCCCGGGTCGGCAGCTCGCCGAACATGATGAGCATGGCCGTTTCCACGAAGGTGGCCTTGTCGGCAAGCTCTTCAAGGTCGTAGCCGCGATAGAGCACCACGCCATTTTCGCCGTCGATATGCGTGATGGCCGACTTGCAGGCCGCCGTATTGGCGTAGCCGGGATCGAAGGTGATCCAGCCGGTCTGGCTGCGCAGCTTGCGCACGTCCAGGGCCTTTTCGACGTGATCGCCAATGATGACAGGGAGTTCGACAGTCTTGCCGTCATAGGTCAAGGTGGCGGTGGGTGCTTCGTTCATGGCGCTTCCTTATCTGTTGCAACGGGTGTCCATAGCAACGGACCCCCTTCCTGTAAAGCGGGCGGGCCGGCAAGCCGCCTGTGGCCTTGACCCGGCGGGTCTAAAGCGTAAGGTGTCGCCCCGTTGCAAGGAGGGCTTTTCGTGGAAGCGTTTCTTTTCATTCCCTGTCTGGTCGAACACGTGTTGCCGCAAGTGGGCGAGGCGACTACGGCCGTTTTGGTCCGGGCCGGCCTGACGCCGGTGCTGCCCAAGGGCCAGACCTGCTGCGGCCAGTTCGCCTACAAGCGCGGCCGGGCCGACCTCGTGCGGCCCCTGGCCCGGCGGTTCGTGGAAATATTTCAGGACGCGCCGGTGGTGGTGTGTCCCTCGGGTTCGTGCACGGCCATGGTGCGCCGCTATCCCTCGCTTTTCGCCGAGGATGACCCGTTTCGGGAGCAGGCCGCCCACGTCGCCGCCAAGACCTTCGAACTGGGCCAGTTCCTGGTTGAACGCCTGGGGCTCACCGACCTGGGGGCGCGCTGGGACCTGACCGCCGCCCTGCACGGCTCCTGCCAGACCACCCGGGTGCTTGGGGCCGGATCGGCCACCGAGGCGCTGTTGGCCAAGGTCGCCGGCCTGACGCTGGTCCCCTTGGCCCGGCCCGAGCGCTGCTGCGGCTTTGGTGGGGCATTTAGCATCGACTACCCCGAAGCCAGCGAAGCCATTGTTGCGGAAAAAATCGACGACATCGTGGCCAGCGGGGCCGAGGCGGTCATCACCGCCGAGCCGAGCTGCCTGCTCAACATCGCTTCGGCCATGGCCAAGCGCGACCTGCCGATACGGGCGTTGCATCTGGCCGAGGTCCTGGCCGGGGAGGGCATATGACCAAGACCGCCCACGATTTCGCCAAAGCCTCGGCCAAGGCCCTGGGTGACCGCCAAAGCCGGGCCATCCTGCACAAGGCCATCGGCCACATCCGCGTGCTGCGCCAGCGCTCGGTCAACGCCATGCCCGACTTCGCCGAGCGCCAGGCCCGGGCCGTGGCCGTGCGCGACAAGACCCTGGCCAAGCTGCCGGAGTTGCTCGAAAAGCTCGAAGCCAGCGTTACCGCTGTCGGCGGCCGGGTCCACTACGCCGAAACGGCCGAGACGGCAGCTACGCTTGTGGCCCGCATCCTGTCCGAGCGCGGGGCCAAGCTCGTGGTCAAGGGCAAGTCCATGGTGAGCGAGGAGATGGGGCTCAACGAGGTTCTGGAAGCGGCCGGCATCGAGGCCGTGGAGACCGACCTTGGCGAGTACATCATCCAGCTGGCCGGCCAGCGCCCCTCGCATATCCTGGCTCCGGCCCTGCACGTGTCCAAGGAGCAGGTCTCCGACCTTTTCGCCCGCAAGTTCGGCCGCACCAGCACCGACATCCCGGAGATGACCCGCATCGCCCGGGACAGCCTGCGCCAGAAGTTTCTGGCCGCCGACGCCGGCATCACCGGCTGCAACATCGCCATCGCCGAGACCGGCACGGTGACGGTGCTGGAAAACGAGGGCAACATCCGGCTTTCCGGCTCCTGTCCGCCCATCCACATTGCGCTCATGACCCTGGAAAAAGTGGTGGAGACCCTGGCCGACGCCGCCGTGGTCCTGGACATCCTGCCGCCGGCCGCCACCGGCCAGACCCTGCCCGTGCACCTGTCCTTTTTCACCGGCGCGCGGCGCGAGGGCGAACGCGACGGCCCCAGGGAAATGCATCTGGTCATCCTGGACAACGGCCGCTCGGACATCCTGGCCGATCCCAAGCTGCGCTCCATCCTGCGCTGCATCCGCTGCGGGGCCTGCTTAAACGTCTGCCCGGTCTACCAGAGCGTGGGCGGCCACGCCTACGGCACGGTCTATCCCGGCCCCATGGGCTCGGTCATCTCCCCGCTTTTGAAGGACAACCCCGGCGATCCGCGCCAGCCATTCGCCTGCACCCACTGCGCCGCCTGCTCGGAAGCCTGCCCGGCCGGCATCGACCATCCGGCCCTGCTCCAGGAACTGCGCCGCCGCGTGTCGGAGACCGAAACCGATCTGCCGGTGGCGGCCTTCAGCCTGCTGGCCCGGCATCCGCTCCTGTTTGGCGGCGCGGCCGCCGTTGGCCGCCTGTTTGACCCCAAGCTGCGCGAGGTCGCGGCCGTGGCCCCGGACGCGCCGGTGGGCCGCTTCCTGCGCTGCCGGGAGTTCCCGGGGCTGGCCCGGCCTTTCTCCCGGCGATTCAAGGCCCTCGCTCGCCGGCTTAAGCGTCTCCAGGGAGGACGTGCATGAAAACGCGCGCCAAAAACGCCATCCTCGGTCGCCTGCGTGCGGCCACGGCCGCCGGCTTCCCCCGTGTCTCGGCCCCGACCATTCCCCGCAAACCGGGCGGGGGCGTGGCCGATTTCGAGCGCTTCGCCGCCGTGCTGACCACCCTTGGGCCTACCTTTGAGATGGCCCGCACCCCCGAGGAGGCCCGACAGGCGCTGACCGCTTATCTGGCCGCCAACGACGTGAAAACCGCCGTGCGCTGGGACCATCCCGATCTCGACGCCGTCTCGGCCGCCGGCGTCCTGGCCGAGGCCAAGGTCGCGGTCATTGCCCCGGAAGAGCTGCCCGAGCGCGTCTGTCCGGGCCTGGCCGCCGTGGATCTCGGCGTCACGGCCGTGGCCTACGCCCTGTGCGCCACCGGCAGCCTTGTCATGGCCGCCGCCCCGGGACGTGAGCGCGGCACACCGCTGGTGCCGCGCCTGCATGTGGCCTTCGTGGCCAGATCGCGTCTTGTGCCCGACCTGCCGACCATGCTGGAGCGGGTGGGGCAGGGGCCCATGCCCAGCGCACTTAACTGTGTCTCGGGCGTGTCCAGCACCGGCGACATCGAATTCGTTTACGTGCGCGGCGTGCACGGGCCGCTGGCCGTGCATGTGATCGGGCTGGATTGGTTGTAAGGGAGTAGTGGGAGAGTTTTAAGAGTTTCCGGCGGTCGGGGGGAATCATTCCCCCCGGGCCCCCTGTTTGCGGGCTCCGGTCGGCCGGGCGAAGAGACGTCGGCGGGCGGTCGCCCGAGAGAAGACGAGAGCTGTAATGCGCCGTTTGCCCGGACGGCTTATGTCCGGGCAAACGGCGCATTACAGCCCCCAACTCGTCAGCGAAAAGGGCTGCTTTGGGCGCGAGCTATGCTCGCGCCCAAAGCAGCCCTTTTCGCGCGCTTGTGCCGCCGCGCCCTCGGCCAAAGGCACGGTGGAGTCCCCTAGAACATTTTGAGCGCGCGCAACGTATATTCCAGCAATTCGTCGATGGGGCGCTCGGGCAGGCAGGCGTGGGCCAGGGAGAAATACAGCGGTTCGCGTTCGGCCAGGGTGGCCACGATTTCCTCTTTGAGGCCAAGCTGCGTCAGATTGGGGCGCTGGTCCGGGTTGAGATCGGCCATGAGGCGCTCGGCCAGACGGTCGGGGTGGGCTTGCAGGTAGAGCACCAGCCCCTTGGCCAGGAGGGCCCGGTTTTCCGGCAACAGCACCACGCCGCCGCCCGTGGCCGCGACCAGCCCTTTTTGGGCGGCGGTTTCAGCCAGGATGTCTGCTTCGGCCCGGCGGAAGGCGTCCCAGCCCTCCCGGGCCACCAGTTCGGCGATGGTTTCGCCGCGCGCTTCGACGAACCGGGCGTCGAGATCGACGAAGGAGCGGCCGAGGCTTTCGGCCAGTTTGCGGCCAAGCGTGGTCTTGCCCGAGGCCCTGGGACCGATGAGGTAGATGTTGGTGTCGGCGGCAAGGGGCATGGCTCGCTCCGGGAGGTGGCGTGCGGCCGGGACGCGGCCGCCGGCAGTGCAGATAGCCTGCCGGGCGCGGCTTGTCGAGGCGGGCGTGTAACCGATGGGCTGCGCTCGACGCCTGAGCAGGCAAACGCGCCTGGGGAGGGGCGTTGGCGGAGGCTTGCTGCATGACGACGCGTGTTGGTGAGAAATGCGTTCGGTTGAAAGACGGCGTGTCCGGCCGTCCCCGGCCGCGTCTGGAAGGCATTGACGACGCTGCCTTGGCCCGGGCGGCCTTCGAGGGCGACCAGCAAGCTTTTGCCGCGCTGGTCGTGCGGCATGGACCGGGCGTGGCCCATCTGGCTTCCCGTTTTTGCCGGGATCCGGCCGGAGTCGAGGATCTGGCCCAGGAAGTGTTCGTCAAGGCCTACCTCAATTTGGGCGGCCTCCGGGACTGGGGCATGTTTCGCGGCTGGCTGCACCGCATCGCCGCCAACACCTGCATCGACTGGCTGCGCCGGCGCAAGATCGAGGACGGGCTGGTGGGCGGCCTGGAGGACACCTTGCCCGACGAAGGCGAAGCGGCCCGGCGTGAGGCGCGTGAGGCCAGAAGGCGTCTGGAGGCGGCCATGGCCGTGCTCGGCCCCAAGGATCGGCTCCTGGTCGCGCTTTTAGGTCTTGAGGGCAAAAGCGTCGAGGAAGTGGCGGCACTCACGGGATTGACCCGGGTCAACGTCAAGGTGCGGGCCTTTCGCGCCAGGCGCAAGCTCAAGGCATTCTTGGAGAAAGACCATGGCTGAAGGTTCACGGCAATTCGGGGCGGGAAGCCTCGTCACGGTTCTGATCGTCGGCGTCGGCTTGGGCTGGCTGCTGTCGAGCCGTCAGGCGTTGCTGGAAAGGCGGGCCACCGATGGCGCGGGTTTTGAGGAAGTGCGCCAACGGTTTGCCGACGAGTCCATGCGGCGTCTGGATCTGAGTCCCGAGCAGCGCCGCGTCTACCTCGACGCCTGGGAGAACGGTCGGCGCGATTTCGATTTGGCCCTGGGCCGCATGCGCCCGGATATCGACATCGTGTTCCAGCGCATTGATGATCAGGTGCGGCCGATGTTGTCGCCGCGACAGTTGGCTGTCTATGATCGCCTCGAAGCCGAGCGGCGCGCCCACATGCCCGAGCGGCCGGCCGGGGCCGACTGATCCCGCTTATTCGTTTCGCAGATACGGCAAGACCCGCCTAGAGAGCATGGCAAAGGCTCCGGCCGAGCCGAAGACCAGGGTCAGGGCGGCGGCGGCGGCCACAACCAAGGCGGCCGGACCGGCAAAGACCGAAAACGGCAACTCCATGAAATACGTCGTAAACCCAAACGACACGGCCGTGCCCACTGCCAGGGCCACCAGACCCGCCAACAGTCCAAGCAGGGCGTTTTCCAGACACAGCACCGTCATGATGTCGGGCCGGGTCGCGCCGCAGACCTTGTAGATCACGGTCTCGTAGGCCCGTCGCCGCAGGCCCGCGGCCAGGGACTGGATAAGAACGAGCAGCCCCGCCCCGAGGGTTGCGGCGGCGGCGGCGCGCACGGCCGAGGACACCTTGTCGGCCACGGCCAGCACCTCGGTCAGGGCGTCGCCGATACCGACCACCGTGACATTGGGGAAGCGTTCCGTGACGGCGGCGAAGACCGCCTCGCCCGGGGCCTTGCCGGCGGCCTTGTCGGTGTAGGCCGTGGCCAGCCAGGTGGCCGGCAGCCCGTCCAGGGCGTTTGGCGAGAAAACAAAGACGTAGTTGATGCCAAGGGTCAGCCAGTTGACCCGCCGCAGGCTCGAAATCTTGGCCGTGATCTCCCGGCCGAGCACATTGACCGTCACCGTGTCGCCGACCCCGACGCCGATGCCCTTGGCCACGGCCTCCTCCACCGAGACCAGTGGTTCGCCCGCATAGTCCGGGGGCCACCACGCCCCCTCGATCAGACGCGTGCCCTCGGGCATGGCCGCGGCAAAGGACAGCCCCCGGTCGCCCGACACGGCCCAGCGCACGTCTTCGCTGACCCGCGACTCGTCCGGGGCTTCGCCGTTTATGGCCGTCACGCGCCCCCGGATCATGGGCGAGGCGTCCACCCGGATGACGCCGGCCACGCCCCTGGCCGTTTCCAGAAAGGCCGGCAACTGGTTCGGCTGGACATCGACGAAAAAGTAGTCCGGCGCGGTTTTCGGGATGTCTTCCACAAAGGCCTGGCGGAAATTGGCTTCCACCTGGGTCATGGCGGCCAAGGTGGACAGTCCCAGGCCCAGGGCGGCCAGCACCCGGGCCACCTGGTTGCCGGGCCGGGCCACGGCCCGAAGGGCCAGGGAGAACAGTCCCGGGCGATGGAGCGGCGCCAGCCGCACAAGCCGCACCGTGGCTGAGGCCAGCAGCCGGAAGATGGCCGCCGCGCCTAGGGCCGCCACGACAAAGCCCAGGCCCAGCCGGCGGTTGGGCGTGGCCAGCACGGCCAGGGCGAAAAGCCCGGCCAGGGCGATCACACCCGGCAAGGCGTCGCGCCAGGGCAGACGGCCGTTTCCGGCCGGGGCGTAGCCTCGGAAAAGGAGCAGGGGCGAGACCCGGCCGGCTTGCACGAGATGGGGCAGGGAAAAGGCCAAAACGGCCAACGCGCCAAAGGCGGCGGCCAGGGCCAGGGCTTCGGGGTAGGGGCCGGGCGGCAGTCGCACCGGCAGCGCCCCGGCTGCCAGGGGAGCAACAAGCGCCGGCAGCGACGCGCCGACGGCCAGGCCGATGGCAATGCCCAGGCAGCCCTGGGCGGCCACGGCCAGCAGATAGGTCCAAACCACCACCCGCCGGGGCGCGCCCAGGCACTTGAGCGCCGCGATGGAGCCTTCGCGTCCCCCCAGATAGCCGGCCACGGCCTGGGATACGCCGATGCCGCCCAAAAGCAGCGAGGCCAGGCCGACCAACCCGGTCACGGCCCCCAGCCGGTCCATGAAACGGGTCAGCCCGGGCTGGGCCGAGGCCAGATCGCGCACGCGCCAGCCGGCTTTGGGATAGGCGTCCTTGACATGCGCGGCGACGGCCTTGGCCTCGGCCCCTGGCGGGAGCTTGATGCGGTAGGCGTGGCGGGTGAACATGCCCGGGCCGATAAGGCCCGTTCCTTCGAGGGCGCTCTGGGCCACGAGCAGGCGCGGCCCCAGGGACACCAGGCCCGTCGAAGCGTCGGGTTCGCGGACGATGGTCGCCCGTATTTCGAGGGGCACGTCGGCGACGAGGATGACGTCGCCCAGGCGCGCGCCCAGGCGGGCCAGAAGTTCCGGGGCGACGACCGCGCCGGGCAGGCCGTTTCGCGCCTCCAGGGCCTCGGAGGCGGTCATGGGCGGTGACAGGTCGAGGGAACCGTATAAGGGATAGTTCCCGTCCACGGCCTTGAGCGAGGCCAGAGCGCGCCCGGCGTTGTCATCTCGGCCCCGGGCCATGGTCTGCATGGTGACCACATGGGAGACCGTGCCCAGAGCGGCCAGGGCGTGGCTTTCTTCGGGCGAGGCCGGGCGCAGGGACAAGGCGACTTCGACGTCGCCGCCAAGAAGCGCTGCGGCGTCCTCGGCCACGCCGGCCAGATAGGCGGCGGACAGGCTTTTGGAGCCGGCCACGGCGGCCACGCCCAGGGCCAGGCAGGCCACGAAGACGCCAAAGCCCCGCAGCCCAGCCCGCAGCTCGCGGCGGGCCAGGCGCGCCGCTAACAACAGCTCGTATATGAAGCTTTTCATGGCGCAACTCCTCTGTGAGATTTCCTACTGGAAACGCAGGCAATGGTCCATGCCCGTAAAAGTGTGAGGTTTGCGTTGCAAGAGGCATCAAAATAGGCCAGAAACAAACAATCCGAGGACGACCGCGCCCAGGTCCCGAATCCGTATCAGAAACTGAAAAGCGCGGGATACCACCACGTCAAGGGGAGGCCGGCAGTGAAGAATTTGAAGCTTGGCGTCAAAATCAGCATCGGTTTTGGACTCCTGATCGCCATCGCCTGCGCCCTGGGGGGCATGGCCGTGTTCAACATGCGGGGCGTGGAAAGCCAATCCACGCGGTTGGTGCAAGAGTACATCCCGGAACTGGCCATCGCCAACAGCGTCGAGCGGGCTGCCTTGCAGACCATGCTGGAAATGCGCAGTTACGGTTATACCGAGGACAAAAAGCAGTTTGACGCGGGTATGCGCAACTTCGCCGACCTCAAGCGTTCCTTGGGCGAAGCCAAGGCCCATGCCGACAAGTACTCCCAACTGGTCCAGTTGCGCGACAACGTGGCCAAAGCCCAGGCCAAGGCAGCGGAATACGAAAAGCTCATCGCCGAGACCCATGCCCGCATCGAGGCCATCGCCGGAGTGCGCAAAATCTTGGACGGCGCTGCGGCGGAGATCGTCAAAAACAGCGAGGGCTATCTCGAAAGCCAGCAGAAGAAGATCCGCGAGGAGATCGGTTCAGGTGTCGCCTCTGCCGGGTTGCTGGAGCGGGTGGATAAGATCGACGGCGCCAGTGATGCCGTAAGCGCCATCACCGCCATTCGGGTCGGCAACTACCGGGGCCAGCTTTTCCGCGACCCCCGGCACATTGAGGACGCCGTCAAAGCCTTTGGCCAACTTGACCAGGCTATCGACGCCATCCGATCCAAGACCCGCGACGAAGCCAACATTCGCCAACTGACCGCCATCCGCGACGCCTCCCAGAAATACCGCCAAGCCCTCATGGATTATCTCGATAATTTCAAGGCCCTTCAGGATATCGCGGCCAAGCGCCTGGAAGCGGCCAACGCTGTCCAGGACGCGGCCGAGGTCACGGCCAAGGCCGCCATGGACGCCACCACGAAGATCGCCGTCGACGCCGTTTCGAGCTTGGAAACCGCCTCCTCGGTGATGCTGGGCGGCCTGGCCGTGGCGCTGATCCTGGGCGTGGTCATCGCCGTCTTCCTGACCAAGGCCATCACCGGACCGGTCGTCAAGGGCGTGGGATTCGCCAAGGCCATGGCCGAAGGCGACTTCACCCGGCTGCTCGACATCGACCAAAAGGATGAAATGGGCATCCTGGCCGCGTCCCTCAACGAAATGGTGGGCAAATTGCGCGAGGTCGTGGCCGAGGTGCAGTCGGCCTCGGAAAACGTGGCCTCGGGCTCCGAGGAACTCTCGGCCTCGGCCCAGAGCATGTCCCAGGGGGCCACGGAACAGGCGGCCAGCGTCGAGGAAATCTCCTCGTCCATGGAAGAGATGAGCTCCAACATCAAGCAGAACGCCGAGAACGCCCAACAGACCCAGTCCATTGCCGTCAAGGCCGCCCAGGACGCCCGGGAGGGCGGCGAAGCCGTGGTCTCGGCCGTGGCGGCCATGAAGAACATCGCCGAGAAGATTTCCATCATCGAGGAGATCGCCCGCCAGACCAACCTGCTGGCCCTTAACGCCGCCATTGAGGCGGCCCGGGCCGGCGAACACGGCAAGGGCTTCGCCGTGGTCGCGGCCGAAGTGCGCAAGCTGGCCGAGCGCAGCGGTTCGGCTGCCGCCGAAATCTCCGAACTCTCGTCGTCCAGCGTCCAAGTGGCCGAGCGGGCCGGTTCCATGCTCACCAAGATGGTGCCCGACATCCAGCGCACGGCCGATCTCGTGCAGGAAATCGCGGCCGCCAGTCAGGAGCAGAATTCCGGGGCCGACCAGATCAACCGGGCCATCCAGCAGCTTGATCAGGTGGTGCAGCAAAACGCCTCGGCCTCCGAGGAAATGGCCTCCACCTCGGAAGAGCTTTCGAGCCAGGCCGAGCAGCTCCAGTCCACCATGGCCTTTTTCCGGGTGGACGGAGCCACGGCCCGGCGCACGGCCTATCGTCCGGTCAAGGCCCTGCCGTCGGCGGCCCGGCGTCCTGCTGCCGCGGCGCGTCCGTCCGGCGCGGCCGCCAAGCCCGCCAGCGGCGTGGGCATCGACCTTGATGCTCGCGACGACGAGTTCGAGCGGTTCTAGAGGTCCACGACACGAATGCCAGGCCGGACGCGGGAACGCGTCCGGCCTTTTTTATGGCCGCCGGGCAAGTCGGACGGTTGGCGTTGTCGCGGCGGCCCGAGCAGGTCTGAAATAGCGGCGTTTGGGAGGTGTGGGCGAAGGTGGCCCCGTATGGCGCGGCATGGCGTTTGTCGGCCCGGGGCGTAAAAGCCCTGCTTGGGAACAGGAATGGAGCGCCGGATGGCTGGGGGATCACTGCAACAGCAGATTGATGGCGTAAACGAGGCCCGGATTGGGTTTAACTGGCGACAAAGCGCCGCCGGCGGCGCGCATGGAGGCTGGGTTGGCGGTCTGGTCGTCGGCCAGCAGGGGCCAGGAGGCGGAGGCGAAAAAGGACGGCTTGGCGGCAAGGTAAAGACTATCCGGCACGGTGGTGATGTCGCAGCCGCCGTCGGCGCTGGTTGCCGGCAGGATGGTGTTGGCAGTGAGCACGACGTCGGTGATGCCCTGCTCCACCCGCAGCGGACCGCCGGACAGGAGCAGGTTGCCAAGTACCATTTGGCCGTGGGAAGCGTCCATGATTTCGATGCCTTCCTGGCTGACCACGTTGCGCAGGAACACGTTGCCCGGCCCGGCCGGACCCCAGTAGTCGGTGGCGTCGATCTCCTCGACGAGATTGCCCTCGAAGAGATTGCGGAAGGGATAGTGCCCATGCACTGAGATGTCGCAGGGCGTCCAGGCGTCGGACTCGCACTTGCGACCGCTTGAGGCGTTGTAGCCGAAAACATTGCCGTTGGCCCCTTGGCTCACCACCATGGCGTGGCGCAGGGTGCTCAAAACGTTGTTTTCAACCAGGCAGTCGGACACGTGGCGGCCCAGGCTTACGCCGTAGCCGCGCCCGCCGTCGCCGTAGTCGTGGGAGCGCTTGAAGGTGGAGTCGCGCACCTCGATGGCGGCCGAAGATTCGGCGTAGATATGGGCGCTGACGGTGTCGAGGCTTTCCACCCGGCGCACCCAACAGTTAAAGGCGTACTTGAAGTGGATGGTGTCGCCGCCGGCGCTGCCCGGGTCTTCGCGGCGGATGGACAGGTCTTCGATGCCGACGTTTTTTCCCATACGGTAGACCCTGGCCCGGGCGGACAGGTTCGTGGCGTAAGCGGCGCGAAGCGGCCTGTCCAGGGACACGGTCTGGCCCGATATCGCCGTAACGACCGCGAACTGGCCCACAACGCTTTGCGCCCAGTCCTGGTTCCACTCCGGGTCGGTATACATCTTGGCCGGGTCGTTTTGCTGCTCGATCTCCATGACGTCGCCCACGACGATGCTCGAGGCGCTGGACAGGGTCATGCTCGACGCGCCGAGCGGCGCGTCCTGGGTCAGGCTGGACCAACTGCGGGAGTTGTAGGTGGTGAAGTCAATAAGCGCATCGGCTGTCCCGCCCATGTTGAAGACCAGCAAGGAGGCCTTGGCCCCCTCGCCGCGAAGGACCACGCCGCTTGCGAGTTTGAGCGTGCGGGCGAGGCGGTAGGTTCCGGCCGGTATGGCGACCACGCCGGGCTTGGCCACGGCGGCCACGGCGCTCTCGAAGGCGGCGCTGTCGTCGTGCCGGCCGTCGCCCATTGCGCCGTAGTCGCGCACGGAAACGGTTTGCACCGGCGTCGGCGGCGGGGTGCGCAGGCCGGCCTTGTTCCAGGCGGCGTAGGGATCGGCATGGGCTACGGCGTTTTCAGCGGCGACGAGGGGGGCGGTCGGCCAGGCCGCCAGGACAAGCAGGCACAGGGCAAGCGCACGGCACGATGGTGACAGGATCGGATACGGCATGGGACATCCTGTTTGGGGTTTGCCAGAACTTTGCAGATGTCGTGCCTGTGTGAAAAAAGTCAACAGGGTTGGCGCAAGGCGACGGCATTCCATGATTCCTATCGGTGGGCTCTGTGGAAAAAAGCAAAGTTTTTCCACGAAGCATGGAATGGGCTGTTGGGAAATCCAGAAAGTGGGGACTACCGGGCGTTGCAGGCAGGACGCAGTCCCGGGGACCTGGGCAAAAGGGCGGAGGAAAGGGTTGGTGTCGCGTCCCTTAAGCAATACGAGAGAGCTTTTTACGAAAATTCATGGGGTTGATCTGTTGTCTATGACAAGCCAGATACGTTTGTCGGTAACCGGTCAATCAACCCCTTCTTACGCCGCTTGAGTTTTCTGTCATGGTTTATCCCACAGGAGGGCGACCATGGCAGCGTCATCAGCAGAGCTCAGTTTCGAGAAGGCGGCGTACTGGTCTGAACATATTGAGGCTTGGCATCGTAGCGGCCTGAGCCAGGGGGCTTACTGCCGGCGGCAGGGTCTTTCCCAAAGTTCCATGGGCTATTGGCGGAAGCGTTTGGAGGCAGCGACTGGCAAGGAGGGCGCGTCCTGCGTCACCCTCGTTCCCGTGCCTCTGCCGGCGTCGGCCCAGGCGGACATGGCAACCGTGCCGGCACCGATCCTAGTGCACGTGGGCAACGCCTTTCGCATCGAGATCAGAGGCAACTTCGCCGCGCCGGTGCTGGAAAAGCTTGTCCGCACGCTGACACGGCTATGATGTCGCCGGTAAGCGGCGTCCGGGTTTATTTGGCTCTGGGAGCCACAGACATGCGCAAGTCCATCGACGGGCTGTCCATCCTGGTTTCACGGCAGCTGCAACTCGATCCGTTTGCCGGTCACCTTTTCGGCTTTTGCAACCGCAGCCGGACGATCATCAAGCTGCTCTACTGGGATCGCAACGGCTTTTGTCTGTGGCACAAGCGTCTGGAGCGGCATGTGTTTCGCTGGCCAACCCGCGAGGCGGAGGTGCTTGCCATTGACTCCCGGCAACTGGCCTGGCTGCTTGATGGTCTCGATCCCCTGGCCGTGACGGGACACTCCCGTCTGGAGTATTCGACGCTCTTTTAGACAGTATTGCCTTGATTAAATTGAATAATAATGAGAGATTGTTCGGGCCGTGGACATCAATTCCCTCCCTGACGACCCTGCCGCACTGAAAGCTCTCATTGTCAACATGGCTGCCAGTCAGGCTGACCAGCAAGAGCACATCGTCCAACTTGAGCAGCGCCTTCAGCTCCTGAACCTGATCATTTACGGCCCGAAGTCCGAGAAAAAGCCCCGTACCGGCCAGGAGCAGCAGCTCTCCCTGTTCGACGAGGCCGAGCAGACTGCGGAGGAGCACAAACCGCAGACCTTCGAGGAGGCCTGCGCCCCGGCGAGCACCCGCCGCAAACGCGGCCGTCGCCCCATCCCTGCGGATCTGCCCCGGGTGGAGATCATCCACGACCTGCCGGAATCGGAGAAGACCTGCCCCTGCGGCGCTGAGCTGGTCCGCATCGGTGAGGAAGTCAGCGAAAAGCTCGACATCGTGCCGGCCAAAATCCAGGTCATCCGCCACATCCGGCCAAAATACGCCTGCCGTACCTGCGAAGGTGTGGAGGACGATGGGCCGACGGTGAAAACCGCGCCCATGCCACCCCAAATCATCCCCCAGGGCATCGTGACTCAGGGCCTTTTGGCCCATGTCGCCGTGGCCAAGTATGCCGACGCGCTGCCCCTGTACCGCCAGGAGGATCAGTTCGCTCGCCTGGGGCTGGACATCTCCCGGGGAACCCTGGCTGGCTGGATGATCCGCGTAGCCAAGTCCTGCGATCCGCTCATCGACATGATCATCGCTGAAATTCGTTCCGGCCCCATCGTCAACATGGACGAAACCACGGTCCAGGTGCTTGCCGAACCAGGCCGGGCCAACACCACGAAATCATTTATGTGGGTCGCCCGGGGCGGAACACCGGGAAAACCGGTCGTCCTGTTTCGCTATCATCCGACCCGGGCCGGCAGCGTGGCTGCGGAAATTCTTGGCGATTTCAAAGGCTATCTGCAGACCGACGGCTACAGCGGCTATGAGGCCCTGGGCGAACGGGAAGGCCTGCGCCATCTCGGCTGTTTGGCCCATGTCCGGCGCAAGTTCGTCGAGGTCGAGAAGTCCGCTGGCAAGAAGGCCAAAGGCGGCACGGCCCATGCCGTCCTCGATCTGATCGGCAAACTCTACGGCGTGGAGCACCAAGCCGAAAGGCAACAGCTCAATCCGGAGCAGATCAAGGTCCTGCGAGCCGAAAAATCCAGGCCGATCCTGGACAAGCTTAAGGCGCTGCTCGATGCACGCGCCGCCACCACCCCGCCCAAGAGTCTGCTCGGCAAGGCCATTGGCTATGCTATCAAACAGTGGGAGCGGTTGGTCGTCTACCTGGAAGACGGCCGACTGCGTCCGGACAACAACCTGGCCGAAAACGCCATCCGCCCCTTTGCCGTGGGCCGCAAAAACTGGCTGTTCTCAGGCCATCCGCGCGGAGCCGACGCCTCGGCCACCATCTACTCCCTCATCGAAACGGCCAAGGCCAACGGGCTGGAGCCATACCGCTACCTGCGCCACCTCTTCGAGCACTTGCCGGCGGCAACCACTGACGCCCAACGCAAGGCCCTCCTGCCCCAGTACAGCGATCCTCAAAGCCTCATCATACCTGCCTGAGCTTATCCTGCTTCCTGCTCGCCCTAACAAGACGCGCCTTATTGAGCGCTTACGTTGGCCGCAAGCCTTCGCCGCAGCGCAAAGCCCGTGATGAAGTCTCCGACGCGTCAGGCGGGCAATCTCGTGGGCATGTCCATGAAGCGACCAATCGTCAGCCGATCGCGGCACAGGAAGAGCCGAAGCCGGTGACTCCTCTCCAGCGACCCAACGAACGAGATGCCAAGGCCAAGCCTCAGGTTGGTTCCGCGCCTCGGCCTTCGGGTAACGGGAACCAGGTAGAGAATCATGCCGCTGTTCGCATGAGCGAAGCCCAGAAGCGCGCCATTGCCAGCCTGTCCAGACGCCGTGGCATCGTTGAAGCCGATCTCGACGGCATGGCGCTCGAAGCCTTTGGCGTAGCCCTTGACTACCTGACTCCCTCAGACGCTGCCGCGTTCATCCGCCAGTTGCAGCAATCGGCCTAGCCGACTCCCTCGTACACAACGATCATTATTCAGTGAGCGGGAACCGCTTGAAGGGATTGGTGCGTCCTTTGAGCGGTTCCTGCCTGGAGTATTTCCTATGGAGAACCCGATTGAAATTGGGCATCTGTCAGCATCGTCGATCAACAGCTACCTCGACTGCGGCCTGCAGTTCAAGTTTGCCAAGATCGACAAGCGCGAGCCTGAGGCTATTGCCGAAGCGCTTATATTCGGTACAACCATTCACAAGATCATCGAACTCTACCACCATGAGCGGTCTATTGGGACCAGACTTTCCGTCATGGATGTGACCGCTGCTTTCGAGAAATGCTACACGGAAGCTTTTGAGCAGCAGGCCGGCAAGATCCAATTCAAGGAGGGCAAGGATTTCGATTCGACGCTGCTTGAAGGGAAATCCCTGCTCGCTACCTATGTCACCCAGTTTCCCGAAACCGGGCTCAAGGTCATCGGGCTGGAAAAGGCGTTCTCATTTCAGATCGAAGGAGTGCCGATTCCCATCGTCGGCGTCATGGACATGGTCGAGGAAGATGCCGGCGGCAATATCGTCATCGTCGACCACAAGACCTCCAGTCGCTCCTACTCCTCCGATGACATCGACAAGAGCCTGCAGCTGACCATCTACGGCATGGCTGCCAAGGCCAACGGGTATGCTGACCGGGAGATCATGCTGCGATTTGATTGTCTCGTCAAAACTAAGAAGCCCAAATTCGAGCAGTATTACACAGTCCGCACGGAGGAAGATGAGCTTCGAGCCATGAAGAAGATTCAGGCTGTCTACCGGGGCATCATGCAGGGGGTGTTCATCCCCAATGACACGTCCTGGAAATGCAAAGGCTGTTCGTATCAGCAGTGCTGTCGGGATTGGTTCGCAAATTGAACAAGGAGGGATCATGTCCCTTAACGCCAAACAGTTGGAGGCGGCGCAGTTTCATACGGGGATAGCCCTGGTTGTCGCTGTTCCTGGTTCCGGCAAGACCAAGACGATGACGGAACGAATTGGCCGGCTTGTCAATGATCACGGCGTCGCCCCGGAGAACATTCTGGGGCTGACCTACACCCGTCAGGCTGCCGAGCAGATGCGAGAACGTTTGGAACTTGTTCTCCACGGTGAAGCCAGTCGTGTCAACTTGTATACCATCCATTCGTTTTGTTTGCGGCTGCTCAAATCCGAAGGCCGATACTTCAATATCGTCTCAGGCTCCGAACAGATGACCATGGTGGCGACGATCATGCGCTCATTGGGGGTCAAAGACTTGGCCATTGGCGGGGTGTTGCAAGATATCAGCTTGGCCAAGAGCAATTGCATCAGCCCTGAAGAGTTCATTGATTTGTACGGTGAGGACCAATCGAAGCAGAAGACGGCCATGGTGTTCAAGGAATATGAGGAGCAAAAGACCATCCGGTATCTCTACGATTTCGATGACCTGCTCCTTCAGGCGTATCGGTTTCTGGCCCATGAGGGCGGCGCTGAAAAATACCATGACGTGTATCCCCACATCCTCGTTGACGAGTACCAGGATACCAATCCGGCGCAGTTGGCCGTGCTCCAGGCGCTGATTGCGGAGAGTGGCCGGGGCTCGTTTTGGGCTTGCGGCGACGATTGGCAGAGCATCTACGCGTTCAACGGAGCCAGCATTGGGAACATCCTTCGGTTCAAGCAGATATTCCCCTCGGCTCAGGAGATCGTGCTCAACGTCAATTACCGCTCCACCCCGGCGATCCTGGCTGCGTGTCAGAAGCTCATTGATCATAACCAGCGAAAGATTCCCAAGGAGCTTATCGCGCACAAGCCCGGCGGCAACCATGACCTGTTTGTCATCGACACCTTCAACGAGGAAGAGGAAGCGTGTCTGGTGGCCAATGAGATCAAGCACCTGAGTGTGTCTGATGGCACAGCGTATAGCGATATGGCGGTGCTTTACCGCGCTAACTTCCAGTCGGAGATATTGCAAAACGTCTTTGTGCGAGCTGACATTCCCTTCTACATCGACAACGGCATGAGCTTCTACGAGCGCCGTGAGGTTAGAATCCTGCTCGATTATCTTCGTTTCATTGAAGATCCCGATTCGGTGGCCGGAGATGAAGCTTTGCAACGGATCATCAATGCCCCCAACAGATACCTGGGAAAGAAGTTCATGGAGCAGGTGGCTGGGGTTGCCAATGAATCTGCCTGTAGCCTGTATCAAGCCCTTCGCACCATGGACTTCGACAGCCCCTACATCAGGAGAAATGTCCATGAGTTCGTACGACTTATGGAATCATTCATTCAGAATGAAGGGGAGATGGGGCCGGCCGAGGTGTTGGCGAAGCTGCGCCAGCGCCTGGATTACGACCGGTTCGTCACTGACAAGGATATTCCCTCTCCTGACAACCAGGCCGTGCTCAACCTGAACCAGCTGCTGCAGTCGGCGGCCCGGTACGCGTCCATCAGTGAGTTCCTGACCTATGTGGCGACGGTTGAAGACGAAACCTGTAGCCGCGACCCCAGTGGCGTGAAGCTGATGACCATCCACAAAGCCAAGGGACTCGAATTTCCCGTGGTGTTCGTGGTCGGGTTGGTCGAAGGCATCATGCCCACCAAGCGCGGCGATTTGGAAGAGGAGAGAAGGATCTGCTTCGTCGCCTTATCCCGCGCCATGGACCGGCTCTACGTGACCTACTCGCACAACTACCTGGGACAGCCCGCCAAAAGATCCATCTTCATTGATGAGATGACCGGCGACCTGGCTGCCCATGGCTCACAAAAATAAGTTCCAAGCCCATGATGGAGGCTTCTATGTCTTATGAATTGCTCCATTTCAGAGATTCCAAGATGGTCATCGAGGAAAAGGGGATGACCAATATCGTCAAGGATACCCTTGGGTACGTCGATGATTGGCTTCCTGAGTCGCCGTACAAAGGACGTCGGCTCAAGAGCAGTTTGGAAGATTGCGGCTGGCGTGACAATGGAAACCTGCCCATCATCGAAGGCCGCCGATATCAGTACAAGGGCTGTCTCCAGCGCATCGCCATTGAGGCCAACTTTCACGCCTATGAGTACATCCTCGAAGGGTTCGTTCGACTGCAGCTCGGGTATGACCTGGGGAAAATCGATGTCGGTTTGTTACTGCTGACCGGTGAACGCAGCGCCAAGAGCCCGTTTGGTTCGACAAAGGAGTTGGTGATTCGGGAAGTCGAGTCCCTGTACCCGACCATTTCGATGCCGGTGGCCGTGGCCATTTTCAACATCGAAGCGTCGGCGGCCGTGGCGATTCCCTGTGAACCAGTGGTGGAGGTTCATGGGCATGGTGTCGTGCCGTCGAGCGGTCAGGAGGTGCGGTCGTGAAAGGCAAGCTGACGACCCTGGGGAAGGTGATGGAGAAGGTGGAACAGATGTCCGTAAACTGCCATGACCAGATTGTGCCGGTGCGTCATATCGAATTCAATGGCTTGGAATCGATTCGAATCGGCACGGAGGTGCATGAGTTGCGGCACATGGCCCAGCGCTCGTTGTCGTATCGGTTAGGTGTGCCGCTGCAATATCTGAAGAAGTGCCCGCCGGAGTTGCAAGCGCAGAACCTGAACCATTGGTTGGCCAGGGAACGCAATGAGGATCTGTATCTTCGCTTCGACGGTGATGATGTCCGGGCTGTGTTTACCCCTCGCTACGTGCCTGTGGATAACGTGACGGTTTTGCACAAGCTTGCCGAGATGGGCTTTGGCGAGGAGCTTGAGGTGCAATGCCACTTGGATCACGAGTTCATGTCGCTCTCCATCCTTGACCAAGGGCAGGAATTTGCTGTTAATGGAAACGATCGCGTAACAGGCCGTTGCAAAAAGCTGTTTCCGGCTATTCTCCCCCGCAGATGACGGCGATGGGCATGATTCCACAGCATCGTCCTTCGACCACCATGACGATGGCCAAATAGGCCATTGAGGGATGCTGATTGGGCCAAATGAGCGCAAGCCAGGCACTGGCCCAGCCCCTGGGGGTGCCATGGCCGGTCTTGACCCGCATCAGCAGGCCGAGATTGAAACCGGCCACATGGAGCAGATACCGTTTCTGGATGTTCTCCCGTCCCCGGAGCCAGACCCGGCGCATACCGCCAGACCGGTCCAGCGTATGCTCGAAGCTTCTTTCGACCAGTTCCGTCCGCTGTTTTCCCATGGCCTTCCCGACCATCGACGATATCCGGATTCGGTTGTTGTACACGGCGCGCCGCGCCTCATGATCGCCACGCCAGGAGTTCAGGCCGTTGCGCTTGGGTTCGGCGATTCTCGTCCGCCATGGCCCTCCGTCCAGGTCTTTGAGGACATCCCGGGAGAAATAGCCCTTGTCCGCGACCAGTTCCGCAGGATCGTCCGGGCATGGCGGTGTGGAAGTGACCCGTCGCAAACTTTCTTGAGCGGCTTTCAGCGTCTTTTGCAGAGTCGAAGTGTCCCCCTTGTCCGCTTCATGCACCTCGACCGCCACGACCGCGCCGGTGTCCAGGTCCACCGCGTGCTCCGGCTTGTACGCCAGATGCGTTCGGCCATCCTTCATCTTGGCGATCTTCGCCTCGGGATCGACCTGCGACTGCCAGTCCTTGTTCGAAAGCGTCTTGCCGACGCGCTTGCGGTCCATGCGAGCCAGATCCTCATCCGTCGGAGAGTCGATGCCGCTCTCCTTAGCCATGCGCAGGAGCATCTTGCGGTAGCTCTCACCCGTGTCCCGGCGCACGATGGTTTTGAGCGCCGCGTTGGCCTCCATGGTCGAAGCGTCCACGCCAATGCGGCCTCCAAGGACCAAGCCATCCTTGCTGAGCAGCTTGAGAACCCAGGTGAAAACCTCTTGGTGGGTCGCCAGCGGCAGACGGGACCGTGTCCGACTGAGCGAGGAATGATCCGGCACAGACTCCTTGGGCGAAAGCTGGAGAAAATCCCGGAGGGAAAGCGAATCGGCGCAGCGCCACTCAATGCCGCGCTCGCTGTCGATGCCCTCGAAATACCCCACGAGGTGCATCCGAAAATACCGGCCAGGCGGAATGGAGGGACGCCCCTTGTCGGAATAGAAGGGCTTGCACAGCTTCTCGGCGAAACCATCGAAGGCGGCTTTCCGGAGAGTCTGCTGGAGACGATCGTAAAAAGCGTGCCCACGAGACCGAGGAATCTCATCCCAGGCCAGATACATCGTCCCCTGCTGATCACCCTGACGGCCAAGCCCCATCAGATCACCTCCGGAACCGCGATGGCTGGATTCTCGGTCACTTGGCGGAGTTTTTCAACACGCTGGTAAGGCCCGGGATTTCCATTGGCAATTCCGAGATCGGATTGGCGGCGTTATCCATTTCGGCGTTCCTGTTGCGGCTGGTGTGCACCAATGGGCTCATTTCGAAGACAGAGGTCGAGGCTTCGTATCGCCACATTTCGACGCGGATTCTGGATGAGTTCCCCACGGCCATTGGCGATGTCGGTGCCAAGCTGTTGGATGAGAAGCAAAGGCTCCAGTTTTCCCTGGAGTCGGAAGTGAAGGAGCCGATTGCGACCATGAAGTCATTTAACCGGCAGTTTCAATTGGGAAAGCCCGAGGTTGAAGCTGTTGAATGGGCATGGCCGCAGGAGCAGGGCGAGACCATGTTCCATGTGATTAACGCCTACACCAAGGCGGCCCAGTATCCTCGGCTGACGGCAGAGAGTGGCTATCGGCTGCAGCGTGTCGGCGGGATGATCCTGGGGATGGTCAACTGAGATAGGAAGAGCCCCATTCTGAAAAGGGAGTGGGGCTTGATGATAGGGTGGGGCAGAGAAGGGCTTGTTTACCACTTGAGGCCTGATTTTTGAGGGTTGGTGCGAAAAAGTGCAGGGTTTGATTTTTTGATTTACCACCCTACGCAGCATCTTGGCCATTTTTTGGGCATTTTACCCCACGGGATGCTTGTAGATTGTTGTGCAGAAGGTGACGAGATGTGGTGCTTAACGTGGGGTGGTGCAAGTTTTTAGGATTTCTATGCATATCAAATGGTTGCTGAGGTTTGTGGCGCTTTTTGTCGTCTTGCTTTGTGCCCTGTATGGTGAAGCAGCATGGGCTCGCGGCAATGGCGACAAAGATAACTACAAGATTTATGATGAGAGAGGCCGATACCAAGGCCGAGTAAATAACGGGAAGATGTATGATGCTCGTGGTCAGCATGAAGGACGCCTGAAGGAAAGTCGAGACGGTGAGACAGTCAAGATTTACGATAGCAAGGGATACTACCAGGGACGCATAAAAGACGATAAGATCTATGATTCAAAAGGGCATTATGAGGGGCGTGTAAAAGAAAGTCGGGATGGTGACGAGTATAAGATATACGACAGTGAAGGAAAGTACCAGGGTCGGGCGAAGAAGTATTAGCCAACAGTGGAGTATTCGGTATGTCAGGGTATTTTGTCGTGGATATAAGGCATTGGCTTGATGAAAATGAAGAACCGGGTGTCCCCCAGCTAAAGAGCAAAGTCGACTTTTTGAAGGAGTTGATTACTTATGAGACTGACATAACGCACGTGGTTGCATCCGCGTCCGAATCAAAATGCCGACGATAAGTAACTTTTCAAATTGATCTTCTTGTTGGCGATGCCGAGCTTCTTGCGAATGTTGTCACGGTAGGTTTCGACCGTTCGCGGAGAAAGGTCCAAGGCTTCAGCGATCTCCTTCGTCGAATTGCCCCTGCGAATTCTGGCCGCGATTGACCTTTCGCGCTGAGTTAGGCGCGCATCACCCAAAACAGGCTCGGCCGCTAACGCTTCTGCCTCGCTGCCGCTGAGTACTCTCAGGAGTGCATCGGCGGCTTTGACCCCAAGCACGTCTCGTCGGTATTTTGTCAATCCGTCTCTTAAGGCTTTGCAGAGCACTTGCGTAGGGCATGGTTTGGTTAAAAAACGGAAGACCTCACTTTGGTTAACGGCCGCGATGGCGGACTCCAGATCGCCATGGCCCGTCAGTATGATTCGTACGCAGTCAGGGGCCAGCTTTCGGAGATGCTCCAGGAATTCAACGCCGTTCATGCCTGGCATTTTGTAGTCGGAAACAACCACGGCAAATGGCCCGTTTCGTCCCATAGATTTCAGCCCCTCCGCACCTCCTTGTGCGGTGTAGAGGTCAAATTCCCGGCGCAGCGCTGTCTTTAGAGCGTCCAGGACATTCCGTTCATCATCAACGAGGAGGATTTTTTCCGTCATGCAACGATTACTCCCGGTTACACCCCGAACGCACAGCCGAACGTGATTGGACCGGCGGAGGGCACGCCCGCTAAAAACGATTGCAAACCTGCCTAGCCGTTCTCCGTATTCTATCCGTATTAATGCCGCAGTTTCTCCCCTTTCGCAAAGCACCTGTCATGTATATGGTGTCCACTAAGCAAAGTCCACCGACAGCCCGAATGGAGGAATTATCATGACGCCGCGAAATTCCGTCAAATTGTGGCCATTGTTCCTGTTCGCTTTTGTATGCATGCTTTCGGTTGTCATCATAGCGACCAAAGGCGTCTTGGCTCGGGACTTGGCTGACATTCGCGCCGCCGGGACATTGCGCCACTTGGGAGTGCCCTACGCGGGATTCATCATCAGCAAGGACCAGGGTTTGGACGTTGAAATTATGCAGGCTTTCGCCAAACACCTGGGCGTTGACTACGAGTTCATTGCCACAGATTGGGTGAATGCTATCCAAAGCCTTACCGGCAAAAACTTTACCATTGAAGGAAGCGGGGTTGCGGTAACCGGAGAAACGCCAGTTACAGGTGATGTGCTGGCCACGGGTTTGACGATTCTCGGCTGGCGCAAGGCCCTCCTGAACTTCTCCAGCCCGACCTTCCCAACACAGGTCTGGCTTGTGGTGCGCGCTGACTCCTCGCTCACTCCTATCGTTCCCACGGGGGACACGAACAAGGACATCACCCTGACCCGCGAGAAATTAAACGGACTGTCCGTGCTGCACAAGGCCGGCACCTGCCTTGATCCACGATTGTTCAACCTGGACGCCGCCGGGGCCAAGGGCAGCGAGTTCCCCGGATCCCTCAACGATCTCGCTCCGGCCGTGATTATAGGAGATGCCGAGGCCACCTTGCTCGACGTACCCGACGCCATGGTCGCCCTGCAGAAGTATCCGGGAAAGATCAAAATCATAGGTCCGCTAAGCTCAGAACAGGAAATGGCCGTGGGATTCGCCAAGGACCAGCCCGAACTGTTGGCGCAGTTCAACACGTTTTTCGCAGATTTCAAGCGCTCGGGCCGGCTTGCGGAACTAGTCAACAGGTACTACCCAATGCTCAATCGTTATTATCCGGCGTATTTCGCAAATTAGATCATGAAGCGCCTGACAAATCCATTTCGACCTCGCCTGCGATGGGGCGGCGAAAGGTCAGCAACTCAGGGCTGGGTCTTGTTGACCATCTTTGCAGTGCTTTTTCTAGGAGCCATGTCTGCCTTACTTTGGAGGACCCATGCTGCCAGTGCGCAGCACGAGTCGCTGGCCCTGGAGCAGTTTCGTTGGGATACGGCCAACTTGGCAGCGAACCTGGAGTATTTCTTTCAGGAGCGCCGCAGCGATATGCAAAATTTGGCTGGGAGCCGCCCGGTTGAGAGTTATTTTGAGAACGTTGCCCTGGGTATGTCCCCACGGTACGGCCTCCTGGCCAGCATTCAGGAAATAGAGACCAGTTTCCGGAAGTATCTCGGCGAAAAGGTGCTGGCGCAAAAACCCATCTTCGAATGCATCACCTTGCGGGACGAAACGGGCACAAATGTCGTTCGTTTGGAACAAGGCGGAATGGCTGCCGCAGCGAACCACAACGCCCTGGCCCCTTCTGGTATGGAGGCCGACAACGACGGACTGCTTTGGAAGATTGTCGACGAAGAGTCGGGTAATGTCGGGCTTGTCATCACGCACCCCGTGATCTTCCATGGCAAAAGGGAAGGCAGCGTCAGTGCCCGAATGTCCCTGGAAACGTTGTTTTCTGCCCTGGTGCGGGATCAGGTCGGCGGCAAGCAGCGGGAGTATTGCCTGGCTTTCGACGGCAAGTCCCTGGCCTGCCCCGGGGCGGCGTTCGAGTCCCTGGCCTCGACCATGCAGGGCCTCGTCGGCTCGGTGAGCCAAATCTCCAGTTCTCAGGTTCCAGGCGCAAAGGATGGGATCGGGGCCGGCCCACTGCTGGGAACGGCGGCGCGGGTCGGTGGCACACCGTTCACGGTACTCAGCATGATACCTGAAAAGGCCTTAGTCGGCACTGCCACTTGGCCATTGTTAGTATTGATCGGAACTCTCAGCCTCGTTCTGCTTGCCGGTCTTGCCCTCTTTGGCCGGACAAATGCTCAAAGAATGGTTCTCAATGCTCGGGTCGAGGAACAGAAAAGCTCGGAAAGCGCCTTGCGCAAGCGCATGGATGAATTCTCCACTTTATTCAATGCGTTGCCAGGCTACGCTTTTTACAAGGACTCTGCAGGCGTTTACGTGACGGCCAACTCCTCTTTTTGCGCCGCAGTGGGGTTTCCCCTGGAGGCAATAGTTGGCAAACGCGATGATGAATTGTTCCCGGAACACCTAGCCCAGGGCTATATGCGGGATGACCAGCTTCTACTTTCGGGTGACAAGGATTTCTACGAAGTCGAGGAAACCATTCTGGACCATGGCCGGGAGGTGCGGCTTATTACCCGCAAGCTGGCCCTGCGCCATTCGGACGGCGGCCTGGGCGGACTCATCGGCCTTGGTTTTGACATCACGGAAAAAAAACACATTGAGGAAGAACTTCGCCAAGCCAATGACCGCATGGAGGCGGGCATCAGACTCAGAACTGAGGAACTAGCCTTGGCGAACGCTCTTCTTCAGGAAGAGATCGCAGAACGCCTTAAGGCCCATCAGGCAATCAAGCTGATCCTGGACTCCATTTCGGCCATTCTCATCGTCTTGGACGCCGACGGGCAGGTTACGCACTGGGGCAATGCTGCACATCTGTCCTTTGGCATGTCGCTTGGCGAGGTGGTCGGCCGACGGTTCGCCCAGCTACCCTTAGCCTGGGACTGGAATGAAGTGGCCAACGGTTTGGCGACTTGTCGCGAGACCGGTCAGACCGTGAAGCTCTCTAACGTCTGGTATGAACGACCAGATGGTTCTGATGGATTTCTGGTGGTCAGTGTGACTCGTCTTTGTGCCAAAGAATCCGACATGTCGGGTTATCTTCTTCTTGGCGAGGATATCACCGAAGTTCGCGCTCTGGAGGCCCAGCTCTCCCAAGCAGCAAAATTGGAGGCCATAGGCCAGTTGGCCGCCGGCATCGCCCACGAAATTAACACACCTACTCAGTACGTCGGCGATTCGGTGACGTTCCTCAAGGACGCCTACGAAGATTTGAACCGTTTGGTGACGCAAGCCAATGAGTTGAGCCGCCTGCCCTCACCCTGTGGCCAAGCAATAGCGGCATCCCTCTCCTCCCTGCTGGAAGAGATCGACGCACCTTTTCTCGGGGAGGAAATCCCCAAGACCATCGAACGCATCTACGAGGGTATTGAACGCATCAGCACCATTGTGTTGGCCATGAAGCGCTTTTCCTATAATTCAGGCAATGAAAAAAAAGCTATGGACATTCGAAACGCCATCGAGAACACACTTGTGATCTCACGGAATGAATGGAAGTACGTTGCCGAGGCCACTACCGACTTCGATCCCGAATTGTCGACCGTCATGTGCTTGGTCGGTGATATGAATCAGGTCTTACTCAACATTATCGTCAATGCGGCTCACGCAATCAGCGATGTCGTTCGCGAGAGCAACGGTCTTGGGCGCATCGCCATCAGCACTAGAAAGGACAATGAGTTCGCCGAAATTCGTATCCAGGACACTGGAACTGGCATTCCAAAGGAAGTGGGGGATAAGGTTTTTAATCTGTTCTTCACCACCAAGGAAGTAGGCAAAGGTACAGGGCAGGGGTTGGCAATCGCCTACGACATTGTTGTGAACAAGCACAATGGTTCCATCACATTCGAATCTGAGCCGGGCCAGGGGACCACATTCATTATACGCCTGCCTCTTGCCGGATAATCTCGCGGGTAACAGCCATGAAACCAAAAATCCTTTTTGTAGATGATGAGCAAAACATCCTGGACAGTCTGCGCTTGAGCTTGCGTTGCATGCGCGCTAAGTGGGAGGTGTCCTTCGCCCTGGGAGCAAGGGTTGCTCTTGAACTGCTAGAGCAACAACCCCATGACGTGATCGTCAGCGATATGCGCATGCCTGGGATGGACGGGGCGCAGCTACTGCGGGAGGTGCAGTTGCGCTATCCGAAGAGCGTGCGCATTATTCTTTCTGGATATAGCGAAGAGGAAAGTGTGCTAAAGACCGTCAAGTTGGCTCATCAGTACCTCAGCAAGCCATGCCGGCCTGTAGACTTGATTGAGGCAGTGGAAAAAGCTTTAAGTCTACGTGATGTGCTCGAAAATCAACAGATCAAAACACTTGTCTCCAGCTTGGACGCCTTGCCCAGCCTGCCTGATGTCTACAGGCAACTGGTGTCCGCGTTGGAGGAGGAGCATTCCACACTTAAGCAGTTGGGCGACATTGTCGCCAAGGACGTGGCCATGTCAGCTTCCATCCTGCGTCTGGTCAACTCGGCCTTCTTCGGCTTGCCGACACGAATCTCAAGCGTCCAGCATGCGGTCAACCTCATTGGCGGACAGACGTTGCGCGTGCTGGTGCTCTCAAGTCATCTGTTCACAGTACTTGAAGCAGCTTCCATGCCATCCTTTTCCGTTAAAAAGCTCTGGGAGCACAGCCTGCGGGTCGGCTGTTTTGCTAAGCTGATAGCCGAAGCGGAAGGCCTGTGTCGTGACGAGCAGGACAATGCATTTATCGCCGGTATGCTGCACGACGTTGGCAAACTCATCCTTGCGGCGAATATGCCTAGTCAATACCGAGATGTCCTCGCTAAGGTTCAGGCCGACGCTGTGTCCGTTCATGTTGCGGAACAGAATGTATTTAATGCAAGCCATGCCCAAGTTGGTGCTTATCTGTTAGGTCTTTGGGGGTTTAGCTATGGGGTTATGGGGGCTATCTGTTGGCACCACACGCCTGAAAAGCAGATAGTTGAGCCGTGTTGCTCAGGGTCAGCCGTTTATGTTGCTGACGGGCTAGATCACGAACTGGTGCTTTTAAGTAAGGAACATACCCATTGGCCTCTTTGTTTCCCGGGTGTCGAAACGATTCGTAGCCAGGAGCGATTGGCTCTGTGGCGCTGCTGTTGTTCCAAGGTCTTGGATACAGGAGGCTGCAGTGATGGATAAAGTGCTTTTTGTGGACGATGAACGCCATATTTTGGACGCGTTCCGGAACAACCTGCGCAAGTACTTTGCCGTGACCACGTCACAAGGCCCAGAAGCAGGCCTGCAGGCCCTCGAAACCGAGGGGCCATTTGCAACCGTGGTGTCCGATCTCAAAATGCCAGGCATGGATGGTGTGGCTTTCCTTTCCCGTGCCCGGGAGATTTCGCCGAATACGACGCGCATTATGCTTACCGGACATGCCGGTATGGATGCCTCCATTAAGGCTGTCAACCAGGGGCAAGTGTTTCGTTTTCTCACCAAACCCTGTCCGATGCCAGACCTTCTCGCCGCCCTAGAAGCAGGGGTTCGGCAGTACCAGCTTATCACGGCGGAGCGTGAACTTCTGCACGGCACCCTTCGTGGAACGATTAAGCTGCTTACTGAGGCGTTGGGTTTGGCTAATCCTATGGCTTTCGGCAAATCGCAAAGGATCAAGGCACTCGTGGGCAGATTGTCCAAGGTCATGACTATGAAATCCACGTTGGAACTTGAATTAGCCGCAATGCTATCCCATATAGGTTGCATGGGCTTGCCCCAGCAAATACTGGAAAAAGTTGAAACCGGAAAAAAACTCACTGCTCAAGAATCTTTCCTTTATAGAGAGCACCCCAGGCTGGGAGCTATGCTTATTCAACATATTCCAAGACTAGGCGGTGTTGCTGAGATTATCGCCGCACAGCAAGATGATTATTCTCATACAATTCCTCAGGGGGCGCGTGTGCTTCGGCTGGCCCTTGATTATGACGCTCTGGAAAGTAGGGGCAGCGCTCCAAACGAGATACTTTTCGTCCTTCGTGAGCGTAAAGGAGCCTACGATCCAGATATTCTTGACGCCATGGAGAAAGCTGCTTGCACGAGCGACGAGTATGTCAGAAGATGTATTACAGTGCGACACTTTAAAAAAGGTATGGTCCTCGCCCAGCATGTAACGGCGGTTGGCAACATCATTTTATTGTCAAGTGGCACTGAACTAAACGATGCTAGCATCCTGCGCTTGCAAGAAGTATCCAAGAGCTTTAGCATTCATGAGCCGATCTGCGTGCTTATCCCTTTGGACGACAGCCACGGTTCAGGTTTATTGTGAAAAAGAAAACAACACCTTGCTTGCCGAGAATCTTGTTTGTCGATGACGAACTATCGGTATTAGAGACGTTTCAGTCAATTTTTCGTAAACAATTTGAGGTAACAATCGCCCAGAGTTCCATGGAAGCCTTGGGCCTATTGAGGATGGGCCTACGATTCGATGTTATTGTTTCGGACATAATGATGCCGGTTATGGACGGTGTGGAATTTCTTAGCAACGCTAAAATGCTCGCACCATTGTCGACTCGCATCGCGCTGACCGGCCATGCGGATATGGAGAGGCTGGCTGACGTAGTCAATCAAGGCCATGTCTATAAATTCCTTATGAAGCCCTGTCGCGCTGACCGGTTAGCAGCGGCAATCCAGGAGGCTGTCAATTATGCTGCCCACTCCCGATGTACAGATGAGGACTTTAGCCGAAACCTGCTGGCGGCGCTCAACTTTCGTAATCTCGAAACAAGCATGCATGTGGAACGTGTAGGCCGTGTCAGCGCCTTGCTTGCTCAATCTTTAGGCTGGAACGAGGATGGCGCGGCTCTATTGCGAAAAGCTGCTCCGCTTCACGACATCGGTAAGATCGGCATCCCTGACGCCGTCTTGCTCAAACCAGGACGGCTGACAGGCGAAGAATATACTATTATGAAAGAGCACGCACAGATTGGTGGAGAAATGCTCAGAAATTCTTCCACGCCGCTTTTGACAATGGCAAGGGAAATTGCCTTGGGACATCATGAACGGCCGGACGGAACAGGCTATCCGCACGGTATCCATTGTGCGACAATTCCACTAAGCGCCCGTATTGTATCTGTTGCTGACGTATATGATGCCATGGTCAATAAACGTGTCTATCGAAACGCCTTATCACATGCCGAAGCGTTAGCGATTATAACAGACGGCCGGGGTACTGCTTTTGATTCGATTGTTGTTGACGCATTAATCAGTGTCGTGGAAACACTGCAAACTATCTACCGTCCAAATTGATCGAGACTGTCCGTGCCAACTCACGCCCTCCAGAGTGAATCCGTAGTGTTCTGATGGATGGTAAAGCTGAAATACTTTAGAGACTGTTTGCATATTTATTAGGCCTGAATTGATCGATTTAAGTTCTGCAAAGGCCATATTTATACATTCCTACGATTTTTTTTGGAAGTCTATCGCGAGTGCGAGGGATGGAGCAACATTTTTATGTTTGTATGTGAGTCAAAGGATGCTGTTTGCAGGGAGCTGTTTTGTTTGGGGCAGGCGTAACATATAACTAACCAATTAGCTCGCCCAGTCAGGCAATCGGATGTGACTTCAACGGCATCGATGCGACGGGAACTTTTGAATTTGGACCGGGACATGGACAGCTCCACCTGTTGGGTGACGACAATTGCGCCATGGCGACGGAGCTATTTGTATAATATTTTGGTTGGTTAGAAGATGATTACTGTGTTGGCAGGAGCCTTAGTCACTCGGGTTGGAACAGAGATAGCTTTGTCCACTTAAATGTGCGTACTAATTGTTCGTTGGGTCGAACTTGAAGCTGTCGGCAACGTTCAGGAGAAGGGCCAAGTCCTCTTGTAGTCACAAATTCTCGTTTTATATAGGAATGCGTGTGTAGATACTGTAGGTGGCAGGCAGGCGCAGTATCAGATGAGTGCATCCTCTCACGTCCTCCTAATAAAAGGGGGGAGGAGCATTTGTGCGAAAGTTGAAGGCCTTTATTGCGGGACGTTCTTTGCGTTTTCTCATGTCAGCGGCTGCTCTGTGCGTGACGGCTCCCCTCCTGGTTCTGACGGTCTACTTGGGCCAGGAACAGCTTCAGGCTGGAAGGCAAGAGGTCTTCGACCGGTCAATGGGGCTAGCCCGGCTTTTCGCCCTTAAATACGACAATGACCTCCGTCACGCCCGGACACTTTTGGAGACCCTGGCCGCGACCCCAAGCCTCGCTTTCCAGGAGCCGGACAACGTCCATAAATTGTTCCAGCGGATTATTGCCGCCAACTCTCAATATGCCTATCTGACTCTGGCCGGTCCGGACGGACACCTGTGGGCGTCATCCTCCTCCTCCGACACCTCAATCGATTTGAACGATCTCGAGCAATTCCAAGTCGCTCTTCGCGAGGATCGGTTCAACGTGGGGCAACCCATCGTCAGTCGCACCACCGGCCTGCCGGTGCTGCCCTTCGGTTTGCCGGTCAAGGATGCCGGGGGCCGGATGTCAGGTGTTCTGCTCCTGGGGCTCAAGTTAACAGAATTGGATAAGTATTATAGCAGCCTGACCATCCCTGAAGGAGGTCGGCTCGTTCTCTTTAACGATCAGGGAACTAGGCTGTTGCGCTATCCTCAACGAGACATTTCATCAGTCGGCCCCAAAATAGCCGTATGGGACGTGATTGCGGCCAACAATAGTGAATCCGGAACCTTCACTTCCAAGGATCAAACAGGTACAGCGCTAACTTACGCCTTTGTCAAACTCTGGCCCCAGGGCGACCGTCAGGGCTATCTAGGTGTTCTTGTAGGGATCCCTACGCCTGATTGGGGCAGCCGATCCTGGCCGATCTTCGGCCGTATCCTGCTCGCTATCCTGGGGGTTACCACTGTCGCCCTGGTCATCAACGGCTTCTTGTCCGATCTGATCGTGATTTCGGGTGTTGTGAGGCTATCGCGGGCCGTCTCTGAAGTCGCCGGGGGGAGAGACCCGCTTCCCATCCAGAGCGTGCCGGGATGTCGTGAGCTTCAGACGCTGAGACACGACTTTAACGCCATGGTCCAGGCCCTGGTCGAGAACCACAAGGCCCGAGACATAGCAGAAACCCGTCTCAGGGCCGAGTCCTCCCGCTTCGCGGCCCTGTTGGAGAACGCAACCGACGGCATCCACATATTGGACGAAGACGGCCGCCTGATCTTCTTCAGCCCTTCGTTCGCGGCGATGTTGGGTTACTCCGCTGAGGAGGCTGCTGGCCTTTGCGTTGCCGACTGGGACGCCGGGTTTCCTAAAGAGGAACTGGTCCCCACCATCCGCGCCCTCGTCCGTTCGGGCCGAACCTTCGAAACCAAGTACAGGCGCAAGGACGGAACGCTCCTTGAGGTGGAGATCACCGCCAGGGGCATGGAACTGGACGGTCGCTTTCTTCTGTACGCCTCGGCCAGGGATATCACCGCCCGTAGGCAGGCCGAAGAAGTTATCCGCAACTTGGAAAAACGCTACCGAGAACTCATAGAAAACGCGCCAATCGGCGTCTTCCAGTCCACTCCAGGCGGCCGCTTCATTGCCACTAACCAGCGGCTGGCGACAATGTATGGGTATGATTCCGCCCAAGACCTCATAGAGAGCATCACGGACATCGGGGCACAGCTCTATGTGGATCCCGGAGAGCGAGAAAACATCCACAAGACTCTTGAGTACGGGAATATCGACCGCATGGAGGTCCGACGCCGCCGCAAGGATGGGGCGTTCATATGGGTAGCCCTGTCCATGCGGGCGGTCAGAGACAATAACAACGTCATCATTCGCTACGAAGGCTTCTCCACCGATATCACAAAGCTCAAAACGGCCGAAGAAGCCTTGCGAAATGAACGCATGCGTCTGGCCTACGTCCTGGAGGGCACCAACCTGGGAACCTGGGAGTGGAACATCCAAACCGGTGAGACCGTCTTCAACAAGCGATGGGCCGAAATTGTGGGATATACCCTGGAGGAATTGGCTCCGGTCAGCATCGACACCTGGGCGTCTCTGGCCCACCCTGACGACTTGAAACGCTCCGGCGAGAAGCTTCGCAAACATTTTTCAGGCGAGTCACCCTACTACGATTGCGAGTGCCGAATGAGGCGCAAGGATGGTAGCTGGGTCTGGGTGCATGACCGGGGCCGGGTTTTCTCCAAGGATTCCCAGGGAAATCCGCTGACCATGTTTGGCTCCCATCAAGACATAACTGAACGCAAGGCCTTCGAGGAGGCCGTACAGGAAAGTGAGGAGCGCTACCGGGCTTTCTTCACCGCCTTGGACGCCATCAAGCTCATCATCGATCCGACTGACGGCACTATATTCGCGGCCAACCCGGCGGCAGAAGTTTTCTACGGGTACAACCGTGAGCAGCTCACCGCAATGCGGATTTATGATTTGAACGTGCTGCCCAAGGATGAAGTACTGGCCGAACTAGCAAAGGTGCCGTCAGGAGAACAAATACATTTCTTTTTTCGCCATCGGCGGGCTGACGGCGATATTAGGGACGTCGAGGTCTACGCGGGTGAAATCAGAATTCGCGGAAACAAACTGGTCATCTCCACCATCCACGACATCTCCGAGATGCGCCGCCTGGAGAGGATCAAGGAAGATGTCGAACGCATCGTGCGGCATGATCTAAAGTCTCCCCTCAACGCCGCCATTACAATTCCGTTCATCCTCATGGAAGAAGACAATCTGACACCGGATCAGCGGCGGCTTCTTAGCCTGATGGCGGCTGCCGGCCGTAGGATGCTAACCCAGATTAACAGTTCCCTAGAAATGCATAAAATTGAGTCGGGCACCTATCAAATCAAGCCACAGGCTTGCGATCCTATCTTGCTGATTGGCAACGCTATTGAGATTATTGGCTTGAGCATGGACCTCGCCCCTGAACGATTCTCCATTCGAGATCATACCATCCTGAGCGGGCAGTCTCTCGCTGGGTTTCGAACTGATCCGCTTTTGCTCGACATAGTGCTGCTAAATCTCTTACGCAACGCCGTTGAGGCTTCGGGGCCGGATGATACGGTCGGTTTGGATATCTCGATTGAGGGTGGCAGCGTATTGTCCGTCACCATCTCAAATGCCGCGGCCGTGCCGCCTGAACTCCGGGACCGATTTTTCGAGAAATACGCCACTGCCGGCAAGGTTGGTGGCACAGGACTGGGGACATATAGCGCCGCTATGATGGTTCGCGCTATGGGTGGGAACATCGCTATGGAGACGTCCGAGGCTGCCGGAACAACAGTTACAGTGCGCCTGCCCATGTCTCTTTCTGTTGATCAAGCGACCGAGGCGGAGCAATGTTCATAAGCCTCGTGGTACAATCCCGCCTCTGGAGCAGCGTGACGGGCAACTGGTCATTTCGCAGATTAAAAGCAGGTCCACATCGGAAACATTGCAAAGCAATCAAAACGTCCGAAGAAGTATGTCTTAGTTCTATTTTGTTTGCCGGTTTCAATTGTTTTTTTTGCTATTTGCATGGGATATGATAGCGCAATTAGATTGATGAGCATGGTGTTGGGCTATTTAGAACTTCGATGCGGAACAGCGGCGACTGCCGAAGTGTCGTCTACTCGTGGCGTGTGCTGGGATCAAGATGTCGTATGCATGCAATTTCCGGACCACTAAGGGTAGACGGCATGAGGTCGATTTCGACGGGCTGGAAACAACGACAACTGTCAAGGGCGGAGAGTTCCTTAAGGACCGCGTCTCCAGCCAGATGTCCGTATTTATCATTGACCTGCTTGAAATAATCCACATCAACCATGAGAAACCCGACGCGTTTTTCCGTGCGCCGTGAGATTTCTTCGTACTGATGCACGTAGCTGTCGAGAAAACGGCGATTGTGCAGGCCGGTCAGCGGATCGCGCAGGGATTGTTCCCGGGTTATTTCCAACAGATTGAGCGAAGTCAGAACCGGGGCACATTCTGTCAGGTATTTCTGCACGATGGACAATGCCAACCGTTTGCTCGCAAAGGCTGCGGCCTCGGTCACAAAGGTCATTACGCCGCCCACAGCGCCGCCCATGACCATGGGCAGACAGCATCGGACATGGGTAGTTGGATCGACATGGAAAAAGGGGCATAGGGCCGGGGTCGGTTCGGAAAAGACTGGTTTGCCCAGGCGCTTGGCCCGGCACAGTTCAGGGCTGGCGAACATCTCCGAACATAGCGCGTCGGTGGCGGCGAAGCAGTTGGCAGCGACGTTGGTCGCAAGCCCGTCGGCGGCGAACTCCAGGATGGCGAACTGCCCCAGTCCCAGGCTGCGTTGGCAGGCATCGCCTAAAATATTGTAAACCTCCCATCGGTTATAAACGCCCTGGATGTCGTGGCTAAAAGCGGTCAGGCCGGCCATGTATTCTAGGGAAGCGCTCACTTGGCCCAGTGACGACGGACCTTGCGAGGCTTCCGAAGTCTGCAGCACCCCAGAGACCACCTGGTCCACCCGGCCCATAAACCCGCCCCAGAGACGCACGAGGGTGTTGACAGTGTGCCGCATCTCTACCAGTTCATCACCGCGCCGTCGGGCATAGACTGGACAGAGCCGGCAGTGCTTATAGCGGCTTAAAAAGATACAGGTGTTGCGGCTGACGGCCGAAAGAGCCTCGGACCCTGTTTCCAGATAACAGATACGCATGGGGTCGTGATAGACCGGACAGTCTGTTTTGGTGCAGTGCAGGATGTCTAGGCAATGGACCGGCGTGGTGTCTAAGCGTCCGCTAAAGTCTCCGGAGACGGTGTTGCCAAGAACGCGTTCAAGATGCGTGAGAAACAGCTTCACCCGGGCCACGTTCCAATAAATGTGAAACCACAGCACCATGGCCCCGAGCAGGAAGATAAGGCCAAAGACCAGGGACTCGCTGACCGTTGATTTGAACAACGCCATGGAGTCGTAGCCGAGCAGGATGCCTCCGATGGCACGGCCTTCGAAGTCCTCCAGGGGCAGGAATCGATAAAAGGCGTTGCCTAGTCGTTCGGGTACTCCTGAATTGTCCAGTGCTTCAAGGACTAGGTTTTCCTGGGGAAGGCTGAAACCGCGCCCGACGATCCATTTGCCGTGAACGCCCCGGATGCGGTTTTGGCCGAGCACGGATTCAAAGCGTTTGTCGAGCAGAAGCATCGCTCTGAAATAAGGCTGGGCCGTCGTCTCCAGCAGGTTTTCAAGGGAGGTGGCCGCTTCTACTGTGCCGATGTGCTCGCCTGACCCGTCGTTTAAGGGGATGATGGCCCGCATGGCCGCGCCGCCGGGTCCGACTTCGATGCCCCGAAATGGTGATCGGTACTTGTTGGCTTTGACCACGATGGGCCGTATGTCCGTCAGGTCGGCTCCGGTGGCGTCCACGTCCCAGGTGCGCAGAAACGAGACCGCCGGCGGCAGATGAAAATGGAAATAGAGTGATTCGCGTCCGGTGGTGGCGCGCAGGCGTTCGGTATAGGGTAGTATGTAGCGGACAAGGTGGTCCTTGTCGCGTTGGCGCATGCTCTCTCGATCACTTCCGGCATGGCAGCGAGCGGCGAGACTTCGGACAAGAGTACGTCGAATTCGTTTGTGATCTTGTCTTGAATCCAGTGTTGGAACACGGACAGGCGACTGTCGACGGATTCAACGACCACCATATCCTGGTATCGCTGGAAGATAAAGGCCAGAGTCAAGCAGCCGAGTCCAAGAAGAGCAGCGGGGACAGTCAAAAATCGAAGCCTGAGACTCCAGTTTGTTGGATTGAATATCATTTCTGTCCGGCTAAGCTAGAAGCGATAGCTGCCCAGGATCATTTGATTTTACACTTTTTCGCTGGGGTTCAACGAGGTCGAGGATGTTGCAATTTCGTTGCACCAGCCTGGCCAGGTAATGCAGGCTCAGGCCGATCTTTGACATGAACTTCTGGTAGGCCAGGAGCAGGTACGCGATCAGGGCCACGTAGACCTGGGAGAGGACGGCGTTTTTCGAGTTGCCGAGGAACGACTTGATCTTGAGGTTCTGCTTGATGAAGCGGAAGAAGATTTCGACCTGCCAGCGTTCCTTGTAGATGTCGGCAATGGTTCTTGCTGGCAAGGTCATGTGATTGGTCAGGAAATCAAGACGGTTCCCGGTTTCCTGATCACGATAGCCGACGCGGCGCAAGGTCATGGTTTTTTCACCCACTGCGACCTGGATGATGTGATCGGAGGTGACGCCCGTTGCCTGATCCGTGCGGTGGCGCTCGATGACCCGAAACCGTGCATTGCTCTTGAGTCGTGTGACGAGGAAGACGCCGGATTTACAGAGGTGTCGGAACCACGTGTAGTCGTTGTAGCCCCGGTCAAAGACCACGATTGATCCTTTGGGCAGTTTGAGCAGCTTGGCGATGTTGACCTCATGGCATTTGGCTTCGGTGACGGTGACCACAGCCGGGAGATAGCCGTCATGGTCCATGACCGTGTGCATCTTGATGCCGCCCTTGGCCGTTCGGAACTTGGCCCAGGGGAACAGGTTTAGGCACAGGTCGACGACCGACGCGTCCAGGCTGAACAGCTTGTTCTCAAAAGAAAATTTCTTTTTTGGCGCTTGGGAAAGACACCTCGTGTAGAGTTCGCCGAACAGGGCTTCGAACATGGTGTATGGGCGCTTGGCATTGGCGTCGGCAAAGGTGGAACGGGGCACAGGCTTCACGCCAAGATGGTAGAGCCGGTTGGAAGCGGCATTCATGCCCATGATTCCGTCCCGCAGGCTTTTGCATCCGGCCAACTGGGCGTGCAGCAAGTGGACGAAATGACTCCACGGAGAGAATGTCCGAGGCGAGCGTTCAGGCCTATAATTCTGAGATAGCTTGAAAAATACGGATTTCGGCACAAGGGATAGAAATTGGGCGAAGACGGTGATAGCGCTTTGCATGTGCGGAATCCTCTTGTCGGTTTGCAGGTGAGCTTCAGAACTACACCATACAGCAACAAGAGTGATTCCGCATAGTTATAAAGAAAGCTAAGAAGTGCCTTCTGTTCTAGAATAGGCTCTGTGACGCGTGCTGATGCTGCCTGGTGGCGTTCTGCAAGGATTTTTGAACTTGACTTCATGGTGGTCGGTGACGTTTTTCCAAAATGTATCGCCGAAATAGACAGGCATCATGAATCTAGTTCAGTTGTCGCTTTCAGGCGTCAAGCCTTTTCTTAGCCGGACAGAAATGATTGAATATGCTTGATTTTTTGAGATTATTAAGGAGGCTGGAGTCAGATGAGGGCCGACTGCGGGAGGGGGCATTGGTGCTTGGGGTCGGCATCGGACAGCCTCCTGCCATTGGGATATCGCATGAAGATCAATGCGGTACAGCCTTGTACCTGTAAGCGTTTTCTTTAAGCGCGGCAATCAGATTTCCAAAACTCGGCTGAGACTCGTGATAGCTCCCCCTGATGATGGCCAGTCCCATCGCTTTACCTCCAATCGCACGGCAACTGGATTCACAGTCATGAAGGGGATTTCAGTAGGAAGTTATATATTCCGCGCCAGCACTCATCTGGGTAGACGAAGCCACACCCCGATCCCCGCCATCACTTAGAGTCTTTTTTGCAGATGTATCATTGTAGCACTATTTTGTGTGTAGAACTCTTTCTATAGCTTCAAACAGTGCTCCTTTGTCTACTGGTTTTGCAATATAGCCGTTCATGCCCGCTGCCAAAAATGATTCTTTGTCTCCAGTCATTGCGTAGGCTGTCATGGCTACAATGGGTATGCTCGACTTCGCTCCAAGATTGTTTGCCCCCCTGATTGCCTTTGTAGCTTCGATGCCGTTCATGACAGGCATCTGCACATCCATAAGGATTAAGTCGAAGTCATTTTCGGTCAGTCGCTGCAGCGCTTCCTGCCCATCGTTGGCGGCAGTGACTGAGTAGCCGGATTTCTCAAGCATCCTCTTGCAGGTAAGTGAGCTTAACGGATCGTCCTCAGCGAGGAGTATGCGCCTGGGAACTCGTCTAGGAGGTGAGGTTTCATGTGTGACAAGCTCCAGTGGTTTCTGCTTAGGTGCAAAAATCTTGAGCGGCAGCGAGAGGTAGACGGTTGTTCCCTCGCCAAGGGCACTGTCAATTGATATATCACCGCCCAAGATACTTACCAATCGCCGAACAATGGATAGCCCCAAGCCAGCGCCCTGAAAGCGTTTTGTGTACGAGATTTCAGCCTGCACAAATGGCTCAAAAATATATTTGAGATGTTCTTCACAAATACCTATTCCCGTGTCACTTACAGTAAACAGCACGCGTACAGAAGAAAAGTTTGAATTCGGCAACAAAGAGACCTCGACCAGGACTTCTCCTTTGTCGGTAAATTTTATGGCGTTTCCGACAAGGTTGAAAAGGATTTGTCGAAGCCGAGCTTCGTCTCCAATCAAAACTGTGGGCAATTCATCGTCCCAAATGAAATCTAAAACGAGGCCTTTCCCCTGAGCTTCCGTGTAAAAAATTTCGCGTATAGAATCCTGCAGTTGATAGATGTCAAATTCAGTCTCAACAACATCCATCCTGCCCGCTTCGATTCTTGAGATGTCAAGAATATCAGAGAGAAGTCGAGTCAGTCGCTTAGTGGACCGAGTTGCTCCAGTAAGGTACTCATTTTGTTCCTCATTAGGTTCAGTAGTCTGAAGCAATTGAAGCATGCCGAGGATTCCGTTGAGAGGGGTGCGTATTTCATGGCTCATGTTGGCCAAAAACTCTGACTTGGCTTTGTTTGCAGCTTCGGCCTGCAGCTTGGCACTCAACAAATCGGCTTGCGAGCGTTTGCGTTCGTTGATGTCCACATGGGTGCCCACCATCCTTTTTGCGTGGCCCTCGGCGTCCGTTTCAACCACCCGGCCTCGTCCGAGAATCCATGACCAATCCCCCGACTTAGTTCGCATGCGGAAGTCGATCTCAAACCCTTCAGAATTATTAAGGCTTTCGGAGACAATGTGGATGGCATGCTCTACATCATCTGGATGCAAAAGGCTCTTCCACGTGTCAAAGTCACTGGGGAATTCGCCAGGCTGGTAGCCAAGCATTGTATAGTAGCGAGGACTGAAATAGGTGGTGCCTGAAGAGATATCCCAGTCCCACATGCCGTCGTTTGCAGCCATTAGAGCCAAGGACAGGCGTTCATCGCTTTTACGCAAGGATTCTTCTGCCTGTCGGCGTTCCACTACCCGCCATGTCGCATCCATGAGCAGTGAAAGTTGAATTACATCGCTATCCATGTAGTCTGTTTGCTTGTTGGCCACCCCCACGACAGCGACTATGCGTTTATTGCTTAAAATCGGAACCGTAAGGAAGTTCGTCAGTTGGGCGTGGCCTTCAGGATAGCCCTTTTTCAGAGGGTTGTCCGTCAGGAAGTCGTTCACGATGACTGCACGGCACTGGCGTACAGCCTCGCCCCAGAGCCCTGTTTTAGAGAGTTCGTAACAAGATTGTGGATTTGCAATGGAACAAGCCTGCATGACGTCGCGTGACCATGAATTGAGCGTAAAAGATTGTGAATCTTCGTCGTAGTGGTAAATGTACCCGAACCTGCTGCCCGTCAGTTCAAGGCATTTGCCCAGGGCGAAATCCAGCAAGGACTGGGTGTTTGCCGTGTCGTACTGGATAATCTCCAGCAACTTGCGCAAACGGGCGTCCTCCTGGTGTAGTGCTTCTTCAGCCAACTTGCGGTCGGTAATGTCGCTGAACATGGCCAACGAGCCGTCATACCGGCCAGTCGCATCAGGCAGGGACTTGACCGAGACGAGAGTCCACACAGCGGTCCCGTCGCTCCGCCGCAATCTCTTCTCATAGCAAGCGTCACTGCCCCTGCGACGGTCTTCCATCCTTTGGCGGTGATCCTCCAGGTCCTCAGGGAAAAGAAAATCCTCAATGTTTCTGCCTAGCATTTGATCCTGTGAGTATCCGAGGAGGTCTGACATACGCTGGTTCAGATAGACAATGCGGCCACATTCGTCGCTGATGCGGATGCCTTCCTGGGCGGTATCAACGATGCGGCGGTATCGCTGCTCGCTCTCGCGCAATGCATCTTCTGCCCGTTTGCGCTCGGTGATGTCTCTGAACACCCCCAAGATAAGCTTGTTCTCCCCTATATCAAACACTCTAGCAGTGACCTCCGCGTCACGCACCTCGCCATCAGAGGCCAAGAGCTTTATTTCCTCTAAACCTCTTGGGTCAGTCGCTTTACGTTTAAAGTCTTCGGTCACGCCATTGACAAGGCGAGTATGCGGTGGATGCAAAACGCTTTGCGGTCGTCCGATGAGCTGCTCTCGGCTGCGACCAAAAAAGCGTTCCGCGGCTTCGTTGCACTCCACCAGGATGCCCGTGTTTCTGTCGGCCACAAGTATTGGGTCGCTGACTGAGGCGAACAGGGCCTGGTAACGCTCCAGGGTCTCGTTCAGTTCTCTTGTGCGGGTCTTTACCTCGTCTTCAAGCTGCGCCTTGCGGCCTTCCAGCTCTTCCCGCTGGGCCAAGCGCTCCAGCAACAGCGCGAGCATCTGCACCGAGTTACCCAGAAGCTGGCGGTCTTGCGCGGACAACTGGGCGTCGGAGCCCATGGTGATAAATCTGCCATAGTACCCGGACATGGTCCGCACCGGCAGACAGGGCTCGCCAGGGTGTTCAGGCCCTTCGATCCACTTCAGGATAAGCTCCGACCACATGGCCTCTATTGCCTGGGTGAAGATGCGCACCACCAGATGCCTGTCGTTGAGTTGCGACAGGTTGATCAGCAGCAGGAAGAGGTCGTGGTCTTTCAGGTTACTCGTCACGGTTCATGAACTCTGGAGCGTTCTTGCTCAGCCAGATGTCCGGGTCCACGAAGAAGGGGTTTGCCGAGATGACACCCTGGCTGATGATGTAGGGATGCGTCTGCAGCACCTTCATGATTGTCTTCCCGTCGAATTTCGCCACGTTGTACAGGCAGATGCTGACCCAGGGCTTGCCCTTGATGAAGTAGTTTAGGCGGGACTCGTAGGCCATTAGATGCTCCACGCCAGGGATGGTCTCCAGGGCCCAGACCATCTCCGCCGTGGCGCGGATGTTCGGGCCGCCCTGGTCCCGGCTCTGCTCGTAGAAGGCGTTCAGGCCGTCTTCCATGGCCCAGGGGGAGAAAGTGCCATCTGGATAGTAGAGATCCCTGGCCGAGCTGATGCGGAACACCTCCTGGTCCTTGAGCTTCGGCCCGCAATGCGGGCAGGCCGCGCTCATCTTGGACTCGAAATCTTCGCGGCTGCGTTCGGCAGGGCAGTAGAGTTGTAGATCGCCAACCTTGGCCCCCTGCGCGAGAAAGCCGAAGATTATCGCGTCTCGTTCCTTATCGGTCTCATAGAGCCCGCACAGGTGGACGCCCCAGTTGCAGGTGTACTCGCCAAAGCCGAGGTCAAGGCTGGGCTGGTCCGAAGTCTGGATGTGCATATTCCCTCCTGCAGGCTGGGAAAAGACGATGGACTAACTATTCCCTACTCTGAGCGTTTTTCTCGCATCTTTGCACAGTCACTAATTGCTTATGTCCCTTAAATAGTTATAAATATATCCATTCGAAGCCAAGATAATCATCACCCAAGTGGTGGAGGACTGGATTCCCAAACTTAAAGGAACAAAGCACATTTCTACAATGATGTCCAGGTGACTGTCGAACGACTGCTTGACAGGCCGCGCTTCTGAGACCTGAGCCGGATTACCATCACACCGTACGGCGCCTGCGATTTACCGTGCTGTTGCGCAAGAGGAATCTAGGAACGGCAGGTGTGCCTGGCAGGTCTGCCGCAGCCCACCACTTCACGTAGACGCCATACCCGTCACCATCCGAGGATAGCCATGTCCGCCTAGGTGTTGTTCCCCATTGTCAAAGAGCTGAAAAGTACGGTATGTTTAAAATAATTTTTTTACTTTTGCCACCAGTGGAGGGACTGATGAAGAATATCAGGCTTGGCATTAAGATCGGGGGCGGCTTCGGAGCTCTTATCCTCATCGCTTGTCTCTTAGGGGGCTTGGCTGTGGTGGCCATGAGCAAAGTGGAGCAGGGGGCCACGCGATTGGCGCAAGAATACGTGCCAGAAGTAGCTGTGGCGAATGACGTTGAACGTGATTCGATGATGACCATGTATGCTATGCGTGGTTATGCACTCAGTGAAGATGAAAAATTTCTAGAAACTGCGAAAAAAGAGTTTGCCAACGTCAACGCCCAACTGGCCAAAGCCAAGGCGCATTCGGACAAGTTCCCCAAGCTGACAAAGCTAAAGGAAGACGTCGCAAAGGCACAAGGCAAAGTGGACGAGTATGGAAAACTGATTGAAGCGACGACTGTCAGTATTAAGGCAATGGAATCTTTGCGTAAGACGATGGACGCCTCAGCAGGCGAGTATTTGAAAAGTTGTAGTGATTTTATGGAAAGCCAAGATGCTGCATTCGAAAAGGAGATCAATGAAGGAGCCTCTGTCGCAAAACTCCAAGAGCGACGTAGTAAAATAGAAGAGGCGAACGAGGTGATAGATTTAGGGAATGATGTTCGCGTCAAAAATTTTAAGGCACAGGCTACAGGGAATATTCAATTAGTAGACGATGCGCTCAATAATTTTAAAAAAATCGATGAACTACTTGATAAGTTAAAGACGGTGACTCGCCAAGAAAATAATCTTAGGCAACTGGCCACAATAAAAGAGGCAGGTGGTAAGTACAAGGCCGCTATGACTGAGTACGTTGCCGCTTGGAAAACGTTGCAAACGCTTGGAACAAAACGAAACGAAGTCGGCGAGCAGGTACTGGAAGCGGCCCAGGAAACGGCCAAGGCCGGCATGGGGCAGACGCAGAGTATCGCCAATGATACCGTCTCAAGCTTGGCTTCGGCCTCCACGACCATGATTATTGGCTTGGCTTTCGCGCTTCTTCTCGGCGTTATCATTGCTGTGGCGCTGACCCGCGCTATTACCGGGCCGGTGCTCAAAGGTGTTGGTTTCGCCCAGGCCATGTCCCGAGGGGACTTCACCCAAAAGTTGGACATTGACCAAAAGGATGAAATCGGAGTGTTGGCTGCGGCCCTTAATGACATGGTCGATCGTCTGCGCGAAGTCGTAGCCGAAATTCAGTCTGCAACTGAGAACGTTGCCTCAGGCAGCGAAGAATTATCTGCTTCAGCGCAGAGCATGTCCCAGGGGGCTACCGAGCAGGCAGCTAGCGTTGAGGAGATTTCCTCGTCTATGGAGCAGATGTCCTCAAATATCAAGCAGAACGCTGATAACGCCCAACAAACACAGACCATCGCAGTCAAGGCTGCCATGGATGCGGAAGAAGGAGGAGTGGCCGTAACCCAGGCTGTGGTGGCGATGAAGAACATCGCTGAAAAAATATCCATCATTGAGGAAATCGCCCGCCAAACCAATCTGCTGGCCCTTAACGCCGCTATTGAGGCCGCCCGCGCCGGAGAACACGGTAAGGGCTTCGCCGTCGTTGCCGCCGAGGTTCGCAAATTGGCCGAGCGAAGCGGGGCCGCAGCCGCCGAAATCAGCAACTTGTCGTCTTCAAGTGTCCAGATCGCCGAAAAAGCTGGTAACATGCTGACCAAAATGGTGCCTGATATCCAGCGGACGGCAGAGTTGGTCCAAGAAATTGCCGCCTCCAGCAATGAGCAAAATTCTGGTGCCAGCCAAATTAACAAGGCCATTCAGCAGCTTGATCAGGTGGTGCAGCAAAATGCCTCCGCTTCGGAAGAAATGGCCTCGACCTCAGAAGAGCTTTCTGCACAAGCTGAGCAACTCCAAGGCAGTATTTCTTTCTTCCAGGTGGCAGGCTCTGGAGCGACGAAAAGGCACATGCCCGTAAAGGCGCTCCCTGCAGGACGTATGGCGCGCCCAGCCCCGTCGAAGGCAGTCAAATCCAAGGGCGTCGCTATAGAAATGCACGACGCTGACGATGATTTTGAACGGTTCTAGCCGACGGGAGGATAGCGTCATGAGCAACGCTGAAATTATGGCCATGCATCAATACCTGACGTTTACTCTCGGCGACGAGCTTTTTGCCCTGGATATCGGCTGGGTCAAGGAAATTTTAGACAATACCAATATAACCCGCATTCCGAGAATGCCTGACTTTATACGCGGCGTGATCAACGTTAGGGAAAAGGCCATCCCGGTGATAGATCTGCGTCTCAAGTTCGGAATGTCGGGGACGGTATTCACCACAAATACCTGCATCATCATCGCTGAGGTTCGAACCGAAGGAGATTGTATCCTCATCGGCCTCCTGGCGGATTCGGTGCAGGAGGTTCTGGAGTTAGAACAGGACAGGATTGACCCGCCTCCTCGGATGGGGTCAGCCGTTGATACTCGTTTCCTCATTGGCTTGGGCAAGCTCAACGAACGCTTTGTCTTGATCCTGGACATTGGGCGTGTCTTTTCCAATGAGGAGCTTTCAACGGCCCGGAATGCTGGGGGCATGGCGACCGAGAATATCGAAACTGTCGTCTCAGCCAGTGCATGCCCCTGAATCTCCCGCGAAGATTGCCTGGGGGTGGGTAGCAGGGTGGGGTCAGAGAGAGGATAGGGGGAGAGGATGGGGGAGAGCGCTCCATTCGAAGCCTGACAAGTCATTCTTTTTGCCAGCCTGATGTGCGCTTCGGGGTTTGGTCGGAGAAGTAAACCGAGAAGTAAATTGAGGTGCGGATAGCTCGGTATATCTCGTCATAGCTCGTTACGAATTGCTTAGGATTATTGAAAAAGTCAGCAAAATCCGCGTAGGGGTATGGTCCTTTCACGCCGGTAACAGGGGTTCAAATCCCCTTGGGGACGCCAAGCTAATTCAGCTAGTTACAGGCCAAAATGCTTCCAGGCCTAAGAACTGGAAGCGGTCGTTAGAAGCGGTTTGTAATTGGCTCCTTCTTCAAAGGCCTCTGGTGTTGTCGCACCAGGGGCCTTTTCTTGTGGCTGCTGGCTAACGGTAACCGGTCAATCAACCCCTTCTTACGCCGCTTGAGTTTTCTGTCATGGTTTATCCCACAGGAGGGCGACCATGGCAGCGTCATCAGCAGAGCTCAGTTTCGAGAAGGCGGCGTACTGGTCTGAACATATTGAGGCTTGGCATCGTAGCGGCCTGAGCCAGGGGGCTTACTGCCGGCGGCAGGGTCTTTCCCAAAGTTCCATGGGCTATTGGCGGAAGCGTTTGGAGGCAGCGACTGGCAAGGAGGGCGCGTCCTGCGTCACCCTCGTTCCCGTGCCTCTGCCGGCGTCGGCCCAGGCGGACATGGCAACCGTGCCGGCACCGATCCTAGTGCACGTGGGCAACGCCTTTCGCATCGAGATCAGAGGCAACTTCGCCGCGCCGGTGCTGGAAAAGCTTGTCCGCACGCTGACACGGCTATGATGTCGCCGGTAAGCGGCGTCCGGGTTTATTTGGCTCTGGGAGCCACAGACATGCGCAAGTCCATCGACGGGCTGTCCATCCTGGTTTCACGGCAGCTGCAACTCGATCCGTTTGCCGGTCACCTTTTCGGCTTTTGCAACCGCAGCCGGACGATCATCAAGCTGCTCTACTGGGATCGCAACGGCTTTTGTCTGTGGCACAAGCGTCTGGAGCGGCATGTGTTTCGCTGGCCAACCCGCGAGGCGGAGGTGCTTGCCATTGACTCCCGGCAACTGGCCTGGCTGCTTGATGGTCTCGATCCCCTGGCCGTGACGGGACACTCCCGTCTGGAGTATTCGACGCTCTTTTAGACAGTATTGCCTTGATTAAATTGAATAATAATGAGAGATTGTTCGGGCCGTGGACATCAATTCCCTCCCTGACGACCCTGCCGCACTGAAAGCTCTCATTGTCAACATGGCTGCCAGTCAGGCTGACCAGCAAGAGCACATCGTCCAACTTGAGCAGCGCCTTCAGCTCCTGAACCTGATCATTTACGGCCCGAAGTCCGAGAAAAAGCCCCGTACCGGCCAGGAGCAGCAGCTCTCCCTGTTCGACGAGGCCGAGCAGACTGCGGAGGAGCACAAACCGCAGACCTTCGAGGAGGCCTGCGCCCCGGCGAGCACCCGCCGCAAACGCGGCCGTCGCCCCATCCCTGCGGATCTGCCCCGGGTGGAGATCATCCACGACCTGCCGGAATCGGAGAAGACCTGCCCCTGCGGCGCTGAGCTGGTCCGCATCGGTGAGGAAGTCAGCGAAAAGCTCGACATCGTGCCGGCCAAAATCCAGGTCATCCGCCACATCCGGCCAAAATACGCCTGCCGTACCTGCGAAGGTGTGGAGGACGATGGGCCGACGGTGAAAACCGCGCCCATGCCACCCCAAATCATCCCCCAGGGCATCGTGACTCAGGGCCTTTTGGCCCATGTCGCCGTGGCCAAGTATGCCGACGCGCTGCCCCTGTACCGCCAGGAGGATCAGTTCGCTCGCCTGGGGCTGGACATCTCCCGGGGAACCCTGGCTGGCTGGATGATCCGCGTAGCCAAGTCCTGCGATCCGCTCATCGACATGATCATCGCTGAAATTCGTTCCGGCCCCATCGTCAACATGGACGAAACCACGGTCCAGGTGCTTGCCGAACCAGGCCGGGCCAACACCACGAAATCATTTATGTGGGTCGCCCGGGGCGGAACACCGGGAAAACCGGTCGTCCTGTTTCGCTATCATCCGACCCGGGCCGGCAGCGTGGCTGCGGAAATTCTTGGCGATTTCAAAGGCTATCTGCAGACCGACGGCTACAGCGGCTATGAGGCCCTGGGCGAACGGGAAGGCCTGCGCCATCTCGGCTGTTTGGCCCATGTCCGGCGCAAGTTCGTCGAGGTCGAGAAGTCCGCTGGCAAGAAGGCCAAAGGCGGCACGGCCCATGCCGTCCTCGATCTGATCGGCAAACTCTACGGCGTGGAGCACCAAGCCGAAAGGCAACAGCTCAATCCGGAGCAGATCAAGGTCCTGCGAGCCGAAAAATCCAGGCCGATCCTGGACAAGCTTAAGGCGCTGCTCGATGCACGCGCCGCCACCACCCCGCCCAAGAGTCTGCTCGGCAAGGCCATTGGCTATGCTATCAAACAGTGGGAGCGGTTGGTCGTCTACCTGGAAGACGGCCGACTGCGTCCGGACAACAACCTGGCCGAAAACGCCATCCGCCCCTTTGCCGTGGGCCGCAAAAACTGGCTGTTCTCAGGCCATCCGCGCGGAGCCGACGCCTCGGCCACCATCTACTCCCTCATCGAAACGGCCAAGGCCAACGGGCTGGAGCCATACCGCTACCTGCGCCACCTCTTCGAGCACTTGCCGGCGGCAACCACTGACGCCCAACGCAAGGCCCTCCTGCCCCAGTACAGCGATCCTCAAAGCCTCATCATACCTGCCTGAGCTTATCCTGCTTCCTGCTCGCCCTAACAAGACGCGCCTTATTGAGCGCTTACGTTTGTCGTGGACGCGGCACCCAAGCGGCTGGGCAGGAAAGGCGGGCAGGCGTGGCTGCGCGGCGGCGGCTATTCGCCGCCGCCGCGCAGGGCCTCGATGGGGTCGAGGTCAGCCGCCTTGCGGGCCGGGCGCAGGCCGAAGGCCAGGGCGATGGCCAGAGCGGCGGCCAGGGACAGGACGAAGATTTTGGGCGACAGGCGCAGTTCCAGCATTCCCAGGCGTGACAGGGACTCGCCCAGGCCCACCCCGAGTCCCACGCCGAGGATGGCTCCGGCCAGGGTCAGGTAGACGGCCTCGGACAAAAACTGGATGAGGATGGCCCCGGAGGTGGCCCCCACGGCCTTGCGCAGCCCGATCTCCACGCGTCGTTCGCTGACGCCCAGAAACATGAGGTTGGCCAGCACGAAACCGCCGACCAGGATGGCCACTCCGGCCGTGACCCCGAGAAAGGCCACCAGTCCACCGGTAAAGGCTGTCAGGAACTTGAGGATCTCGCTGGCCGACATGATGGTGAAATCGTCGGGGACGGTGGGGCCGAGCTTGTGTTCGTGGCGCAGCAGGGCGCGCAGGTTTTCCATGTGGACCCCGATGAGGTCCGGATCGTGGAAGCGCACGCGAAGGCCCCGGAAGTAGTTGCGGTCCAGGTTGAAACGCTGGGTCAGGGTGGAGATGGGCATGATGAGGCGGTCATCCACGGACACGTCCGAGCCGCCGCCGGTAAAGCCCCGGTAGGACAGTCGCCCGACGATCTGCACGGGCAGATTTTTCACCATGACCGTGCGCCCGACCGGCGAGGCGTCGCCGAAAAGAGCCTTGGCCGGGGCGTCGCCGATGAGCGCCACCTTGGCCCCGTGGGCGATGTCGTCCTCGGACAGGTCGCGGCCCTCGGACAGGGGCCAGTTCCAGGTGGCGGCGTAATTCTCGGTGGCTCCGACCACGGTGGGGGCCTCGTGGTTCTTGTTGCCGTAGCGCAGGGTCACGGCCCGCACCGAGCGCATGGGCAGCACGGCGTAGGCCCCGGGCAAGGAGCGGGCGATGGCCCGGGCGTCAGACCAGGTGAGGGTATTTGTGCGCTGGCCAACGGGCCGGTTCTCGATGTCGCCGCCAAGGACCAGCACCGCGTCCGGGCCAAAGAAATCGACGATTTCCAGGGCCTTTCGCCGCGCGCCGTCCACCGAGGCGACGATGACGGTGAGCGCCGCGATGCCCATGGCCACGGCGGCAACGACAAAGAAGCTGCGCGCTTTGTGGGCCAGCAGGGCTTGGCCGGCCACGCCCTGCAGACGCCATAGCAGGCGCGGATAGCGGCTAAGAACGCGCCACACGGCCATCGGTCACGAGAATCTGGCGACGGGCGTAGGCGGCGGTGTCCGGGTCGTGGGTGACGACGATGACCGTCTTGCCGGCGTCGCGGTTGATGGCGGCGAGGAGTTCCATGATTTCGCGGCTGGTGCCGGAATCGAGCTGGCCGGTGGGTTCGTCGGCCAGGATGAGGTCCGGGTCGTTTATAAGCGACCTGGCCAGGGCCACGCGCTGCTGCTGGCCGCCGGAGAGCTGGGAAGGCTTGTGTCGGGCCTGGGCCGACAGCCCGACCTTGTCCAGGAGTTCTCCCGCCCGCCGGACAAGGGCCGCGCGCGGGGCGTCGCTGTAGAGCCCCGGGAGCAGCACGTTGTCCAGGGCGGTGGCGTAAGGGATGAGGTAAAAGCTCTGGAAGACGAAGCCAATGGCTTGGTTTCGCAGATGGGACAGGGCGTCGTCGGACAGCGTGCCGGTCTCTTGGCCGCGCAGCCGGTAGCTGCCGGAAGTGGGGCGGTCGAGCAGGCCCAGGATGTGGAGCAGAGTGGACTTGCCAGAGCCCGACGGGCCCATGATGGCCGCGAATTCGCCGGCCGCGATGTCCAGGGTCACCCCGGAGAGCACCGTGTTGGCCACGCCGCCCATGACGTAGCTGCGGGTGACGTCGGTTAGGCGGATAAGCGGCTCGCCTTCGCCGGGGGACGCCTGGCCGGTCATCGGCCGCCGCCCGGACGGTTGGCCTTGGGGGCGTTTATGGTCGGCGCGGCCAGGCCCGGCAGCACGATCTGGGTAGCCACCTTTTCGCCCGGGGCTAAGCCTTCGACGATCTCGGTTTCGTTAAGCCCCTCCAGGCCGAGCTTGGGCTGCACCTCGCGCACGCCGCCACCCTCGGTCACGGCGAAGACCACCTGCTTGTCGCCGATCCACTTGAGCGCCGCGTTGGGAATGACCAGCACGCCCTTTTTCTCCTGCACCACGATCTGGCACTGGGTGGTCATTTCCGGGCGCAGCTTGGACGATTCGGCCGGGTCCAGGCGCACCAGGGCCTGGTAGTAGACGATGTTGTCGCGGATCTCGGGCTGGGGATAGATCTGGTTGACGCTGCCCTTGAAGGTCGTGCCGGGGTAGGCGTCCACCCGGAATTCTACCGGCATGGCGGCCTTGACCTGGCCGACGTCGGTCTCGTCCACGTAGATCCACATTTCCAGGCGGCTGGGGTCAAGGACGGTGATGAGATTAGCCACTTGCAGGCCGGCCACCACGGTCTCGCCGGCCTGGGAGGTGACCAGGGCCACCACGCCGTCGATGGGGCTGACGATGCGGGTATAGGAAATCTTGGTGTTGGCCGAGTCGATGACGGCCTGGGCCTCGTCCCGGACGCGCTGGGCCTTGATGAGTTCCTTTTCGAATTCCGTGCGCACCCGCACCAGGGAGGCCTCTCGGGCCAGCACCTCGTTTTGGCTGACCAGATTGTCGCGGCGGGCGGCGTCCAGGACGTCGCGGGCCACGAGTTCCTTGCGGAACAGCTCATCCTGGCGCTTGAGCGTGGAGGCGGCGTAGTCGTACTTGGCCTGGGACAGGCGCAGTTCGGCTTCGGCTTCGGCGATGCGGCGGGGGTAGACGGTTTCGACCTGGGACAGCTCGGCATTGGCCCGGGCCAGCCGGGCCTCGGCCTCGTCGAGCTGGGAGCGCAGCTCCCGGGAGTCGATGACGGCGATGAGCTGGTCGCGCTTGACCTCGTCGCCGACCTTGACGTGCATTTCCTTGATGGTGCCTGTGGCCCGGGCGCCGATCTTGACGATGGCGCCGACCTGGGCCTTGATGATGCCCGTAGCCTCCAACACCTTGCGCACGTTGCCCAGGCTAGCCTCGGCCGTGGCGATGACCCGGGGCGGCTCGGGTTTTTTGGTGTAGTGTTTGTAGCCGAAGTAGCCCCCGGCGGTAAGGAGGGCGAGCAGGAAAAGCCATTTGAATATGCGCATGCGGTGGTGTCCGGCGGTCTGATTTCATCGCCTTATAGCCGCAATCGCGCCTGGGGGCAAATGGCGGGGAAGCGTCCCGGGCAGGTCCGTGGGCGGACCGGACCCGCTCGGGACGCATGGCGCTATCGGACGTCGTCGGACAGCAGCTGGAAGTCGGCCGAGGCCAAGTCATAGACGCGGCGGCCAAAAATCCCTTCGTCTTCAAGACGCCTCAGGGTCGCTTCCAACTGCTGCGGCCGGCCGGGGTATTTGTCCAGGCCAAGGCGCAGGAGGTTGGTCCGGGCGACGTCCCAGCGGCCCTTGGCGTCGAGGGCCTGAAGGATGGCGTCGCTTTTGGCGCGACCCTGATGGCGAATGTCGGCCACGATGGCGCAGATGGAGTCCGGGGCCTGATCCAGCGAGTATTTTTGGGCGTAAAGCTTCATGTTCTTTTTGAAAAGCGCAATGCCGACGGCGACCTGAAGGTCGCGAACTTCCGGATCGTTTTCGCACCAATGGATGCACAAGGCGGCTCGTCGACGTTCCTCGTCCGACAGCAGGGCCGGGTCCGGATTAAAGTAGCGCTGGAATCCCGACGTGTCGTCATCGGTTTCAAGGGGGAGCATTATGCCGCCCTGCCTGTGATGGATGCGGCCCTCTTTTACAATGAGGTCGGGAAAGTAGGATTCGGCCTGGGGCAGGGCGAGCAGACGGCGGAAATAGAGGATGCAGTCGCCGTTGGGGACATGGGCGGCAAACTGCAAAAAACCGAAGGTGAACAGCGCCGTGTCGTAGGTGTTGAGACAGGAATAACAGCCGCCGCTTTCGCAGGTCGCTGTGGGGACCAGGAAGTCGGCCCAAAATCCATATTCTTCTCGATGCTCTTCTGGCGAATAGCGCTTCGACGTGCTGTTCCCGAGGTGCTGCAGTCCGATGTTGTCCCCGTATTTGACCTCTTTCCCGATGGCGAACGCAGGGCCATCATCCAAGACGGCATGATGGTTTTTGCCTGTGGCGCTGATCTTCACGTTCTTGGCGGCCATGCCCAGTCTCCTTGTAGTTTGATGTTACTAGCTATACAAGGATATATATAAAAAAGACGGGCAGTCAATAGGCGTTTGATTCAGGAAAACCGCCGGCGGCATCGCGCCTTGGCCTGGCGGCCAACCAGATTCAAGGCAGCATCTTCTTCCAAAACGAGCGGTCGTCCTTGGGCGGTCCGGGTTTGACCCGGTTTTTTTCCTCCTTGCACTCGGCGATGGCGAAGATTTCGGTCTTGCCTCCGGCGCAGGCCACGTAGATCTTGACGAAGTAGCTGTTGCCGCCGTGCAGCAGGCGGTATTCCAGCAGTTTCTTGCCGCCGGGAGCCTCGGACACCAAATCGGGCGGTCCGTTTTTGGCCGTGAATTCCGCCACGGCTCCGGCCACGTCGCAGCGCTCCAGCACCTCCTTGGACGGGCTGATGGAGAAGCTGTCCTTGTAGATGCAGCTGTTTTCCAACACGTTTTTGCCGCCGGGATTGGTCCCGCTTTTGACGTAGGGCATGTGGGCCAGCAGTTCGCCCAGGGCGGTGTTTGGCCGGTAGTCCTGGGCCAGGGTCAAAGCCGGAATCGCCCACGGCGACAGGGCGATGGAAACGGCCAGCAGGCGGGGCAGGAAGGCGTGTCGCATGTCTCCTCCGGGGCGTTGACGGGGAGTCGCCGGACGGCCGGGCCGGGTTGCGGCCGGCCTTCCGGCGGACACGGGCATGATCGGGTCGCGACCCTAGGAAAGCTCCTTGATCCAGGCTGTCACCGGTTCCTCGATGAGACGGCGGATTTCGTCCAGGCGCGTCTCGTTCTCGGCTTCGAAGCGCACCACCAGGGCCGGCTGGGTGT